>NZ_QBUB01000009.1:0-312692 GCF_003058125.1 Paraburkholderia sp. GV068
CTGAAAAGACCAGCGACGCAGCGTTCAGCTGCCAAACCCGTTAACTGACCATTTAAGTTCAATAAGGTCAACGAATTTAATTCGGGATAGGCGGGAAGCAACAAATCTTGACAGAAGTGCACGGCAAACTATTCGCGACGCACATTTCTGCGGTCATACAAGGGGGATCAGTCGGGGGCGTGGCGCGCGCCGCCATGCGCACAGCAAGGGAAGGTGGCGGCGTGTTTGATCCTTTCAGAAAAAAATTATTCGAGCCGTGCGTGGACCTGCACGTAGCTTCGCGACCTCAGGATGAATGTCCACGCGTGTCGCCCGTCGTCATCGCCGGTTAGCAGCTCAGACAAGTCTGCGGGCTGAATTCGCTGCATCGCCTTTTCAGGCTTCTTGTCGCATCGCGGTCCTTCAGATCGCCCGGTTTGTGCGCCTTGCGTCAGTACCGTCTTACGAAGCAAAGCAACTCCCCTCCCCCAGACGATCCTGTTTGCGACGGCCAGTCACGATAAAGACCAAGGATCCACCTTCCCACCTGTAATCACAAAGTGCTTCGCGTCCGATCCCGAAGCAAAGAACCGCCAGTCCTCCTCGTCCGATATTCCGTCCGTGGTGATCGAAATCCGGACATCTCCGGACAAGCCGATGCGGACCATACCGTTATCCCCGACCTCAATCGTTTGAACTACGGTCGGCCCCTTGTCTACAACCAGGTCGCGGATGCGGTGCGTCATCTCCCGCATGCTCGTTTCAGAAGCCGCAAAATCACGATAGGCTGCCAGGACTGTCGCTCCTTGTTCGATTGTCCAGTCGCATTGAATATGTAGTGACCATGCGCCGACACGTTTTATAGTTTGGCGCTTTGTCGTTATTTCCCGGATCGGCCCGAACTGTAACGTAAGCATGTCCGCTGCGTGCCCCACGCCACTGAAGTCCAAACCGACGAGGACAAAAAGGCGCTGTTTGATCTGTTCACGCGTATCAATCATCTCAGTCATTAACCACCAGAAAAACCCACTTCAACTACTACCACGCCGCACGACCTCAAACCCCACATCGGTCACCTTGCTCTGCCCCGACCCAGAAAGCCGATCAAGCAGGCACCGTGCGGCCGTGACTCCAATGCGCGTGCCATCGACATGCACCGAAGTAAGTTGCGGCGTCGTCTCCGTCGCGAACTCGAGATCGCCGAATCCGCAGATCGCCAATCGCGACGGCACGCTCAACCCCATTTGCCTCGCCGCGTTCAACGTGCCGATCGCGAGCAGATCCGAGCCGCAAAACACCGCGTCGATATCCGGCGCCTGCTCGATCAAACGAGGCAGCGCCGCCTTGCCGAGCGCCACCGAACTCGGCGGCGCGACGAGTACTTCGGCAATGTCGGATATGCCCGCCTGCGCGAGCCGCTCGCGAAAACCGCGGCGACGGGCGAGCGCGCGTTCGTCGTTAGCGGACACGAGCCCTGGCTTGCGCACATTCCTTTGCAGAAAATGCTCGGCGACCGCGACGCCGATCTGGTAATGCGAAAAGCCGACCAGCATGTCGATCGGTCGATCGGTCATGTCCCACGTCTCGACAATCGGAATGCCGACGTTCGCAAGCCGCTCGCGCAGCGAATCGGTATGCGCGACGCCCGTCAGCAGTACGCCTTCGGGACGGCGGCTCAGCACTGCGTCGAGTAAAGCCTCTTCGCTCGAATCGTCGTAGCCGCTCAGCGCGAGCAGCACCTGGTAGCCGGCGCGCGACATGGTCTCGCTGAATACCTGAATGGTTTCGGAAAACAGCGAATGCGCGATGGTCGGCACGATCGCCGCGATGAGCCGCGAGCGCGACGACGACAAGCCGCCCGCGAGCCGGTTCGGCACATAACCGAGTTTTTGCACGACCTGCCGCACGCGTTCCAGCGTTTCCGGCGCGACCGTCTCGGGGCTGTTGAACACGCGCGACACCGTGATCGGTGCGACGCCCGCTTGCGCGGCGACATCGGTGATGCGCAAGCCCTTGGGACCGCCGCGCATGCGCCGGACGGGCGCCGCCGCGTCGGGCAACTCGGCGCCGGCGGCAGCGGGCGGTTCTTTATTCGGCATGGTGGCTGACAGGAGAAGATGGATCGCGCGCGTATTCTAAACCGCGCCATATCGCGCACGGCTCGGGCACTCGCGCGACATGCATGGAGCGCTGCGCGTCGTGGCTTACTCAGTCACCGCGACCCCGCTTTGCGCGACACGGGCTCCTCGGTCGCGGCGCAAGATGAAAACCGTGACGATAGCGAATACGAGCAGACAGGTCGCGGGAATCATCATCGGCGCCTTCACGCTGCCCGTCGTTTGACGCACCCACGGCACGAGGTTCTGCGCGATGAAGCCGCCGATGTTGCCGAGCGAATTGATCGCGGCAATGCCGGCCGCGGCACGCGCGCCGAACAGGAATTTCGGCGGCAAGGTCCAGAAGCACGGAATCAGCAGATACATGCACGGCGCGCCGAAACACAGCGCGATGAAGCGCAGCGTGTTGGTCGGCAGAAACACGGCGCTCGCGAAACACATCACGCCGAGCAGTGCCGAAACCAGCATTGCGATCAGCGCGCGATTACCGGTGCCGCGCAGTTTCGAAGGCAACCATGCGAGTACGATCGTCGCCATCAGCCACGGAATGATGTTGAGCAAACCGTTGGTCGTGTTGCTCACGCCGAAGCCCTTCACGAGCGTCGGCAACCAGTAGCTCACGCCGTAGACTGAAATGGACAGCATCATGTAGTAGAGCGCCATGCCGATCACGCGCGGCTCGGTCAACACGCTCAGCAGCGAACCGTGCGTCGCAACGCTCGCCTTGATCTGCGCGCGCTCGGCATCGAGCGTGTTCGTGAGCCACTGCTTCTCGTCGGCGGAAAGAAATTTGGCTTCTTTCGGCGACGACGGCAACAGGAACAGCACCACCACCGTCAACAGCACCGACGGCAGCCCGGTGACGATGAACACGAGTTGCCAGCCGTCCAGCCCCGCGAGCCCGCCCTTGTCGAGCAGCCAGCCGCAGATCGGCGCGCCGACCATGTTGCCGAGACTGCTGCCCACCGTGAAATAGCCGAGCATGCGCACGCGATGCCGCGACGGAAACCACAGCGTCAGATAATAGATCACGCCAGGATATAAACCCGCTTCCGATGCGCCGAGCAGAAAACGCAGCACGTAAAACATCGTCGCGTTCTGCGTGAAGGCGAGCAATATCGTCACCACGCCCCACGTCAACATGATGCGCGCCATCCAGCGCGGCGCGCCGTACTTGTGCAGCATCACATTGCTCGGCACTTCGAAAATCAGATAGCCGACGAAGAACAGCGACGCGCCCAGACCATACGCGACCTCGGAAAGTCCGAGGCTGCCGAGCATTTGCAGCTTCGCAAAGCTGATATTCGAGCGGTCGATATAGGCAACCAGATAAAGCAGCCCCAGCAGCGGCATCAAACGCAGGGCAAGGCGGTTGATCAGGCGCGATTCGGCGATGGCCGGTGTCATGGTGCTCACAACGTCTCCTACGGCCGCGTGTCTTGCGCGAGCCTGTTTCCTGCGATGGATCAATCAAGCGTCGTTCGATTCGGCGATGCAGATGCAGATGCCACGCCGCTTATGGCCGTTGCGCACGCCATTGCGCGTACGCGGCCAGCGTTTCCTCGTTCGGCGGATAAGTGCCGCGCAATGGCCGCCCTTCTTCGATCCGCGCGGCGATGAATACCTCGAGCTGCTCCTGCTCGGCGGCATCGCGCGCGACATCGGCGGCCATTTCACGCGGCACGATCACCACGCCGTCCACGTCCGCGACGACGATGTCGCCCGGATACACCGCCACGCCGCCGCACGCGATCGGCACGTTCATATCGACGGCATGATGTTTCGCGAGATTGAGCGGCGCGCTCGCGCCCGCGCACCAGATCGGCAAGCCGAGCGCCGCGATGGTCCCGCTGTCGCGCACGGGTCCGTCCGACACCATGCCCGCGACGCCGCGCTTCGCAAGACGCAGCGCGAGAATCGAACCGACCGATGCCACCGACCGCTCGCCGCGGCAGTCCTGCACGAGCACGCTGCCGGCAGGCGCCGTTTCGACGGCCTTGCGCTGAGGATGATCCGGGTCCTGAAACACGCCGACGTGATCGAGGTCTTCGCGCGCCGGGATATTGCGCAGCGTGAACGCGGGACCCACGACATTCGGCGCGCAGGGCGCGGGCTTCACGAGCGGCGCGACGCCTTGCAAGAACACGTTGCGCAAGCCGCGCTTGAAGAGTTGCGTGGTCAAGGTAGCGGTGCTGACGTGCCTCAACTGTTCGAGCGTCGCTTCGCTCACGACGATTTCGGATGCGGTCATGAAGGACTCCGTTTTAATTAGTGGATCTCGGGTTCGCCGCGTTTCGCGTCCGGCGCGCTTTGTGCCGTGTCGCGCGAAGCCGCCGCCTTCAGCGGCTCTTCGAGAAAGTCGAAGTCGCAGCCTTTGTTCGCCTGCAACACATGCAACTGATGCATCACGCCGAAGCCGCGCTCGAATGGCAGTTTCGGCGGCTGCCACGCGGCTTTGCGCGCGGCGAGTTCTTCGTCGGTGACATCGAGATGCAAACGCCGCGCGGCCACGTCGAGCTCGATCATGTCGCCGTCCTTCACGAGCGCAAGCGGGCCGCCGACGAACGACTCGGGCGCCACATGCAGCACGCACGCGCCGTAACTCGTTCCGCTCATGCGCGCGTCCGAAATGCGCACCATGTCGCGCACGCCCTGCTTCAGGAGCTTTTGCGGAATCGGCAGTTGGCCCCATTCGGGCATGCCGGGCGCGCCGACCGGCCCCGCGTGCTGAAGGACGATCACCGAATCGGCGCTCACGTCGAGTTCTTCCATGTCGATGCGCGCCGCCATGTCCGCGTAATCCTTGAACACCACGGCGGGACCGCGATGCTTGAGAAGATGCGCTTCCATCGCGGCCGGTTTGATCACCGCGCCGTCGGGGGCGAGATTGCCGGTCAGCACGGCGAGGCCGTCGCTTGCCACGACGGGATTGCTGCGTCGACGGATCACGTCGTCGTTGAATATTTCGGCACCCGAAATATTTTCTCCGAGCGTCGCGCCGTTGACCGTCAGTTGCGAGCCGTCTATCAGATCGCCCAGTTCCACCAGCAGCGCGCGCAAGCCGCCCGCGTAAAAGAAGTCTTCCATCAGGTACTGACCCGACGGCCGCAGATTGCCGATCACAGGCGTGATACGCGACAGTTCGTCGAAGCGCGCGGTCGTGAGGTCGATGCCGGCGCGACGCGCCACGGCCACCAGATGCACAATCGCATTGGTCGACCCCGACATCGCGAGCACGGTGGTGACGGCGTTATCGAATGATTTCGCGGTGAGAATGTCCGACGGCTTGAGGTCGGTCCACACCATCTCAACGATGCGCTGCCCCGTCAGCGACGCGAACTGCGCATGCCGCGAGTCGACGGCGGGAATCGACGAAAAGCCCGGCAGCGTGAGGCCGAGCGCTTCGGCCGCGCTGGTCATGGTCGATGCGGTGCCCATCGTCATGCAATGGCCAGGCGAGCGCGCGATGCCGCTCTCGATGCCCTTCCACTCGTCCTCGGTGATGTTGCCCGCGCGCAGTTCGGCCCAGTATTTCCAGGTGTCCGAACCGCTGCCGAGCGTGCGGCCATTCCAGTTGCCGCGCAGCATCGGACCGGCCGGCAGAAGGATCGCCGGCAGGTTCATGCTGATCGCGCCCATCAGCAGGCCAGGCGTGGTCTTGTCGCAGCCGCCCATCAGCACGCAGCCGTCGAACGGATACGACTTCAGGATTTCCTCCGTCTCCATCGCGAGGAAATTGCGGTACAGCATCGTGGTCGGTTTCTGGAACGGCTCGGCCAAAGTCATTACCGGCATCTCGACCGGAAAGCCGCCGGCCTGCCAGATGCCGCGCTTCACTTCCTCGACGCGCTGCTTGAAATGCGTATGGCACGAGTTGATCTCGCTCCACGTATTGACGACGGCGATCACCGGCTTGCCCATGTAATCGGACGCGTGATAGCCCATTTGCGCCGTGCGCGACCGATGACCGAACGAGCGAAGGTCGTTCACGCCATACCAGCGATAACTGCGCAACTGCTCGGATGTTTTGCGGTTCGCCACTGATGTCTCCATGGTATCGCTACCATCCCGCCACAAGGCTTGGTCGCGGGACGGCGCTGTCATGATAGACGCGATGGTAGCGATACCATCCGGCGCTGTCGCTCAGGGATATTACCGACGAGGCTCCTGCGTCCGCGATTGACGGCACGAGGCGATCGGACTAGCATTGTTCCATCCAACGATTATTGGTTCTATCTAATAGAACGAACAACGGAGCAGATCATGGCCCGCAGTAGCGAGACGGCGCGCACGCCGCAAGGCGTCACCTCGAGCGGCATCGACGTGCTGGACCGCGCGGCGTCGATCCTTTTCGCGTTTCGCCGCAATGACGAACCGCTCACGCTCACGCAGCTTTCCGAGCGCACGGGGCTGTACAAGAGCACGCTGTCGCGGCTCGCGCAGGCGCTGTGTCATCACCAGCTTCTGATTCGCCGCGACGACGGGCGCTACTGGATCGGCTCGGCCGCAATGCATCTGAGCGCGGTCTATGAGGCCGGTTTCGATCTGCGCGACATCCTGCTGCCCGCGATGAAGGAATTGAGCGAGGAAACCGGCGAGGCCGTTTCGTTTCATGTGCGCGAGCGCGATCACCGCGTGTGCCTGTATCGCATCGCGTCGCGCCACTCGATCCGCGCCGAAGTGCAGCAAGGCGACACGCAACCGCTCGAACGTGGCGCGGGCGGCCGCGTGCTACTGGCGTTCGCGGGCGAACCCGGCGAGCCGTACGAGACCGTGCGCTCGCGCTACGTGTATCTCTCGATGGGCGAACGCGACCGCGAAACCTCGGGCATATCGGCACCCGTGTTCCGCGTCGGCCAGGAACTCGTCGGCGCGCTCGGCATCGTCGGACCCTCCGCGCGCATGGGCATGGAGGAGATGGAGCGCTACCGCCCGCGCCTGCTGGAATTCGCCGCGCGCGTGACGAAGGCGTTGGGCGGCGACGCGGAGCCTTTGCTCGCGGCGGCGTCGGCTACAGAAACCGCGTCGCGCTGACGACACATCACACCGCATTTCAATTCGGACTACTTGCATGATCATCGACATTCACGGTCACTACACGACCGCGCCCAAAGCGCTGGAAACATGGCGCAATCGCCAGATCGCCGCGCTCGGCAATCCCACTGACGCGCCCAGCCCGTCCGAACTGCAAATCAGCGACGACGAACTGCGCGAGTCAATCGAAACCAACCAGTTGCGTCTGATGCGCGAACGCGGCCTCGACCTCACCGTCTTCAGCCCGCGCGCAAGCTTTATGGCGCATCACATCGGCGACTTCAACGTGTCGAGCACGTGGGCCGCGATCTGCAACGAACTGTGCTATCGCGTAAGCCAGTTATTTCCCGAGAACTTCGTTCCGGCTGCGATGCTGCCGCAAAGCCCCGGCGTGGACGTCGCCACCTGCATTCCCGAACTCGTGAAATGCGTCGAGCAGTACGGCAATGTCGCGATCAATCTGAACCCCGATCCATCGGGCGGACACTGGACGAGTCCGCCGCTCTCCGACCGCTACTGGTATCCGATCTACGAGAAGATGGTCGAGTACGACATTCCCGCGATGGTCCATGTCAGCACGAGTTGCAACGCCTGCTTTCACACCACGGGCGCGCATTACCTGAACGCGGACACCACCGCGTTCATGCAATGCCTCACGTCCGATCTGTTCCGCGACTTCCCCACGCTCAGGTTCGTGATTCCTCACGGCGGCGGCGCAGTGCCCTATCACTGGGGACGTTTCCGCGGCCTTGCACAGGAAATGAAAAAGCCGCTGCTCGAAGAGCATTTGTTGAAGAACATTTTCTTCGACACCTGCGTCTATCACCAGCCGGGCATCGACCTGCTGACGAAAGTGATTCCCGTCGACAACATTCTCTTTGCCAGCGAAATGATCGGCGCGGTGCGCGGCATCGATCCGCAAACCGGCCACTACTTTGACGATACGAAGCGCTATGTCGAAGCAGCGGAGATGAATCCGCAACAGCGCGACAAGATCTATGAAGGCAACGCGCGGCGCGTCTATCCGCGCCTCGACGCCGCACTCAAAGCACAAGGACGTTGAACATGTTTGAACTCGGCGTGGTTTATCGCAACATCGCGCGCGCGGATAGCCGCGTCGCGGAAGGACTCGGCGCGCTCGGCAGCGCAACCGTTCACGAAGCAATGGGACGCGTCGGCCTGATGAAGCCGTACATGCGGCCGATCTACACCGGCGCGCACGCATCGGGGACCGCGGTCACGGTGCTGCTGCATCCCGGCGACAACTGGATGCTGCACGTCGCGGCCGAACAGATTCAACCGGGCGATGTGGTCGTGGCCGCCGTCACCGCCGACTGCACCGACGGCTATTTCGGCGACCTGCTCGCAACGAGTTTCCAGGCGCGCGGCGCGCGGGCGCTCATCATCGATGCAGGCGTGCGCGACGTGACCGTGCTCACCGACATGGGCTTCCCTGTCTGGAGCAAGGCGATCTCGGCGAAGGGCACGATCAAGGCGACGCTCGGCTCGGTGAATATTCCGGTGGTCTGCGCGGGCGCACTGGTGACGCCGGGCGATGTGATCGTCGCCGATCACGACGGCGTGGCCGTGGTGCCGTCGGCGCAAGCGCAAGAGACGCTCGACAAGGCCAGCGCGCGCGAAGCAAACGAAGCGCAAAAGCGCGCGAAGCTCGCCTCCGGCGTGCTGGGCCTCGACATGTATCAGATGCGCGAGCCGTTGCGGCAACTGGGGCTGCGCTACATCGACTGAGTGTGAAGCGTGATGCCGATCGGTCAGGCCGCACGCCTCATCGTGCCGGTGTGACCGCGGACACCGCTGCGCGCACAAACGTGAGCAGCGGTTCGCTCGCCCACGTGCCGACCATCAGTTCAGGATCGTTCTGCAGCGCCTGACGGAATTTCATATGCGTCGCGGGATCGTCGCCTGCGTAGCTGCGGAACAACTCGAGCCAACGCAAGGCCAGTTCGCGGCCCTGCTGCGAATCCGGTGCGATGCCGGCGTCGATTGCATCGCGGACGTCCGCCATCAATTGCGGCCACTCCATCGCGCGAGTGCCGTAATGCGCGCGCATGAAACGCGTCTCCTCGGGCGTCAGGTAGCGCTCGTAGATCCGCATCTTCGTTTCGGAAAACGCGCGCAGCACGTAGTCGCGCAAAGGTGTCGAGATACCGAGCGTCGCCTGCATCGAAGGCTCGTTGTCGTGCATCACATTGAGTTTCGCGAGAAGCCGCGGGTCGCCGCCGGTATCGCGCACCAGCAGCGTCATCCAGCGAACCGACAGCGCGCGCGGCGTCTCTTCTTCAGGCGGCACGCCCGCGTCCATCTGCGCGCGGACTTCGGCAACCAGATCGGCCCACTCCGGGTCCGGCGCCTGTGTCTTGCGATACATCGGCAGGCGCGCCAGTTCGTCTTCGGTAAAGTATTTGTCGTACATGGTCATCAACTCCAACGTGGAAAGCCAGTCGGAGAGGTCGGGTTCGTTGCCCGCATGCAGCGTATCCTGCAGCGCTTGCAGCCGTTCGCGCAGCCGCGCCGCTTCTGCAATCTGCTGATCGAGCATCGCGATCTGCCGCGCGACGATTGTCGCAAGCGGTGCATCCGGCGCGCGCATATAGCCGCAGATGTCGGCAAGACTCAGGCCGAAACGGCGCAATGCCTGAATACGATGCAGCCGCGCGATGTCGTTGCGGTCGTACAGACGATAGCCGTTGCCGGCACGCGCTGAAGGTTTGAGCAGGCCAATCGCATCATAGTGATGAAGCGTGCGCACGGTCAGTCCGCTGCGCCTCGCCAGTTCTCCCACCTTCAACAACATTCGACCTCCCTCCGTTACACGCGTTAGAGACTAAGGCCTCACGCTACGTCAGGGTCAAGCGGTGTGTCTAGTGGGCGCGGGGCCGTCGATAGAAAAAGGGGAATGCGCCGCCATGCAATTGCGGCGCGTTGGCATCGTTCGGCATCGCGCTCAATTGTCCGGATGGCTCGCGACGGCGCTCACGAACGCGCTGTACGTCTGATTGACCACCACGCCGTCGATCATCACGCCATACGTGGTGTTGCCGCTATCGAGCTCGTAGTACATCGTCGACTGGATGTTCTTTGTCTTTCTCGCCTGATAGTAGCTCGCGTAGCGTGCGCTGATGTAATCCGCGCGATAGGCCACCGTCTTTTCGGGTCCGGTATTCCACTCGGTCAGCAAAAACGGCTTGCCGTAGCGCGCTTTGCAGTAAGTCGGCAGATCGAAGCCGGGACCCGAACCGTCCGAACCGATGTCGAAGATGTCGCCGTAGATCTCGTAGTTGTGCCACGTCGTCATGTCCCAGCGCACGGTCGGGTAGCCGCTCGTGCCGTCCGGTTGCGTGCCGTCCCACAATGCGTCGGCGGCGCCGACGTCCGCGACGCAGAAGTTGATCCCGCATTTCGCCGCGGGCTGCGCGGACTTCACGCCATCCATCATGCCGCGCATCAGGCCGCGCATGATCGGCCAGTTCGCGTTGCTGAAGTCGACGGCCTTCGTCCCGGCATTGGTCGAGTCGAGAATGATCGCGGGATCGCGAGTCAATTCGTTGCCGCACTCGTACATGACCACGCCGTATGGCGCGAGCGCGCCGGCGACTGTCACGCCGCACGAATGCCCCCGCGCATAAGCCGCCGATTCGCTCGCGAGCAGCGCGCCGTTGGCGTCGCGCATGCCGATCTGGATCACCACGAACAGCGTGAGCCCCGCCGCCTGGAAAGCCTGCGCGAGTCTGACGACGGCCGTGAGTTCGGTGGGGTCGTCGGTGACGCCGACGCGATATGTCGAGCAGCCCATGTTCTGCATGATCGACACGACCTGCGCGGGCGTGTAGCGATAGTCGTAGTGTCCGTTGATGCCATGGAACATGCCGCTAGCGGCCGCCACCGGAATACGCGGATCGGCGCACGGCAGCCATTGGTCGATGTCGTTGCACACGTAGAACTGCGCGCCCGCCGCGCGGCACCACAGCTTGCCGCCGTACCACAACAGCAGCGACACGTTGGAGCTCACGCCGACCGCGGCGTTGTTGCGCAGAACGGCGCCGTTCGCGACGGTCCAGATTGCGCCTACTCTATCGATGATGCGCGACGCGCCAGGAATCGTCGTGCCGTCGAGCGACGTGCCGCCGAGGCGCGGATCGGCGCACGCGTACCACGCGGAGCCGCTCCAGCCGTAGAACTGCCCGCCCGTGCCCTGGTGATAGATCACGCCGCCGGACCACAGCAGCAAGGACACGCTGAACGTGTTGCCGGCCTTCGCGCCGTTGCGGTAGACCGATCCGCCGACGACGGTCCACACCGCCGCCTGATTGTCGATGACCGATGCCGCGGGCGGAATCGCCGTGCCATCCGCCGACGCGAGCGCGGACCCGGATGCGTCGTTATTTGACGTATTCGACGCTCCGTTGTTGCCCTTCGATCCGCTCGACGTTGCGTTGCTCTGTGTGGCCCCGGTGCTGCCAGTCGCCGAGGTCGTGCCTGTGGTCCCTGTGGTCCCTGTGGTGCCTGTAGTGCTTGTGGTTCCCGACGCCGCGCTCGTTGAACTGGACGTCGCGCTGGTCGTCACGCCCGCGCTCGTCCCCTTGCCGTCGCCGCCGCCACCGCCGCCGCATGCGCTCAGCACATAACTGCCGCTGACAGCCGTCAGCAAGCCGAGAAACTCACGTCGTTTAACCATGGCAAGACAATCCAACGCCGGGGAGGCCCGGACAAAAATCGGTGAAATCAGAGGTGGTTGCGGATGGGGAAAGCAGCGCTGCCTTTATTCGTTCGCCATCCTGATCAATCGGCGTTGGGCGCCGACGAGGCGATCGTCACGAATAATGGGGCGCGGTCAATTTTCCCGCCGGCTGCTCACTGCAACCCATGCCTGGATGTCGGCAGGAAACGGCCGCTTGCGTAGGGCTCACGCGAAAAAAATTTGAATCTCGCGTGAGCGCCCGCTGCGTGGGAACGATCTGCTTGCCGCAGATGTGAGGAGGAAGGAGACACAAGGAGGCGCTCCGGCTGGCACGCAGCCGGAGCGCAACGGTTACGCGCGAACGATACCGCTGAACGGCTTCACCGCAGCCGCGCGGCCGAACAGCACGCGCGCCGTGTGATGCGGATCGAGACCGAGTGCTTCGCTCGCGGCACCGGCGATCAGCGCATCGAGCGATGCGGTCGGCTTGAGGTCGCGAGCCTCATAGAGATCGCGAGGCGCGAGGCCGGGCCAGTCCGCGACGACACGGCCGCCCGCCACCGCGCCGCCCAGCACCATCGCCACCGAGCCCGTGCCGTGGTCGGTGCCTTCGGTGCCGTTCGCGGCCGCGGTCCTGCCGAACTCGGTCGCCACCAGCACGGTGGTTTTGCTCCACGCAGGACCCATGCCGTCGCGCAATGCCGCGAGCATCGTGTCCAGTGCCTTCAACTGATTGGCAAGACGCGCGTTCTGCGCGCTATGCGTGTCCCAGCCGCCGGTCTCGATCATTGCGATGCGCGGACCGTCGTCGCGTGCGAGAAATCCGGCCGCCAGTTTGCCGAGGCTCGCGGGGTCCTGGCGCGCGCCGGCGTCGCCCGCGAGTCCGCGTGCCGTCATCGCGGATTCCCACAAGGGGCGCAACTGCGCGTCGTCGTCATAGAGTTGCGAGACGCGCATCAGCAGATCGTCGGGCGCCGGCGGCAACGCGGACGGCGCGTACGACGTCACGGCCGCCGTGCCACGCAGCGCCATTGGCACGGTGGGCGCAAAGGCGATTGCCGTCTCGCGCGCGGCGGGCAGCAGCGCGGCGAGTCGGTTCAGCCAGCCGTCCTTCACCTGATACGGCGACGCGCTGCCGGTTTCGAGCACGTTCTGTCCGTCGAAATGCGAGCGGTCGCGATACGGCGACGCCACCGCGTGCACGAACAGCGCCTGACGGTCCGCGTACATCGTGGCCATCTGCGTGAGCGCGGGATGCAGCGCAAAGCTGCCGTCGAGCCGGTGAGCGCTCGACGGATCGATTGCGAGCGCGCCGCGCAACTTCGCATAGGCAGGTTCCGCGTACGGCACGACGATGTTCAGGCCATCGGCCGCGCCGCGCTGAATCACGAACACGAAACGGCGCTCGCTGACCACATTCGCAAACGCGATGCGCGGCGACACGAGAATCGCGCCCGCGCCCGCAGCGGCGACTCGCAGAAATTGACGGCGTGAGGACATGGCGTTCATCTCCGTTGAAAGTCCGGTGAGACCAGCAAAAGCGCAATTGCCGTGGATGCGCTCTCGGCGCGCGCGATCGCCACCGCGCTCGGCGCGCCCAGCGATCCGGCGAGCAGCACCTGGCCGAGCGAGCGCGCGTCGAGACGGTCGCCGACGCGCGCCGCGAAGCGCTGTGCGACCTCGACGCGGCGCACGAGCGCATCGGGCGCGGCCCAGCTTGCGGCGACGTCGTCGTAACCGGCGGGCGAGCCGGGACGCCATACGGGTTGACCAAGCTGCGTCAACAGAGGTGCGGCTTGCAGATTGCCGAGGTCTTGCCAGCCGAGCCCGCGCATCGACGAAATCGCCCATTCCCACGGCGTCTTGAACTTCACCGCGACGGGCGACCAGGCTTCGTGCATGTCGATCAATGTGCGGTAGACCGTCGGCAGATCGCCGCCGCTCGTCATGAACGCGTTCGCCAGCTTGTCGCTCGCAGCCGCGGGCGGAGTATCGGCGATGAAATGACGGGCCAGCTTCGCGCCGATGTGTTGCGCGGTCGCGGGCGCAGTCGCGAGGTCATGCAGGATCGCGAGCGCCTGGTCCTCGCCGCGCTGATCGTAGCGACGTCCCATGACGGTTCGCGCGCCGGGCTCGTGCAGCGCTTCGCGAAACACGAAGGTGCCGGGCGCGGCGGCAGTCGGCATGGACTGCGCGGGCGGTTTGCCCTGCATGCCGGCGTTGGCAGGATCGGTCGCCACGCTCCAACCCGTCAACGCGCGAGCAAATTCAGTAACGTCGTCCTGGCTATAGCCGCTGCGCGCGCCGAGCGTATGCAACTCCATGATTTCGCGCGCAAGGTTTTCATTGAGGCCACGCTTGCGCTCGGGATTGCGCGCCGCCGCACGCAGCGCCGCCGTGCTGTCGGGCCCGACCGAACGCGTCTGGTCGAGGAACACCTGCATCGCCGGATGACGCTCGACCGCCACCAGCATGTCCTCGAAACGGCCGAGCACGTGCGGGCGAATCGCCTCCGCTTCGAACGAACCGGCGAGCGCGGCCACGGCGGGCTTTTCCGTCGATACCGCGAAATGGTTCGCCCAGAAATGAACCAGCCGCTCGATGAAAGGCGTCTGCGTGGTCAATGCGCTAAGCACGCGCGCATTCACCGAAGCGCGGTACGTGTCGCGTATTTCGACATGCATCGCTTTCCGTTCGGCTTCCTGATCTTTTTTCACCGAGCTTTCCGATGCCGCTTGCTGGCCGCCTTGCGCGTTGCTTTGTTGCGGCGTGTTCGCATCGCCGGGCTTGCGCTGCCGTTGCTGACGCAACTGCATGCGCTGCTGTTCCAGTTCGCTCGACAAGCCAATCGAATCCGGCTGATCGGCCCAGGCAGCAGGCCTCGGCTCATAGTGCTCGAATTGCGCGAGCAGCCACGCCTTCGGGTCGGCGGGCGCTGGGTCGTCGGGGCGCGCGCCGAGGCCGAAACGGTTCAGCGCGATCGCAGCAGTCGTCAGGTTGGAAGAGGCAGTCATACCGCCCTCTCAGGCATTGGATAGTGCTTGAACGTTGCCGACGCACACAATCCGTCGCCGCTCGCAAACATTTTTATTCGCTCGACGCGGCAGCCGACGATGCAGCGCTCGCCGGACCGGCGCCCTTCGCGCTTGTTTGCGGCTCGCGCCACTGTCCGCGCAAGCGCAGGCTGTCGGCGAACTCGACGCGCTCTTGCGGCGACAACGTCGCGGCGAAATCCGCGACACTGCTTTCCACTTTCGCGCGCAGGCCGCTGTCGGCCTCGCGCGTGCGAGCCAACGCGGCGTCGAGCGCCGCACGATCCAGTTGCGGCGCGGCGAGCAGACGCAATACCTCGCGACGCGCTTCGCGCGCCTCGCGCGCAAGCTGCCGGCCGTCGCGGCGTCCATTCCTCAGGCTCTCGGCGAACGCCTTCTGCCGCTCCGCCGACAGCGTCTGTGCGGCAAAACGCAACGCCCGCTGCTGCGCGGCGAGCGGCGCCGCGGCATCGCGCGCCGCATACCATCGATAAGCGCCGCCCGCGATCGCGCCAAGCAAAAACACATTGAGGACGAGCGACACTACGAGGACGACTTTCCATGACCGGCTGTTCATTCGCCGCTCCAGTCGGCGGACGATCCACCGAAACTCGACGTGAGATAAGAGGATTCATGCACAGGCGGCACCGCTTCCGTCAGCACGAAAAACGACACCGCCAACGCGCCGGCCACGCCACCGAGCAGGCCGACACCGACCGCAGCGCCCGACCACCACCACGCGCGCCGCTGTGGTGTCGCCCGCCGCGCAGGCCGCGCGGGCGCGCTTGCAACGATGCGCTGCTGCAACGCGACGTCCGGCGACGCGAGCCGATCCGTCGCGAGCCACGCATCAAGCCCGGCGGCTTCGTCAAGCCATGCTTGCGCCTGCTGACGATGCAAACCCGCCCACGCCTGCGCCGCGGCTCGCTCCTGCGGCGGCCAACGCTGTGGATCGGCGCCATAGGCTTCGACGATCTGATGAAATCTTTCGGGCGTCATGACTTGTCCTTGCTAAGGCCGCTGCCGGCCAGTTGAGCGCGCAGATTGCGGCGTGCGCGAGCGAGCAGGCTTTCCAGCGCATCGACGGTGATGCCCATCAGCGCGGCCGCGTCGATGTTCGACATCTCCTGGTAATAGCAGAGCACCAGCGCCTCGCGTTGCCGCACCGGCAGTGCGGCGAGTGCTTCGCGCACGCGCTCGTCGCGAGCCCGCGCTTCGAGCCGCACGTCGGGCAGCGCGGCGGGATCGATCTCGTCGGGCAGTTCGTCGCGTACTTCTTCGCGCCGGCCGCGCAGCCGGTCATAGCAAAGGTTCAGCGCCACGCGATGAATCCACGTGTCGAATTTCGCCTCGCCTTCGCGCCAACGCGTCGCGTGTTTCCAGATTCGCACGAACACTTCCTGCGCGACGTCTTCCGCTTCCATGCGGTCGCCCAGCATGCGCATGGCCAACGCGAGCAGACGCGGCAGCTTGCGTGCGACGAGCGTGCGCACGGCGGCCGCATCGTGGCGGCCGACCTGCTCGAGCAACTCCGCGTCGGGGTCGCGTTCACTCAAGACGCGGCGCTCCCGGCATACATGCGATGCAATTCACGTCGGCTTCAACTCTCATGTTCGTTGCGCGTGCAACGGTGATCGATACGCACGGCAGCCGGGACCGCCACTCTCAATACACGACGACTGCCGGACGATAGTAGACCGGCCGCGCCGGATACACCACGCAGCCGGCCAGCGACGCCGCCAGCAGCATTATCACAAGCGTTTTCATGGCGATTGCCTCACTGGTTACGCGAAGCCGTTCAGGCCCAATGACCTTCGACCCAGCGCCAGTTCGGCCCGCGCTGCACCCAGTGTCCCGGCACCCAGTGATAGCCGACGCGCACCGCCTGCCAGTGACCGCGCACCCACACGTAGCGGCCGTGATGCCAACGCCAGCGGCCCTGATCCCACACATAGCCCGCGCGAGGCGCCGGCACGACCTCGACGCGCGGCGGCGGCGGCGCGACCGGCGCGATGATCACGGCCTGCGCGAACGCGGGCGCGGAGCCGACGAAGGCGCCACCGGCCAAAGCGGCGGCAAGCATGAAAGTCCCAAGGCTTTTTCTCGATGTCATGCTGGTTTCTCCCGTTCGATATCGAAACATGCCAAAGCATGTCGAAGCACAATGCGGCTTCGTTTCTTCTTGAACGCACCAGCATCGAAAAATCCGTCGCTGCGCTCGCACAAAAAAATGCGTCAGCGAAATGACAGATGACGTCATGAAAACGTAGGGATTTAGCGCGCGGCAAACGCCTGCGCTTCCTTCCACACATGCCCAATGATCTGCAAAAAGCGACACCATCACGGCACAAAGTGCTGTGATTATTACAGCGTGTCATCAAAGCGCACTGCTAAGCTGATTCAGCAGACTTCATCCGACGACGCGGATCGTGCAACGGCATCCGCGTTCCGTCGCGCGCGTATCGGACTGACACCGAGGAGGCAAACATGTCATTTCGGTTAATACCCCGACCGGTTCAAGGCACTCTTCGGACAGGCATCGCCGCGCGGCATCGTTCAATTGCGCTCGCACTGTCGCTCGCCGGATTGATTCCGGCTTCCGTGGCGATAGCGGCGGGCGTGTTGCCGCAAGGCGGTCAGTATGTCGGTGGCCAGGGTTCGATCAACACCAGCGGCAACAACCTGATCGTCACGCAACCGGGCTCCACGCGCGGCGTGATCGACTGGAACAGCTTCTCGATCGGCAAGGGCAATGCCGTGATGTTTCAGAACGGCTCCGGCGCGACGCTCAATCGCGTGACGGGCGGTTCGCTCTCCGCGATCCTCGGCAAGCTGAGTGCAACGGGCGATGTTTATCTGATCAACCCGCAAGGTATCGTCGTGGGGCCGTCGGGTGTGATCAGCACCGGCGGACGTTTCCTGGCCTCCACACTCGACGTCTGCAATTGCGCGTTCATGAACGGCGGCGCGCTGGCATTCGCAGGCGACTCGAATGCGAGCGTCGTGAATCTCGGCAAGATCAGCTCGACGGGCGGCGACGTATTTCTCATCGCGCGTAACGCAGTAGTCAACGCGGGCACCGTCGAAGCGCCCAACGGAACCGCCGAACTCGGCGTCGGCGCGAACGTGTTGTTGCAGGATTCGTCGAGTGGCAAGCAGCTTTTCGTGCAAACCGGCAGCAAGGGTACGGTTGCGAACGCCGGGGCCTTGCGCGCCGCGCAGATTAATTTGCAAGCCGCAGACGGCAACATCTACGCACTCGCGGGCGGCGGCACGCGCATACGCGCAACGGGCACGGCGACGCGCGACGGCCACGTGTGGCTTGTCGCCGATACGGGCAGCGTCGCGCAGCGCGGCACGATTGTCGCGTCCAACGCAGACGGCAGCGGCGGCACCGTCGACACGCACGCGCTTAATCTCTCATTCGGCCGCGACGCACGCGTGCTCGCATCGCAGTGGAACGTGACGTCCCCCGTATTCACGATCGACGCAGCCGCCGCGGGTGCGCTTCGCCGCAGTCTCGACGCGGGCACCTCCGTCAACGTGACCACGACAGGCGCAAACGGCGTATCCGGCGATCTGAGCGTCGCCTCGGGTCTGAACTGGAACGGCCCAGCCGCGCTATCGCTTGCGGCCTATCACGATGTCTCGATTGCATCGGGCGTCACGCTGAAAAACTCGGGCTCCGGCAATCTGACGTTGCGCGCGGACGCGTCGGGCATCGACAACGGCGGCAGCATCGCGAACCACGGCACGCTCGACTGGTCCGCGAGCACCGGCATCGTCAGCGCGCTTTACGACATGACGGGCACCTACAGCCCCGGCACGGTGCTCACGAACAGCGCGTGGACAGCCGCGCCGTTCAGCGGACTGCTGACACAGGCGACGGCCTACAAGCTCGTCAATTCGCTGAACGACTTGCAGCAGGTATCGGCGGATCTCGCCGGCAACTATGCGCTAGGCAAGGACATTGACGCGAGCGCCACGTCGGGCTTTCCGCCGGCGTTCGCCTTCACTTCCATCGGCGACGGCGCCACGCCGTTCTCCGGTCAGTTCGACGGCATGGGTCACGCCATCAGCGGCCTTACCTTGTCGCGCACGGTGCTCGTTACGCCGGGTTCGATCACCGGCGGTCCTGACCAGCGGGCAGCGGGACTCTTCGGCGTGATCGGCACGACGGGTGTCGTGCGCAATGTCAACGTGAACGGAAACATTAGCGATCCGAACGATTATGGATCGTACGGAATACTGGCGGGATTCAACTACGGACTCGTCACCTACGTTCGCACGAGCGGATCGGCATCCGACTTTGGAGGCTACAGCTACGCGTCGAGTACGGGTGGCCTCGTCGGCTATAACTACGGCACGATCACGCGCTCGGGCAGCAGCGTCAATGTATTGGCCGAAGGCACACCGGGCGGTCTCGTGGGCATCAACGCGGGGACGATCAGGCAATCGTATGCGACCGGCGCGGTGACGGCGGAGGCGCATACCGGCGGCGGAGGCGGACTCGCAGGAAGCAACTCTGGCCTCATCTCGCAGTCGTATGCGACGGGTCAGGTATCGTTTCAGCCGAACTATTGCGGCGGCGGCAACGGCACGGCCTGCACAGATGGCAGCGCCGCCCTGGTTCAACGAAACGACGGCACGATCGAGCAGTCGTTCGCGACCGGCCAGGTCATCCAGAGCATTCAGCCCGCGCTAGGTCCGCCCGCGCTCGGCGTCGCGAGCACAAACAACGGCACGATTGCGGGCGACGTCTACTGGGATACGCAGACCACTCACGCGACGCGCGACGTGTATAGCGGCACTGGCACATCGGCGGCGACGGGATTGACCACTGCGGAAATGAGCGCGCCGTCGAGCTTCGGTCCCACTTACGACTTCAGCTCAACGGGCGTGTGGGCGATGCCGGCAGGCGCCACGCATCCGGTATTGCGCTGGCAGCTTGCGCAGTGAACAGGGCGCGGCCTTGCATCTCACGCTTGCAGGTAAGGCTCGCCAGTTACCGCAGCGTCATGGTCGATAAGGGGAACGCGTCGTTCCTGCAGCGGCCGCGATAGCGCCCCGTCGTGCCCAATCCGGCGCAGATAGCTTCGGTCGAGTTCCGCGATATCGCGGCAACCGAGTAGTCCGAGCGCACGGTCGATCTCCGTTTTGAGAATGTCGATGGCACGTTCGACGCCCGGCTGACCGCCCGCGCTCAAGCCATAAGTCGTCGCGCGTCCGAGCAGCACCGCATCGGCACCCAACGCGACCGCTTTCAGAATGTCGGTGCCGCGGCGGAATCCGCCGTCGAGCATCACGCACAGCCTGCCGCCTGCCTGCTCGACGACCTCGGGCAATACATCCATCGCCGAGACCGCGCCGTCGAGTTGCCGGCCGCCGTGATTCGACAGCACGATGCCGTCGACACCCGCCTTCACCGCTTCGAGTGCATCGGCCGCGCCGAGCACGCCCTTCACGATCAGCCGATGCGGCCACAAATCCCGCAACCAGCGGATGTCGTCCCACGACAGCGACGGGTCCAGTTGCTGACCGAGCGTGATCGTCGCGCCCTTCACGCTGTTTTGCCCAGGCGGCAACAAGTCGCCGAGATTCGCGAAGCGCGGCATGCCGCTCGGCCACAATACGTTCGCCATCCAGCGCGGATGCCGCAGCACATCGAACTTGTTGCGCCAGTCGAGCTTGAGCGGCTCGACGTAATTGCGCAGGTCCCATTCGCGTTTGCCGAACACCGCGCTGTCGGTCGTCACGACGAGCGCTTCGATGCCCGCGGCCTCTGAACGCTGCGCGAGCTTCGCAAGCGATTCGCGCGTGCGGTACATGTAGACCTGCATCCATATGCGGCCGCCCGCACGCCGCACGACGTCTTCAAGCGCGACGGTCGACACGTTGCTCAGCACGAACGGAATGCCGGCCGCCGCCGCGGCGCTCGCCATCTTGACGTCGCCTTCGCGGAACATCAGTCCGCTATAGCCGGTCGGGCCGATCATGAACGGCGCGGCGCTGCGCTCGCCGAACAGCGTCACGCTCTGATTGCGCTTCTCGACGTTCACGAGCGTACGCGGCAGAAAAGCGAGTTCGCGGAACACATCGCGATTGCGGCGCAGCGTCGCCTCGTCTTCGGAACCGCCCTCCACATACTCGAAACAGAAATTCGGCAAGCGCCGGCGCGCCATCGCGCGCAGATCGTCGATGCCATGCGCACGCTTCACGTCGCGGCCTGCATAAAGGCGGCGTTCCAATTCAGTCTCTCCTATCAGCGATTCATGCGGCTATCGGGCTTCAATCGGGTTTGAGTTTGCGTAACGTGCGGGTTCGCGTCACGTCACCACGCCGACTTGCCACGGCACGAATTCGCTTTGCCCGTAGCCATGCAATTCGCTTTTCGTGCGCGTGCCGGACGCGCAATCGAGCATCATCTGGAAGATCGCTTCACCCAGTTCGTCGATGCTCGCGCTGCCGTCGATCACGCCGCCGCAGTTGAGGTCGATGTCGTCCGCCTGACGCTCCCACAGCGTGTTATTCGTCGCGAACTTCAGCGACGGCGACGGCGCGCAGCCATACGCGGAGCCGCGCCCCGTCGTGAAGCAGATCACGTTCGCACCGGACGCAACCTGGCCCGTCGCGGACACCGGATCGTAGCCCGGCGAATCCATGAACACGAGACCTTTTGCGGCGACCGGCTGCGCGTATTCGTAGACGTCGACGAGATTCGTCGTGCCGCCCTTCGCGACCGCGCCGAGCGATTTTTCGAGGATCGTCGTGAGGCCGCCCGCCTTGTTGCCGGCCGACGGATTGTTGTCGAGCGCGCCGCCGTTGCGCGCGCAGTAGTCCTGCCACCATGCGATTCGCGCAAGCAGTTTCTCGCCCACAGCGGGGCTCACCGCGCGGCGCGTGAGCAGATGCTCGGCGCCATAGATCTCCGGCGTCTCCGAGAGGATCGCGGTGCCGCCATGCCGCACGACGCGATCGACCGCGGCGCCAAGCGCGGGATTCGCGGAGATGCCCGAGTAACCGTCCGAGCCGCCGCACTGCAAGCCGATGCTGAGATGCGAAGCCGGCACGGGCACACGCTGGATGCGGTTCGCGTCGGCGAGCATCTCGGTCACCATCGCGATGCCGCGCTCGATCGTCTTGCGCGTGCCGCCGCTGTCCTGGATCGTAAAGCTGCGCAGCTTGAGGTCGCTGCTGCCGAGACCGCCGGCCTCGAGCACGCCGTCGATCTGGTTCGTTTCGCAGCCGAGCCCGACGAACAGCACCGACGCGAAGTTCGGATGCACCGCATAGCCCGCGAGCGTGCGGCGCAGAATGCGGATGCCTTCGCCCTGCGTGTCGATGCCGCAGCCGAGGCCGTGCGTCAGCGCGATCACGCCATCGACGTTCGGATAATCGGCGAGTGCATCGGGATGCACGTCGCGGCGGAAATGATCGGCGATTGCGCGCGCCACCGTCGCCGAGCAATTCACACTCGTCAGGATGCCGATGTAATTGCGCGTCGCAATGCGCCCGTCGCCGCGACGGATGCCCATGAAGTGCGCGGGTTCCTTCACATAAGCGGTCGGTTGTGCATCGACGCCGAACACATGCTCGCGCGCGAACTCGGACATGCCGAGGTTCTGCACATGAACGTGCTGGCCGCGTGCAATGGCTTCGCGCGCGACGCCGATGATCTGGTTATAGCGCTTGACCGGCTCGCCTTTCGCGATGTCGCGCGTCGCGATCTTGTGGCCGGGCGGGATCAAACCGGTGACCACCAGTTGCTCCGCGTCGATGCGCGTGCCCGGCAGTAGCTGGCGAGTCGCGATGATGACGTCGTCGCCCGGATGCAGACGGATGATCGCGGACGCAACGCTGGCTTGAGTCGACATGAGAAGCCTCGAAAGCAGAATGAATCGGATGGGTCAGACAGTGGAGCTCACGCGCTCGCGCTCGTCGTCGCGAGCCGGCTCGATCGACAACGGCTCGATGCGCCCCACGATGACGAGATAGCTGAACGCACCGAGAAAACAGAAACCGCCTGCCACCACGAGCGGAATCGTGAACGAGCCCTTGGTGAGCGCGACCATCGCGCCGGTGAACGTGGTGATGACGATGCCCGCCAGGTTCGACGCGAAGTTCTGAATGCCGCCGATCGACGCGACATGGCCCGGCGTCGGCGCAACGTCGCCTGGCAGCGACCAGATGCTCGCCGCGGCGAACGCGAGGCTGCCGTACGCGATGCCGAAGAACGCGAGCATCAGATACACGTTCTCCGTGAACGCCGACAGCGTGATCACCGACGACAACAGCATGCCGCCGACCATGCACGTCTTGCGCGCCGCGGTCAGGCTCCAGCCGCGCCGGAACAGCGCGTCGGACACATAGCCGCCGAGCCAGCCGCCGGGAATCGCGATCAACGCCGGAATCATGCCGAGCGTGCCGAGCGATTTCAGCGAAAAGCCGCGCGTCTGCACGAGATAGCTCGGAAACCACGTGATGAAGAAATAGATCACGAAGTTCAGGCAGAAGAAGCCGAGCATCATGCCCCACAGCGTGCGGTGGCGAAACAGCGACGCCCACGTGACCTTTTGCTGGCCGCTCGTTTGCGCTGCGCGCGTGGCGTCGTGCGCGCCGTCCAGATCTTCTTGCGACGGATTGCGATAAATCACGAACCAGCCGGCGATCCACACCGCGCCGAGCAGGCCGGTTAGCACGAAGGCCGCTTTCCAGCCGAGCGCGCTGATGATGAGCGCGACGACCGGAATCGACAGCGCCGAGCCGACGCGCGAACCGCTGTCGAAGATGCTCGTCGCGATCGCGCGCTCACGCGGATGAAACCATTGGCTGACGAGCTTCGCGCACGACGGATACGCACCTGCCTCGCCCACGCCGAGCAGCAGCCGGCAGCCGAACATGCCCGCGACGCTGGTGGTCACCGCGGTCGCGGCGGTAAACAACGACCACCAGCCGACTGCGAGCGGCAACGCAATGCGCGCGCCGACGCGATCGACGAACCAGCCGAACGGCATCTGCATCAACGCGTAGGTCCAGAAAAAGCCGCTCAGAATGAAGCCCATTTCGGCGGGGCCGATGCCCAGCGCCTTTTCGATTTGCGGCGCGGCGACCGCGAGATTCGCACGGTCGATATAGTTAACCGCGATCGCGAGAAAGCATAGAAAGATCACAACCCAACGCATTTTTTTCATGAAACTGTCTCCTCCTGGGCTGATAGTCAGGTGTTCAGATGATCGGGCGACGTTGCGAGCGCCGCGCGCAGACGCGGCTGTTCGAGGTCCAAGCGCAGTTCATGCGCCAGATCGATCACCGGTTGAAAGCGGCGTTGCTTCTTCTGCTCGTGATTGCGGGCGATGTCCGCGAGACGATGATCGAGGAACGGATTTTCGAAGCGCTCGCGCACGTCGTCGAGATACGCGCGTGCGTCGTCGCCCTGGCCGAGCGCGTCGAAAACGGGCAGCACCTCGTCGCGCCACAGCGATTCGAGGTCCGCACGCAGCGCCGGATCGCGCATCGCGTGCAATGTGTTTTCCTGCGGATCGCGCGCGTCGACCTTCCAGCGTTCCGCGAGCCATGTGTGGCCGAGATTGAGCAGCAACAGCTTCAGACGCTCGTAGTGCGGCAGATCGTCGGTGATGATCATCGCTTCGTGCTCGCACGGCAGCACCATGCCGTCCTGGCGCTCGATCGCCCACAGTGCGTACGGCTCGGCATAGGCGCCGACCGGCCGGATCGGCTCCGACACGATGCGGTCCACCAGCGAGTTCACCCACACGCAGGTCTCTTCGATATAGCGGATGAATTCGGGCTCGGCATTCCAGCTACGCGCGATGTCGGCGACGAGCGCACGCAGCGTCTCGCCGTTGCGCGATACGAGTTCGCAAGGCAGCAGCGTGAGCGGCGCGGCGCCTGCGTTGAAGCGCGCGTGCAGCAGCACCACGAGCTTCGCCGCGAAGCCGCGCGGCACGCTGGCGTCGCTGCGCAGCAGCTCGGCGGTATCGTCGGCGAAACACTCGTAGCCGCGGTCGCCGGTGTTCGAGATCACGACGCGCGCATCGCGCGCGAAGCGCTCCACCACCGTCGGCCAATCCGTGTTGGCGTTCAATGCTTCGCTGATCGCACGGCAACGCGTCGTCGTATCGATCACTGCTTCGCGGCGCACGCCGCGGATACGCACGTCGTACTCGCCCTGCGCGCGCAATGCGTCGATACGCGCGAGGCTTTCCGGATTCGCCGTGGTCTGCACGACGGTCACATGGCCGAGCGCGCGCCCTGCGTCGAGCGCTTCGGACACGAACAGATCCGCATGCGCCTGCAAAAATCGGCTTGTGCCGAATTGAAGAATCGGGTTGGCCATTGTTGGTTACTCCAGGCTCGGCACGCGAGCAGCACGTTAATGACGCGCGCGTCCGGTTTGAGTTTTTAGTGAGTGTGGAAATTCTTCGGCAAAGAGCGCGGCGCAGCGACGCCCGCAGGTTGCATCGCTTCCGGCCTTACCACTTTGCGAAAAATAACGGTAAACTGGCTCACTGGTCAAGCCAATTTGCCGGCTCCCTGGGAAAACCCCGAGCTTCGTCCCGAGCCGCGATTTGCGCCGCTGGCGCTTCGCTCTACAATCGGCGTTCGCCTTACCGGGCTTGATGAAGCTCCACCGCCAGGAAACGTTTTGTGACCACCAGAGCTGCCGACACTCGCCGTCTCTATCTCCAGATCGCGGAAAAGCTGCGCGACCTGATCGCCCAGCCGGACTTCGCGCCGAACGGCCGCTTGCCGCCCGAACGCGCGCTCGCCGAGACGCTCGGCGTGTCGCGGCCGTCGGTGCGCGAAGCGCTCGTCGCGCTGGAACTCGAAGGGCTCGTCGAAATCCGCATGGGCTCCGGCGTCTATCTGTGCGCTGCGCCGCCCGCGAAAAAAGGCGCGGCGCTTTCGCAGGCCGAACTCGGCGACAGCCTGCTCGACATCATGGGGGCGCGCTGCGTGATCGAAGGCGCGATCGTCGCGAGCGTCGCGCCGCTGTGCAAGCCGAAGGACCTCAAGGCGCTGCGGGCGATCTACAAGGAGATGGAACATGAAGTGGAGGCCGGCAGAATCCCCGTGACGGCCGACCGCGCCTTCCATCTCGCCATCGCGCAGATGTCCGGCAACGAAGTGCTCGTGCGCACCGTCAGTTCGCTATTCGACGCGCGGCATAGTCCGCTGTCGGAAAAGCTGCGCGGCCACTTCGAAAACGAAACGACGTGGCGCGCGGTGCCCGACGAGCATCGCGCGATTCTCGAAGCGCTCGAAGCGCGCGATGCGATCCAGGCGCAAGCGGCGATGTTGCGGCATTTGAAGCTGTCGTTGGAGCGGGTGATTGCGGGTGGGCAGCGCAATAGCTAGCGTGGGAAACGGGCGCGCTGGGTTGAGCGTATTGGTAGTGCTGGCGCATGGCTTGCTCGCGATGAACGCACTAATGCAACCCATAGGAGCACACGATGACGAACACACCATCGAACGACGACGATGATCGGGGCAACCCTTCGAAATCTACCGGGGCTTCCGGCGGCGGCTCATTCGGCAATCAGCGCGGCGCGCCGGTGACCGGCGGCTCGCCCGACAATGGCGAGCGAGGCGATGGCGATGTTCATCCGTCGCGTAATGATGTCGGGCCAGACGGGCGTAAAAGCGAGAGCCGGTCACAACGCGATACCGGGGACGATACTGAACGCAGGTAATGCAAGCCTTCGGTGAACGAAAGCGCCCTCGGCCTGAATGCAACCATTCGGACCCACCATGACTCAGCTTCGTCTGACATGCCTTGACCAGAACGAATGGGAAAACTGGTTGACGCAAAACGGCGACACGTCGACCGGAATATGGCTGCGCCTTGCCAAAAAGGGAGCCGGGCAGCCAACCTTGACTTACGAAGAGGCGCTGGAGAGCGCTCTTTGTCATGGCTGGATCGACGGCCAAAAACGGGCTGAAAGTGAAGAATACTGGTTGCAACGCTTCACGCGACGATCGGCAAAAAGTATCTGGTCGAAGCTCAACAAAGAGCGGGCCGAAGCGCTGATCGCCGCAGGCCGAATGCTTCCTTCGGGCATGCGGGAAGTCGAGAAAGCCAAAGAGGATGGCCGCTGGGAAGCTGCGTATACGTCGGCCAGCAACTCAGTCGTACCGGACGACCTGCAGGCCGCACTCGCTGCGAATCCCAAAGCCAGCGCCTTCTTTGCGACGCTGAATGGACGAAACCGCTACGCCATCCTGTTTCGGATACAGAACGCCAAAAAGCCTGCAACACGGATGCGAAAGATCGAGGAATTCATCGGCATGCTGAATCGCGGCGAAACCATTCATCCGTAGTCGCGAAGATCGGGACGCGGCGGACACTTGCCGATCAACGGTCAACGCAGTTAGACGCTCTCGTGCTCGTCGTCGCCATACCCTTCGAGCATTTGCTGAAACACGTCTGCGTCGCCCATCTGGCCACCCTTGAGCATCAGCTCGACGCCGTCCAGTTCGGCACTGTCGGCATGCACGCGGCACACGGTCACGCCGGCCGGCAGCGGAGCAAGGTACGACAGGCCCCATGCGCCCAAGGTCCGCACAGCGATGCTCGAGGTGTCTCCGCCAGCAATGCCGACACGCTGCAATTTCACTGCGCCCAGCACCTGGCGCAGCAATGACGCACACGCGTGCGCGAGTTGTGGCAGCGCGCCGGGCGTTTCGTACGCGTTCGACCGGCGCCGCGCCGTGAAGGCCAGCACATTGCTTCCATTGCGCAACGCGTCGGCGATTGCGGCCACTTGCGTCATTAGATAGCCGTGTGCCGATTCGCCCGTCATTTGCAGCGGGTCCAGTTCAATGTGGCGATAGGAATGCGCGGCGCGGATCTGCACCTCGGTCAACAGCGACAGACTGCCGGCCAGCACGAATACCGGACCGCGTGCACGAGCCAACCGCTCGCGCTGTGGCACTGCTTCACTGGCGGCCGATTGGCCGAGCGCCGACGCATACGCCTGCGCCACGCTGCTCGCGCCTACCGCAAGCAGCGGCGCGGCACTTCTCGCCTGATGCATCAGCAAGCGCCCAATCGCGTGAAGATGCGAATCGTCGAGCACGTCGAACAGCACGGCATCGGGCCGCAAAGCGAGCCGGCCTTGCAGTTCGCTCCGAAGCGCGGCGTCGCCTGCCGCGTAGCAGCGCCAGTCGATGTACTGCACGTTATCCACGCCCTGCCGCTGCAGATGCACGCGCAAATCCGCCTCGTTCATCGGCGTAACGGGATGCCGGCTCATGGTCGGGTGACGATCGATCCGATAGATGGACGACTTGTCATCATCAGCACCCGCCGCTGCATACAACTCACCAAACACGCAATAGCGCCGCAGATTGGGCTGTCCGCCAATCACTGCAACAAGCGGATTCGCGCAATAGTCGCGCAACGTGCGGATCGCCACGCCGATGCTGCCCGTTTGCGGCGCGCTATCGAAAGTCGAGCAGACCTTGTAGTGCATCACGCGCACGCCGAGTTCGGCAAACGCCTGACCGACATTTGTGAGTTCGACCCGCTGCTCATCCGGCGACATCGTACGCGCGGCTCCCGCCACGCCAATCGCATCGAGCGGGCCGAGCTTTCGCAGACGCGCTGCGTCCGGTGGCGCTAACAGCAGCATCGTGCGCAAGCCGGCGCGTGCGAGATGCGCGAGCGTATCGGTCGCGCCGGTGAAATCGTCGCCGTAAAACGCGTATTGCGGGCCGCCGCCGGTCGCGCCGCTGCGGCTGTGGTCGTCGTGTGAACTCACTTGCGGCCGCCGAAAAACTCGAGCGCGCGCCGCAGTTCCGGCATGCGCTCCGCGTAGACCGGCACGGGCGTGCCCGCCTCTACCGCGGCCCATGCCTGCCGCACACTCATCACACCGGCTGCGGGGCCATCGGGATGCGCGAGAATGCCGCCGCCCGACATGAACAACAGGTCGGTGGATCGCACTGCATCGAACGTCGCTTGCGCAGTGCCTGCCCACTGTCCCGAAGAAAACGCCGGCAATACCGTGTCGTCGCAGCCTGCGGCGAGCGGCGTCGCGCAGTCGCGTGCGGACTCGATGACTTCGTCGTCGCTTTGCGCGAATTTGCCGGCGAGGCCGTGTACATGCATATGATCGACGCCCGCCAGACGCCACAGCGTCTGATAAGCCTGAAACGATATGCCGAGCGACGGATCGCGCGACATCATGCCGTAGCCGTTGCGATGCGCGTGCAGCACCAATGGCGTGGCGCGACGCAGCGTCTGAATAGCGGAAAAGCCGCACCAGTTGATGCTTGCCATCACACACGTGCCGCCCTCGCGCTCCACCAGTTCCGCGTGACGACGCATCGCGTCGAGGTCGTCGGTGATATTGAAGGCGACCATGACCGTGCGGCCGCTGCGCTCGCGGTAGCGACGCACTTCGGACATGACCGCGCGCACGCGTTCCGCGAGCGGCGCATGCGCGGGGTTCGCGCTTACTTCGTCATCCTTGATAAAATCGACGCCTGCTTCGCACAGATCGCGTACCAGTGCCGCGGTTTCTTCAGCGCTCAGGCCCACGTTCGGTTTGATGATGGTGCCGATCAGCGGCCCGCCGGTTACCTGCGTCAGCGCACGCGTACCCTGCACGCCATGACGCGGAGTTTCAAAGCGCGCACGATAAGACGCCGGCAAACGCAGCGACAATAAGCGCATGCCGGTGACTTCGCCGAGGTCGTACAAATTGCCCGCGACGGTCGCGGCAAGCGTCGGCAAGTTGGCGCCGATGTTGGCAAGCGGAAAAGAGAGCGTGACGCGCGCGCGCCGCCAGGGTCCTCGCGCGCCCAGTCGGGCGAGCCATGAGCTATGAAGACTCGGCTGCGCCGCGGGTTCCAGCTCGTCGATGCGCAGCACGCTCGCGCGGCTTCGCGCGCGCAGTGCGTCGGTTTCGTTGGCCACGCGCACGAACGTGCCACTCGACTGCTCGCCCGCCATGATCTCGGCGACCCGCGCGGTATCGAGCGGCGTCTCGATCAGATAATCGGCTTCGAGCGAATCGCGATCGCCGCCATGCGGCTGCTGTGCGTCGGTCATAGCGCGTTCAGATCAGGAAAGCGGCGCACCGGCTCGCGGCCGTCCCAATCGCGTGAGGCTGCGTAGATCATGTCGAAGAGCTTGCCCTTTGGACCCGCAATCTCCGAGAGCTCAATCACCGTTCCCGGATGATTCTCCGTGTCGAAGTAAACAAAGCGGCCATTGCGGCCGACTTCGCCGCTCATCGCAACCTTGAAGCCTTGCTGCTGCAAACGCGCGAGGTCGGCGTCGAACGAAGTGGTCCAGTAAGCGTTGTGCTGAAGCCCTGTATTGCCGGCGATGAGAAAATCGCGGTACATGGAGGGCGCGTCGTTTCTTGTCTGAATCAGTTCGACCTGAAGCGGTCCCGAGTTCGCCAGCGCAACGGAGTTATGGACTTCGTATGATTGCCCGCGATAAGTGTAGTTTTCAATCGGCACACGTTCGTTGTAAAACCACGGTCCCACACCGAGCACGCGGCTCCAGTAATCCATCGCGGCTTCGATATCGCGCACCACGTACCCCGCTTGACGAATCTCGCCAAAGAAACGACTCATGAAAATCTCCCCACGCAGCAAATATTGATAGACGAGCGACTCCCCGGCGCGGCAAAAATGCAGCGCCCGAAGGTCGAACGGAAAGACAGCAGTTAGAGAAAGCCGGTTGAAATCCAGGGTATCGCGGCAACGACAATCAGCCCCACGATCAACGCCCCCATATAGCCGACGATAGGACGGATGCCCGCATCGGGACTGACCTTGCTGATCGCACACGCGGAGTAGTAGCCGACACCGAACGGCGGCGAAAAGAGGCCCACACCCATCGAGAGAATCACCACGATCGCGTAGTGAACTTCATGCACGCCCGCAAGCCGCGCGATTGGAAACAGCAACGGACCGAACAGCACGATCGCCGGAATGCCTTCGAGCACGCTGCCGAGCATCACGAACACGACGATCGACACGGCCAGAAAACCGTATGCGCCGCCGGGCATTGCACCCATCCATTGCGCCAGGTCCTGCGAGAAACCCGATTGCGTGAGGGCCCATGCCATTGCAGTGGCGCAGCCGATAATGAACAGAATCGCGCCCGACAAAGTGGCTGCATCGACAAGCATGCGGGGAAGCCGTCGCCACTCGAAACGGCGATAGATAAGGAGGCCGATCAGCATCGAGTAGGCGATGCCGATGGTCGACACTTCCGTAGCGGTCGCGATGCCCTCCACCACCGCGGCCCGGATCACGAACGGCAACGCCAGCGCGGGCAGCGACACAATAAAGAGCCGGCCTATCTGCCGCTTGCTGAAGCGCTGCGTGCCGCTCAGATCTTCCTTCCGATAGCGCCACCACACGACGACGCACAGAACGAGCGCGAGCACGGCGCCCGGCAACATCCCCGCAGTAAAGAGCGCGGAAATGGAAAGCCCGGTGACGGAGCCAATCGTAATCAGCACGATGCTCGGCGGAATGGTTTCGCTTTGCGCGCCGGTGGTGGCAAGCAGGGCGACGAGGTCGCCCTCGGACGCGCCGCGCTTTTTCATCTCGGGAAACAATACGGGCGCGATGGCGGCCATATCGGCCACTTTGGAACCGGAAATGCCGGACACGAGATACATCGCACCGATCAGCACAAACGACAGCCCGCCGCGCACATGACCGACAAGGCTCGCGAGGAACTGGATCATCGCGCGCGCCATGCCTGTCATTTCGATCAGCAGGCCGAGAAAGACGAACAGCGGCACCGCCAGCAGCACGAGATGCGACATGCCTTCGTCCATGCGCCCCACGACCACTTCCAGCGGAGTGTAGGTCGACAGGCCGAGATAGCCGAACGTGGCGAGTGCGAACGAAAAGCCGATTGGCACGCCGGAGAAGATGCCGATTGCAACCACGCCCACAAAGAAGATGATCAGATTCGCCTTGCCGAGCGTCTGGAACCACGGTCCTGCCCACATCGCCGCTGCGCCGAAAAGCGCCGCGATCGCCAGAGCGATAGCGACGTCGCGCATGCGGCAAGTCTGTGCAAGCCGCATCACGCCGACGACCAGCATCAGCGCGGCGCCAATCGGCAATGCAAACGCACGCCACGCATTGCTGATCTGCAAAGCAGGCGTGACGATGGCCGCTTCGCCGGATGCGTAGTTATAGGCGGGCGCAACGAGCAGCGCGAGCAATGCGACCGACGCGGCAACGGCAAGCGTGTCGACAAAGGCGCGACGCTCCGCCGATAACCGGCTGACGAGCGCGGTCATACGCATGTGTTCGCCGCGTCGCAATGCGAGAACAGCGCCTAGCATCGCGAGCCAAAGGAACAGGATGCCGGCCAGTTCATCCGACCACACCAGAGGTTGATGCAACGCGTAGCGCGATACCACGCCCGCGAGCATCACCACGATTTCCACAGCAAGCAGCAGCGCCGCGCACACTTCGACGACCGAAATCAGGCCGCGGTCGAGCGCCTTCAGCCAGCGGCGCGGCGTGCTCACCGTCGGCAACGGCACAGCGGCCTGCGCCGCGTTCAATACGTGATTCGACATGCTGCCATCTCCTCGCGGCCGTGCGCCGCGCGTCGTCCGATGCTTGCCCGCGCGGTGTTGCATCAGGCCAGTTTGCCGACCGATTGCTCGAGCAGGTCCCACGCCTCATTGCCGAACTTGCCTTTCCATTGCGCGTAGAAACCCGCTTGACGCAGCGCCGCGCGAAACGAATCAGGCGCGGGCCGGTTGATCGCAAGGCCCTTGCTTTGCAGATCGGCGACCGCCGCGTCGTTGAGCTTGCGCACATCGTCGCGCTGCTTCAGCGCGCACTGATTGAACGCGTCGCTCGCAATGCCTTGAAGGTCTTTCGGCAGACGCTGCCATGCGCGCGGATTCAGTACGAACCAGTAGCCGTCCCACATGTGATTCGTCAGTGAGCAGTACTTCTGCACTTCGTAGAGCTTTGCGACCTGCACGATAGGCAGCGGATTTTCCTGCGCATCGACAATATGTGTTTGCAGCGACGAATACACTTCGCTGAATTGCAAACTGGTCGGTGCGGCGCCGAGCCCCTTGAACATGTCGATGCTGAGCGGGCTCACCGGCACACGAATCTTCAGTCCGCGCATGTTCTGCGCGCTCGTGATCGGTCCGTTGCTGGTGGTCGTCTGACGAAAGCCGTTGTCCCACATCTTTTCAAACGACTCCAGTCCGGCCTTCTGCATCGCCGCGCGCACATAAGCGCCGAGCTTGCCGTCCATCGCGGCCCACACCTGGTTGTAGTCGTTGAACGCAAAGCCGACGGCGTTGATCGCAACCGACGGCGCGAGCGTCGATACGACGAGTGCGGAGGGCGTGAACATTTCAATGCCGCCGCTGCGCACCTGCGCGAGCATGTCCGTATCGCCGCCGAGCTGGTTGTTCGGGAAGATACGGATCTCCATGCGCCCCTTCGACGCCTCGCGGATCTGATTGGCCGCCTCCTGCGCCCGAACGTTCAGTGGATGCGTAAGCGGCAGGTTATTGCCGTACTTGAACACGAACTCCGGGCCGGATGCAGCACGCACGATCGCCGGAAAGCCGAGCGCGCCGGCCATCGGCGCGGCGGCTGCGGCACGCAGCAATGCGCGTCTCGCGAGGTTGGTCATTTGAGTGTCTCCTTGCTTATAATTGATGTGACTGACGAATCCATCAAAAAACATCATCACCTGCTGGCAACGCTCCGACTTCCGATCGACTGCGTTGATCTGTCGTGTGATAGCTGCAAGACTAGGCGTGCGCGGCAATCGCTGTCAAACCGCGAACCTGATGGTTTTTGATGGACTTCCAATCTGCGAAGGACGGTTATGGCCGATCCGGTTAACCTCATCACCGCCACACGTGCCCGCATTCCGGACATCGCGCGCGCTGCGGGCGTCTCCACTGCCACGGTGGACCGTGTGCTCAACCGGCGCGAAGGCGTGCGCGCCGTCACCGCACGGCGTGTGCTGGAGGCGGCCGCGCAACTCGGCTATCTGCTCACACAGGAAGCGCCTGCTGCGGCCGCTTCCAAACCCATGCGCATCGCGTTTCTGCTGCCCGCCGGCACGAATCGCTATCTGCATATGCTGGGCGACTATATCGACTTCGCGCACGATCAATGGAATGCGCTCGACATGAAGTGCCGCGTGCATTACGTCGAAAGTTTCAACCCTAAAGAACTGGCCGACCGTCTGCTGCATTACGGACAACGCGCGGATGGCGTTGTATTCATGGCGCTCGAGCATCCTGTGGTGCGCGATGCAGTCAATGCGCTGGCCGACCAGGGCGTGCCCGCGATCACGCTCATTTCGGATCTGTCGAATGCGCGGCGTCTCGCTTACGTGGGCATCGACAATCGTTCGGCGGGACGCACCGCGGCACTGTTGCTCGGTCGTTTCATGGGTCCTCGGCCGAGCGGAAAGATCGCAATGCTAGCGGGCAGCCTCAACTATCGCGGACATGAAGAACGCGAGATCGGCTTTCTTCATCTGATCGAATCCACCTTTCCGCAAGTGCGCGTCATCGGACTGCGCGAAGGACAGGACGATAGCGAGCGCAACTATATGCAGACGCGCAGGCTGCTCGAGCAGCATCCGGACCTCGCCGGCATTTACAACAGTGGCGGCGGATCGGATGGCGTGGCGCGCGCAATCGTCGAAGCGCGCTCGGAACAGAAGATTCTTTTCGTCGGGCATGGGCTGACGCCGGACACGCGAGCCTTGCTAATCGACGGGACCATGGACGCATTGATCACGCAGACTCCGCAGGCCATGGTAGGAAACTGTTTGCGTATTTTCCGCAACGTGCGCGACAAGCGCGATGCGATGAGCGACGTGAAGCCGGTGCAGTTCAGCATCGTGCTGCGCGAGAATCTGCCCTGATGTGGGGCGTCATCCATTCCCCCACCCCCAGTAGTGCCTCAACGCATATCGTCAAAATCCGATATATACTTCGTCCAGTAGCGATGCAGACGTAAGGCAACGCGACGCATCAACGCGCCGCGCGCCTGCTCATTGAAACCGCATGACGGTAGTTGACGAATGAAACGAACCCCCATCGCGCCGGACATCGACGCGATACACAAGGCGCTCGCCAATCCGGTGCGGCGCGAGATTCTTGGCTGGCTGCGCGAGCCGCATGCGCACTTCGCCGATCAGGAACTCCCGCTCGATCACGGCGTATGCGCAGGCAAGATCGACGCGCGCTGCGGGCTCTCGCAGTCCACCGTGTCGGCCCATCTCGCGGCGTTGCAGCGCGCGGGACTGGTCACGTCGAAACGTGTGGGGCAATGGGTGTTCTTCAAACGCAACGAGGCCGTTATTCAGGCGTTTCTCGAGCATATGAACTCGAAGCTCTGAGTCGTCCCGCATCGCCGCTTTTCGTCACTTTCTTGTTGTCACGCAACTCTTTTCGGCAAGGCGTCCGCGCCTCCGCCAAAGGTGAATATTTATGCCGACTCTTTTCGATCCGCTGCAAATTGGCGACCTCACGCTGTCGAACCGCATCATCATGGCGCCGCTCACACGTCAGCGTGCGGAGGAAATCCGCGTGCCGAACGCGCTGATGGCGAAGTACTATGCCGAACGTGCGACGGCGGGCCTCATCATCAGCGAAGCCACTTCCGTCACGCCGCAGGGCGTGGGTTATGCCGACACGCCGGGCATCTGGTCGCAGGAACAGGTAGAAGGCTGGAAGCTCGTCACGCAGGCCGTGCACGCTGCCGGCGGCAAGATCTTCCTGCAACTGTGGCACGTGGGCCGCATTTCCGATCCGCTGTTCCTGAACGGCGAGTTGCCGGTCGCGCCGAGCGCGATTGCCGCGAAAGGCCACGTGAGCCTCGTGCGCCCCGAGCGTCCGTATGTGACGCCGCGCGCACTCGAACTCGATGAAATCGCGGGCATCGTTCGGGCCTTCCGCAAAGGCGCGGAAAACGCGAAAGCAGCGGGCTTCGACGGCGTTGAAGTGCACGGCGCGAACGGCTATCTGCTCGACCAGTTCCTGCAGGACAGCACCAATCAGCGTACCGACGCCTACGGCGGCCCGATCGAAAATCGCGCGCGTCTGCTGCTCGAAGTCACCGACGCCTGCATCGACGTGTGGGGCGCACAGCGCGTGGGCGTGCATCTCGCGCCGCGCCGCGACTCGCACGACATGGGCGATTCGAATGCCGCGGCAACCTTCGGCTATGTGGCCCGCGAACTCGGCAAGCGCAAGATCGCGTTCATCGCCGCACGCGAAGCGTTGGGCGAAGATCGCCTTGGCCCGCAGTTGAAGAAGGAATTCGGCGGCCCGTACATCGCGAACGAAAAGTTCACGAAGGAAACCGCGCAGCAAGTACTCGACGCAGGCGAAGCCGACGCGGTGGCCTGGGGCCAGTTGTTCATCGCGAATCCCGACCTCGTGCGCCGCTTTGCGACGAACGCGCCGTTGAACAAGCCGGACCCGGCTACGTATTACGCTCGTGGCGAGACGGGTTATGTGGATTATCCGGCGCTGGAGACTGTGGAATAAGCGGTGGAATAAGCAGTAAAGCAAGAAGATTCGCTGCTGCAAACATGTAGTGAAAAGCGGCGGGTGTCATCGGAGCATGTGCAAAACTCCGGCGAGGCCCGCCGCTTTTTTTGCTCTGCGTCGCGCAAAGCGTGCACGTCAAAAACCGCATCAACCAAGATCGCGTCGCATGAAAACGCGCTTCGATTCATCAAGCCCTCGCGCAATATGCGCATCGCGCCGCGCAATCAGCGCGTCATCAAGCTCGGCTTCTTCGATATCGCGGAAGCCGAGTCGCCGGTAATACGGCGCATTCCACGGCACGTCGCGATACGTCGACAAAACAAGCTGCATGAGCCCGCGCGAACGCGCCAGTTGCACGATTTCTTCGATCAACGCCGCGCCGATGCGCCGCCCGGCATGCGAGGTCAATACATCCAGTTCCTGAATGTAGATGCGCGCCGGTTGCGGCTCGAACATCAGGAATCCGGCGCGCGTTCCCTCGCTATCCACCGCGACGATAATCTCCTGCGCCGCAATCTTGCGCTCGACAACAGAGAGGCTCATCGGCGGCGCATCCGCGATGCCGGTCATGCCGACGCTCGCGAAGCGCGCGCCCGCTTCGAATTCGATCGCGCGAATGGTTTCTGCATCGTCCGCTTTTGCAAAACGGAAACTGACGCCGGCGGGTTGTTGCATGTGAATCGGAACAAAACCGGCGCGGTTAATCTCAGGCTCGTTACGCATATCCCGCTATATCCAGCCTTCGATGTTCAAGCCGCTCACGCGCTCCGCTTCTTCGCGCGAAACGGCGCGCACGGTCTGCCCGAAGCTCCAGATATGTCCTTCCGGATCGCGCGCTGCATAAACACGGTCGCCATAAAACTGATCCGCCGGTTCGCGCGTGATGACAGCGCCCTCGGCCCGCGCGCGGGCGCAATGTTCGTCGATGCCTTCGCTTAGTTGCACGTGCACCGATTGCGTATTCTTCCCGCCGACCGATACAGGACTCACGGAGTCTTCCGACCATTCGCGGCTAATCATCACGTAGCTATCGCCGAAACGCATTTCCGAATGAGCGAGTTGCCCAGCGTCGTCGGTAATCACCATTTGCCGCTTGAAGCCGAAAGCCCGCTCGAGCCATTCGAGCGCGGCGAACGGGTCCTGGTAATAGACGGCCGCGCCCAGTGACGGCCGATGCGTCGATTCACTCATGAGAAGTCCCTTGCAAACCGGAGCCCGAGCGCGGCGCTCCTGCAATTTAACTGACACGACGACGCGTTATTGACTCCCGGAGGCCGCGGACGCCGCGCTGCCCGATTGGCCCGAAGCACCGGCCGCCGCGGTATCGCTCGCGCGTTTCGCGGCGTCGCTCTCACCGCTCGTTCCATTCGCGCCCGCCGAATTGCTTATCACACCGCTGCTGGCGGAACTCGTGGTGTCCTTGTTCGCGTCGTCCACCTTCTTGCAGCCGGACGCGCCCATTGCCAACGCGGCAATCGATACGGCCAGCAACGCGCCTTTCAGATTCGAATGCATGGTAGCACCGTTCGGTTCGCCGTCGCGCGAGGCACGGCTTGGGTTAGTCGATGTCAGCCACGCGCAGCATCGCTCATGCCCGCACGTATGCGCGACAGGTCGTACGCGACCGCGGCAAGCGGCTTGCTGGGAAGCTAGTCTCGCCCGCAAATCTGGCGATGCCACTAAAAGGAGAACCGATCATGCTGCTCAGCGACGAAGAACTTGCGCGCCTCGAAGGCGTTGCGCCTTTTCTCGAGAGCGAGGCAAAGACGTCGCTCAACTTCGCGCCTGACTACGAAGTGACGGCTGAATTCGCGGCGCATCTGCAGCCGGGCCTGCGCATTCGCGCGGCTAATCAGGACTCAGGCGATGCCGACGCGCCGCCTTATCCGCTGAACCTGTTCGTCGGCTTGCCGCTCGACGAATTGCGCGAACTCATCGAAGCCAAAGACAGCGCACGCGATGCAATGATCGCGCGCTTCGGCGCGTCGTTCACGCCGCGTCTGTTGCGTGCAATCGAAACCGAGACGCCGGGCGCGATCAATCTCGATGCGGGCGTGCAGAACGAGGCGGGCACGCTGTCGGTGATGCTTGCGGAGCTTTCGCAAACATGACGCAACGCGAACCGTTGCTGCTTGTAGTTCGTTCCGTCGCTTGCAGATTTGACAGCGGCCGCGGCCTTGCACGCCGCGGCCGCGCGAGGTCACTCGTTGCCCACGCCCTTCGAGACTTCCGCCGGACTGCCGTACTCCTGTTCCGGCAAACGTTCGAGCGCGTCGAGCACTTCGTCGTCGGCGCCGTTGCCTTTTGCGGTGTCCAGCAGACTCGCCTTGTCGGCGGGATACGAGGCGCCTTTCAGCGCCTTCTGGACATCGATGAATTTGCGAATCGGACCGCCGTTGGAACTGGTCGAATTGCTATTGGACGCCATATGCATCTCCTTGAGGTTCGTCATCGGGTGGCAGACGGTGCAGCATCGCGCGTTCCTCGCGCGCGTTCACACGTCGCGTGGCAGCGTCGCATGCAAACGCACTCTTTCGCCGTGTCAGGAATGAATCTGGCTGCAGCCATCTATAGGGCCGCCGCGGTACGGGCGGCCCGGTTTCTTCTTCTCAAGCAAGCAAGCAAGCAAGCAAGCAAGCAAAGGATCTTGCCGTGAGCACTGCGGACCGCGAAGCCATTCTTGTCAACCAGCAAGCGATTCTGGCGCGATTCGGCGAGCTTGCGTTGCGTTCCGACGATCTCGACGAGATCCTCACCGAGGCGTGCCGGCTCGTGGCCGAAGCGCTGCAAACCGACATGGCGAAGGTGATGGAACTACAGAAGGACCGCGTCACGCTCGTCGTGCGCGCGGGAGTCGGCTGGCCGCCGGGCGTCGTCGGCGAGGCCAGGGCGCGCGCCGAGCGCGGTTCGTCCGAAGGCTATGCGCTGCAAACCGGCAAGCCCGCGATCTCGCCCGACATCGCCAATGAAAAACGCTTCCGCTACTCGCAGTTCATCGTCGATGCGGGCGTGAAGGCGCTGATCAATGTCGTGATTCTTGGCGGAAAAGACCGGCCCGCGTATGGCGTGCTGCAGGTGGACAGCCGCAAGCCGCGTGACTTTAGCGACGTGGACACCGAGTTCCTGCGCTCCTACGCGAACCTGCTCGCCGCTGCGGTCGAACGGCTTCGCATCGCCGCGGAAACGCGCAAGCACGCGACCTCTCTGCGCGAAAGCGAAGAGCGTTACCGCATGCTGGCGACGCAGATTCCGCAACTGGTCTTCACCTGCACGAGCACGGGCGAGCGCACCTGGGACAGTCCGCAATGGACCGAATACAGCGGACTGCCGGAGAAGAACAGCCGCGGTCTCGGATGGCTCGATGCGATTCATCCCGAGGACCGCGACGCGACCATGGCGGCCTGGACTTCGAGCGAGGCGCAGGGCGAATATGCGGTCGCGCATCGCATCCGTCGCGCGGACGGCGCGTACCGCTGGTTTCAGACGCACGCGAGGCCGGTGCGCCCCGAAGGACGCACGGTGACGTGGCTCGGCACATCGACGGATATCGAGGACCAGGCTCGCATACGCGAAGCGCTGGAACGCAGCGGCGAGGAACTCGAAAGACGCGTGTACGAGCGCACGGCCGAATTGCAGCAGGCACTCGACACACTGCATGTGGAAGCGCGCGAACGTTCGCGTGCGGAAGAACGTCTGCGTCACAGCGAAAAGCTGAAGGCGATCGGCCAGCTCACAGGCGGCATCGCGCACGACTTCAACAACATGCTGCAAGCAATCATGAGTTGTCTCGGCCTGATTCGCGTGCGCATGCAACAAGGCCGCCCAAGCGACGTCGTCACGCTCGTCGAGCGCGCGGAAAAAGGCGCGGTGCGCGCCGCGACTCTCACGCACCGTCTGCTCGCGTTCGCTCGCCAGCAAACGCTCGAGCCGCGGCTCGTCAGCCTCGACGCGATCGCGCACGACATGGAGGACATGATCCGCCGCGTGGTCGGCGCGAGCATCAACGTCGAGCTGAAACTCGGCGACGGCGTGTGGCTCGTGCAATGCGACCCGAACCAGATGGAAAGCGCGCTCGTGAACCTGTGCGTGAATGCGCGCGACGCGATGCCGGACGGCGGCTGGCTCACCATCAGCACAAGCGAAGTGATCCTGAACGAAGCCGAGGTGGCCGACTTCGAGGACGCGCTGCCCGGACGCTACTGCTGCATCGCGGTATCCGACACGGGCACCGGCATGTCGCAAAAGATCATGGAGCACGCGTTCGAGCCGTTCTTCACGACGAAGCCTTCGGGCCAGGGCGTCGGTCTCGGCCTGAGCCAGATATACGGCTTCGTCAGACAGTCCGGCGGAATCGTGCAGATGCAAACTGCCGTCGGCAAAGGGACGACGGTGCGCCTCTACATGCCGGCCTCGGTGCAACGCGAGGATGTCGAAGAGCACAGCACTGGCCCCGGCAAAACCATCATGCTCGTCGAGGACGAAGAGATCGTCCGCGAAGTTACCGCCGAGCAATTGAGGGAACAGGGCTATCGCGTACTCGAGGCCGACAGCGGAGCCGCGGCGCTGCGGCTGCTGCATGCGGGCGCGCGTTTCGATCTGCTGATCAGCGACGTCGCCCTGCCCGGCGCGCTGAACGGCCGCCAGGTCGCCGAGTCGGTGAGGCAGCGCTATTCGCGGATGCCCGTGATACTCGTCACAGGCTATGCGCCGGGCGATACACCGTCCGATATGGAAGTGATCAGAAAGCCCTTCTCTCCCGAAGTACTCGCCGCGCGCGTGCGCGCTAAACTGGAGCAATCGCAAGCCGGCGTCGACTAAACGACGCAGTTGCCCCGCGCGGCGATCGGCACTTAAATTTTTCGTCTCGCAGATCGACACCCATGCCAGTTTACGACTACCAGTGCGCCGAATGCGGCAACTTCGAAACGGCGCGCCGCATTGCCGAGCGCGATGAACCGGCGCCCTGCCCGCAGTGCGGAAACGCTGCCGCGCGCGTGGTGATCGGCGCACCGTCGCTCGGCGGCGGCTCAGCCGCTTCGAGCGACGACGCGGGCAGTTACGGCATGCGCCATCGCGGCGGATGCTCGTGCTGCTGACGCATTTTTTCGTATTACCGGAAGCCGCTTGCGCGAACCCGGCACGAACTGTGCTGCGCGTTCGATAGAATCATTACGGGAGAAATAACATGAGACCAGCAGAAGCGCGCTCCAGCTCGGACAGCATCAACACTATTCCGCCGACCTCGAGCCCCGCGTACGCATCGCGCAATCCGGTCACGCGCGCATTCGACGTGTTCGCCAGTTCAGTCACGCGGATCGCGGGTTCGCCCATCGCATTCGGCCTCGCGCTCATCACGATAGTCGTTTGGGCCGTCACGGGACCGGTCTTTCATTTTTCCGACGCGTGGCAACTGGTCATCAACACGGGCACCACGATCATCACGTTCCTGATGGTCTTTCTGATCCAGCAAAGCCAGAACAAGGACAGCGTCGCAATGCATCTCAAACTTAACGAATTGCTCGCGTCGCATCGGGCGGCGAACAACCAGTTGATCGGTATCGAAGACGCTTCAGAAGACGATCTGCGGCGGCTCGCGGCCGCGTACCTGCGGCTGGCAAGCCGCGTCGGCGCGCATGGCAGGGAGAGCGTCGATGTGGATGCGTGCGTGGAGAAAACCACTGCGGAGAAGGCTCGGAACGAGGGGAACAACGAAGCGAAAAGCGAAGCAAAAACCGAAGTAAAGGAAAGCGAACGCGCCTGATCCCGCGCCTCACGCCTGCAATCTTATGCGCGGCCTCGCACGCGGCGCGCCGCGCTTCGCTTCACGCATTCACGGCTCCGGGTTCAGCAAATCCGCCGCGACCAGTTCCGCGCCCTTGCGCGCGGCAGCCTCGCGCGCTTCCAGCGCGGTCTCGAATGGACCGATCATCGGCGCGCCGTCGTAAGGGAAAATCACGCGGTCATCCGTCGTCCTCACGACCTTCAGGTCGCCGGTGAACGTGCCGGTCGCCGTGCGTCGATACGTCGGGTAGATCCTGTAATCGCTCGCGGTGGTGGGCGCACCGTCGGGCGATGCGAAGTCCCGCAGCGAGCTATTGCGAAAGTGCAGCTTCCTTCTCACCATCTCAATCCCTGCAATTGCTATCGTCGACTGGTTAGGGGCCTTGTAAAAAATCACATGGCGATGGCGCATACGCGGACACGGCGCGCATCCAATGCGCGCCGCGCTCTGTCGTCACACGGGCCGCCGGCGTGTCAAAAGCGAACGCCGGCAAGCCTGCTACAGCGAATCAGGGCTGACGTTGTCCGCCCTGATGCTGCGGCGTCTTCTGCTGGTTCTGCTGTTGCTGGCCGCTCTGCTTGCCCGCATTCTTCGGATTACCAGGTTGTGTATTGGATTGCTTCGGATCGCTCATCTCTGCTCCTTGGTTTGCGAAAGTAGTGGCCGGAGGCACCGGCGTTCTGCACTGCATGCTTTACGCGACTATTCAGGGCTTTCCTCCTCATACTCGGTACGCACGCCCTTAGGCAGCCACGGTTCCTTGCGGCGGCACCACAGTTCGTAAGTAGGTTCGTAAAGCCCGACGTTATCGAACGCGCCGAGCGGCACGTCCAGTTCATCGCTTCCCAGATATTCCATGAAGGCCACCGACCCGCACGTCGGGCAAAAGTATCGGCGTCCTTCCGCCGAACTTTGCCAGGCCTGCACGGGACCGGTGAACTCGACAGCGTCGCGGGCGAACATCGCATAGGCGCCGAATGCGCTGCCGTGAACGCGGCGGCACGTCATGCAGTGACACAGCGATACGCGCCGCGGTTGAGCGGTGACGCGAAATCGCACCGCTCCGCATGCGCATCCGCCTGTCTGTTCAGCTTGTCCGCTTTGTGTGGGTTCACTGTCTTGCGTGCCCATGCTGTTGCCTCCGGTCCCAGGTTGCGGTGTCGTCGTGTCGAGCGCCATTCGCGCGCCATTCGGCGCGTTACTTGTCGCTCTTCTTCGGAATCTTTGCGCCCGATTTGCGGGCCTGGTTCAACGCAATGGCGACCGCCTGCTTACGCGGCTTGCCATGTTTCGTTTCGGTCTTGATGTTATGCGAGACGGTTTCTTTGGATGTTCCTCTTTTCAGCGGCATGATCTTCTCCCGTCAGTTGACGCGTTGATCGGAACGCAGCGGGCCGGCTGGCCGGCTTCGGCTGCCATTACAGCTACGACTCAAACTACCATTCAAACGCAGCACGCCACGTGCCACATGGCGTGCTGCGCGAGGTCGGCGTCGACGGAGCGCGGGCTTGCCGCTTCGCGCGGCTCCATCGGCGGGAAGCAGGCGTTACTGCTCCGAGACGCCCTTCTTCGACGCGAGTTGCTGGGCGCGCTGGTAGTGCTCCTTGATGGTCGGCAGCGCCTTTTGCGCGGCCTGCTTGAGCTTCGCGTTCTGCCCGTCGGCAATTTCCTTTTCGAAAGCCGCGATCGTCTTCTTGTGGCCTTCAAGACCGAGCTTCTGGATATAAGCCTGATCGAATTCCTTGCCCTTGAGCGGCTTGAGCGCGTCGAGCACGCTCGTGTCGGAATTGTCCTTCGGCACTTCAACGCCGTGCGGTGCAGCCATCTTCAGTTGGACTGTGAGCTTCGTGTGGTCGATCATCATGTGATGCGCGAACGACTTCACGTCCTTGTCGCTGGAGTTGCTGGTCGCGAGTTTTGAAGCGTCGATTTCCGTCGACGAAGACATCGAGGCGGCCTGAACGAAGTCTTTGTCCACCTGCGAGAGCGGATTCGCGGCGGTGGTGGAAGCGGCTTCCGTCTGCGCGTTAGCAGCGACCGGAACCAGGCTGAAACAACCGCACGCTAGTGCAATTACTGTCATCTTCTTCATGCGTTTCCTCACTTGTTCGAACGGGGTAGCCAGGGTGGCGCAATGTTCGTTGCGACACCGGTAGGCCAGCAACCCGCATGCCGCGGCGCGTCAAGCAGACGAATTTTTCGCGGCCTCGCACGCGAACGCCGGACCAACGCATCGCACCGCTCGGGACCGTGCCTTGCTGATTGCACTTGCCTTCCAACCAACCGAGGGAGAACGCAATGGCAACCAAACCGAACGACCCGAACGAATCCAACGAGTCCACGCAAAACGATTCCGGCGAAGGAACATTTGAAACCGACGTGTCGGAAACCGGCGAAGACGGCACCACTGTCCGGCAAGCGGAAGTGAAGGAAAGTGACTTGTCGGAAGTGAAAAAAGACCAGTCGTAAGGCGTGTCGCGATGGCCGCGTGCGCGCTTATCGCGGACGCGGCCGCAACCCAACCTGATGACAAGATTGCCTGTGAGAATCGCTCAAGTCGCACCTCTCTACGAAAGCGTTCCGCCTTTCGCCTACGGCGCCACCGAGCGCGTGGTGTCCTACCTGACTGAAGAACTCGTTCGACGAGGCCACGAACTCACGCTATTCGCCACGGCGGATTCGCGCACCGCCGCGCGGCTCGTGCCGATCTGCGAGCGGGGACTATGGCGCGATAGCGCGGTGTGGGACACGCTCACGCATCATGTGCGGCAGCTCGCGCGCGTCGCGGATCTCGCGCATGAATTCGACGTCGTGCATTTTCACGGCGATCCGCTGCACTTTCCGCTCGCGCGGTCGCTGCCATGCAAGTCGCTCACCACATTGCACGGGCAATTACTGCCGGTGGATCACGGACCGCTGTTTCGCGAATTTGCGTCGGCGCCGCTGGTGTCGATCTCCGACGATCAGCGCAAGCCCGTGCCCTTCGCCAATTGGCAAGCGACCATCCATCACGGCCTGCCGCGCGACGAATTCGAATTCGAGCCGCGTGCCGGCTCGTATCTGCTCTTTCTCGGCCGCATCATGCCCGGCAAGCGGCCCGATCTCGCCGTCGAAATTGCAAGGCGCGCGGGGCTGCCGTTGAAGATGGCCGGCAAGGTTCACCCCGGCGAGCGCGAGTACTTCACGGAGCAAATCGAGCCGCTGCTCGAACGTTCGCGCGACTTCACCGACTATCTCGGCGAAGTCGGCGGAACATTGCGCAAGGAACTGATCGCGAATGCGCGCGCGCTGATCTTTCCGGTCGAATGGGCCGAGCCGTTCGGCATGGTGATGATCGAGGCGATGGCATGCGGCACGCCGGTCATTGCATTCGGACGCGGCGCGGTGCCCGAGGTGCTGGAGCACGGCGTCAGCGGCTTTATCGTCGATAACGTGGAAGAGGCCGTGCAGGCAGTCGCGCGCATCGGCGAACTGGATCGCGCGCAATGCCGCCGCGCTTTCGACGCGCGCTTCACGGCCGCGCGCATGGCCGACGACTATCTGCGCGTGTACGAGCGCATCGTCGCGGGCACGCGCGCGGCCGTGCCGGCGTCGGACAGCGATGCCGACGCACAGCAGGTATGCGGCTAGCCATCCAACGGACACAAACCGCGGCCCTAACGCACGGGCCGCGGCATTGCCATTAGCCGACGTTCACCTCAATCCGCCGTGGCCGCGCCTCTTCGCGCCGCGGAATGACGAGCTTCAGCACGCCATCCTGCAGGTTCGCTTCGATCTTCGACGTGTCGAATTCCGGACTCAGCGTGAACGAGCGCGAGAAATGCGGCGCGCGGATTTCCGCGTGTTGCAGACGCAAGCCGGCGCGCGTCGGCACGCTCGCTTCCGCTTCGATATGCAGATTGCCGTCGTGCACGCGCACTTCCAGCTTCTCTTTCGACACACCCGGCAGATCCGCCCACAGCGTCACGCCATGCGCGTTCTCGATCACGTCGACGGGCGGCGTGAGCGTCGTGCGCGGCTCGGCCGGTTCGCGCTCGCCGCGCGCGACGGGCTGCTGCTCCTTCTGAACTACATCGGTCGTATCGTTCATGATTCCCTCCATCATCGGTATCGGTGAGATCACTGAATGGCGATTGCGCGAGGCTTGGACGATTCGCGCTTGCCGACGCTAATCGACAGGCAGCCGTTCGTATAGCGGGCTTCCACCTTGTCGGGATCGGCCTGCTGCGGCAATTCGATCACGCGGCGAAATGACCCGGTGAAACGCTCCTGCGCGTATTGACGGGTCGACTCGTCCGCCTCCGGCGCGATGGATTTGCGCTCGCCGGCAATCGTCAGCAAGCCCTTGTCGATCGACACGTCGAGTTGCGACGGATCGATGCCCGGCGCGAACGCGACGATCTCAATGGAATCGTCGGTGGTGCCGATATTGATTTGCGGAAAAGCCGCGAGGCGGCTCGAGCGGATGCTCGAAGGAAAACCGCCGAACAGCGCCGACATCTGCTGCTGCAGACGGTCGAACTGGCTGAACAGGTCGGTCGCGAAGTAAAGGTCGCTCATGATCGTTTCCTCCTCGGTAGTACCGGGGCGAGGAGAGGACGGCACTGCACACTGCACTCCGCCTGCCCGCAGCCCCTGACAGACAAATCGAACACGCAGCGCATTGCAGAAACGGCGCGTCTGCATGATCGCAACTCACTGAACGACTTCTAAAATAAATCCGCGCGCAACGATTTCAAGACCCTTCACGCAAATTTCCGGGCTTGAAAAATAGCGGCGCAGCCACATAGTTGTGCGAGATCAAAAAGTGTCGGAGAAAAGGCATGGAATTCGATTCAGACTGGCTCACTCTTGGTCGTCACCGCGTGTGCCTGCGCTCGCCAAGAGGGTTTCCCACCGAGGGAATGCGAACCGCCGTCGACGTGATACGGATTGCGATAGAGAACAACATGAGCGCCCGCGCGCGCCTCGTCGATGTTGCGGTGCGAGAAGAGAAAACCTACGACGTCTCGGTCGGAACGACCTTCGCGGAAGACCGGTTATGCGCTCCGCAACTGGAAGCCGCGATTGCCACCGTGCTCGGCTTGCTGCCCTCGCAAGTGCGCATCTTCGTGACCGTCGTGACGCAAGAAGAAGTGGACCTGCACTTCGGCGTGTACGAGCGGATGCTGGCCGAAAAAATCAGCGGATTGCCGCCGATCCGGCGCGGCACAGAAGACGCTCTACGCGATATGCGCAGCCAGTCGCGCGTCGACGCGTCGCCGGTAGACAGAAGCTAGGTCCGGTGGCCGCTAGAGACCAGCCTTAAGATTTCCTTCAGCATCGCGCGATAAATTCAAACGATAGATTCAAAGCAACGTCTGTCACCACGCGATACCGGCGAGCCAGCCTCGCCGTACATCAATAAAAATAGTGAGAGAACCCATGCCGAAGGCGAAAACAGCCGGCGCCGCCGCGGCGAATGCACGTCTTGCGTACGTGCTCGAACTCGCGCGCGGGTCTTCGCATATCAGCAGCACATTGAGTCGCGAAAGCGAACGGCGCGCGATTGCGGAAACGCTGACCGAGTTCTGCCAACTGTACGGCGAAAAGGAAGCGGCCGTCTTCCAGAAGCTCCTCGCAGACGAACTGCGGCAACGCGGCAAACGCGACGCCGCCGCGGTCGCTCAGTTCCGATTCACGTGCAATACCTTTGGACGCTGACAGGTCGCGTGCGGTCCCGCTAGTCGTCGAAGCCGCGCAGCATCGCGCTCAATTCGTCGATGCTATACGGCTTGCGAAGCGCTCCCCAGCGAAACGGCAAGGTGTCGACCGCGGGCATCTCGTGGCCGGACGCAAAAATAACCCGTAGCGTGGGCCGCAATTGCGTGGCGCGTTGCGCCAACTCGAGCCCCGGCATGACAGGCATCGACAGATCGGTGATGAGCACGTCGAATGGTTGCGCTTCAAGCAGGCGCAACGCCTCTTGCGGCGAACCGGTGACAACCGGATCGTGGCCGACGAGCTTCAGCAATTCGCCGATGGCCTCGGACGTGTCGATGTCGTCGTCGACCAGCAAGAGACGCAGACTCGTCTCGCCGCCGGCCGGCTGCTGCGTTTCGTGGCCGCGGCTGCTGCTATTGCTGTTGCTAGTGCTGTTCATGTGCGCATTGCTAACGCTGTGGGTATTGGTGTTGGTAGTGCGCACGAGCGGCGCAACGCCGAGTATCTGCCGGATCTTGTACGCCAGTTGTTCGCGGCTATACGGCTTGCTCAGCAACTCGACGCCGGGGTCGAGCCGCCCGCCGTGCACAATCGCGTTTTGCGTATAGCCCGATGTAAAAAGCACCTTCAGACGCGGCAACATCTGCACTGCCTGCGCGACCATCGCCGGACTGCGCAGCGGGCCGGGCATCACCACGTCGGTAAACAGCAGGTCGATATGCACGCCGCTGCGCACGACGGCGAGAGCCTGCTCGGCGTCGTTCGCCTTCAGCACGCTGTAGCCCAGACCGGAGAGCGTATCGACCACAGTGGATTGCACGTCCTTGTCGTCTTCCACGACGAGGATCGTCTCCGTTCCGCCGAGCAGCGTGACCGGCTGCGAAACCGGCGCCTCGACCGCTTCTTCCATCGAACGCGGCAGATAGATCTTGACCGTCGTGCCGTGTCCGACCTCGCTGTAAATCCGGATGTGACCGCCGCTCTGCTTCACGAAGCCGTAGGCCATGCTCAGACCCAGGCCCGTGCCCTCGCCTTCCGGCTTGGTCGTGAAGAACGGATCGAACGCGCGCTGCACGACTTCGGGCGGCATGCCCGTGCCGCTATCGGTCACGGCGAGCATCACGTACTGGCCTGCGGGCACGTCGGGAAAACCCGCGACGTAATGGTCGTCGAGCATCGCGTTCGACACTTCCATGGTCAGCTTGCCGCCCTCCTTCATCGCGTCGCGCGCATTGATCGCGAGATTGAGGATCACGTTCTCCATTTGATGCACGTCGACGAGCGTATTCCACAGGCCGCCCGCCACCACGGTTTCAATCTCGACGGTCTCGCCGAGCGCGCGGCGCAGCAGGTCGTCCATGCCGCGAATCGCGGAGGCGAGATTGATCACGATCGGCCGCAACGGCTGCTGACGCCCGAACGCGAGCAGTTGCGACGCGAGCTTCGCGCCGCGCTCCACGGCGTCGATCGCCTTGTCGAGACGCTCACGGGTCCAGCCGTCGCGCTTATGGCGGCTTTCCAGCAGTTCGAGGTTGCCGCGCAAAATCTGCATGACGTTGTTGAAGTCGTGCGCGACGCCGCCCGTCAGCTTGCCGATCGCTTCCATCTTCTGCGACTGCACGAGTGCGACGCGGGTCTCTTCGAGCAAACGCGTCGCTTCCATTCGCTCGGTGATGTCGCGCGTGATCTTCGCGAAGCCGACCAGCGTGCCGTTGTGGCGGATCGCGTCGATCACCACATGCGCCCAGAAACGCGAGCCGTTCTTGCGCACGCGCCAGCCTTCCGATTCGAAGCGGCCGTCGCGGGCGGCGGCTTCCAGGCCGCGCTGCGGCAGTCCGCGCGCGGCATCTTCCGGTGTATAGAAGCGCGAAAAATGCGAGCCGATGATCTCATTCGCCGCATAGCCCTTGATGCGGTGCGCGCCCGAATTCCAGTTCGTCACGCGGCCTTCCGGCGACAGCATGAAGATCGCGTAGTCCGTCACGCCGTCGACGAGCACCCGGAAACGCCGCTCGCTTTCGAGCACTGCGTCGTGCACCGCTTTCTTGTCGGTCATATCGCGCACGATCTCGCCGAAGCCGAGCAGCGCGCCGTCGGACGAACGCAGCGCCGTGAGCACGACGCTCGCCCAGAACGCCTTGCCGTCCTTGCGTAGCCGCCAGCTTTCACCCTCGAAGCGGCCTTCGCGGCGCGCCGTGGCGAGCGCCGTTTGCGGCAGACCTTTGGCGCGCTGCTCGGCGCTATAGAAGATGTCGAGCGGCTGACCGATCACTTCTTCTTCGCTATAGCCGTGAATGGCTTCTCCGCCCGGATTCCACGAGCGAATGCGGCCGTCTTCCGACAGGCCGATCACCGCATAGTCGCGCAAAGACTGAAGCCATATATTCGCCCAGTTCTGAACGATGTCATCCGGCTCGTATGCATGCGCCATCAAGCTGCTCCTGGACAATAGGCCGAGGACCTGGCCTGCGATTCAATGCGCCGGAGACGGCGCACCCCGTGTTCTTGTACTGGTTTTCTGTTCTTTCGCACATAAAGCAGCGGCAAGCCGGGGCTCTGCGGCCTCATGCGCATCGCAACATTTTATTAGCGAACGCCGGCGATATGAAGCGCTCTCGCCGCTCATTAAGTAAGACGGGCGCGACTTCTGTAAGCGTTTGAAAGCGCCGCCGGCGCGGCCTCGCGCGAGGTACAGCGATTGCTAGCCAGTCGCAAACGTCCCCACCATCACGCCACCTCGCGCAAGCATGCACACAGGCCAAGCATCTCGACGCCGGCTGGACAACCCTGCTGGAAAGCAGCGGCATGCCTCGTGGCTGCTGCGGATCGCCGCGCTTTGCTGCTGCAGCGCAACGCTGAATGCACGGGCCACGCCCGCCCATGATGCGCTCAGCCCGGCAGGCGTGCAGGCGTCGCACATCTTCACGCTCTGGACGCTGACGCTCACGGTCTGCTCGCTCGTTTTCGCGGCCGTGCTGATCGCGCTGCTCGTCGCAATGGCGCGCGCGCCGCGCGTGAGCCGCGATGCGAACCCCGACCTGGGCCCGCTTGAGCGTCCGGAGAAACGCGTGCGCCGCGTGGTCGGCGCGGCGTCGATTGCGTCGGTCGTACTGCTGTTTGGTCTGCTGGTCGCCGACATTGCGACCGATCGCGCGCTGTCGCGATTGCCCGTCGCGGACGCCGTCCATCTGGAGATGACCGGGCACCAGTGGTGGTGGGAAGCGCGTTACGCGGACGACACGCGCGGCGGCGGATTCGCCGTTGCCAACGAATTGCACATTCCGGTGGGACGGCCGGTGGTGATCTCGCTGAAGGCCGACGACGTGATCCATACCTTCTGGGTGCCGAACCTGCACGGCAAGAAGGACATGATACCTGGACGCGAATCGACGATCGAATTCCGGGCGGACCGCGCCGGCACCTACCGCGGGCAGTGCGCCGAATTCTGCGGCCTCGAACATGCGTTGATGGCGTTCACCGTGGTCGCCGAGCCGCCCGCCCAGTACGACGCGTGGCTCGCGCGTCAGCGGGCGCCCGCGCCGCAGCCGGCCAACGCATTGCAGGCACAGGGCGAGCGCCTCTTCACGACCGGCAACTGCGCGGGCTGCCACACCGTGCGCGGCACCTCCGCGCACGGCGTGCTCGGGCCCGACCTCACGCACGTCATGAGTCGCCCGATGCTCGGCGCCGGCACGTTCGAAAACACGCCTGCCAACCTGGCGTCGTGGATCAGGGCGCCCGGCAGCATGAAGCCCGGCACGACGATGCCGGCGAGCCAGTTATCCGCGCAGGACCTCGATGCGCTTGTAGCATGGATGAGAACCCTTCAATGAGCGAACGTCATTCCGCTTCCGCGCGCCCGATCGAGCATCTGGTGGACGGCCCCGCTGCCGGACACCAGATCACCGAGGCACTCGCGCGCACCTGGAGCGATCCGCCCGGCTGGCTCGGCCGGCTATCGGCGATCAATCACAAGACCGTGGCGCGGCGCTTTGTCATCACCACGTTCGTGTTCTTCCTGCTTGCCGGCCTGCTCGCGCTTGCGATGCGCCTGCAACTCGCACGGCCCGGCAATCGCCTCGTCGGCCCGGAGCTGTACAACCAGCTCTTCACGATTCACGGCACGACGATGATGTTTCTGTTCGCCGTGCCGGTCATGCAGGCCGTCGCCGGCTGGCTCGTACCGTTGATGATCGGCGCGCGCAGCGTCGCCTTTCCGCGGATGAACGCCTACGCGTACTGGGTCTTCCTGTTCGGCGGCGCGACGCTGTATGTAGCGTTTCTGCTCGGCGCCGGCCCCGACGCCGGCTGGTTCAGTTACGTGCCGCTCGCCGGACCCGACTATTCGACCGGCAAAGGCGTCGACATCTGGGCGCAGATGATCACTTTCACCGAACTTTCCGGCCTGCTCGAAGCGGTGGTGCTCATCACCACCATCTTCAAGATGCGCGCGCCGGGCATGTCGCTCAACCGCATGCCGCTTTTCGTGTGGGCCACGCTGATCACGCAATTCATGGTGCTGTTCGCGATGCCGGCGGTGATGCTGAGCAGTACCGCGCTGATTCTGGACCGTCTCGTCGGCACGCATTTCTACAACGCGGCGCGCGGCGGCGACGTCTTGTTGTGGCAGCACCTGTTCTGGTTCTTCGGCCATCCCGAGGTGTACCTGATCTTTATTCCGCCGCTCGGCTTTCTATCGTCGATCATTCCGACGTTCGCGCGCCGCCCCATTTTCGGCTATCCGGCGATGGTGCTGGCGCTCATCACCACCGCGTTTCTCGCGTTCGGGCTGTGGGTGCATCACATGTTCGCGACGAGCATTCCCGCGCTCGGCAAGAGCTTTTTTACCGCGGCGAGCCTGATGATCGCCATTCCCTCCGGCGTGCAGATCTTCTGCTGGATCGCGACGCTCTGGACAGGACGCGTCAATCTGAAGACGCCCCTGTGGTTCGCGCTCGGCTTCTTCTTCATTCTCGTACTCGGCGGAATGACGGGCGTGATGCTTGGTTCGGTCTCGCTCGATCTGCAGGTGCACGACACGTACTTCGTCGTCGCGCACCTGCATTACGTGCTGCTTGGCGGCGCGGTGTTTCCGCTATTCGGCGCGTTCTATTACTGGTTTCCGAAAGCGACCGGCCGAATGCTGAACGAGACGCTCGGACGCCTGCAATTCTGGCTCTTTTTTATCGGCTTTAACGTCACGTTCTTTCCGATGCACATCCTCGGTCTGCACGGCATGCCGCGGCGCGTGTGGACGTATCCGCATGCAATGGGCTGGGACGGCCTGAACATGACGGCGACGATCGGCGCGATAACGATCGCAGTGAGCGTACTGATTTTTATCGTCAATGTGCTCCGTAGCTATCGGCATGGTGCAATTGCGGGCGCCGATCCGTGGGGCGCGGGCACGCTCGAGTGGAGCACCGCGAGCCCGCCGCCGCCGCATAATTTCGACGCGTTGCCGGTGGTTCACGGACGCGATCCGCTGTGGGAACCAGGCGCTCAGCCGACGCATGTCAGCGGACTCGCGGCGGAGTCGCGCGAAGTGCTGTCCACCACTGCACTCGATGCATTGCCCGACCTGCGCTTGCTGTTTCCGTCGCCGTCGATCTGGCCGTTTATCAGCGCGGTGGCGACCACGGTGCTCTTCATCGGCTCGATCTTTTCGCCGTGGGCCGTGGTGTGGGGCTCGGTGCCCGTGATCGTCGCGATGATCGGCTGGTTCTGGCCGAATCGCGGGCAAAACCGGCGCGCGCTTCAGTTGGAGCAACGGCCATGACGGAACTGCGCAAGGTGCCCGGCAATGCGGCGTTGGACCAACAGGGCGCCGCGCCTGCGTTGATGCTGGACGTGCGTCATTTGCCGAGCTTCGGCTTCGGACATCGCAGCCTGATGTGGTGGGGCACCGTGTGCCTGATGCTGATCGAAGGCACCGTATTCGCCATCGCGGCAATGGCGTACTTCTATCTGCGCAGCCTCACCGCGCACTGGCCGCTCGACGCGGCGCCGCCCGCGCTGCTGTGGGGCAGCGTGAACACGGCGGTACTGTTGCTGAGCATGTGGCCGAATCAACTCGCGAAGCGCGCCGCCGACTGCGAGCAGCGCGGCCGCGCGCGGCTGTGGCTCGCGGTGTGTCTGCTGTTCGCCGTCGTGTTCCTCGTGATTCGCGGCTTCGAATTCGCGGCGCTCAACGTGAGCTGGTATGCGAACGCGTATGGCTCCGTCGTGTGGCTGCTGCTCGGTCTGCACACCACTCACCTGATTACCGACGCCGTCGACACCGCGGTCCTCGCCGTGCTGTTATTCACCGGACCATTCGAAGGAAAGCGTTTCGTCGATGTCAGCGAGAACGCGCTGTACTGGTACTTCGTCGTACTGAGCTGGTTGCCGATCTATGCGGTGATCTATCTTGCTCCCCGGTTGTGATGGAGGTTGCCATGCGAACCTGGCTCGCGCTCCTTGGTGCGCCCTCCGCGGTACTCGCCGCGCTGAGCGCCGACTATGCGCTCGTCACGCCATCCTGCGCGTGGCGCACGCTCCTGCCTTTGGGCAGCGTGACAGGCAGTGCGCTGCTGTTCTCGATCGTCGCCACGCTGCTTGCGTGGCATCGCTGGCGCGAGGCCGGCATGGTTGCGCCGGCGAGCGCGCCGGCCCTGCCTGCGCGGCCCGCGATGATGGCTTGCGCGGCCACATGGGTCGGCATGCTTTCGACGCTCGCGCTCGTCGCAATGTGGATACCGCAATGGCTTATTTCTCCGTGCGTGCAATGAACAATCCGCTCCGTTGTCTGCTTGCCTGTGCCGCGCTCTGCGCTTCTGCCGAGGTAAAAGCGCATGTGCTGAGCGCTGCCGAACGCAGTGCGCCGCCTGTGCTGCGCTGGACGTTCGAGCCTTGGGTCGTCGCCTTGCTGATCGTGAGTCTTGCTTTGTATGTGGCCGGCTATCGGCGCCTGCGCGCGCGCAGCAAACGCGGTCGCGAGATTCGCGCGCGTCAGCTAGGCGCATTCGTACTCGGATGGCTCATGCTCGTCGCCGCGCTCGATTCGCCACTCGATGCGTTGAGCGCCGCGCTCTTCTCCGCGCACATGGTTCAGCACGAATTGATGATGATCGTCGCCGCGCCGCTGCTCGTGCTCAGCAGGCCGCTCGCGGTATGGCTATGGGCCTTTCCTCCCGCCGCGCGTCACCGGATAGCGGCGGCGGTTCGCACGCCGCCGTTGCGCGCACTCTGGCGAACGCTGTGCGCGCCGGCCGTCGCGTGGATGCTGCATGCCGCCGCGTTGTGGGCCTGGCATATGCCGCGTCTGTTCGAAGCGGCGCTTGCGTCGTCCGCTATTCACACGCTTCAACATGCGAGTTTTCTGCTGAGCGCACTATTGTTCTGGTGGGTCGTGTTCGGCGAAGGCACGCGACGCGATCAGAGCGGCTATGCGATGCTGTCGCTCTTCACGACGATGGTTCACACCGGCGCGCTCGGCGCATTGCTCACGCTCGCGCCGGGACTCTGGTATCCCGCGTATATCGAGCCCACGTCGGCGCTCGGTTTCGATCCGTTGCAGGATCAACAACTCGGCGGGCTCGTGATGTGGGTGCCCGGCGGCCTCGCCTATCTGATCGCGGCGCTTGCGACCGGCGCGCGCTGGCTGATGCATCGCGCGCCCGCGACGCTGATGCCGAACGCGCTGTCCGCACACAGAGACAGCAATTCATGACCCGGCGCTTCACCTATAGGGCGCTGGGCGCTGCCGCGATGCTGTGCGTGCTTGGCGTGCTGTATGTCTCGCCGCAACAGCGCGCATGCGCGCAGCAATCGCAAGCCGCGGATGCCGCGCTCGTCGCGCGCGGCGACTATCTCGCGAAAGCATCCGACTGCGCGGGATGCCATACCGCGGTCGGCGGACCAGCGTACGGCGGCGGCCTCGGATTGACCTCGCCCTTCGGCACGATCGTCAGCAGCAATATCTCGCCGGACAAGCGCTATGGGATCGGCGCATTCAGCTATGAAGACTTCGCGCGCTCCGTGCGAGAAGGCGTGTCGCCAGGCAATAAGCGCCTCTATCCCGCGATGCCGTATGCGTCGTTCGCGAAAATGTCCGACGACGACATGCGCGCGCTTTACGCGTATTTCATGCATGGCGTGAAGCCAGTCCCCGAACCCGCGCCGCCGACGAAAGTCCCGTTCCCCTTCAATCAGCGCTGGGTGCTGTACTTCTGGCAACAGCTTTTCGCTCCGAAAGAGCCGTATCGGCCGAAGCCGGGACGCGACGCGCAATGGAATCGCGGCGCGTTTCTCGTGCAAGGCCCTGGCCATTGCGGCGCATGTCACACGCCTCGCGGCCTGGGCTTCCAGGAACGCGGCTATGACGAAACCTCGCCTAGCTATTTGACCGGTGGTATCAACGACAACTGGTTTGCGCCGAATCTCACTGGCGATCCCGGCTCGGGGCTCGGGCGCATCGGCGAAAAAGATCTCGCCGCGTTTCTGAAGACGGGCCACGGTGCGGGCCTCGCGGCATTCGGCTCGATGGTCGAGCAGGTCGAAGACAGCACGCAGTATCTGACGGACGACGACGCGCTCGCGATGGCGCACTATCTGAAATCGCTGCCCGCGCAAAAACCTTCCGGACGCTACGATCCGCATGCTCAGCCCGACTTGCCGACGCGCAACGGCAATCGCGTCGATGCGCCGCAATCGGTGGGCGCACGCGTCTATGTTTCGTTCTGCGCACAATGTCACGGCGCGGAAGGCACCGGCGTGCCGAATGTGTTTCCGCGCCTCGCGGGCAATCCGTCGGTGATCACCGAAGACACGACCTCGCTGATCCGCTTGATGGTGGAAGGCGGCAACAGTCCCGCGACGATCGGCGGGCCGCCGCGCCAGGCCATGCCCGGCTTCGCTCAAACGCTCACGAACGCACAAATGGCAAGCGTGCTTTCATGGATTCGCAGTTCATGGGGCAACGACGCGCGGCCCGTCACCGCGAACGACATTCAATCGCTACGCAAAAAATTGCATAAGTAGCGCGGCGTGTGTCGTGCCGCGCGATGCCGTCGAGTTTCTGACGCGTCACGCGTCGCGCATCGTTTCCTTGCGCTGATTGTCGGGCGCCTGCCCGCCGAGGCGCTTTTCGTAGCAGCATGCGTCGGCCTTGCCCACATACGGTCCATACGGCGCAATGCGCTGGAAACCATGCTTTTCGTAGAAGTCGATCGCGCGGCGATTGTTCAGGTGCGTGCCGAGCCACAGCGCCTGATAACCGAGTTGCGCCGCTTCTTTCTCGAGTCGCGCGAGGATTGCACTGCCCACGCCATCGGCGCCCGGACGCGCATACAGGCGCTTGATTTCGGCGATATGCTCGCCCAGCGGACGAAATGCGCCGCAGCCGAGCGGAGTCGCCGAATCACTTCGCGCCACCAGAAAGCGCGAGCAATCGAGCGTGACGTCGCGAATGGAAAAGCGGTTCTGTCCGCTGTCGCCGGTGAACACGGCGAGCGTCGCACTCAGTTCGTCGAGCAGCGTCTGTGCGTCCATCGAGGCGGGGTCCTCGCGATTGATAACGATTGTGGGAAACATCATGGGCGTCGCCTCCTTTACCGTCGCGTGTGGTTGCGCCCAACAGAAACAGCAATCGCTGTACCGATCTGCGAAGCGACGCGCCGATGCTTCGGCGGCCTCGGCAAAAAAATGGCCCGCCAACCGGCGGGCCGAACCGAACAAACAACCATGGCGTCCCGGTGAAGGGACCATCGTGTGGAGCAATCCGCGTGCCGCTTCGAGTACCTGCACGCGCAACGGGTATCGCACTTGCTTGCACAGAAGTGATCGGTCCATGCCCTGAATGAGAGAGGAAAAAAATGAATATTCCCCGCAGCGTGGTTGGATTTCTGTCGTCGCGCGGTCTCGTGATCGCGACCGCCGAATCGTGTACCGGCGGTCTGATTGCATCGCTGATCGCAGACGTGCCGGGCAGCGGCGCGTGCCTCGACATGGGATTCGTCGTCTATTCGCCATCGGGCAAATGCGGTGTGCTCAACGTGCAGGCGCAAACGATCGAAGAGCACGGCCTGACGAGCGAGGAAGTCGCCCGCGAGATGGCCACCGGCGTGCTTGCGCTCGAAGCGTGCTCGGCGCATATTGCCGTTGCCAATACGGGAATTGCAGGCCCGCCGCCGAAAGGCACGGATCTCGCGCCGGGCACGCAATGCTTCGCGTGGCGCTACAAGCGCCGCGACGGCGAATACATGTTCAGCGAGACTCGCGTGTTCGACGGCGACCGTACGACCATCAGGCAGAACGCCGCGCTTTATGCACTGTCGCGGATCGAGCATTATTTCAATCAGTTGCCGAACGCGAGGCGCCGCGCACCATGACGCGATCATTTTTCAATCTTTACAGTCACGATTTCGCGCGTGTCGCGGTCGCGGTTCCAGTGTGCCGCGTCGCCGACCCGCAATTCAACGCCCAGGAAACGCTGCGGCTCGCGCGGGAAGCCGCGCAAAAGGGTGCGTTGCTCGTGGTGTTTCCCGAGTTGGGCATCTCCGCTTATACATGCGACGACCTCTTCCATCAGCGCGCGTTGCTCGATGCATGCGAAGCGGCAATTGGCGACATCGTTGCGGCGTCCACCAACATTCCCGCGGTACTCGTGATCGGCGCACCGCTGAAGATCGAGCATAAGCTCTTTAATTGCGCACTGGTCATTTCAAGCGGGAAGCTATGCGGCGTCGTGCCGAAGAGTTATTTGCCGAACTATGGCGAGTTTTACGAGGCAAGGCAGTTCAGCGCGGCGGAGAATGCATCGTCTACCGAAGTAACGCTGTGCGGACATCAGGCGCCGTTTAGCGCATCGCTGCTATTCGACGTTCCCGGCGCGCCGCTCTTTCGCTTTCACATTGAAATATGCGAGGACGTGTGGGTTCCCGTGCCGCCTTCGTCGTTTGCCGCGCTGGCGGGCGCGACCGTGCTCGTGAACCTGTCTGCGTCGAACATCGTGATCGGCAAGTCGGGCTATCGTCATCAACTGGTTGGGCAGCAATCCGCGCGATGCCTGTCCGCGTATCTGTATTCGTCGGCGGGGCGCGGCGAATCCACCACCGACCTTGCATGGGACGGCCAGGCGCTGATCTACGAAAACGGCGAACTGCTGGCGGAGTCCGATCGTTTTCTCGATACGTCGCACATCATTTTCGGCGACGTCGATCTCGAACGGCTGTCGCGCGAACGAATGCGGCAGACGACCTTCGGCCAATCGACGCGCCGCCATGCAGACGAAGTCCGCAAATTCCAGGTGGTCAGCGTGCCGGCTTCGCTGCCGGACGCAGAGCATCTTCCGCTCATGCGCGCGATCAACCGCTTCCCTTATGTGCCGTCCAATCCCGCGACGCGCGATGAACGCTGCGCCGAGGTGTACAACATACAGGTGCAGGGACTGCTTCAGCGGCTCGGCGCGGCCAACATTTCGAAAGTCGTGATCGGCGTTTCGGGCGGGCTCGATTCGACTCAGGCACTGCTCGTCTGCGCGAAAGCGATGGACAGGTTGAAACTGCCGCGTTCGCATATCCTCGGCTATACGATGCCGGGCTTTGCGACCAGCAGCCGCACGCTCCAGCAGGCGAAAGATTTGATGCAGGCCGTGGGCTGCTCGATGCAGGAAATCGACATACGTCCAAGCTGCATGCAAATGCTGAAGGACCTGAATCATCCATTCGCGACCGGCGAAGAACAGTACGACGTCACATTCGAAAACGTTCAGGCCGGCGAGCGCACGAGCCATCTTTTCAGGCTCGCCAATTTTCATCACGCCATTGTGATCGGCACCGGCGATCTCAGCGAACTGGCGCTCGGATGGTGTACATATGGCGTCGGCGATCACATGTCGCACTACAGCGTGAATGCGAGCGTGCCGAAGACGCTCATCACACATCTTGTCCGTTGGGTCGCGGAATCGGGTCAGGTAGGCGACGCGGGTTCGCGCGTGCTCGAACAGATTCTCGCGACAGAGATCAGCCCGGAACTGGTGCCCGGCAAAGTCGAGAAAGTTATCGATCAAAAAACCGAAAGCATCATCGGTCCATACGAATTGCAGGACTTCAACTTGTACTACTTGCTGCGTTTCGGCTTTGCTCCGTCGAAAGTGGCGTTTCTCTCGCATAGCGCGTGGGCCGACCGGGAGCATGGCGTCTGGCCTGCGGGCCGGAATGTTGCGCGCAATCAGTACACGCTGGCCGACATTAAACGCAATCTGGCGATTTTCGCCGAGCGCTTTTTTCACACGAGTCAGTTCAAGCGCTCGTGCATTCCCAATGCACCCAAAGTCGGCTCCGGCGGTTCACTGTCGCCGCGCGGCGATTGGCGCGCGCCGAGCGATAGCGAGGCAACCGTCTGGCTGCGCGACATAGAAAAAATTCCTGACTGACGTAAGTAACGTGACTATTGCAGCGTTGCAGGTACGGAGAATGCGGTATGTCGCGCATCCGCGAGCGCCCGCATGCCGATGTTGCGCATGCCGACAATCCCCAATACCGACGCCTGGCGCCGCGTCATTCTGGAGAACTGCCATGCCCGATAGCAATTCGTCGGTGTCGCCCACCATCACCTCAATGATCCGGCTGGATCATATGCATGTACTCACCGCGTTCCATCGCTATCATCCGGACACCGCGTGGTGGCGTAAGCGCGCAATTGTGAATTCAGTGTGTGCCGCGCTTGAAATTCACGCGCAGTTGGAAGAAGAGATTTTTTACCCGGCGCTGGGCGGCGTACTCAGCGAAGATCAGACGCTCGAAAAGAGCCGCCCCGAACACGACGAAATGCGCGCGACGATTGCGAAGCTGCGCGCGACCGGTCCCGAGGACGCAGCCTACGACGGCCTCTTTCAGCAACTGATGCGCGAAGTCATGCACCATGTGGCCGATGAGGAAACGGTACTGCTGCCCACCGCCGAACGCGCGTTGAAGGACGAGCTGCGTTCGCTTGGCGCGAAGATGACGCGGCGCAGACTCCAGCTTCTCGGCGAACGTCCGCGCGAAATCGCGGTGAATACGGCGGGCACGTTCCCGGTCGCCACGTTTCTGCTCGGCTCTCTGCTTGTGATCGGCGCGACGCATTGCCTGCCGAAATCGCGCAGAACTCGGTACGCGGATTAAGTGCCAATTAAGCGCTGATTACGCACTTACGATCAGCCGGACTGTAGGAAGCCCGGCTGATTTGTCACGCCGAAGCCTGCGCGCCCGGTTTATCCACAATCCTCACCGGAATAGACTTCGCCCCTGGCACCTTGCTCTCCTCCGCGTAATGCCACAGCGGTAATAGCGGATTGCACTCGGGGTAATAGCCGGCGATACAGCCGCGCGGAATGTCATACGCCTTCACGGTAAAGCCGCTCACACGCCGGTCAAAGCCGTCATCGGCGATGGTCTGCAAGCCGATCTTGTCGCCTTCGGAAAGACCGCTCGCCGCCATATCGTCCGGATTCATCAGCACAACCATGCGGCTGCCTTGCACGCCGCGAAAGCGGTCGTCGAGACCGTAGATCGTCGTATTGAACTGGCTGTCGGAGCGCAGCGTCATGAGCCGCAGCGCGTCCGGTTCACGCTCGGGCATGTCGGGGTCTTCGCCCAGCGCCTTGGGCACGAGGAACTCCGCCTTGCCGCTCTTCGTTTTCCATTGCCGCTGGCTGGCCGGCAAAGGTTTGTGAAATCCGCCGGGCGTCCACATGCGCTGATTGAAATCGTGGAAAATCTCCGGGTACGTCTTCGCTATTTCGTCGCGCACTACGGAGTAATCGTCTCGCCACGCATCCCAATCGACGTTAAAGCGCGTGCCCAGCGTCGCTTTTGCGATGCCGGCGACAATGTACGGCTCCGAGCGAATGTTCTCACTTGCTGGCTCGGCCACGCCATGCGAGCCATGCATGCAGGCGGTGCTGTCTTCCATCGAAACAGCTTGCTCGCCGCTCGCCTGGCGGTCGATTTCAATGCGGCTCAGGCACGGCAGAATGTACGAAATCTCGCCGTGCACGAGATGGCTGCGGTTGAGCTTCGTCGCAACGTTCACGTTCAGCCGCAAACCGCGCCATGCGGGTTCAATGCGCAAACGGTCGGGTACTGAACGCACGAGATTGCCGCCGAGATTGAACACGCCTTTAACCTCGCCTTTAAGCATTGCCTCGAATGCCTCGACGGTATTCAAGCCTTTTTTGCGCGGCGGTTCGAACGAGAACTGACTGGCCAGTTTGTCGAGCGGCGCGAGTTCCGGTTTCTCCGTGATGCCAACGGTGCGCTGCCCCTGCACGTTCGAATGCCCGCGCACCGGAGAAGGCCCGGCTCCCGGCTTGCCGATATTGCCGCGCAGAAAGAGCAGGTTGCATACCATGCGCACGTTCTGCACGCCGAGTCGGTGTTGCGTGAGTCCCATGCCGTAGTGAATCATCACGGCGTTGGCTTTCATGTATTCGTTCGCCGCAGCTTCTATCGCCTCGCGCGGCAAGCCGCTCACTTTCTCGATGTCCGCCCACGACGCCTCGCGCGCATAGTTCGCGAATGCTTCATAGCCGGTTGTGTGCTCGCGAATGAAATCGACGTCGATGACGCGCGGTCGCGCCTGTTCGATGGCGAGATCGTCGGCGGCAATCACCGCCTTGCAGATGCCGAGAATCGCCGCGGTATCGCCGCCCGTCTTAAGCTGATGATATTGCGTGCTGATCTGCGTGTTGTCGGGCGTCAGCATCTGCACCGGCGATTGCGGATTGGCAAAGCGCACGAGGCCCGGCTCACGAAGCGGATTGAACGTGATGATAGGCACGCCGCGTTTGCGCGCGTCCTGCAACTGGTGAAGCATGCGCGGACTATTGGTGCCGACATTCTGGCCGAAGAAGAACATCAGATCGGTCTTCTCGAAGTCCTCGAGCGTAATCGTGCCGACGCCCACGCCGATCGCTTCCTTCAAGCCGACGCTGGTGCTCTCGTGACACATGTTCGAGCTGTCCGGCAGATTGTTAGTGCCATACATGCGCGCGAAAAGCTGGTACATGTATGAGGTTTCGAGCGATGCACGGCCCGACGCGTAAAAGACCACGCTGTCCGGATCGAGCTGATTCAGTTCGCGGCCAATTTCGTCGAATGCCTGTTGCCATTCGACCTGCACGTACTTGTCGGTGGCCGGATCGTAGCGCAACGGCGCGGTGAGGCGCCCTGCTTCTTCCAGATCATGATCGTGCCATGACAACAGTTCAGTTACGGTGTGAAGCTGAAAGAACTCGGGCGTCATCCGCTTCGATGTGAGGTCCCACGCCGTCGCCTTTGCACCGCTTTCGCAAAACTCAAACACGTGCGGGTCGGCCGGTTTCGCCCACGAACAGCTTACGCACATGAAGCCGTCCGGTTTGTTCTGCTTGCGCAGCGCTGCGCTGTCTTTGACGCTCACATGCTCCTGCGCCAGGATCGTCGTGACCGCTTTCAACGACCCCCAGCCGCCGGATGCATACGGGTAGTCTCGTGTGGTATCGCTCTCTTTCATCATCGTCTCCGCGCGATCGTCAATGTACAGGCGGTGAGCAAAGCATGTACCCGTGCCGCGCAATGAGCACTGCTGCTGACAATAGGGTTACAAGGCGGGTTACAAGGCGGGTTACACGGCGAGTTACAAGGCACTACCGCGTGCCCGTTCGCACTGCCGCATCCATTCAAGCAATCGGGTCACGTATTTGCTACCCTGCATGAGCGCTTGCCGGGCGATTGCCCGTTCGTCGATGTCCGCTCACGTCCCTTACTCGAGGTTCCGCGATGCCACCCTCGGTTGACGCTCTCTTTCTCGCCCGCGCGCAATTCGGCTTCACCATCGCCTTTCACATCATTTTTCCGGCGATGTCCATTGGGCTCGCCAGCTATCTCGCGGTTCTCGAAGGTGCGTGGCTCGTCACCGGCAAGCCGGTCTATCTGGCCGTATTTCGCTACTGGCTGACGATTTTCGCCGTGGTGTTCGGCGTGGGTGTGGTGTCGGGCCTCGTCATGTCGTATGAGTTCGGCACCAATTGGGCGGGCTTTGCGTACCGTGCCGGTCCTGTAGTAGGCCCGCTGATGGGCTACGAAGTACTCACCGCATTCTTTCTCGAATCGGGCTTTCTCGGCGTGATGCTGTTCGGCATGAAGCGCGTCGGACCCAGACTGCATTTTCTCGCCACGGCGCTCGTGGCGATCGGCACGTTGATGAGCGCGTTCTGGATTCTGGCCGTCAATTCATGGATGCAAACGCCGCAGGGCTTCACGATGGTGGACGGCCGCTTTTTTCCCGCGGACTGGCTCAGCATCATCTTTAATCCGTCGTTCCCCTATCGGCTCGTGCATATGGTGCTTGCCGCGTATTTGAGCGTGGCATTCATCGTGGGCGCGGTGGGTGCGTGGCACCTGCTGCGCGATTCGAGCAACGAGCCGGCGCGGCTGATGGCTTCGATGGCGTTGTGGATGGCGTGCATCGTCGCGCCGATCCAGATCCTTGCCGGCGACCAGCACGGCGTCAATACGCTCAAGCATCAACCCGCGAAGATCGCCGCACTCGAAGGCGACTGGGAATCGAAACCGGGCCAGCCGCTCATATTGTTCGGCATGCCAAACATGAAGACGGAAACGACCGATTACGCCGTCGAGATTCCGCACCTCGGCGCACTGATTCTTACGCATACATGGAACGGCTCGATTAAGGGGCTGAAGGAATTCCCGCCGGCCGATCGTCCGTTTTCACCTCTTATTTTCTGGACCTTTCGCATCATGGTCGGACTTGGCGTGCTGATGGCGCTGACCGGCTTTGCGAGCCTCGCATTGCGGGCGCGGCATTCGCTTTATCGCGCGCGCTGGCTGCACCGGCTCATGGTCGCGATGGGACCTTCCGGGCTGATCGCGCTGCTGTGCGGCTGGACTGTGACCGAAGTCGGCCGTCAGCCTTACACCGTGTATGGCCACTTGCGTACCGTCGACAGCGTATCGCCCATCGCCGCGCCCGGCGTTGCAACATCGCTCGCGGCTTTCGGCGTGGTCTATCTGATCGTATTCGGCGCGGCAATGGTGTTCCTGTTGCGGCTCATGGCGAGGCCGCCGTCGCTCGCCACCGAAGGGCCCGCGAAGGACAAGCCGCATCGCAGCGCGGGCATCACGCCGGGCCCCGCGCAACGGCAACCAGCATCGGCCTCTAGCGATAACGCTCTTTCACAGGACCCACGCCATGACAGCCGCCACGATTGATCTGCCGCTCATATGGGCCGCGATTCTCGCGTTTGCCGTGCTTGCGTACGTGCTGCTCGACGGCTTCGATCTGGGCGTGGGCATTCTGTTCGCCGTTGAGCGCAATCGGGAAGACCGCGACCTGATGGTCAATTCCATTGCGCCGGTATGGGACGGCAACGAGACATGGCTCGTACTCGGCGGCGGCGGACTCTTTGCCGTTTTTCCGCTCGCCTATTCGATCATTCTGCCCGCGCTCTATCCGCCGATCATCGCAATGCTGCTCGCACTCGTCTTTCGCGGCGTGGCTTTCGAATTCCGTTTTCGCGCGACAGGCCCGGGGCGCATGTGGTGGGACGTCGCCTTCTTTTCCGGCTCCGTCATGGCTGCTTTATGCCAGGGCCTCGTGCTCGGCGGATTGCTTCAGGGCATCCACGTCGAAGGGGTTTCGTATTCCGGCGGCTGGTGGGACTGGCTCACGGGCTTCACCGTGTTGTGCGGACTCGCGGTGATCGTCGGCTATGCGTTGCTGGGTTCTTGCTGGCTCATTTGGCGCACCGAAGGTCCACTGCATGAACGCTGCCGGCGCTACGCGCGCAGCATGGCCGTGGCGGTACTCGCGCTCATCGTGGTGGTCACGCTATGGACGCCGATGCTGCAAGGCTCACTCGCCGAGCGCTGGTTCCGCTGGCCCGCGATTGCATTCACGGCGCCAGTGCCGATCTTGCTGGTTCTTCTCGCGGCCGGCTTCTGGCGCAGTCTGTCGGCGCGCAGGCATGTACTGCCCTTGCTGTTTGCCTATGGCATTTTCATTCTTTGCTATGCGGGACTTCTCATCAGCCTCTATCCGAACCTGGTGCCGCCCGCCATTTCTTTCCGCGATGCCGCTGCGCCGCACTCGAGCCTGCTATTTCTTCTGGTAGGCGCTGCGATTACCGTACCGATGATTCTCGGCTATACCGTCTACGCGTATTCCGTCTTCAAAGGCAAAATGCGCCCCGGCGAGGGATACCACTGACATGTGGCGACGATTCGCATGGTTCGTCGGTTTATGGATGCTGGGCGTGGCCACGGTAGGCCTAATAGCAGGCGTATTGAAAGTTATATTACGCGCGGCTGCGCATTAACTCTTTTGTGGAACGGGTTCTTCAATTGTGCCCGGTGAAATGTTTGCTCGCCGACGCGTAACGTTTTCAAGTTTTTGTCGATAGTCGCGCGTTGCGAATGCGTATTGCGTACTGCGTATTGCGCCGGCGAATACGAGGGAGTTCTTCCTCGTACTCGCCGGCGCTCTGGTCTTCAATGCAAACCCTTGATTACGGCAGCGTGTACGCGATCACATAGTCGCCCTGCTTCGTGCCGAGCGAGCCGTGGCCGCCCGCCGTGACGAGTACATACTGCTTGCCATTGCTGTCCGCGTAGGTCATCGGCGTAGCCTGGCCGCCTGCGGGCAAGCGCGCCTCCCACAAGCGCTCGCCGTTACGCACGTCATACGCGCGCAAATAGTAGTCGAGCGTACCCGAGAGGAACGCGACGCCGCCGGCGGTCGTCACCATGCCGCCGAGACTCGGCACGCCGAGCGGCATCGGAATCGGCAAAGGCGCGCTATCGCGGATCGTACCGTTCTTGTGCTCCCACACAATGTTGTTGGTGCGCAGATCGACGCCCGCGACATAACCCCACGGCGGCGCCTGGCACGGAATGCCGAGCGGCGAAAGAAATGCGTTGATCTCGAATCCATACGGCGTGCCGCGAGCGAGCTTGATGCCGCTCGTTTCGCTGCCCTTCTTCTCGCCGTTGTCCGACGGAATCTGCGAACGCGGTATCAGCTTCGAAGTAAAGGCCATGTAACTCGGATTCGCGATGAGTATTTGCCGCACCGGGTCCACCGCGACACCGCCCCAATCGAATACACCGAAATTGCCCGGAAATACGAGCGATCCCTGTTCCGAAGGCGGCGTAAACATGCCGTCGTAACGCAACGATTTGAATTTGACGCGGCACCACAACTGATCGAAAGGATTAGTGCCCCACATGTCGCGTTCGCGCACTTTCGGCGGCTTGAAGTTAAGTGCGGAGAACGGCTGCGTCGGCGATGTGTGGTCGCCCGACGCGGCGCCTTGCGGCACGGGTTCTTCTGTAATAGGCACGATAGGCTTGCCGGTCTCGCGGTTCAGCACATAAATGCTGCCCTGTTTCGTCGATGCAATTAGCGCAGGCTGCACGCCGCCTGCCGTCTGCAAATCGATTAGCGAAGGTTGGCCGCCGACGTCCATATCCCACAGATCGTGATGCGTGAATTGATAATTCCAGCGCATCTTGCCGGTTGCGAGGTCGAGTGCAACCACGCCTGCTGCCACTTTCTCGGAAGCCGGCGTGCGCAATCCGCCCCATTGGTCCGGCGTCTGATTGCCGAGCGGCAGATAGACCATGCCGAGCTTCTCGTCGACGCTGAACACCGACCACATATTCGGCGAATTGCGAACATATGTCTGGTTGGGGCCAACGGGCTGCGTCGCGTCCGGATTGCCCGCGTCCCAGTTCCACACGAGATGGCCGTCATGCACGTCGAATGCACGCGTGACGCCGGAGGGTTCGTTGGTCGATTCGTTATCGGTGACGTGACCGCTGATAATCACGAGATCGCGCGTGACCGCCGGCGGCGATGTCGAGTAATAACCGCCCGGTGTGAACGGGCCGATGTTCGTGCGCAGGTCGATCTGACCGTTATTGCCGAAGTGCGTGCACGGTTGTCCCGTGTCCGCATTGAGCGCGATGAGGCGCGCGTCGGCGGTCGGCAGGAAGATGCGGCGCGGGCATTCGGCGCTGGCTGCAGCGTTGGTGCTGGCGTTGGCTGTCTGCTGCGTGGCGGCGGCAGTATCGCTCGCAGTAGTCGCAGCCGATGCGGATTGCGTAGTGTCAGCCGCCGCGGAAGCCGCGTTCGCCGATTCGGTGCTTGCCGATGCGGCGTCGGCCGCAGGCGTCGATGCAGCCGCGCCGGAAGATGCATCCGCAGTCACGCTTGCAGTCGCGCCCGAAGCCGCAGCCGCATTCGAGGCCGCATTTGAAGCCACATTCTCACCAGTGCTCGTGCCCGGCGCAGAAGCCCCCGCTGCATTTTCCGCGGCCCCGGTCGTCGCATTCGCCGAATACATCGCGTCGTCGTGATACGACACGCCGCGGCATGTCATATGTTCCCAGTGCTTGAAACCGACGGGACTCTGGATATGCGGATCGTAGCGCCACAGTTCTTTGCCCGACGCGGGATCGAGTGCAATCACGATACTGTGCGGCGTGCAGAGGAACAATTTGTTGCCTACCTTGATGGGTGTATTTTCATCGGTCGTTTCAGTCGGGTCGCCCGGACCCGGCTTGTCGCCGGTCTGGAATTGCCAGGCGACCTTCAATTGCCGCGCATTTTCAGGGGTGATCTGCGTAAGCGGCGAATAGCGCTGACCGAACGGCGAGCCGCCATAGTCGGTCCAGTCGCCGGCCTGGCGGTTCGCATCGCCGGCAAGCGTCGCGCTCGGCGCCGCGGCGGTGGAAGCCAGCGTGCCGGGGCGATCGTACGGATGATTGAATGCGGTGCCGATGCCAAGCAGCACCGTCACGATCACGGCCGCAGCCAACGGCACCACGCCCTCGCGATGCGCGGCCGGCGGCCCGAACACCAGTTTGCCCGCGACGGGCGGCAACAGCAGCCACAATGCGAGCACCAGCCACACCCACAAACGCGGCAGCAATTGCCAGAAATCGAAGCGTGCTTCCGTGACCGCCCAAATGGTCGAACCGAATAGAACGAGCGCGAACAACCAGAGCGCCGACCGCCGGCGAATGAACAGCAGCACACCGGTCAGCGCGATCGCAATGCCCGTTATGACGTAATACCAGGAGCCGCCAAGCGTGACCAGCGGGACTCCGCCCGCGGCTAACGCCAAACCGATAATGATAAATACGATACCAGGGACCGCGAGCGCGGGGGGAAACCGATGCGGCTTCGACATGTTCGCCACCTCTACAGACAATGATTCAAATTGAATTGCAACAATAGCCCACCCATGCAGGCTCGGAAGACGCTGCCCTGCGAGTAGCATTTGTGGTTCCCGGACGCTTGCCGGGAAGGCATAGTGCATGCTTTGTAAGGTCGCCCTTTCTTGCCCGATATCCGATGAAGCAGCGAGCCACCATACTCTGTCTACGCGCCAATAGCATCCTCCTCGTCGCGAGATCGAATGGAAGATGGGCGCTGCCCGGCGGCCGATGCAAGCCTGGCGAATCGGTCGCGGCAGCGGCCATTCGCGAACTTCTGGAAGAAACGCAATTGACCGATCTCGCGCTTCACTACATCTTCGAATTCTGGGGCGCGCGCACTCGCCACTATGTATTCGCCGCGCGTATTCCCGATGACATCGAGCCTGTTCCGGGCCGAGAGATCAGCCGGTGCCGCTGGGTTCGCGCGAAAGACATCCATTCCGCATGGGTCAGCGTATCGACGCGCGGAATCGTTCAGGTACTGCTTGGCGAAGGCAGTCCTGTGGGCCCCGCGCGAAGGTCGAGCCCGTTGCGTGTTTTCTGAGCGCCGCATTTGACGCGCGTGGCACAAGCGTTGCATCGCGAAGCTTGTCGCCTACTCACTCACGGAGTTTCAAATGGCAGGAGATAACTCGTTCAAGCCCGGCGAAATCGTCAAGACGTCCGGCATCTATGCAGTCGTTCATGACGACGGCAAGGAAACATTCGAAGTGACCTGCGTAGAAGGAGAACATTTTCCGCCGACGCGCAGCGGCAAAGGCGCCCACTTCGAACTCAAATACGCGGCCACTCATGCGCATCGTCATGGCGAGCTGAAAGGCAGCGAAGCGCGACAGGCTGTTTAAAGAACTCAAGCCACTGAACTCGCGCGCGCTCTATCGGCCAGGAGGCGAGACCGGTGCCCAAAGCTTCCGCCACACCATTCGCTCTCGCCGAGCGCGCGATCATCAGTCTGTATGACGGCGGCGTACTGTCGCCCGCCGTCCTCGAACGGCTTATCGCATCGTTCGCCACGGCGAATCCCGACTGGGACACCGAGCCGACAGAGCGCTCCGTCGACGGACGCTCGCTTCACGAAGTCGTCGCTCTGACCATGCTGCCGGGCGAATCGCTGCGGGCGGAGCGCAAGTCGTTCATGTCCATCGTTGAACATATTGCGGGCGCGCCGAAAACGAAAAAGACAAGCCGTGCAGCGAGCAAAGTCAAAGAAGAAGTCGAGGAAGAAGAGCCGGCAGAAGAAGACGACGAAGACAGCGCCGAACTCGCGAGGCAATTATCCGGCGGCACACGCGGTACGCGCGGTACATCGTCTAACGGGCGACGCGGCTCCGCGAAGAGCGAAGACGCCGACACGTCCGCACGCAAGCCTGCTGGAAGGGCCGCATTCAATCCGCTCGTGAATGCCGCGGCGCCGCGCAAGAGCAAAAGCTGACTGTTGGCAGAGAGCCGCCCGCCAACGGGCACAATGCTTGCGATGCTTCGCTCAGACATGCCGCCACGCGGCGGCGTCCAACATGGAGAGCGACATGCCGGAACAACAACCAACCCCCAACACCGACGACGCACTGGAATTACTGATCGCGGACCATCGCGCGGTCGAAAAGCTTTTCACCGCATTCAAGCAGGCCAAAGAGGACGATCTCGAAGCGAAAGCCACCCTCGCCCAACGCGCGTGTGAAGAACTGACTATTCACACCATCATCGAGGAAGAACTTCTTTATCCGGCCGCGGGTAAAGCGCTTCCGTCAAGCGATGTCGTCGATGTCGAGGAAGCCTACGTCGAGCACTTCCTCGTGAAGACGCTAATCAGCAAATTCGAAACGCTGAAGGCGGGCGATAAGGGCTTCGACGCGACTTTCAAGGTGATGAGCGAAATGGTGCAACATCACGTCGAGGAAGAAGAGAACGAGCTATTCCCCGAATTGCGCAAGGCCAATCTCGACGTCAAAGGGCTCGGCCAGAAGATCGCGAAGCGCAAGACGGAGTTGCAAGGCAAACTCGACCAGGTAGGAAGCCGCGCTGTGGGCGATAAAACCTGATACAGGTTCCGCGCCGCGCGGTGCGTCGCCGCGTATTGCCATAAAAAATCCCGCCCTGAAACGGGCGGGATTTCGCTCGTCATTCGACGGGAACCGCGCTGCTTACCGCTGCTTACTTCTGCTGCTTTGCCTTCTCGTTGCCGGCGCGCTCCGCGAATTCGGTGAGCTTCAGATCCGTAGCCTTTTCTTCTTCCAACGTTTCCTTCAGCAGATTAACCGCCTCGGTAAAGCCCAACTGCTTGCCGATCGCGCAGAGACTGCCGTACGACGCGATTTCGTAGTGCTCCACCTTCTGCGCGGCCGCGACGAGACCCGCGTCGAGCACCGGTCCTCTTTCGATTTCGTCGATGAGTTCCTGGCCTTCTTCGATCAGCCCTTCCATCGCGACGCACTTCATTCTTTTCAACTTCACGCCACAACTTTCTACAACCTTGTCGATTCTTTCCACCTGTCCCTGCGTTTCCTCCAGGTGAACCTTGAATGCCTCGCTCAATTGCGGATCGGACGCAGCGCGCGAGAGCTTCGCCAGTGCTTTGGTCAGTTGCTTCTCGGCGCTGTAGATATCCGACAGCATGTGAACGAACAGATCATCGACAGTCTTTCGCTGTGTCATATGCAACTCCCAAGGTAGTGGTTAGGAGCCCTGCATCGCGCAACGGGTGTGCCTGGCGAAGCGGACGGGCATGTGATTGACCGTAGCGCGTCGCATTCGCACCAGGTACGGCGCATGCGCAGGCAAGCGTGCAGTCCAACGTTTCCCAACCATACTCAACGGAGAAGCCAATGTTCGTTCACAACAAGCGACTTCAATACACCGTGCGTGTCGCCGCCCCTAATCCGGGCCTCGCCAACCTGATGCTCGAGCAATTCGGCGGGCCCCAGGGCGAGTTGGCAGCCGCGTGCCGGTACTTCACCCAGGCCGTCGCTGAAGACGATCCGGGCCGCAAGGATTTGCTGTTCGACATCGCCACGGAAGAGTTGAGCCACCTCGAAGTGATCGGCTCGATCGTCGCCATGTTGAACAAGGGTGCGAAAGGCCAACTGGCCGAAGGCGTCGAGCAGGAAGCGGAGTTGTATCGTTCGCTGACGGGCGGGGGCAACGACTCGCACACGACCGCGCTGCTGTACGGCGGCGGGCCTCCGCTGACGAACTCCGCGGGCGTGCCGTGGACGGCCGCGTATATCGACACGATCGGCGAGCCGACCGCCGATCTGCGCTCGAACATCGCCGCGGAAGCGCGCGCCAAGATCGTCTATGAGCGGCTGCTGAATATCACGGACGATCCGGGCATCAAGGACGCACTCGGCTTTCTGATGACGCGCGAAATCGCTCACCAGAAGTCGTTCGAAAAAGCGCTGCATTCTATCCAGCCGAACTTCCCGCAGGGCAAGCTGCCGGGCGTTCCAGAATTTACAAACGTGTACTACAACATGTCCTCGGGCGAAGGCGACGCACGCGGTCCATGGAACGAAGGGCCGGAATGGGAATTCGTGGAAGCGCCGCAACCGGCGGTGGACGGCGGCGACGGTTTGCCGTCGGTGAACGTGACGCAAGCGGACGTCGAAGTACTCGGCGCGCTGGCTTCGCGAACCGCTTCGAACACTGCGACCGATCCGGTGACGGGAGCAGATCTTGGATCGGGTAAGCAGCCGGGTTGAGTTCCGATCCGCTATTTGAGAAGTCGCTTGTAATAAGAAAATGCCGCGGAGCGAGTCGCGCTTCGCGGCATTTGAACGTCACTAACGAACCAACGCTTCGTTTCGCTAGCGCGCCGTCGCAACGTGCGTTTTCACCTTGATTGACGATGCGTTGTCGAATGGGGGCTGCGGAACGAAACTGCTGATCACGTCCCGCTCGAATACGAGGCAGCACGTCGAACCGCCGTACTGGAAAAAGCCTATTTCGTCGCCCTTTGAAACCCGCTGACCCGGCAGTGCTTCGATGATGCACGACGATACATCGGCCATACCGACAAATACGCAGCCCACCTGGCCAATGGCTGGATCGTCGCTTTCGATCACGATGATTGCCCGTGCCGCCAGCGCGGTAATGTACCCCTGCGAGTCGTTAAGACCGCCGGGATCGCGGCCTTCCGCATCGGCGTCCGAGTAATAGGTGCCGTCCAGTGCATAAGCTTTTTTAATGACGCCCGCGATCGGCGCATGCCAGCGGTGGTAATCGAATGCACTGAGAAAGCACTGGTAAATGGAACCGCCGACAAAACGCTGCGCAAGCTCCCGCTGGCCGGCCGAAAAGATGTCCAGCAGTGAATAAGGCTGCGCCTTGATCCAGAAACTGTCGGTGAGTTTGACGTCTCTCTGGATGTTATACGGAGCCGCCTCGCAGGGACTGACAATGATCTTGTCGTTATCCGGCTGATCCACTGGCCGCTCGCCCTCGCGAAAGCGGCGCGTGAAGAAGTCGTTCCATGAAGAGAAGCCCCAATACGGCTTGTCCGGATCACACACGAACTGCGAAAGGTTGATCTTCTCGTCGGCCTCGGGCGAGAACCATCCGTTCGGGGGCGACGTATTCAGATGCTCGCGCGAATGCGGTCCGCTCAGGAATCCGCACCAGCAATCAAGCACACGCTTGATCTGCTGATTGAACGCAGGGTCGCGAAACAGCGCATAACCGGAGGGCATGCACATCGGCCAATCGAGTACCGCATTCAACGGGCAGTGAATCAGGCTCTTTTCGCTGAACGGCGGCGCATAAGTCATCAGATAGTCGATGATGACCATCAACTCTTCTATCGACGAATAGCCGAGTACATAGCCCTTATCGCGCGCCTGATTGATAGCCCGCGTCATATCCATGCGAAGAACCGGATCGCCGTCGAGGAGCGCGGCGAGCTGTTCGACCGCTGCCGTGCGCGGCGCATGCGCCGCACGGGCGCGAGCTTTTTCCGCGAGGTCGGTGCGGTATTGCGCGAGTTGCTCCTCATTGCTCGGCAGCCACCCACCGAGCCGGCGCCGTTCGTCCGCTTCCTTGTCTGTCATGCTTACCCTTCCCTATTGCGTTAAACGTTGATGAAACACTGCGACGACGGGCGCCTATTTCGCGCGCGGCGTTTGCAACGCGTCGTCGGGCTGCTTATATCCGTTGCGAATCTGCTCGACGCGCTCGGCGACCGCCTGCGCCACATTCACGACTTCCTGCTGCATAGCCTCGTCGCGATCGAGGGCCGCGTGGCTCGTCGCATAAGGCTCGTAATAGCCGATAAAGCGGTCGAGCCGCGACTTCGGACCGGCTTCTATCAGTCCCATCCAGTCGAGCCAATCGCTCAGCGCACGGCGCGATCCTTCGATACCGGCAACATCGCCATGTACTACGAGGCCATAAGCCCTGCCCGCCAGATGCTTGGGATAGTCCCAGCCGGCAAGCTCGATTTTCTTCGCCTCCTCGGGCGTCTTGCCGTGCGTCGAGGTGGGATCGGGATTGCCGCCGTCCGCGCAAACGAGGCGATCCATTAGCAGCTTGAGCGGGCTCGCGACCTGATACCAATAGACAGGGGTGACGAAAATCACACCATGCGCGGCCGCAAAGCGCTCGTAAATCTCGTTCATCCAGTCGTTCACGAGACCGAGCGAGTGATTCGGATAGCAACTGCATGGCCAGTGGCAAAGCGGCATCGCCGTCGAGACACAGCCTTTGCAGGGATGAATATGCAGATCGCGATCGGAATTCAGGCGCGACAGATCGAGGAAGTCGACGTCGAACGCTCGCCGCTCGAGCGCGCCTTGCGCGATTTTCCCGAGGCGGAAGCTCTTCGACATTTCGCTGGGGCACGTATAGTCGTTTCGCGACGAGGCATTCACGATGAGCACGCGCGAACGGCCAGCCGGGTCGCGCTGCCGGACTTGCGCGGCCTTGATGCGCTCGCTCGCCGCGCGCCATTCGACGGACAGTTCGTAGTCGGGATCGGCATAGCCCGCGCCGGCCTTCGCCGTTATCGGCGATTTACGCGCGTGCGAATAGGCGTCCCACGCTATCGCTTCGAGCCGCGCGAGCGCCTCGTCTTCCGCGCGGAATGCGGGGTCGTAGAAGCGCGCCATAAAACGTTCGCGAAAGACTTCGCGCGGCAGCTTCTCCGTGATCTGCCCGCGGCGGACTTCGACGGGCACCACCGCTATCGACGGGTTCTTTGCTTCGCTCACGTGGTCTCATGCAAAAAACGGTACGACGACCAAGCGAGCAACTAGCATTCCCGGATGCGATCGCGGCCACGACGTAGCGGAGCCAGGCCTGGCATTTGCTTCGGAATGCGCTGCCCCGCTCCTGACAACTTACATCAAAGAATGATGCAATCACGCGCCCGCCTACTCGTCGTTTCTCCGCATCTGGACGATGCCGTATTGAGCTGTGGACTGCTGCTGACAGCGAGCCCGTCCGCCATTGTCTGCACCGTTTTCACTGCGCCGCCAGGCGAGAACATGTCGACCGACTGGGATCGGCAATCGGGATTCAAAGACGCGTTCGAAGCAATGCAAGCGCGCAAACAGGAAGACGCCCATGCTCTGGAAATGCTGGGCGCCCGGCCCGTCCATCTTCCGTTTTGCGACGCGCAATACCTTCACACTCCGTCGCGCGATGAATTGGCCGAAGCACTGCGCCACACGCTCCATGCGTATCAACCCGAAAACGTCATGGTCCCGCTCGGCCTCTTTCACTCCGATCACACACTGGTATCGGATGCCTGTCTTTCGTTAATCGCCGGGATGGGCGACGCGGTACTCCACGCCTACGAAGAGATTCCGTATCGACGAATGGAACACGCGGTTCCCGATCGCATTGAAGAACTGACGAAGCGCGGTTACCTGCTGAGTCCCGCCGACGACCTCGCCGCGGCCGCGCGCCAATCCGTTTCGCATGAACAGATGAAGCGCGAAGCGATTGCTGCTTATGCGAGCCAACTACGCGCATTCGGCCCTGATGCCGAAACCACGCTCTGTTGCGAGGAAAAGTACTGGCGGCTACAACGAGCGTGAAGAAAAACCGCAGGCCAAACCTGAAGCCAGTTGAAAGCGAACGGCACATCGTTTGCTTGAAGCGGGAATCGCCCCGTCAAGAACAAAGAACAGCATGGATAAAAAACCGCTTTCCCGGCGCATTTCGGTAGTCGTTCTGACACACAACCGCGCCGCCGAGCTTGTGGCCACCCTCGAGCGCTTACTCGCCCTTCCAGAAAATCCGCCCATCTTTGTGGCGGATAACGGCTCGAATGACAATACCGTCGCGCTGGTGAGGACGCTCTTTCCGACCGTATGCATCATTGAATGCGGAGGAAATCTCGGCGCAGCCGGGCGTAATCGCGCCGCCGAGTGCGTCGGCACCGACTATGTCGCGTTCTGCGACGACGACACCTGGTGGGAGTCGGGCTCGCTCGAACGCGCGGTGCAACTGCTCGACGCGTGGCCCAACGTGGGTGTTTTGAGCGGGCGCGTCGTGGTGGGCGAAGACAGGATCACGGACCCCATGTGCTCGGTGATGCGCGCGAGTCCGCTCGGCAGCGAGGGACTGCCGGGGCCCGCGTTAATCGGCTACATGGCGGGCGCGTGCGTATTTCGCACGTCGCTTTTCCGCGAGTTGGGCGGCTACGAGCCGCGTCTTTTCATCGGCGGAGAAGAAGAACTTGTCGCGCTCGATGTGCTCGCGTCCGGGCACGCGATTGTCTATTGCGATCAGCTGACGGTGCATCATCATCCGTCGCCGGCGCGCGATAGTACTTTGCGGCGGCGCACACTCGCGCGTAATGCTGCATGGGTCGCGTGGCTGCGCCTGCCGTGGCCGGAAGCGTGCCGCGCAACAGCGCAGGCGCTCGCCACGTTCTCGCGCGAAGGCACGCTTGCGCGCGATGGCCTCGCACTGCTGCGCGGTCTCGCGTGGGCATTGAAAAACCGCAGGCCCGTACCGCCTCAAGTACTCAACCTGCGCGAACGCGTGCACATCGGCGAACGCCAGATGGCCGCGCCTGCGCCAAGCACTCGCGCGAAGGCTACGGTTGGCAAAGCCGACGCAAGCACGTGATCTGAATCGCTTGATCCAAGCGAGCGCACCGAAAAGTTGCTACGCGCCAGTGCGCGCGGTCGCCATCGCAAGGTTGCGAATCTCGCCGATCAACTTTTGCGGTGCGACGGGTTTCGTCAAATGTGCCTGAAAACCAGCCATTTTCGCGCGCATGCGGTCTTCGGCCTGCGCGTAGCCGGTCAGTGCGATGGCCGGCACGCGGTCCTGCAACGGCAACTGGCGATCCGCTTCCAGCCGCCGCAAACGGCGCAGCACGTCATAGCCGTCTTCATCGGCGAGCACGATGTCGCATAGCAACGCATGCGGCCATTGCGTGGTCGCGGTCTGCGCGAACCAGTCCAATGCCTCCTTGCCCGACGACGCCGTGCGCACGCGTGCGCCGCTCGCCGTGAGCACCGCTTCGAGCGCGTCGAGCGCATCTTCCTGATCGTCGATCGCCATCACGAAGAGACCTTCGAGCGGCGCTGCGCCGTCGGCATCGGCAATGGGCGCCGCCGCTTGAGTGCCCGCACTCGCATCGGCCACGGGACGCAGCGGCAGCATCGCCACATACGCGAGCCGCCCGTTGAGCGGCATCAGCGTGAAGCTGCCGCCGGCAGCGGACAGCGCTTCTTCCATATGACGCGCCGCTGCCTGCGACAATTCGGCGGGCTTCTCGCTCATGCCGAGCACCGTCACCCAGACCTGATTGTTATGCCGCTCGACGCGCAACTCGATGCGCTGCCCGGGCCTCGCGTGCTCGATCTCGTTGCGGCACAAGTCGGCGATCAGCGGTTGCAGCACGCTCGGGTCGCCCGTCACGCGCAGATCGTTGTCGCTGATCTGCGGGTACAAGGTCACACGCCGCGCCGCGATTTCGTCGTGCAGCGCATCGATCACGCCGGCCATCAGCGCGGCGAGACTGACCGATTGCGCGGTGAGCTTGCGCTGCGCGTGCTCGAGTTCGCCCTGCTGCCATTGCAGCGACCACATCTTCGCGTAGACGCCGTCGCGCGCGAGCAGTTCGCGATGCGTGCCCTGCTCGACCACGCGGCCATGCTCCATCACGAGAATCCAGTCGGCGTCGACCACGGTCGAGAGCCGGTGCGCGATCACAATCGACGTGCGGCCTTGCGCGAGCCGCGTCAACTCGGTTTGTATCGCGCGCTCCGAACGCGTGTCGAGCGCTGACGTCGCTTCATCGAACACGATGATGCGCGGGTCCTTCAGAATCGCGCGCGCAATCGCAATGCGCTGCCGCTCGCCGCCGGAGAGCCGCACACCGCGCTCGCCGACGCGCGTGTCGTAATGATCCGGCAATCGTTCGATGAATTCGTCGAGTTGCGCCGCGCGCGCCGCCCGCACCACGTCCGCACGCGTGGCGGAAGGCCGCCCATACGCGATGTTGTATGCGATCGTCTCGTTGAACAGCACCGTGTCCTGGGGCACGATGCCGATCGCCTCGCGCAGACTCTTCTGCGTGACCTGGCCGATGTCCTGTCCGTCGATGCGTATCGTGCCGCTCGTCGGCTGATAAAGGCGAAACAGCAGCTTCACGAGCGTCGATTTTCCGGAGCCGCTTCCGCCCACTATCGCGAGCGTCTTGCCAGGATACGCATGAAAGTCGACGTCGCGCAGAATCTGCCGCGCCGCGTCGTAGCCAAAGTCCACATGCTCGAACGAGATCTGTCCGGCGCTCACGATCAGCGGTTTCGCGGCCGGCTCGTCAATATCCTCGCCGACACGCCCACGCGCGGCGAGTATCTCGAACATGCGCTCGACATTCACCATCGCGTCGTTGGTCTCGCGAAACACGAAGCCGAGCGTGTTGAGCGGCATGCAGATCTGGATGATGTACGCATTCACCAGAATCAGATCGCCGACGCTCATGCTCCCCGCCACCACATGCTGCGCCGCGAGCAGCATGATCGCGCCGATACCGAACGCGATCACCGCGCTCTGACCGACATGCAACGCGGTCAGCGCACGCTGATTCGCGGTTCTCGCGTGCACCCACTTGTCGAGCACGGCGGAAAGGCGCTGCGTTTCGGTGTCTTCGGTGGCGAAATATTTGACGGTGTCGTAATTGAGCAGACTGTCCACAAGCCGGCCATCGGACTGCGCCTCGAGCGCATTCACCGCGCGCTGGAACGCGACGCGCCGCCGCGTGAAGATGAATGTATAGACCGCATAGCAGACGAAGGTCGCGGCAATCGCGATCATGAACTCGCGCGCGTAGTTGTGAACCATGATCGCGACAATCGTGACGATTTCGAACGCGGTCGGCACGATCGTAAAGAGCGCTACGCCAAGCAGAAAACCGATGCCGTCAGCGCCCTTCTGCACATCGCGCACGATTGCGCCCGTCTCGCGCTTCGTGTGAAAACGCGCACTCATGCGGTGCAGATGCGCGAAGGTGCGCTCGGTGAATGCGGCGACCGTGCGCTGCGTCACGATGCTGAACACCACGTCGCGCGCTTCGTTCAACGCGTCGCCGAGAAAACGCAGCAACGCATACGTCAATACGAGAAACACCGGAAAGAACGCCTGCGCGACCGGGTGCCCCAATTCGTCGACGACATGCTTGAGCACGAGCGGTATCAGCACGGTCGCGAGCTTTGCCGAGATCATCAGCAGCAACGCGGCGAGCGTCTGGTTGCGGTAGCGCCAGACCGCGCGCGTCAGGTCGGCGGCAATACGGCGGGTCAACTGGGAACGGGGCAGCGTGGCGGGGTTCGGCATGAGGTCCCTGAGAGAGCCGCCGCAGCAATGACGCTGCAACGGGCATTAGATTCCACTATGCGGATTCACAAAGCGGCGCGACGAAAAACGCGGCATGTCGAGTCGCGCGCCGAGGCCAGTGACGAGCAAACGATGCGCCCGCCGTCGGACAAAACTTAGCACACGCGAGACCGCGACGACAGGCGCGATTCTTCTCGCATCGCAGAGAAAAAAATTCGCGCTTCTCCAGGAAGTACTACTCGAAATTACATGACGGGTTGTAGAAAAAGGGAACGCCACACCGCTTCTCTCCCGCGAAAAAGGGAACGCTACAGCGCTTCTCCGCACCCACTGTCGGATCAACGTTTCTTGCGCGCCTTGCCGCGCATAGGCACACCACATGCTGTGGCCGGGTAACAGCGTCGTATCGGCGGAAATTGCATAAGAGTGCTCAGCAAACCGCGCGATGCCCGCCCTGCTAATGCCTATCTCGCGAAGGAATGTCAATGAAGATCGCCCTCATCAGTGAACACGCCTCGCCCCTCGCCGTCGCCGGAGGCGTCGACAGCGGAGGACAAAACATTTACGTCGCGAACGTCGCGCGTGAACTCACGGAGATGGGCCATCAAGTGGATGTGTTCACGCGGCGCGACCGCGCGCTGCTGCCGCTCATCTCCGACATGGACGGCGTGCGCGTGCTCCATGTGCCGGCAGGGCCGCCGATGCAGTTGCCGAAAGAACGGCTGCTGCCTTTCATGGACGAGTTCGCCGCGTTTCTGATCGAGTTCTTCCGCGGAGAGAAGACGCCGTATGACGTGATGCACGCGAACTTCTTCATGTCGGGCCTCGCGGCATTGAAAGTGAAAGCGGCGCTCGGCGTGCCGCTCGTTACGACGTTCCACGCACTCGGCCGCGTGCGCCGGATACATCAGGGCGCGAACGACGGCTTTCCCGATGAGCGCTTCGCGATCGAAGACGACCTTGTCGCGCAGTCCGACGTGGTGATCGCCGAATGTCCACAAGACGAGGCCGATCTGATCGAGCATTACCGGGCCGACCCCGCGCGCATTCAGACCGTGCCGTGCGGCTTCGACGCCGACGAGTTTCATCCGATGGACCGCGCCACTGCCCGCGAAGCACTCGGCTGGCAGCAGGATCAGTTCACCGTGCTGCAACTCGGACGCCTCGTGGAACGCAAGGGCATCGACAACGTCGTGCGTGGCGTCGGCGTGCTGAAGCAAGCCTTCAGCGCGTCGGCCGAGCTGTACATCGTGGGCGGCAATTCGGATGCGCCGAATGAAAAGGCCACGCCGGAAATCGCGCGCTTGCGCGGCATCGCGCGCGACTGCGGCGTCACCGGCCAGACTCACTTCGTCGGGCGGCGCGGGCGCGCGCAATTGCGCTACTTCTATAGCGCCGCCGACGTCTTCGTGACGACGCCGTGGTACGAGCCGTTCGGTATCACGCCGGTCGAAGCAATGGCGTGCGGCACGCCGGTGATCGGCGCGGACGTCGGCGGAATCCGCTATTCGGTGGCGGACGGCATCACCGGGTTCCTCGTGCCGCCGCGCGATCCGGCTGCGCTGGCCGCGCGTCTCGACCAGTTGCGGCGCGACCCCGCGCTCGCTCGCCGGATGGGCGAAGCGGGCCTTGAACGCGCACGCAAGGAGTTCACGTGGCGCGGCGTGGGCGAAGCGCTCGCGCAAATCTATATGCGCACGGCGCGGCTCGTGCCGGCAAAGACCGCGGAAGAAGAACGCGTGGAGGTTCGCGTGCGCGCGGCGGCCGGCGCGTCGTTCCGCTAGAACGCCGCGTCGTCGCAGCGCTATCAGCGCAGCCTGTTTCGTCGAGCCGGGGCGGACGCACTGTCCGTTTCCGGCGAATCGCTTACGTTTTCGGCACCGCCATCATCATGCTGCAACCCGCTGTGTTTCTCGACAAGGACGGCACGCTGCTCGACGACGTGCCGTACAACATCGACCCTTCGCTGATGCGCCTCGCACCCGGCGCTCGCGAAGCGTTGACGCTGCTCGCGAGCCAGCCGTTCGCGCTGTTCGTGATCAGCAATCAGTCGGGCGTCGCGCTCGGCAAGTTTCAGCGCGCGGCGTTAAAGGAGGTGGAAGCCGAACTCGCGCGCATGTTCAGCGAATGCGGCGCGACGCTCGCCGGCGCTTACTGGTGCCCGCATCATCCGGACGGCACGGTCGCGCCCTACGCGACCGCCTGCGATTGCCGCAAGCCTGCGCCCGGACTGCTGCTGCGCGCGGCGCGCGAGCATCGGCTGGATCTCGCGCGAAGCTGGTTCATCGGCGACATTCTCGACGACGTGGAAGCGGGCAATCGCGCCGGATGCCGCACGATTCTGCTCGACAACGGCCACGAGACCGAGTGGATAGAAGGCCCGCAGCGCGTGCCCGGCGCGCGCGCCGCTGATTTGTATGAGGCTGCGCAGATCGTCGCGCGCAGTGTCGAAGCGGTATCGCGGCCCGCGCCCGCCGGCGAGGAAACCGCTCGATGAACGCGCCGCTCCTCATCGCCCAGCCGACACTCGCGCACGCTCGCGTGCCCGACAGTCCGCAGCTCGCGCATTGGGGCGAGGACATCAAGCGGATTCTGTGCGTGCGGCTCGACAACCTCGGCGACGTGCTGATGACCACGCCCGCGCTGCACGCGTTGCGCGAGTCGGGCCCCGGCCGTCATATCACGTTGCTCGGCTCGCGCAGCGGCGCCGCGCTCGCGCCGTATCTGGACGATGTCGACGACGTGATCGAATACGAAGCGCCGTGGGTCGCGAATCCAGCCGCGAGTTCGCGCTCGCTCGCCGACGATCAGCGCATGCAGGAGCGCTTGCGGCACGGCGGCTTCGACGCGGCCGTGATCTTCACCGTCTACAGTCAGAGCCCGTTGCCCGCTGCGATGCTGTGTTATCTCGCGGGCATTCCGCGGCGGCTCGCGCATTGCCGCGAGAATCCCTATGCGTTGCTCAGCGACTGGCTGCGCGAACCGGAGCCGCAGCAGCGCACGCGTCATGAGGTGGAGCGGCAACTCGATCTCGTGCGCCAGGTCGGCGCACAAGCGCCCGATACGCGGATGCGCTTCGCTGTGCGGGATTCGGATAGGCGCGCGCTTGCGAAGCAGCTTGCGGCACGCGGCGTGCATAGTGACGCGAAAAGCCGCGCAAATGGCAGCACCCAACACCGCGCCCCGTGGATCGTATTGCACCCAGGCGCAACGGCCGCATCGCGCCGCTATCCGCCGGAGCGCTTCGGCCAGGTGGCCACGCGCCTCGCCACGGAAACCGGCGCACCTATCCTGATCACCGGCAGCGCGAGCGAGCGTCCGTTGGTCGATGCAGTGATCGCGGCGGCCGCGCCTCGCGTTCGCGCGCAACTGCACGATATGAGCGGGGCGCTGTCGCTCGGCGAACTCGCGGCGCTGATCGAGCGCGCCAGCGTGCTGGTGTCGAATAACAGCGGACCGGTCCATCTTGCGTCCGCGCTTGCCACGCCCGTCGTCGATCTTTACGCGCTGACGAATCCGCAGCACACGCCGTGGCAGACGCCGCATCGCGTGCTGTTTCGCGATGTCGAATGCCGCTGGTGCTATCGCAGCGAGTGTCCGCAACATCATCACGCGTGTCTGCTCGGCGTGACGCCCGGCGAAGTCGTGACAGCCGCGCTGGAGTTGCGCGCCGAAGCGCAGTCACACGCGCCGTCTGCGCGCCGTGCTTCCGACAACCCACCCAATGCCCACCACGAAAGCGACGCGGCACAGCCGCTCGCCAAACAACCGGTGGCGCCCTGACAACCCACTTCTACTGCGAACGCCCATGTATACACTCGGAATCAATGCCGTCTATCACGACAGCGCCGCAGCCATCCTGCGTGACGGCGTGGTGCTCGCCGCCGCCGAAGACGAACGCTTCACGCACGTCAAACATGCGAAGCGTCCCGTGCCGTTCTCGACCTGGCAACTGCCCTTCGATGCCATCGACTACTGCCTGAAAGCCGCCGGCATCACGCTTGCCGACGTCGATCACGTTGCGTATTCGTACGACCCGAGCCTGTTCGGCGGCATGCCGAAGCAGCCGGGCGCGACCATCGAACTGCCCTTCGATCCGGCCAACACGCGCCTCACGGACCCGTCCGCATCGCCGTGGGACCCGCTCTTTCTCAGCTATATCGCGAACGCCAAAGGTCAGTTGCTCGACGGTGCGCCGCATCATCTGCGCAAGCGTTTTCAGGGCGTGGACCGCAACAACGGCTTCAAGTGGCATTTTGTCGAGCATCACCTCGCACACGAAGCGAGCGCGTTTCTCGCGGCGCCTTACGACGACACCGCCGTGCTCACGATGGACGGCCGCGGCGAAGGCGTGACGACCAGCATGGGCCAATTCGTCGACGGCGAATATACGCGGTTGAAACAGGTCGAGTTGCCGCACTCGCTCGGCCTGCTCTATGAAGCCGTGACCGACTGGCTCGGCTTTCTGCATTCGTCGGACGAGTACAAGGTGATGGCGCTCGCGTCGTACGGCAAGCCGGAATATGTCGATGTGTTCCGCGACATCGTGCGCTATCGCGGCGACGGCAGCTATACGGTCGACGCGCCGCGCCTCGTCAAGCGCTTTGGACCGGCGCGCGAACGCGGCGGCCCGCTTGAGCAGCGCCACTTCGACATCGCGCATTCGTTGCAGCGCGTGCTCGAGGAAACCGTGCTGCAACTCGCCGGCTGGCTGCATGAGAAGACTGGCTTGAGCAAGCTCAGCATGGCGGGCGGCGTGGCGCTGAACTGCGTGATGAATTCGAAGCTGCGCGACGCTGGCCCGTTCGACGACGTATGGGTGCAACCCGCCGCGGGCGATGCGGGCACCGCGCTCGGCGCGGCGCTGTGGATCGACTATCGCGAACGCAGCGAGCGCGGCGACCGCAAGCGTCACTGGACGATGGACCATGCGTACCTCGGCCCCGAGTATCCGGAAGAGGAAATCGAACAGTTCCTGAAATGGTCGAAGGTTCCCTATCGGCGGCTTGACGACATTGCCGGCGAAACCGCCGACCTGCTCGCGAGCGGCAAGGTGATCGGCTGGTATCAGGGCCGCACGGAATTCGGTCCGCGCGCGCTCGGCGCACGGTCGATTCTCGCGTCGCCCGTCGATCCGCACATGCAGGCGAAGCTCAACGAGATCAAGGACCGCGAGGACTTTCGGCCAGTCGCGCCGGTCGTCATGGAAGAGCATGCAAGCGAATGGTTCGTGAACGGCAAGGTCGCGCCGTTCATGCTGTTCGTGTTCGACGTGCACGCCGACAAGGCCGCGCGCATTCCGGCCGTGCGCCATGTCGACGGCACCGCGCGCGTGCAGACCGTGAACCGTTCGCAGCATCCGCTCTATTACGATCTGCTCGCCGCATTCAACCAACGCACCGGCGTGCCGATTCTCGTCAACACGTCGTTCAATACGCGCGGTGAGCCGATGGTGAATTCGCCGCGCGACGCGGTCGAATCGTTCTGGACCTCGCCGCTCGACGCGCTCGTGATCGGCCCGTTTCTCGTCGAGAAAGCGAGGGATAGCGCATGAGTCCATCCGCTACGGGACCGATGGACGTAACAGGCGGCTTCAGTCGTTCGCATGACGAGGCGGAGCCGATCGCCGCGGGCTATCCGGGTGCGCTGCTCGCGCACCTCGATGTGTCCGTGGTGGTGCCGACTTACCGGCGGCCCGACATGCTGGCGGCGTGCCTTCGCGCGTTGACCGAGCAGGACTTTCCTGTCGACCGCTATGAAATCGTGGTCTGCGACGACGGCCCCGACGAAGCGACGCGCGCCTGCGTCGCTCACATTGCGGCCGAGCAGGCGAAGCGCGGGCTCACGGTGCGCTATGTGCCGGTCACTCGCACGCAAGGTCCGGCCGGCGCGCGCAATGCGGGCTGGCAGCAGGCGCGCTCGCCGGTGATCGCCTTCACCGACGACGACACGCTGCCCGATCCGCACTGGCTGCAAGAAGGGCTCACGGCGATTCGCCAGGGCGCGGCGGCCGCCGCGGGCAGAATCGTCGTGCCGCTGCCCGCCGTGCCGACCGACTACGAAGCTGATGCAAGCGGACTCGAACGCGCCGAATTCGCAACCGCCAATGTATTCGTCGCCCGGAGCTTTCTGACGATGACGGGCGGCTTCGACGAACGGTTTACATCAGCGTGGCGCGAGGACTCCGACCTGCAGTTCGCGCTGCTGCAAGCGGGCGGCAAGATCGTGCGCGCGAACGAGGCGGTCGTCGTGCATCCCGTGCGGCCGGCGCGTTGGGGAGTCAGCATTTCGCAGCAAAAGAAAAGCCAGTTCGACGCGCTGCTGTACAAGAAGCACCCCGAACTGTTCAAGGCGCGGATTCGCTCGTCGCCTCCTTTTCTCTATTACCTGATTCTGTGCGCCGCATTGGCCGCGCTGATCGGCGTCGTGCTCGGAGACACGACCACCATGACGCTCGGCTTTGTCGCATGGCTCGCGCTGACGGCCTACTTCTGCGCGATACGCCTGCGCGGACGGGACCGCGGTTTGCGGCACATCGCCGAAATGGCGTGGACGTCGATTCCGATTCCGTTCCTTTCGATCTACTGGCGGCTTTACGGCGCCGTACGTTACAAGGTGCTCTTTCTATGAATGCAGGCCCGTTCATCGCGTCACTCGCACCGCGGCGCATCGCCGTTTTTCGTGCGCTGCAACTCGGCGACATGCTCTGCGCGGTGCCGGCTTTGCGGGCGCTGCGCGCGGCTGCGCCGCACGCGCATATCGCGCTGATCGGTCTGCCGTGGGCGCAATCGTTTGTCGAACGTTACGCGGATCTGGTCGATGAGCTGATCGTTTTTCCGGGCGCCGAAGGCTTTCCCGAGCAGCGCGAATCGAACGACGGCCTGCCCGCGTTTTATGAACGGATGCGCGCGCAACGTTTCGATCTCGCGATCCAGTTGCACGGCAGCGGCGGCATTGCGAACGATCTGCTGCTTCAGTTCGGCGCGCGCGCTTATGCAGGCTTCGTGCAGCCGGACGAGCCGCCGCGCGATGGCGTGTTCATCGGCTGGCCCGACGATTTGCCGGAGCCCGAGCGCTATCTTGCGTTGATGAGCGCGCTTGGCGCCGACACCACCGAGCGGCACTTGTCGTTTCCGCTGAGCGATCGCGATGGCGACGAATATGCGTCGCTCGTCGCCGCACACGGTATCGAAGCACAGCGTCTCGTGCTCGTTCATCCTGGTGCGCAATTGCCCTCGCGCCGCTGGCCCGCTGCGCGTTTCGCCGAAGTCGCGGACCGCCTCGCCGCCGACGGCTGGCAAATCGCGATCACGGGAACCGCGGCTGAAGCGTCGCTCACCGGCGCGGTGCTCGGCGCCATGACCGCGCCCGCGTTGCACCTGGCCGGCGCGACGTCGCTCGGCGGATTGGCGGCGCTCGTCGCGCATGCGCGGCTCGTGGTCTGCAACGACACGGGCATTTCGCATATCGCCGCGGCTGTGGCGACCGCGTCGGTGGTGATTGCATCGGGCAGCGACACACGGCGCTGGGCGCCGCTCGACCACGCGCGGCATCGCGTGCTCGCCGACTATCCGCCGTGCCGTCCGTGCATGTTCCGCGAGTGCCCGTACGGCCATCCTTGCGCGCTGAATATCGGCGTCGAGCGCGTGGTCGAGACGGCACGCGCGCAACTGGCCGAGGTTCACGGCGCCCGTCCCGCCGGTCCGTACGCGTTGCATACACAGACCGGAAGCGGGCCCTTCGAGGAGTTGCATCATGCTGCGTAACTGCCGCCGTCTGCGTGTGCTGACATGGCACGTCCACGGCAACTATCTGTACTACCTGACTCAGGCGCCGCACGACTTCTATCTGGTCACGAAGCCGGGCCATCCGCCCGGCTATGCAGGCAAGGTCGGCGTGCTGCCGTGGGGCGACAACGTCCACGAAATCAATGCGGACGACGTGCCCGATCAGGAATTCGACGTGATCCTGTATCAGCACAAAACGCACTGGGAATACGACCGCGAGCATGTGTTGAGCGAGGCGCAACGGCGCCTGCCGCGCGTCTATATCGAGCACGATCCGCCGCAGGAAAACCCGTTCCAGCAATGGCATTGGGTGGACGACCCGGACACGCTGCTGGTCCACGTCACCCACTTCAACCGGCTGATGTGGGATTGCGGCGTGACCCCGACGCGCGTGATCGAACACGGCGTGGTGGTGCCGGAAGGCGTGCGCTACAGCGGCGAACTCGAACGCGGCATTGTCGTCGTCAATCATCTGGCGCAGCGCGGAAGGCGGCTTGGCGCCGACGTGTTCGCCGATCTGCGCACGCGTGTGCCGCTCGATCTCGTCGGCATGGATGCCGAGCGGCTGGATGGTATCGGCGAAGTCGGCAATCTGGATCTCGCCGCGTTCAGCGCGCGCTATCGCTTCTTCTTCAATCCGATTCGCTGGACGAGCCTCGGTCTCGCGATTGTCGAGGCAATGACGATCGGCATGCCGATCATCGGCCTCGCGACCACCGAACTCGCGACGGTGATTCGCAACGGCGAAAACGGCTTCGTGCATACGGATGTGAATGCGCTCGAAGACGCGATGCACGAGTTGCTGCGCGACCCGGCGGAAGCACGGCGTCTGGGCGAAGGCGCGCGGCGCACCGCGCTCGAGCGCTTCCACATAGACCGTTTCGCGCAGGACTGGCACGAAGCGTTGCTGCACGTTACCGCATGAGCGGCGCGTCTTGACACTTTCGCCGAATCATCATAAGGACGACGCAACATGAAAGAACTTACCCGCAAGCGGATTCTCGTCACAGGCGGCGCCGGCTTTCTCGGCTCGCACCTGTGCGAGCGGCTCGTGACGCAGGGCCATGACGTGCTGTGCGTGGATAACTTCTACACCGGCACGAAGGACAACATCGCGCATCTGCTGGACTGCCCGAACTTCGAGCTGATGCGTCACGACGTGACATTTCCGCTTTATGTCGAAGTCGACCAGATCTACAACCTCGCGTGTCCCGCATCGCCGATTCATTATCAGCACGATCCGGTGCAAACAACCAAGACGAGCGTGCACGGCGCGATCAACATGCTCGGCCTCGCGAAGCGCGTGAAGGCGAGGATTTTTCAGGCGTCGACGAGCGAAGTGTATGGCGATGCCCTCGTGCATCCGCAGAAAGAAGACTACTGGGGCCATGTAAATCCGATCGGCCCGCGCTCGTGCTACGACGAAGGCAAGCGCTGCGCCGAAACGCTTTTCATGGACTACCGGCGCCAGCATGGCCTGTCGATCCGCATCGCGCGAATCTTCAATACGTATGGGCCGCGCATGCATCCCGCCGATGGCCGTGTGGTGTCGAACTTCATGATGCAGGCGCTGCGCGGCGAGCCGATCACGCTCTATGGCGACGGCTCGCAAACGCGTTCGTTCTGTTACGTGGACGACATGATCGACGCGTTTATCCGCCTGATGAATTCCGCCGACGACCCAGGCGGTCCGGTCAATCTCGGCAATCCGCACGAAGTCAGCATGCGCGAGATCGCGCAACGGATCGTCGCGATCACGGGCTCCAATTCGCCGCTCGAATTGCATCCGTTGCCGACCGACGATCCGTGGCATCGGCAGCCGGATATTTCGCGCGCGCGCGAGTTGCTCGGCTGGCAACCGCAAACCTCGCTCGACGACGGTCTGCAGCACACCGCGCGTTACTTCCGCGCGCGAATCCAGGCGAGTTCGGAGGCGGGTTCAGAAGCGGGTTCAGAAGCGGGCGCGCCAAGCGCGCCCGCGGCTCAGCGTCCGGCCCTCACATAGCTCGCGAGAAAGGTGCGCGTGCTGCCGTCGGGGAACTGCACGGCCACCTGTTCGCCGCTCGCGAGCGCGACCTCGCCTGCGCCGTAACGCGGCACGCGTACTGCATCGCCCGGCGCCCAGACGCGCGGTTTGACTGGGTCGCTTCTCTTACGCGGCGCTTCCTTGTCCGCTGACGTTGCGCCAGCAACGATCGCGTCGGGCGCGACGTCGATTTGCGGCGGACGCACGCAGTTATCACACACGCCGCAGCGCTCGACGGCGGGCGTATCGCCGTAATAGTCGAGGATTGCGCGCCAGCGGCACTGGCCGGTTTGCGCATAGTCGATCATTGCCTGCAGCGTTTCCCTGTCATGCGCGCTCATCTGCTCGAATTGCGCCGCGGCTTTCGCGATGGTGTCACGCGTGGATTCACGGGCCGATTCGCGCGTGGCTTCGTGCGCGTCATGCGTTCGCAGACGATAACGGCGCTGCCGGTCGCGGCCGGCTACGCGTGCGTCGACCAGCATGTTCAGCGCGACTTCGAGCTTGCCTGCGCCGACATCGGGCAACGCATCCTTCAGCGCCTTGAGCGTCACACCCTTCGGTTCTTCGCCCACACGCGCCGCCAGCGTGTCATACACGCGTTGCGCCAGTTCGACGCTCGGGTAGCGTCCCGCAAGAAAGAACTGCTGGATGCGCTTGTCGTTCAGATCGAATAGCAGCACGCAATCGGCGGGCTCGCCATCGCGGCCCGCGCGGCCTGTCTCCTGATAGTAGGCATCGAGGCTGCCAGGTATCTGGTAATGAATCACGAAGCGTATGTCCGCTTTGTCGATGCCCATGCCGAACGCGTTCGTCGCGATCATCAAGCGGGTCGCGCCCGACATAAACTGCTCCTGCGCCTCTTCGCGCGCGGCAGCCGACATTCGGCCGTGATAGCGCGACACCGATTCGCCGGCTTCCGTCAGCCAGCCGTGAATGCGGTCGACGTCGCGCACGGTGGCCGCATACACGATGCCGGCGCCGCCGAGCGATCCGATCAGCTTCGACAGTTGCTCGCGTTTCGCGGCCATCGCGCGCGCGGCGCCGTCCTTGCCGCCTGCCGCGCTCACCTGCACGACGCGATAATGCAAATTCTCGCGATACGTCCCAGTGCGAACCACAAGCGGGTCGCGCAGCGCGAGCGAATGCACGATGTCGTCGATCACGCGCTGCGTCGCCGTTGCGGTCAACGCGAGCACGGGCGGTTGCCCGAGCGCCTTCACCGCCGCGGCGATCTCCAGAAACGCGGGACGGAAATCGTGTCCCCAATGCGACACGCAATGCGCCTCGTCGACGACCACGAGGCCGACGCGATTTTCCGGGCGCGCACGCAACGTCTCGATGAACGCCGGCTGCGCGAGACGCTCGGGCGTCACGAACACAATGCCGCTGTCACCCGCTGCAATGCGTTGCAGCGCCTCGCGCTCGGCGCGGCTTTTCAACGTGCTGTTCACCAGCGTGCAGTCGATGCCGGCCGCGAGCAGCTTGTCCGCCTGGTCCTTCATCAACGCGATCAGCGGCGACACGACGAGCGTCGTGCCTTCAAGATGCAGCGCGGGTAACTGGTAGCACAGCGATTTGCCCGCGCCGGTGGGCATCGTCGCAAGCGTGTCGCGATGTTGCAATACGCTGCGGATGATGTCCTCCTGCCCCGTGCGCAAACGCGCGATGCCGAACATGTCGCGCATGGTCTTGCGCATGCTGCGAAGCCGTTGGTCGACTGTCATGGTTATGAAGAAGCGTCCTTGCAGGCGTTGCCGCCCGCGGTGAGGTGAAGGATGAATTGCCGCTCGTTTTCGGCGACCTGCGGTGCACGGTTGCAGTGCCTTTTAGCCGCCGAGCAATTAGCGTGCAGCACCCTTTCTTCTATGCGTTGCGGCGAGCGCGCCGCGGGTATCGCGTTTGCTCGATTCCCGATGTGCATCGACGAATGCGTGAACCCAACCGAAAGGAGAAAGCGATGAATCAGGAACCGTCCGATCCCGTCGAACGCGCGGACCAGCGGCGTGAAGAACTCGGCGATGGCGATGTGAAAGTGAATCCCGACGGCAAAGTCGAACAGCGTCCGCATGGAAGCATGGACGCCACGCTACTTGCGAAGGACAAGGATCATCCGTCGGAAGGGCCGTACACGCCCGAGCACGATCACGTCGATCCGGATCTCGAACCCGGCGGCGCGAAAGGGCATCCGACCAGTAAGGATGATTTGTCCGCGTGAATTCGCGCGAGTTGCGTTGGGTTGCGTTGGGTTGCGGGCGAAAGTACGCCCGCAATTAGCGCGGCAGTAAGCAACAAATAGAGTCAGGCGGCCAGCATCACGCCGCCGGACAGCCGGCCGGGCGAAGCGTACCGCCGCACTGCCGGTACGCTTCCCGCACTCACTTACTCATGCGCCGTTCGTCGCGCTACCCGTGCGTCCAACATTCGCCTGCGCCGCTGACTGCCCGCTGCGCGTGTACGGCGCCAGCGCATCGGGCGCGCGCATATCGCGTGGCGTTTCGAAGTCCGCGAGCGCGGCGCCGCGCATTTCCTCCGCCGACTTCGCAAAGCCCGTGCGATCGCTGTAGTCGACCGAAGGCAGACGCGGCGCGGCGGCCGCGCTTTTCGCCGCATACACATCGAGCGCGGTGACGCATGCGACGTTGACGGCCGCGACGGTCGCGCGTTGCCGGTCGCGCGCGCTCCACTTGTTCGACGACAGCGCCAGCGTGCCGAGATCGAGTGCATCGCCGCCGACACGCGCCCACAAGAACGGCCGCGGATTGCGCGACGCAAGAATGCCGACGCCGCACGCAAGCTCGCGCAATCCATAGAAACGCACTGCCCCCGGTCCCGCATTCACACCGGCGGCGCGCGCCATCATGCGCGGCGCAACCAGTTCCGCGATGCCCAGCGCAATGCTGAACCACGCCAGACCGCGCGCGACGGAATCCGGCTGCGGCAGCTTTTCCTTCAGCGCGCGAACGCCCTCCTGCTTCGACTCGTTACGTGAATCCATTTGCATCACCTTCGTGTGTTGGGCCGCGATCGATCGACGCGGCTCAGGTAGTCAAAAAGTGCAGCACGCTTTGCATGGTCAATAGAAAAACAACGGCATGAACATCAAGGCTTCAGCACGACCTTGATGCAGCCGTCTTCCTTGTCGCGAAACGTCTTGTACATGCGCGGGCCTTCATCGAGCGAGACCGTATGCGTGATTACGAACGACGGATCGATCTGGCCTTGCTGAATTCGCCGCAACAGGTCGTCGGTCCAGCGGTTGACGTGCGTTTGTCCCATGCGCCACGTGAGGCCCTTGTTCATCGACGCACCGAACGGAATCTTGTCGAGCAGCCCGCCGTACACGCCGGGCACCGACAACGTGCCGGCAGGACGGCAAACGTAGATCATTTCGCGCAGCACATGCGGTCGATCGGTTTCGAGCATCACGGCCTGCTTCGCGCGGTCGTACATGGAGTCGAGCGAGCGCGTGGCGTGCGATTCCATGCCGACGGCGTCGATACATTTTTCTGGGCCCTTGCCGCCCGTCAGTTCCTTCAATCGCTCGAGCACGCTCTCGGCCTTGAAGTCGATCGTGACCGCGCCGCCCGCGCGCGCCATCGAAAGACGCTCGGGCACGCAGTCGATCGCGATCACCTGTTTGGCGCCAAGCAGCACGGCGCTGCGGATCGCCATTTGCCCGACCGGACCCGCGCCCCAGATCGCAACGGTGTCCGTCGGTTCAATATCGCATTGCACTGCCGCTTGCCAGCCGGTCGGAAAGATGTCGCCGAGAAAAAGCACCTGCTCGTCGGTGAGGCCGTCCGGAATCTTGACGTGCGTTTTGTCCGCGAAGGGCACGCGCACGAACTCCGCCTGGCCGCCGGGATAACCGCCCGTCAGATGCGTGTAGCCGAAGAGGCCCGCTGTGGTGTGGCCGAACATCTTGTCGGCGATGTCCTTGTTGCGGTTCGTGCGCTCGCACACCGAGAAGTTGCCGCGCCGGCACTGATCGCATTCGCCGCAAATGATCGTGAACGGTACGACGATGCGGTCGCCGACCTTCAGCGCCGTGTTTTCCTTGCCGACTTCGACGACCTCGCCCATGAATTCGTGGCCCATGATGTCGCCGGATTCCATGCCGGGCATGAAGCCGTCGTACAGATGCAGATCGGAGCCGCATATCGCGCAACTCGACACCTTGATGATCGCGTCGCGCGGATGTTCGATCTTCGGATCGGGCACGGTGTCGCACCGGATGTCTTTCTTGCCATGCCAGCTAAGCGCCTTCATAAAGTCCTCCACACTGTAGGGTTCATCGGCTCGCGGCTGCATTGCCCACATGGGCGCCTTGCGAACATTGCGACATTGCGCATGAAACGCGCCGCGCGCTGCGTCACGCGATAGTTGCTACATCGCGCGTGTAAATTCGCGGCGCGGACATCGCAGCGCCGCACGGTGCGCTAGTGTTGAAACACGCTTCGCGCAGACCTGGTGAGCCATGCCATCACGCTCGTTCGCGCGAGCGTTCCGATCGCCTTGCGCGGTCCGAGCAGCGCCGCGGCGACACCGGCCGCGAGCAGGAGCGCCACGTACGGCGTGTCGGCGAGCGAGCTCATGACGTTGACGGCCGGCAAGCCGCCCTTGATTGGATGACGCGACGGTGTGCGCAGCGCGAGATTCGCGGACAGCAACTGCGCGCGCGACATGGCCATGCGCTCGAGAATGATCACGCGATGTTGCTGATGCCGAAGCGGATCGTGTTTCATTTCAGGGCATCCTTCAGGGCTTCGAGGTCGCTCGACATTTCGTCGCGCAGAACGTGCAACGGCTCGGCGGGCTTTTGCGTCTTCATCATCGCGAAGGTCGCAATGGAGATGAGGAGCCACGCCGCCGCGACGCCCCACGCGACTGCAACCACGTACGGCGTATTCCACGCCGAGACGATGATGGCCACGCATAGAAACGAGAGGGTGAACATGGCGGCGACTGCCAGCACGACCATCGCGATGACCTCGCGTACGAGCCGCGCTTTGGCCTCGTCGAGCTCCAGCGCCAGAAGCTCGGCGTAGTCGACTGCCCGACTGGAACAGAAGCGCGCCACGTTGCGCCACTGGCTGACTCTGCTATGTATCGACATCGTGTATCTCCCGCCGCAATGCCGTCACGCGCGCTCGCCGCCGGATGTGCCGGGCGGCGAGCGCTTCATCGCAACGATGCAATCGACTCTGTGCCAACCGTGTCTTACGACCGTTTCTAACGGTAATCCCTGTCGTCGCGGTAATCGCGTGCGGTCGACGAACGCAGCGCGCCGAGTATGAAGCCCGCCGCCACCGCAATCGCGAGTGCGGTGAACGGCCGCTCGGTGGTCGTCTCGCGCACGACGTCGGTGAGATCGGCCCATACCTGTTGAGCCTTGCCGCTCAACTCGCGCGCGGTGCCGGCCATTTGCGTGCCGGTGTCGCCGAGCATGTCGCCCGCCGTCTGCTCGAGCTTGCCGCCGATTTCCTTTACCGTGCCTTCCACTTTTCCTGTTTCCATGTCTGCTCTCCGTGGTTTGTGCGCACAAGCGCGCACTGCGCTGCCGCGCTGCCGGAGCTCCGGCATGCGTTGCCGTCACGCCGCAAGAAGCAGGCCGCGTGAACGGATCTTCGACACTCGACGGATAGCGGCGCGCTCGCGCGGCGAATCGCATCGGCGCGCGACGGAGAACAATGGAGAAGAGAGCGAGGAATGAAGAAGTAAAAAGCGGAGAAGCAGAAGCGGACAAGCAAAAGCTGAGAAGCAGAAGCGAAGAAGTAGAAGCGAAGAAGTAGAAGCGGCGCAGTCAGCGCGAGCATGACAGACGCATTGAACGCGCGCCGTCACGCGAACGCGCTGGCGCATCGTGGAGAAAATCGTGGACAAAAGCCTCACGAACTCGCTGCTACATTAATGTATGCACTCGCGCAACCAGGGCAGTTCACGAGGCGCGACTATGCATGCGAGCCGCGCGGGTTGAAACCGCGCGTGAATAAACCGCTAACGACAGGGTTAACCCGGCGGCAACGCGCCGTTGAGTATGCGCTGCAAGGTGTCGATCTTGCGAAGATGCACGCCCCATAGCTGGCCGGCGTCCTTGATACGGCGCAGCCGATCGTGCCAGTAGCTGAGTGGAAATGCCGAGTTCTCGCGCGCACTCGCATGCGAGCGCAGCAGAACGTGTTCGATATGGGCGAGATCGCGTTCGATCATCGCCTGTCGCATGGAGCCGAGCGCTCCGTTGGAGAAGGTCTGTCGCATGGAAGTAGCAGGCGGCGGTAAAAGCACCCAACTAGCAAAGCGCGTGCCGCGGGACCGCGATTAACCGGTCCAATCCCGCCGAAATCCATGCGGGGCGCGCTATTCCTCTTTAGCAAGCAGGCGCCGCGACCTCGCTTTCTTGCGTCAACGAGTCGTAGAAAAACGCCTTCGTCCATGCCCCTTTTTACAATCGACGCCTGCGCGAAAGAACACCGCGCGCGCCGCAATTCGCCCCGTCGCAAGCCGCCTTCTGATTCAAGCTTCCCCGCCGCGAGCCGATAACAAAAAGGTGACGATCCATTTTTGAGGAGCGTTCTCCAGATCAATTCGGCTGTCATGGCTCCCATTACGCGCGCTTCCTATTCCGCTTGCTATTCCCTCACGCACCGCCTGGTCGTTTATTCGGTCGCCGGGCTGGCGACGCTTTGTTCGCCGGCCGCTTTCGCCGACAACGAGCCGGCCGCGAGCGGAACGTCGGTGTCGGACACGGCCGAGCTGGCTGCGATGCCACTGGAGGCGCTGATGCAGGTCACGGTCAACACCGCGTCGCGTTTCGATCAGTCCGTCACCGACGCGCCGGCTGCGGTCGTCGTGCTCACCGCCGAGGACATCCGTGAGTTCGGCTGGCGCACGCTCGCCGATGCGCTCGCGTCGCTGCCAGGTCTCTATGTGACGAACGATCGCTCGTACCAATACCTCGGTGCGCGCGGCTTCCAGCGCCCCGGCGATTACAACAGCCGGTTCCTGCTGCTGATCGACGGCATTCGCACGAACGACGGCGTGTACGGTCAGGCGCCGATCGGCTCGGACTTTCCGCTCGACATGGATCTCGTCAAGCGCATCGAGTACGTGCCGGGTCCAGGTTCGTCGATGTACGGCGCGAACGCGCTGTTCGGCGTCATCAACGTCATCACGAAGAGCGGCAGCGATCTGGCCGGCGCGGAAGCCGCGGTCGCGGCGGGCAGCTTCGGCGAAAAGAAGGCGCGTGCGTCATACGGCTGGCATGGCGCGCATGGGGCCGACATTCTGCTGTCGGCAACCGCATATGGACGAAACGGAGAGGACTTGTATTACCCGGAATTCGACACGCCGGATCAGAACCACGGCGTTGCGCACCGGCTCGACTACGACCGCGCGCAGGACTTTCTCGCGCGCGCCGCTTATGGCGATTTCCGGTTCAGCTTCATCTACGGAAATCGCACCAAGGGTATTCCCGATGCGCCATACGGCGCCGTGTTCAACGCGCCGTTCAGCGTGTCGGACACGCATAGCTATGCGGATCTCACGTATCAGCATGCGTTGTCCGATGGCGTGATGCTGGCATCGCAGCTTTACTGGGGCCGCTACGATTACCGGATGCCGGCGATCGACGGTCCCGCGCCGTACGTGGTGAACATCGATGGAAGCCATGCGCTGTGGTACGGCGCCGACGTGCACGCGACCATCTCGTCGCTTGCGAAACATCGCATCGTGGTCGGCGCCGACTTCGCGAGAGACGCGCGCCTTAACCAGTACAACTACAACGTCGACCCGTACTCGCAAATGCTCGACGACCATCACAGCGGCAATCGCGCCGGCGTCTATGTCGAAGACGAAATCACGCTGCCCTGGAACTTCACGCTGAACGCGGGCTTGCGTTACGACCAGCAGACGTCCGCGGGCGGCAACCTGAGCCCGCGTATCGGACTCATCTACAAGCTGACTCCACGCGATACGTTCAAGCTGCTATACGGTCAGGCCTATCGCGCGCCGAACGCGTATGAAATGTACTACGCGATAAGCGGCCCGGATGGCCAGTTGGGAAACCGGTCATTGAAGGCGGAGCACATCGCGACCACCGAACTCGTCTATGAAAGAGCGCTGTTCACGACGGCGCGCGCAACGCTTTCGCTGTTCCAGTACGACGCGCGCGATCTGATCAGCCAGACGCTCGATGAATCGTCCGGGCTCTTCATTTTTCGCAACGTAAGCCGCGCGAGCGCGCGCGGCGCCGAACTCGCCTATGAACAGCGCGTCGCGGGCGCGCGCGTGCGCGCGAGCTATTCCTACCAGATAGCTCACGACTCGAACACCGGCGCTTCGCTGCAAAACTCGCCGCGCCATCTCGGCAAGCTCAATCTCGCCGTGCCGTTCTTCGCCAACGCATTGATGACCGGACTCGAGGTGCAATGCACGTCGTCCCGTCTCGCCGCGGCCGGCGACGCCGGCGGCTTCTGCCTTGCGAACCTGACGCTCAGTTCGCGCCGCCTGGTTCGCGGGGCCGATCTGTCGTTCTCCATTTATAACCTGACCGATAAACGATACGCCGACCCAGTGGGCCCCGGCTTTACACAGGAGACAGTTGCGCAGCAAGGCCGGACTTTCCTCTTCAAGGCCGTCTACGGGTTCTGACATGGATCGCGTTCGCATCCAGATCATTGCGGCGTCCCTGATATTTGCGTCGCCGGTCATCGTGCAGACCTCCGTCGACGCGCAAGTGGACTTGCCGGCGCTCGAGGCCGCCTACATCTTCAACTTCGCGCAGTTTACGGACTGGCCCGCGGGCCGTCCCGCCGACAACGTACTGTCGATCTGCGTGGACCCGGAGAGCCCGCTCGGCCAGGCGCTCGCGCGACTCGACGGCAAGCACGGCGGCAAACAGGCGTGGCGGGTTCGTCCGTTGCCGCGCGGGGAGAAGGTTGGCGATTGCCAGCTCGCGGTACTGACGGCGAGCACGGCATTGAGCGCGGCAGTCAAGGCGCTGCTCGCTTCGGACGCACCCGTGGTGATCGTCAGCGAAGCGGACACGGCCGACCAGGGATGGGTGATCCGCCTCGTGCGCGAAGGCGATCACCTGAAGTTCGACATCAACGTTACCGAGGCTTCACGCCGGCGCATCACGCTCAGTTCGAAACTCATGCGGCTTGCAAGGACAGTGCTATGAAAAGTTTCCCGGTCTTGCGCCGGTTTGCATGGCCTCGCGAACACGTCAACCTCGTCGGCGTGATGATTGCGCTGCTGATTTCCAGCGTCGTGCTGCTGGTCTATCAGGCGCTTTCGCTGCGCACGTCGTTGACCAACGACGTCAGCATGCAGGCGTCCGTGCTCGCGGAAAATCTGACTGCATCCGCGATGTTCGGCGACCGCGACGCCACCGCCGAAGTGCTCGGCTCGCTGCGCAAGGTGCCGCATGTGGAAAGCGCGACCGTCTATACGCCCGACGGCGAACTGTTCGTGCGCTATACGCGCCCCGGCCTGAGCCGCAGCGAATCGGAAGAAGGCACGCTCGCCAATGTCGGCAGTTCGCCGCGTCTTTCGCTGGAAGATATTTTCGTCGCGGCGCCGATTATTCATAACGGTCAACTGCTCGGCAGCATCGTGATCGTCGCGACCACCGAAGCGATAAAAATGCAGCTTGCGCAATACGGCTGCTTTCTCGTCGGCGCTTCGCTGTGTTCGGTGTGGATCGCCTCGCTCGTGATGCGGCGCATGCGCGAGCGCGTGTCGCGCGCGGAAAAGGACCTGGAATATCTTGCATCGACGGACCCGCTCACGGACCTGCCCAACCGCCGCGCGTTCTACGACGAACTGAAAGCGCGCCTGCATAAAGCGCACGCGGCGGACAAACGCGTCGCGCTGATGATGGTCGATCTCGACAACTTCAAGATCGTCAACGACACGCTGGGTCATGGCGCCGGCGACGAACTGCTCAAGCAGGTCGCCGACGCGTTGCGCAACGTCGTGCGGCCCAACGATCTGGTGAGCCGAATCGGCGGCGACGAATTCGCCGTGGTCATCGGACCGGACGCGAGCCGCGTTCGCGCACGCGCGACCGCGGGCCGCATCGCGCGCAACCTGTCGCGTCCGTTCATTCTGCACGGCAGCGACTCGGTGGTGACGGCAAGCGTGGGCTTCAGCGTCTATCCGGAAGATACCGGCGAAATGGCGGAACTGGTGAGCAATGCCGACATCGCGCTTTATTCCGCGAAAAGCAGGGGCAAGAGCATTGCCGTCGAGTTTCAGAGCGAGATGACAGCGGAGGCGCAGCGGCGCGCGCGCATCGAGGCGGAACTGCGCAAGGCCGTCGATCAGGACGGCTTGCAGATCGTCTATCAGCCGCAGTTCGACTGCCTGTCGGGACGGCTGCTCGGTGCGGAAGCGCTGGTGCGTTGGACCCATCCTTCGGAAGGCCCTATTTCGCCGGCTGAATTCGTGCCGATCGCGGAGAACAGCGATCTGATCGTGTCGCTGGGCCGCTGGGTGTTGTGGCGCGCATGCCGCGACGCGGCGAACTGGAATGCCGGCCGCAATGCGGGCGTGCATGTGGCCGTGAACATTTCGGCGCGCCAATTGCGGGCCGAGGGCTTCACCAACGAAGTGTGCAACGCGCTCGAAAAAAGCGGCCTGCCCGCTTCGCTGCTCGAACTCGAACTCACCGAAAGTCAATTGATGTCCAATATGTCGGTGGGCATTCAGGCGATGCAGGAACTGCGCGCGGCCGGTGTGCGCCTCTCGCTCGACGATTTCGGCACCGGTTACTCGTCGCTGTCGTATCTGCAATCGTTTCCGGTGCACAGCATCAAGATCGACCGCAGCTTTATCTGCCCATTGCCGAATGGCGGTCAGCCTATCGTCACTGCAATCATTTCGATGGCGCATAGTTTCGGGCTGCTGGTCGTCGCGGAAGGCGTCGAATATCCGGCGCAACTCGAATGGCTGTGCGATGCGCATTGCGATGTCGTTCAAGGCTTTTTGACCGGCCACCCGATGTCGCTCGAACAACTGCTCGCCATCATTCGCATGGAAGAAGACAGAGGGGAACATAAGCGCGTCGGCCGCCGCTCGCCGCTGCGGCCGCGAGCGCAACGGGCGCCTACCGCCTGAAGGTCCGCTTCAAAGCCCGCTTGACCCTCGCGATATATGAAGGTAACCTGCACAGGTAACCTTCATATATTGTTCCGGCACGCATGGCCAAAAACGATCCGCCGCTCGACACCGACTCGCTTCACGTATTGGCCGAAGACCTGCGCGTGCTGACCGGCAAGCTGCGCCGCCGTCTGCGCGAAGAAGCACACCTCGGCGACTTCACGCCTTCGCAAATACAGGTACTCGGCTTGCTCGAACGCGAGGGCCCGGCAACGGTTACCGAACTCGCGCGCGCGCACGGCATGCGTCCGCAATCCATGGGCGAGACGCTTTCGGTTCTGAAAGCCGCGGGCCTCGTGAGCGGCGCGCCCGATCCGAACGACGGCCGGCAAACCGTGCTCACTCTCACGCCGGCCTTTCGCAAGAAGATCAAGGCAAGCCGCGCCGCGCGCGAAGACTGGCTCTTTCGCACGATCCAGACGCGCTTTTCAGCGGCCGAGCAAAAGCAGCTTGCCACCGGCGTCGAATTGCTCAAACGCCTGATCGACTCGTAATCCGTCAACCTCACCGCAAGAGGAATACGTATGGCACTGACTACACTCGATGCAAAAACCGCGCTCGTCGTGATCGATTTGCAGCAAGGCATCGTGGCGATGCCCACGGCACATCCCGCCGCGGAAGTCGTCACGCACGCGGCCGCTTTGGCCGAAGCATTTCGCCGTCACGGCCTGCCGGTCGTGCTCGTCAACGTGGCGGGCGGCGCACCTGGGCGCGCGGAGCAGGCACGCCCCACCGGCAACTTTCCGCCGGGATTCACCGACCTCATGCCCGAACTGAACCGGCAAGCGTCGGATCATCTGGTCACGAAACAGACGTGGGGCGCGTTCACGAATACCGATCTCGAAGCGTATCTGCGCGAGCAAGGTGTGACGCAGATCGTGCTGGCGGGCATCTCCACCAGCATCGGCATCGAATCCACCGCGCGCTTCGCGCACGAGCTGGGGTTCAACATCGCCTTTGCCGTCGACGCGATGACCGACCTGCATCTCGACGCCCACACGAATAGCCTGACGCGAATCTTTCCGCGGCTCGGCGAAACCGGCACGACGCAGCAGGTACTCGCCATGCTGGAACAAAAGCGCGCATGAGCATGAGCTTGAGCATGCGTCGCAAGCCCAACCTCAGCCACGCGCTTACGCGCAAGGAGCCGCAGTGAGCAGCACATTCCGTTCGCTGCGCAACTTCAATTACCGGATGTGGGCGAGCGGCGCGATCGTCTCGAATGTCGGCACATGGATGCAGCGCACCGCGCAGGACTGGCTCGTGCTCACGGAACTCACGCAGCACAATGCGACGTCCGTGGGTATCGTGATGTCGCTGCAGTTCGGGCCGCAAATGCTGCTGTTGCCGCTCACCGGCTACGCGGCGGATCACTTCGACCGCCGCAAGCTGCTGTTCTTCACGCAGGCAGCGATGGGCAGCCTCGCGCTCGGCCTCGGCCTGCTCACCATCACGGGCCTCGTGCAACTGTGGCAGGTCTACGTTTTCGCGGGACTGCTCGGCTGCGTGACCGCGTTCGATTCGCCCGCGCGCCAAACCTTCGTGTCCGATCTCGTCGGCGAAAGCGATCTGTCGAATGCGGTCGCGCTCAATTCGACCTCGTTCAATGCGGCGCGAATGATCGGGCCGGCAGTGGCCGGCTTGCTGATTGCATCGGTCGGAACGGGTTGGGTGTTTCTGATCAACTCGCTCTCTTTCATTGCCGTGCTCGGCGCATTGCGCATGCTGCGCGTACGCGAACTTCACGCGAAGCCGCTCGCGGTTCGCTCGCGCGGCAGCTTCGTGGAAGGCTTCAAATATGTGTGGAAGCGCCCCGATCTGAAGGCCGCGCTTTTAATGCAGTTCCTGATCGGCACGTTCGGACTCAACTTCCCGATCTTCATTTCGACGATGTCGGTCAGCGCATTTCATGCAGGCGCCGGCGAATACGGCGTGCTCAGTTCGACGATGGCGGTGGGTTCCGTCACCGGCGCGCTGCTGGCCGCGCGCCGCGCGCAACCGCGCATGGCGTTGCTGCTGGGCGCGGCCGCGATCTTCGGCGTGGGCTGCACGGTTGCTTCGTTGATGCCGAACTATGTGCTGTTCGGCATTGCGCTCGCGTTCATCGGCGTGTCGACGCAAACCTTCAATACGTCCACCAACAGCCTCGTGCAACTCTCCACGGAACCTGCGATGCGCGGCCGCGTGATCGCGATTCTGCTCGCTATCGCGCTGGGCGGCACGCCGCTTGGCGCGCCCGTCGTCGGCTGGGTCGCGGATCGTTTCGGCCCGCGCTGGGCGCTCGGCGTCGGCGCAGCGTCGGGCTTCGCGGCCGCGCTAGTGGGCCTCATGTATCTCGTCCGATACCGCAGTCTGCGCGTGTTTTTCGACGCGGGGCGCCTTCGCTACAGCATCGACGAGCCGCGCCAGGCGCCGCCTTATGTGAGTCCCGCCATCGCCGTGCAAAATGCGGTGCTCGATGAGGCGGAAGAAGAGTCGTCGTCGGGTGTGTGAAGTGTGAAGTGTGAAATGTGAAAAGGCCATGAAAAAAGCCGCGGCTCGAGTTTGAGCCGCGGCTTTGTTATTAGGCTTGTTGCGCTTGTTTCGCTTGTTTCGCTTGTTGCGCTTGTTTCGCTTGTCGCGCTTCGTGCTTCTACCGCGAACTACTTCGCAACAGGCATCGTGAATTCCGCGCCCTTCGCGATGCTGTCGGGCCAACGCTGCATGATGCTCTTGTAGCGCGTATAGAAGCGCACGCCCTCTTCGCCGTACGCATGGTGATCGCCGAACAGCGACCGCTTCCAGCCGCCAAACGAATGCCATGCCATCGGCACCGGAATGGGCACATTGATGCCGACCATGCCGACCTGAATCTGCCGGCCGAACGCGCGCGCGACGCCGCCGTCGGACGTGAAGAGCGACACGCCGTTGCCGAATTCATGTGCGTTGATCAGTTCGACCGCACTCGCGAAATCGGGCACACGTACTACCGCCAGCACCGGGCCGAAGATCTCTTCCTTATAGATCTTCATTTGCGTGCCGACGTTGTCGAACAACGTTCCGCCGATGAAGAAGCCCTCTTCTTTCGCGACCACATGCGTGCGGCCATCGACGATCAGCGTAGCGCCCTCTTCCACGCCGGATGCGATATAGCCCGCCACTTTCGCCTTGTGCTCGGCGGTCACGAGCGGGCCCATTTCGGCGTCGAGGTTCTCACCGTTCTTGATGACGAGCGACTTCACGCGCGGCACGAGCTTTTCGATCAGCCTGTCGGCGACATTGCCCACGGCCACCGCCACCGAGATCGCCATGCAGCGTTCGCCGGCCGAGCCATAGGCCGCGCCGATGAGCGCATCCACGGCCTGATCGAGATCGGCGTCGGGCATCACGACGAGGTGATTCTTCGCGCCGCCGAGAGCCTGCACGCGCTTGCCGCGCTTCGATGCTTCGCCGTGAATGTATTCCGCGATCGGCGTCGAGCCCACAAAAGACAGCGCCGCCACATCGGGATGCTCGATCAATGCGTCGACGGCCACCTTGTCGCCGTTCACCACATTGAATACGCCATCGGGCAAGCCGGCTTCCTTCAACAACTCGGCAATGCGCAACGACGCCGACGGATCGCGCTCGGACGGCTTCAGCACGAACGTGTTGCCGCAAGCGAGCGCGACCGGGAACATCCACATCGGCACCATCACAGGAAAATTGAACGGCGTGATGCCGGCCACGACGCCGAGCGGCTGACGCAAATTCCAGTTGTCGATACCGCCGCCGATCTGATCGGTGAAATCGGTCTTCAACAGATTCGGAATGCCGCACGCGAATTCGACGACTTCGATGCCGCGCACCACTTCGCCTTGCGCGTCCGTGAACACCTTGCCGTGCTCGCGCGTGATGAGCATCGCGAGTTCGTCGTGATGTCTGTTGAGCAGTTCCTTGAACCTGAACAGAATGCGTGCGCGCTTGAGCGGCGCGGTTTCGCTCCATGCCGCAAACGCCGCCTTGGCCGATTTGACCGCGGCATCCACTTCCTCGACCGATGCAAGCGCGACCGAGCCCGTCACCTTGCCGGTCGCGGGATTGAATACGTCCTTGAAACGGCCGCTGCCGGGCGCAACCAGCGCGCCGCCGATGTAATGACCGATCTGCTGCACTGACAGCCGGTCTTGCTCGTTTACTGCGTTCATGTCGTACCTCACGTTCGGAAATGGGCCGCGGTGTGTGAACCGGGCAGGCAGGCGGATTCGAGACCCGCCAACTGTATCGACGTGAAGCGGGTAATTCCCTATACAGCAAAACAGAACCGCGCCTCACTGTATTGTTTTTTGCGCCGCAACTGTATTGGATAGACGGGACTATGCAGGGGATGTGCGGACGTGTGACGCGTTGCAGCATCCCGCTACATACGCGCTGCATCGCCGTGTAAGTCCTGGCTTGCATAGTTCGTGAGCCGGACGCCAAATCACAAAACCGCACGACAGGTCACGCATTTCGGTGAGGAGGCGCGACATGGCAACGAACGCATCGGCGAGTGGCCGCAAGCATCGCGGACAGGCTGGCAAGGCAACGGCCAGTGGCTGGATCGGCTCGGCACTCGAGTACTACGATTTCTTCATCTACGCGCAGGCAGCGGCGCTCATCTTCCCGCAGTTGTTCTTTCCATCCGGTAATCCAAAGATCGCGATCGTCGCGTCGCTCGCGACGTATGGCGTCGGTTACGTCGCGCGGCCAATCGGCGCATTCGTACTCGGCCATTGGGGCGACACGCACGGCCGCAAGAACGTGCTGCTGCTCTGCATGTTCCTGATGGGCTTTTCGACGATGGCAGTCGGCCTGCTGCCTACTTATCACCATGTCGGGCTGCTCGCGCCGACGCTGCTCGTCGTGCTTCGTTTGATTCAAGGCTTCGCGGTGGCCGGAGAAATCTCGGGCGCGAGTTCGATGATTCTCGAACATGCGCCATTCGGACGACGCGGCTATTACGCGAGCTTCACGCTGCAAGGCGTGCAGGCCGGACAGATTCTTGCGGCCGCCGTGTTCCTGCCGCTCGCCTATTACATGGAAGAAAGCTCGTTCAATTCGTGGGGCTGGCGCATTCCGTTTCTGCTTAGCGCACTCGTGCTGGTGGCCGGCTACATCATCCGCCGCGAGGTCGAAGAAACACCCGCTTTCGCGAAAGAAGACGCGAGCGGCGGCGTGCCGAAGTCGCCGATTGCGGAAGCGTTCCGCTATAACTGGCAGGACATGCTGCGCGTGGTCGGCTGCTCGCTGATGAATGTGATTCCCGTCGTCGCGACGATCTTCGGCGCGGCGTATGCGGTGCAGGCCGCGTACGGCATCGGCTTTTCGAAGAGCGTGTACCTGTGGATACCCGTGATCGGCAACATTGTCGCCGTGCTCGTGATTCCATTTGTGGGCAATCTGTCGGACCGGATCGGCCGGCGTCTGCCGATCATCGTCGGCGCGCTCGGCGCGGGGCTGCTCTCGTTCGGCTACCTGTACGCGATCAGCATTCATAACGTCGCGCTCGCGATGGTGATGTCGATCCTCATGTGGGGCGTGGTTTACCAGGGCTATAACGCGACTTTCCCGAGCTTCTATCCCGAGCTTTTTCCGACGCGCTCGCGCGTCTCCGCGATGGCGATCGGACAGAACATCGGCACCACGATTACCGCATTGCTGCCCGCGTTGTTCGCTTATGTCGCGCCGCCGGGATCGCACAACGTTCCGGTCACGATCGGCGCGATCACCTTCGGCATAACGATCATCGCGGCAGTGACCGCGTGGAGCGCGCGCGAGAACTACCGCGTCAGATTGAGCGATCTCGGCCAACCCGGCGCAGTGCCGCTCGACAAGACGAGCTATGACCAGTTGAGAGCCGAAACATTGGCTGAGTCGAAAAAGGCGGTTGCTTCATAGTGCTCCCGCAGCATCGTGTATTGCGGCTCAGCGCCACTGCGCAGTGAGTTCGTTCGCGAGGACCATCTTCTCGCGGACGCGTTCGATAAACGCTGCGTCGATGCCGCTTTGCGCCTTCAGGAATTTGAGCGCCGCCGAATGAACCACGCGCATCGCGCCGCCATCTATTCCGCCGATACGCGCTGCGCTGCGGCGCGTTTCTTCGACGAGATCGCGCGCGCTGCTGAAGTCCGGTGACAGGCCGCTTTGCGCTTCAAAGCCGGCTTGCAAACCGGCCGCATGATCGCGCGACTGCCCGAGAAGATCCATGTCGACGAGCAGGTCGACGCCTTGTCCCATTCGGCACGCGCAAAGCACCCACAGCGCGACAAACGCGCGATACGCGTTATTGCCTTCCGCGCTGCGTGCATAGTGTTCGCACGCGATTGCGTAGGCGTCGTCGGAAGCGGGCACAGCGGGCGGCAATTTAACGTCGCACAAGTCGATGATCTGTTTGACCAACGGTTCTGTGCGATTCAATCCAAGCACGCGAAACGGCGCGACCACAAAAAACGGATTGCGCCACTGCTGATTCAGCAGCCAGCCCGAAGCAAACTGCGACGCGGGATTGCGCAGCACGCCGACGTGCATCGCATCCGGAAACGCCTGTCTGAGCCACGGCAATCTTCCTGACGAACGACAGAACTTGAACACCGGCACACTGCTCTGCTTTTGCGCGTACTCGCAAAGGCTGCGCAAATACGCCGCCAGCGCGGGGAATTCTGCGTCCGGAACATCGCCGAAACGGTCGATGCCGAATGTTCTCCGGTATCGGCTCACACCGCGCACACTTTCCTGCAGGAACGGCCGGTATTCGTCGAAGTACGGCGCGTCGAGCGGCGGATGTCCCGACGTCAGCGTCGGGCGGCTTGCGGACACGTCGGCGAGACTCAGGTCGGCGAGCACGTTGCTAAGCGGCTCGTAATATCCCGTCGCGCCGTTGAGCGCGCGAAGACGGGACCACACCCAGGTGCCGCCGCTGCGCCAGCCGGTATGCAGAAATATGGCCTTCATTCGTCTTCTTCCTCGAGACCCGCAAGCAGATCGTCGACGGCGCGATAGACCCGTTCGACGATCTCCGGTCCCACCTTGCGCTCCAACTCGCGGTATTGCGCCTCCAGTTCCTTCGAGATCACACGCACGAGTTCGACGCTCGTATCGGTGAGCGAAACCAGCACGCGGCGCTGATCTTCCGCGAAACGCTCTTTCGTTATCAGCTCCATGCTCTCCATGCGCGCGAGTACGCCCGCCATGCTCGGACTCGAGATCGTGCAGATGTCGGAGATATGACGCGGCTCCATCGGGCCGTGCTCATTGAGCGCGCGAATCACGCGCCATTGCTGCTCGGTCAACCCGTGCGCCGTGATCAACGGACGAAAGCGCTCCATCATTTTTTCCCTGGCGCGCAGCAGCAGCATCGGCAGGTTGCGGTGCAAAACTCGTGTGGAAGCAGACGAAGACATAGTGGACGATGAATGAAAGCAGCCGTCGAAACTTAAGGGAAAACCCGCGATCAGCCGACTGGCTATTGACCCCGGATCATATCAAGCGCAATACTACTAACATGTTAGTGTTTATGTCGAGTCTCCATTCAGAGGCCTAGCCAGTTCATGTTTGCACTTGCCGATTATCTGTTGCACCCGGAAGGCGACGCGTTGCCTCGCGATGTCGATGCGCAAACCGCGGCGGCGCTGCTCGCGCGCGGCATGGCATGCCGGCCGCCTGTGAGCGGCGCAGTCTACGGCACTTTGCTCAACGACCGTGCCGCGCTCGACGCGCTCGGCGATGCGATGCATGCCGCGCCGTACGAGGCGCCGCCGAAAGCGCCGGTTCTTTATCTGAAGCCGCGCAATACGCACGCGGGGCATCGGGCGAAAGTCATCGTGCCGGACGATGAGTTGGGCGTCGCGCTGGGCGTCGAGTTAGGCGCTTCGCTTGGCATCGTGATCGGGCGCACTGCGACGCGCGTCAGCGCGGAGCGCGCGTTCGACTATATCGCGGGCTACACGCTCGTGGCCGATCTCAGCGTACCGCATGCGAGCGTATATCGGCCGTCGGTGCGATTCCGGGCGCGCGACGGTTTTTGCGTGATCGGACCGGCGCTCGTTGCAGCGCGGCACGTTGCGAATCCCGACGAACTCGCCATTACGGTTGCGCTCAACGGTGCGCATGTGTTCACGGCGAGCACGGCGTCGTCGGTGCGCTATGTGGCGCAATTGCTCGCGGATGTCACCGACTTCATGACGCTCGCGCCAGGCGACGTCATCACGACAGGTGTGCGGCACGGCTCGCCCGTCGCGCATCGCGGCGACGAGGCGATGCTGTCAATCGGCGCGCTGCCGCCGCTTCACGTCTCGTTTGTCGGCGCAACTCAACACGACGGAGAACAGTCATGATGCGCGGCCGCGTGGCCTATGCAGGCGCAATTCACGAAGCCTATCCGCACGCGAAAGGCGTGCAGCTTGCGGACGGACGTATATGCGGCGAAGAGCAGGTCGTCTGGCTCGCGCCTGTCGAAGTCGGCACGATCTTCGCACTCGGACTGAACTACGCCGAGCATGCGAAAGAATTGCAGTTCAACAAGCAGGAAGAGCCGCTGGTGTTCCTGAAGGGGCCGGGCACGGTGCTCGGTCATCGCGGCTTCACTCGCCGCCCTGCCGATGTGGCCTTCATGCACTACGAGTGCGAACTCGCTGTGGTGATCGGGCAAACCGCGCGCAACGTACAACGCGAACATGCGATGCAGCACGTGGCCGGCTACATGATCGCCAACGACTACGCGATCCGCGACTACCTCGAAAACTATTATCGCCCCAACCTGCGCGTAAAGAATCGCGACGGCGCGACAGTACTCGGCCCGTGGTTCGTCGACGCCGCCGATATCGACGACGTCACGCAACTGGAATTGCGCACGTTCGTCAACGGCACGCTGCAACAACGCGGCAACACGCGCGATCTCGTGACCGACATTCCCGCGCTGATCGAATACCTCAGCGGCTTCATGACGCTCGCGCCGGGCGACGTGATTCTGACCGGCACACCGGAAGGCATCGTCAATGTGAATGCCGGCGACGAAGTGGTGTGCGAGATCGACGGTCTGGGCCGCCTCGTCAACACGATTGCATCCGATGCCGATTTTGGCCGCGCGTGATCGGCAGCATAAAGAATAGGGACAACGCAATGCGAATCGAACATCTGATCGACGGCAAGACAGCCGGCGCGAAAGACTACTTTGAAACGGTCAACCCGGCGACGCAGGAAGTACTCGCCGAAGTGGCGCGCGGCGGCGAGGAAGAAGTGCATGCCGCCGTGCGGGCCGCGAAAGAAGCCTTTCCCGCATGGGCGAGCAAGCCCGCCGCCGAACGCGCGAAACTGATCCGCAAGCTCGGCGAGTTGATCGCGAAGAACGTACCGGATATTTCGGAAGCCGAAACAAACGATACAGGCCAGACGATTTCGCAAACGCGCAAGCAACTCGTGCCGCGCGCGGCGGACAACTTCAGCTATTTCGCCGAGATGTGCACGCGCGTCGACGGCCATACCTATCCGACCGACACGCATCTAAATTACACGCTGTTCCATCCGGTCGGTGTGTGCGCGCTGATTTCGCCGTGGAATGTGCCGTTCATGACAGCCACGTGGAAAGTCGCGCCCTGCCTTGCGTTCGGCAATACGGCGGTGCTCAAGATGAGCGAGTTGTCGCCGCTGACCGCGTCGATGCTCGGCAATCTCGCGCTGGAGGCCGGCATTCCGGCCGGCGTGCTGAACGTCGTGCACGGCTTCGGCAAGGAAACCGGCGAGCCGCTCGTCGCGCATCCGGACGTGCACGCAGTGTCGTTCACCGGATCGACCGCGACAGGTAACCGGATCGTGCAGACCGCGGGGCTCAAGAAGTTCTCGATGGAACTCGGCGGCAAATCGCCATTCGTTATTTTCGACGACGCCGATTTCGAACGCGCGCTCGACGCCGCTATTTTCATGATCTTCTCGAACAACGGCGAGCGCTGCACTGCCGGCTCGCGCATTCTGGTGCAGAAGTCGATCTACGTGAAGTTTGCGGAGCGCTTTATCGAGCGTGCAAAGCGCCTCACGGTAGGCGATCCGCTTGCCGACAGCACGATCATTGGGCCGATGATCAGCCAGGGGCATCTGGCCAAAGTGCGCAGCTATATCGAACTCGGCCCGAAAGAAGGTGCGACGCTGGCGTGCGGCGGCCTCGATACGCCTGATTTGCCCGAGGCCATGCGCAAAGGCAACTTCGTAATGCCCACGGTTTTCGTCGATGTCGACAATCGCATGCGTATCGCGCAGGAAGAGATCTTTGGCCCGGTCGCGTGCCTGATTCCATTCGACGACGAAGCCGACGCGATCCGGCTCGCCAACGACATCTCGTACGGTCTCTCGAGCTATATCTGGACCGAGAACACCGGGCGCGCGCATCGCGTCGCGGCTGCCGTCGAAGCCGGCATGTGCTTCGTCAACAGCCAGAACGTGCGCGATTTGCGGCAACCGTTCGGCGGCACCAAGGCGTCAGGTGTGGGACGCGAAGGCGGCACGTGGAGCTACGAAGTATTCCTCGAACCGAAGAACGTGTGCGTGTCGCTCGGCTCGCATCACATTCCGCGCTGGGGCGTCTGACACGCCGGACAATTTCACGCGAGGCCCGCAAGGTCTCGCGGCACAGAAGAGGAGACCGCGATGGGCAAGCTCGCGCTGGCAGCAAAAGTGACACACGTGCCGTCGTTATATCTGTCCGAACTCGACGGTCCGCATAAAGGTTGCCGTCAGCCCGCCATCGACGGCCATCATGAAATCGGCCGGCGTTGCCGCGAATTGGGCGTGGATACGATTGTCGTGTTCGACGTGCATTGGCTCGTCAATAGCGAGTACCACATCAATTGCGCGCCGAAATTCCAAGGCGTCTACACGAGCAACGAACTGCCGCATTTCATCAAGAACATGCCGTATGCGTATCCCGGCAATGTGGAACTCGGCAATCTGATCGCCGAAGCCGCGAATGAAATAGGCGTGAAAAGCCGCGCGCATAGCGAGACCACGCTTGAACTCGAATACGGCACGTTGGTGCCGATGCGCTACATGAACAGCGATCAGCATTTCAAAACCGTGTCGGTCGCCGGCTGGTGCATGTGGCATCAATTGGATACGAGTGCGCGCTTCGGGCTCGCGGTACGCAAGGCAATCGAAGAACGCTATGACGGCACGGTTGCGATTCTCGCGAGCGGGTCGCTGAGTCATCACTTTGCGGACAACGGCACCGCCGAGCAGTTCATGCACAAAGTGTGGAGTCCCTTTCTCGAACAGATGGACCGCCGGGTTGTCGAGCTCTGGCAAGCCGGTGACTGGAAAACCTTTTGCGACATGCTGCCGCTCTACAACGAAAAATGCTGGGGCGAAGGCGGCATGCACGACACGGCAATGCTGCTTGGCGCGCTAGGCTGGGACCGCTATGACGGCAAGGTGGAAGTGATTACGCCGTATTTCGGCAGTTCGGGAACCGGGCAGATCAATGCGATCTTTCCGGTCACGCCGCTGCCCGCCTGAATCGAAAACGGAGGAGTTATCGTGCCGCATCTGACACTGGAATACAGCGCTAATCTCGCCGATGGAGAAAGTATCGGCCGCTTGTGCAATACGCTCGCTGAATGTCTCGCCGCGCAGCGCGATCAGGAGAAGAGCGTTTATCCAATCGGCGGCATTCGCGTGCGCGCGCTGCCTTGCGAGCACTATTGCATTGCCGATGGACGCGCGGACGCAGCGTTTTTACACGCGAATCTGAAGATTGCCGCAGGCCGCTCCGACGCGATAAAGAAAGCAACCGGCGATGCGTTGTTCGAAACGATCAAGCAGCACTTCGCCAATGAGTTTGAAAAGAGCGGGCTCGCGTTGTCGCTGGAAATCAACGAGTTCAGCGAAGCCGGCACGTGGAAACACAACAACCTGCATGCGCGGCTCAAAGCGCAGTAGCGAGCCGGCACACACTCATAGCGGCTCAATAGAGAACCATCATGCTAGACCAACAAACTATTCGCGAACTCGCGGCGCAGCTCGATCATGCGGAGAAGACGCGCACGCAATTGCGCCACTTTTCCGCGGCGTATCCGCAGATGACGGTCGAAGACGGTTACGCGATTCAGCGCGAATGGGTGAAGCTCAAGCTCGCCGAAGGCCATGTAATCAAAGGACGCAAGATCGGCCTCACGTCGCGCGCAATGCAACGCTCTTCGCAGATCGACGAACCCGATTACGCGCCGCTGCTCGACAGCATGTTTATCGAAAACGGCCAGGACATTCGCGCGGATCGCTTCATTGCGCCGCGTGTCGAAGTGGAACTGGCGTTCGTGCTGAGCAAGCCGCTCAAGGGCCCGGGCATCACGCTATTCGATGTGCTCGACGCCACCGCGTACGTCACGCCCGCCGTTGAAATCATCGACGCGCGCATCGAGCAGTTCGACCGCGACACGCGCGCGCCGCGCAAGGTGTACGACACGATTTCCGACTTCGCGGCCAATGCGGGCATCGTGCTCGGCGGGCGTCCGGTGCGTCCGCTCGATGTCGATCTTCGCTGGGTCGGCGCGCTGCTGTATAAAAACGGCGCTGTCGAAGAAAGCGGACTCGCGGCCGCAGTGCTCAACCATCCCGCCACGGGCGTCGCGTGGCTCGCGAACAAGATTGCTCCGTACGACGAAATGCTCAACGCAAACGACGTGATTCTGAGCGGCTCGTTCACGAGCCCGATCGCCGCGAAGGCGGGCGACACCTTTCACGTCGACTATGGTCCGCTCGGCGGAATTGGTTTGAACTTCATTTGAGTGCGCACATGTCCTTGCCGCAAAACACATTCAAACGCGCACTGCGCGAAGGCACGCCGCAATTCGGCTTGTGGGCCGCGCTCGCCGATGCCTACGTGACCGAGTTGCTCGCCACCGCCGGGTTCGACTGGCTGCTGATCGACAACGAACACGCGCCGAACGACGTGCGCAGCACGCTCGCGCAATTGCAGGCGGTGGCCGCGTACGCATCGCATCCGGTCGTGCGGCCGGTGCGCAGCGACAGCGCGCTGATCAAGCAGTTGCTCGACATCGGCGCGCAGACTTTGCTTCTGCCGATGATCGACACCGCCGAACAGGCCGCCGATGCCGTCGCGGCCACGCGCTATCCGCCGCACGGCATTCGCGGCGTGGGCAGCGCATTGGCGCGCGCGTCGCGCTGGAACCGCGTGCCCGATTACCTGAACCGCGCCGCCGACGAACTGTGTGTGATCGTGCAAGTGGAGACCGTGCAAGGCATGGACAATCTGCCGGCGATTGCAGCGGTCGACGGCGTCGACGGCGTGTTTTTCGGTCCTTCGGATCTGAGCGCGTCGATGGGTCTGCTCGGCAAGCCGGGCGATAGAAGCGTGCGCGAAGCGATTCGCGGCGGCATAGAAACCGTGCGGCGTGCGGGCAAGGCCGCAGGTGTGCTCGCGCCGGATCGCGCGATCGCCGATGAATATCTTGCAGCAGGCGCGACGTTTGTTGCCGTTGGAACGGATACGGGGTTGTTGAGCCGCGCGGCGGCGGATCTGGCCGCGTCGTATAAAGGCCAAGCTCAGACGGATGCGGCCGTGAAAGGCGGGTACTAAAAGCGAGCGAGCGGCCGACGATCTAAACGCCGCTCACTCCCCCGCCGGCCAGGGCAACCCTTGCGCCGACCAATCCAACTCCACCCCGATCACCGAGCGCTCATCCGCGAACTGCGCCGCAAGCGTCACTGCAATACAGGGCCGTCCACTCGCGAGCGAAAGATAAGGATTACTGGCAATCGCCACGCCCGGCAGCAGCACGGCATTGCGATAATACGGCCGATGATCCCACCGCGCATCGCGCGGATTGGCCACCGGATGCAGCGACGCGCCTTCCATGCTCCACGCCGGCCCCGGCACTTCAGGACCGACCTGTCGACCCGAATCGTCGAGAACAAAGCAGCTCACGCAACGCTCGAACGACGCAAGAGCAGCGAACGCGCGCTCCATCGCGGCCCCCGCGTGCAGCGCGTCCGCGGCCTCGCGCAGCGCGAGGCGATACGGCTCCACCACAGACTCGAACAACGCGTGCTGATGCGCGCGGCCTTGCGCGATCACATCGAAAGCATCGTCGATTCGCAGATGCACCGAGCCTGGCGACGCGATCTCCGGCGCGGGCCGCCCGAGCAGATAACCTTGCGCGAAGTCCACATTCGACTCAACCGCGAGTATCAGTTCCTCGGTCGTCTCCACGCCCTCCACCACGACTAGCATGCCCGCCTGATGCAGCAGCGACACGAGCTTCGGCAAGATCGGCTGCTCGGTGCCGTGCCCGGTCGCGCGTATCAGTTCGCCGTCGAGCTTGACGATGTCCGGACGGATGCGCAGCAGCCGGTCGAGGTTCGATTGACCGGCGCCGAAATCGTCGACGGCAATCAGGAAACCGTGCTCGCGGTACAACGCCGCCGCGCGCGACATCTCGTCGACGCTGCCGCCGTGCGACTCCAGAATCTCGAGGATCACCTGCTCCGGCGCGAGCCCCACTCTGCGCACGATCCCGGTCAGTTCATCGGCATAGCCCTCGGCGACGAAAGTGGCCGGCAGAATGTTGAGGAAAAGCCAGCCGTCCGAGGGCAGCGACGCGCGCGCGTTCGCCAGATGCACGGCATGACTCGCGCGGTCGAGCACCCCTTCGTCGTTGGCGGGCTTGCGCGCGAACAGCACCGCGGGCGGCAGCAAGGTGCCGTCGTCGAGTTCGCCGCGCAACAGCGCCTCGAAGCCGACCTGCTTCTGATGCGACAAACTGAAGAGCGGCTGAAAGTGCGAGGTCAGGTAATAGTCTTCCCATTTATGCCGCGAGCCGGCCGCGCCCGCTGTGCCGCAGGCGTCCTCGATCAGCAGTTGCAGCGGCGCATCCGGCACCGGCCGCTCCGCGCATACGCGGTTCCTGCCGGACTGCTTCGCGCGTAGCAGGGCTTCGTCGGCGCGATCCAGCAGGACCATGATGTTTTCGTCGCCGCGATGCTCGGCCACGCCGAAGCTCGCGGTCAGATGACCGTCCGGGCGTTCGAGCGCGGCAATCGCACCGCGCAGCCGCTCGGCAAGGCGCAGCGCGCCGGCAAGTCCATCGCAGGACAGCACCGCGAATTCCTCGCCGCCGATCCGGCTCACACTGTCGCCGCGCGTGGTTTGCTCGAGCAGAACCTGCGCGACCTGGCGCAACGCGAGGTCGCCCACCGCATGACCGAACCGGTCGTTGAGCGACTTGAAATTGTCGATGTCGAGAAAAATCGCGCTGGCCTCGCCGCCGCGCGCGAGTTCGGCGAGGCGCCGCTCCGCCTGCGCGACAAACGCACGGCGGTTTTGCAGGCCGGTCAGCGGATCGGTCGCGGCCAGTTGCGCGAGCTGATCCTCGAGCAGAAAGTGATTGCGCCGGAACCCGTAAAAACCGAAATGAAAGACGACGGCGGTAGGCATGCCGATCGCGGCGATCCACATCCACACGACCACATCGACGTCGGCCGTGTGCGGCGCGGCGGGCAGCAAGCCGATCGCCGCCGCATAGAAAAGCGCGCTGCCGACCACGAAATGCGTCGGCGTCAGCCACAGCGGCGCGGCGCAAACCGGGATCACGACCATCGCCGGCAAGGTCCACAGCAACGGCTGCTGCACGCCCGCCACGTTCAGTGCAAGACCAGCGACGAGCGTCAGCGAGAAGGCCACGCCGATCGCGCCGAACGTCCACGTCGATTTCGCGAGCGGAATGGCCAGCACCAGCAAGGCCAGCACGAGCGCGCAGCCGAGCCGGTACGCGAGCGGCTCGGCGGGCCCGGCGACGAGGCCGCGCGCCGCCACCAGACAGAGAAACGCGACGACTGTGAACGCCATCGTCACCGTCGAAAGCGGGCGCTGATGTTCAAGCGAGCGCTGGTGAAAGCGCTGGCGCAGGCCGGCATCGGCGGAGTGCTGCGGCGAGGTCAGGAGCATAGGAAGGGCTAGCAGGCGGGTCCGGTCACTCTACCGATGTATATCGGCAATCATCGGACGAATATTTAGCCCTTCGTGAAAAAAACCGCGCTTCAGCCCTCGCCGACGCCCGTTGCGTATTTGCGGCAATGCTCGAGATAGCCGGCCGCGTGAGTGCTGACCAGTTGGACGATGCTCTTCCACAGCCAGCCGGGCGCATCGAGCGTTTTCGAGCGGTTCTTGCGCAACTCGGCCAGCCATGCCTTGCGTTCGGCGAGGCCCATCTGCCGCGCGTGCGCCTTGCCGACCACGAGCGCGAGAAAGCGCGCCGCCCTGGTCGCTTCGTCGCGGGTCAGTTGCTCGATGGTCAGCTTCATGTCCTGCGGCAGCAGTTCGCGCAACACGACGGGGCGGTCCGTGAGGCGCGCGGGCCTCATCCGTTCGCCGAGCGATGGCGACAGATGCCGCGCGCCTTCCACCACGCGCTCGGCGTGATCGCGCGGCATTCTCACCCCCGAGCAGCGCGGCGCCGCGGCCTGCGCGGCTTCCTTGATGTCGACGAGGCATAGGTCGTCGCCGTCGGCCGCGGCGCCGTCGATGTCGAGCAGCACCGCGTAGCGCAACCGTCCGAGCGAGCTGCAGCCCTTGACCCAGTACGCGGCGTCGAGCACCTGGACTTGCGCGTCGGCGCCCGCCCCGCGCAATGCGGTCGCGAGCGCTGCGATCGACCTGGTCCTGCACAGCTTGTCGATCTCGCGGCGCTCGGTTTTGTCGAGCGGCCAGAAACGCGAACCCAACGGAATATACGGCTCGGCGTCGTCGATACGCTCTTCGGCGAGATGACGCCACGTACGATGGATCGCCTCCTTCATCACGACGCGTACGGCCTCGGGTTTTTCCGCGTGAATGTCGGCCTCGCCCGCGGTTTCGTCGAAGGCGCGTTCGTAGCCGTCGGCGAGCGCTTCCATCATGTGGACGATCGTCACGCCGGGCAGATCGGAGCCGCGCGCGGCCGTCGCAAGCGAGAGCCCGAGGCGGATCAGATCGTGCGCGGGATTGCCGATCACCGTCTGATCGAAGTCGCGCATCTGGATCTCGACGCGCCCGTAGGCATCCGCGACCGGCCCGATGTTGCCGGTATGGCAATCGCCGCAAATCCACACCGCCGGACCTTCGGGCAGCGCGTGGCCCTCGATGCCGTCGAGCCACTCATAGAACCGGCTCGTGCTGCCGCGCACATACGCATGCGCCGAGCGCGCCATTCTCGCGTTGCGGCGCGCGGTCAGGAGCGGCTGCCGGCCGTCGGCGCGAGGCATTTTCCTGGAACGCTTGCTGGGAGATTTCTTCGCCAGCTTGCTGGTTGCGACGGGCTTCTTCGGCATCGTACGGTCCGCTCTTATCGATCTGCGAAGCCGGCGACATTCGCCGTCGCCAGCGCTCGCGGCGCGCATTCGTCGCGCGCGCGTGCACTCGACATCCAGCAGAAAACGAGCCTATCGCGTGAAGGATTCTGTAAGGACGCGCAGCGCAACAACGACCATCGCGCGAACGATGAACCGCCGCAAAAGCAAACACGCAAAGGCTCGCTTCGACAGAAATGCGTATGCGCTTATTGCCGCTTTCGAATGCGCGCGCGAGCGCCGCAGGTAAAACTTGCGAGCGTTTAAGGTGCGCGCGCAACTAAACGGCATACGCGGCGTATCGGCCCTTTACGCGGAGAATGTGAAACGGCAGACTGGACACCCACCTCATTAACGCGATCTCGTGGAGCGACGCATGCCCTTTCCGGCACAAGATCATGGCTGTACAGGCTGGAGCGGCGAAATGGCGCGGCGCATCAGTGAATTCGACTGGGCGGCGACCGGCGTCGGCGCGATCGCGGACTGGCCGCGCAGCCTCACCGCCACGGTGCAGTTGCTGCTCGCTTCTCCAGTGCCGCTCGTGCTGCTGTGGGGCCGCTCCGGCTACATGATCTACAACGACGCCTACGCGGTTTTCGCGGGCGGACGGCATCCGTATCTGCTGGGATGTCCGGTCGAAACAGGCTGGCCCGAAGTCGCCGAATTCAATCGCCACGTCATGACTACGTGCCTCGCGGGCGGCACGCTCTCGTATCGCGACAAGGAACTCGTGCTGCTGCGCGAAGGCAAGCCCGAGGACGTGTGGATGGACCTGTACTACAGCCCCGTCGCCGACGACAGCGGCGCGCCCGCGGGCGTGCTGGCGGTCGTCGTCGAAACGACTGGGCGCGTGCTGACCGAGCGCTGGCGGCAACGCGCCGAAGCGGAACTGCACGAGACCAACGAACGTCTGCAACTCGCGCTCAATACAGGCGCCGTGCTCGGCACTTGCGTCGTCGACATGCAGACCGGAAAGATCACCGGCGACGAGCGCTTTGCCCGCACGTTTTCGTTCTCCGTCGAAGAAGCGGCGGGAGGCGTCGACCACAGCGCCGCCGCCCGAATGATTCATCCAGACGATCAGTCGCTACTCGAACGCCTGAGCGCGGATGCGCTGCAAGAAGGCAAGCCGTTTCGCGCCGAGTACCGGATTCGCCGCCCTGACGGCGACTATGTGTGGGTGCAGGCAAACGGCCAGTGCGAGTTCGACGAACACGGTCAGCCGACACGCTTGCCGGCTGTGCTGATCGATATTCACGAACGCAAGATCGCCGAACAGTCGCTGCGCCAGTTGACGGAGACGCTCGAACAGCGCGTGGCCGACGCGGTCGCCGCGCGCGCGCTCGCCGAAGAACAACTGCGCCAGGCGCAGAAAATGGAAGCGATCGGGAGCCTCACCGGCGGCGTTGCGCACGACTTCAACAACGTGCTGCAAGTGATCAACGGCAACCTGCAGATGATGGCCGCCGACGCGAGCGGCAATCCGGCCACGCTGCGCCGTTTGTCGGCAGCGACCGACGCGGTGAAGCGCGGCGCGAAACTCGCCGCGCATCTGCTTGCGTTCGCGCGGCGCCAGCCGCTCTCGCCCACTGTGCTGAACCCGCGCCGCCTGCTTGCCGGCATGAGCGAGATGCTGCATCGCGCGCTCGGCGAAACCATGCGGATCGAAACCGTATTGAGCGACCATTTGTGGCACGTACAGGTCGATCGCAACCAGTTGGAAAACGCGCTGCTCAATCTCGCCATCAATGCACGCGACGCGATGAAGGCCGACGGCACGCTCACCGTGCGCGCCGCGAACCGCGTGCTGGACGCAGCGTTTTGCAGCGACAAGCCGGAGCTTTCGCCGGGCGAATACGTGGTGTTTTCCGTCACCGATACCGGCGCGGGCATGCCGCCCGACGTGCTCGAGCATGCGTTCGAACCGTTCTTTACGACCAAACCTCACGGTCATGGCACGGGTCTGGGTCTCAGCATGGTGTTCGGCTTCGTGAGGCAGAGCGGCGGGCATACGCTGATCGAAAGCGAGTTGGGGCGCGGCACGACGGTATCGCTGTTTTTCCCGCGCTGCTGCGAGCCCGAAACGGCCGAAGCCGCCGATGAAACCAGCGCGCCGGTGGGCGGCGGCGAAACGGTCCTCGTGGTCGAGGACGATGCCGACGTGCGCCTGACCGCCGTCGAAATGCTGGTGCAGCTCGGCTATAAGGTGCTGACGGCGTCGAGCGGCGACGCGGCGCTCGAATTCATCGACAGCGATGTGCCGATCGACCTGCTGTTCACCGACGTCGTCATGCCCGGCAAGATCAAAAGCGTGGAGTTGGCGCGGCGTGCCGCGGCCCGCTCGCCGTCGGTGCCGACGCTGTTCACGTCGGGCTACACGCGCGATGAAATCGTCCACCACGGCAAGCTCGACGCGGGCATCACGCTGCTCTCCAAGCCCTACCGCCGCGACGATCTCGCGCGCAAGGTGCGCGGCGTGCTGCGCGCCGCCGCCGGCGGAGCTGGCGGCACGGCGGCTGTCGGCAAGATGACGGATCGCGAAATCGCCGCTTGTGTGCCGAGCGTTGCGTATGATCCGGCGAGTGGCGATGCGTCGGGCGTCGCTACGTCGGGCGTCGCTACGTCGGGCGTCGATGCGCCGGGCCTCGCCACGCCGTTGACTCCAACACCCAAGGCAGCCGCAAACGAGAGCGAGTCCGCATCGACCGACGCGCCCGCGCGCTCGCCGGCTCATGTGCTGCTGGTCGAGGACGACGCCGATTCGCGCGAGGCGCTAAGCTGCCTGCTCGGCGCGCTCGGGCTCGATTGCACGTCGGTCGGCAGCGCCGAAGAAGCGCTGCCGCTGCTGCCGGCGCAGCGCTACGACATTCTGTTCACCGACATCACGCTGCCCGGCATGTCGGGCGACAACCTCGCGCGCGCCGTGTTGCGCGAGCAGCCTGACGTGCAGGTGCTGCTGGTGTCCGGCTATGGCGCACAGGCGCCGATCGGCGAGCGCATCCCCGGCGCGCGACTGCTCGGCAAACCGTTCGACCTCGCGCAACTGCGGCGCGAACTCGCGCAATGGGTCAATCCAATCGAAGCGGCATCGTAACGCCGGCACGGCCACGCAAGCGATGAGCTTTTAGCCCCATGCCGCGGAATGCGGCATATATTGTTTTATATCGATGCAAGCACACACGGCGCGAAGTGCGCGACACCTGCGCGCCCTGGTATGATGCCGGGCACGCCTGTTCCGCTGTCGAATGGGCGCCTTGCGAATGGGCGCCTTGCGCCCTCCGCCGCTTTTTGTCACGAGAGTCATCATGCCCGCTCAACACGACCCTGCCGCCAACCCGAGTCCCGCGAAGGCGACGCGCAAAGAGCTGTCCATTACGGTGCGCAATCTTCTGATGGTGGCCGTCGGCGTCATCGTCTTCGCGGCGGTCGCGGGCGTGGTGCTGTACGAGCCGATTGCTTACGGCGACGCCATTCCGAACTTCGGCATCATTCTGATGCTCACGGTGCCGGTGATTGCGGGCGTGGCGTTTCGCGTGGGGCTCGATGCGTGGCTGGATAGGCAGTAAGCGTCATCGCGACGTGAGTTAGCCACGCACTGCCAGTGGCAGTAGCCAATTCCTTCGGCAACATAACCGCAATTTCTAATCGATCTCCCTCGCGCGGTTAGATTCCGCGCGTTGCGTCACCTCCTTGCGCCATCTCGTTGCGTCACCTCGTTGCGCCATCTCAATGCGCCATCTCAATGCGCCGTTCCAGCGCGCAGATCAGACTTCCCAATCCGAGCTTCCCGCCGCACTCCGGTTGTCCTGAAGAATCGGGGAACGCCACTTGCTCGTACGTTATCGCCGTCCACCTTTTTTGTCGCCTCTTATCGGATACGTCAGATGAGCTACCAGAACCTGGACAACGAGATCGCCCATCTCGAGCGGGTGTTCGGGCGGATCTCGGTGAATGACGCGATCCCGCTTTCATACTGGGACAGTCGCTTGCGGATGCTGGCGAATGCGCCGCTCGTGCCCGCGCAACAGGCGCGGCTCGCGCGGCTCGAAGCCACGCTTGCCGCGCTGCGGGAGCCCGAGGAAGCGGTCTGCGAAGCGCCCGGCCCGCGCTCGAAGGATGCCCGCTGATGACCGATGCCACGCGCGAAGAGCAACGGCAGTCATCCGCCGAATCGACGGAATCCGCCGGCAACGACGTCCCGCGAGCCCAGGACGCCGGCGCCGATTCCCCGCATCTGAACGAGGGCGAGCAGGATCAGGCGGCGCATCACACCGCCCCGCACGCGCTCGTGCTGCATGAGATCGTCCGTGAAGAGGGCGAAGCCGCGCTCGAGCGGACCATTGGCGCGCTGATCTGGTCGTCGCTCGCGGCCGGGCTTTCAATGGGCTTTTCGTTTCTCACGCAAGCGGTGCTCGAAGCCGGACTGCCGGATACGTCATGGCGTCATCTGGTGTCGAGCTTCGGTTACTCGATGGGTTTCGTGCTCGTCATCATGGGACGGCAGCAGCTTTTCACCGAAAGTACGCTCACCGTCGTGCTGCCCGTCTTGACGCGGCGCGATCCGAAGACGCTGCTCAAAGCCATGCGCCTATGGGCCATCGTGCTGTTCTTCAATCTCGTGAGCACATGGATTTTCGCCGCGATGCTGCGCATTCCCGATGTGTTCGCGCCCGCCGTGGTGCAGGCATTCGGCGAGGTGTCGCGCGCCGCCGTCGGTTCCGAACATATGCTGCCGACGATGGTGAAAGCGGTTTTCGCGGGCTGGCTGATTGCGTTGATGGTGTGGCTATTGCCGAGCGCGCGTTCGGGCCGCCTGCTGACGGTGCTGCTGATTACCTATGTGGTGGCCGTGAGCCATCTGTCGCATATCATCGCCGGATCGACGGAAGTGGCGTATGCGTTTTTCAGCGGCGACGCGAGTCTGCGCGATTATTTTCTGCGCTTCCTCGTGCCGACGCTCGTGGGTAATACCGTAGGCGGAATGTCATTGGTCGCGCTGCTGAATCACGCGGCGATCGCGCCGGAAATCAACGGTCATCGCTGACGTATGAAAGCGGCGGCGCCGTGATCCACGGCGCGTCAGCCGATCAGAATGCGTGCGCCGAGCGCGAGCACCAGCGCCGGCAGCATCACCACGACGCCCACCTTCAGGAACTTCATGAAGCTCACGTCCTCGCCTTCGCGACGAATCGCGTTGAGCCACAGGATGGTCGCGAGCGAGCCGGTGATCGACATGTTGGGCCCGAGATCGACGCCGATCAGCAGCGCGTCGATCACGCGCTCGGGACTATGCGCCTGCATCACCGTCGAACTCGCGATCAGGCCGGCCGGCAAATTGTTCATCAAGTTGCTGCCGATCGCGATGGCCATGCCGGCCCAGCCTGCCGTGCTCGCTTCGTTGTGCGCGGCGCCCTCCTGCGTCAACGCGGCCAGCATGCGGATTACGCCGGTATGGTCCAGCATTTCGACGAGCACGAAGAGCGCGGCCACGAGCGGCAGCACGCTCCACGATATTTCGCGGATCATCGGCAACGGCGATTTGCGCTCCTGGATCAACACGACGATTGCGGTCAACGCACCGAGTATCGCCGTGGGCAAGCCCAACGGAATATCGAACGCCGATACGGCCAGCAGCACGACGGCCGTCACCGCGATGCCCGCGAGCGCAACGCGTCCACTCGACGAGAGCCGCAGCGGTTCGAGATTCGCCTCGCAGATGCCGGCAAGCGCATCGCGCTGCGTCCAGCGCAGCAGCACGTAAGTTGCGCCGATCGACAGCAGCGACGGCAACGCGAAGCGCATCAGCCACGGCCCGAGCGCGGGCGTGTGGTTGCCGTACAGCACGATGTTGGCCGGGTTCGAGATCGGCAGAACGAAGCTCGCTGCGTTGGCAATGAAAGCGCAGACGAAGAGCAGCGGCAACGGATCGGTCTTCGCTTTCTTCGCGGCGGCAAACACAGCCGGCGTGAGCACGACCGCGGTGGCGTCGTTCGAAAGAAAGGCCGTGATTACCACGCCGACCAGATAGACCAGCATGAAGAGCTTGCGCGGCGAGCCTTGCGCATGATTCACGGCGAGCACGGCGACCCAGTCGAACAGCCCTTCGCGGCGGCCGACTTCGGAGAGCAGCATCATGCCGAACAGAAACAGATAGACGTCGGTGCCCTTGCCGACGGCTTCCATCGCGAGATGAAGCGGCAGCAGCCCGAGCGAGACCAGCAGCACCGCGCCCGCCACCGCCCACACTGCCTCGGGCCATTTGAAAGGCCGCGTGATAACGCCGGCTGTCGCGAAGGCGGCGATGCCCCATGAAAGGAAAATCGAAGTCAAAACTAACGTCCTGAATGATGGTTGTACGTGGGCCGTGCCCGGTGCGCAGGATAACCCAACTCGGTTCGGCCTCCGCCGTTCGTCGGTCCTCGTTGCAACGTGCACGCCCGGACGGCATTAACGTCATCCGTAGAACGATGTGTTCTCTCGCATCCGGCTATTCGGTTCTTCTTGACATCCCTATCATTCGCAGTCAGCGCGGCAACGGCTTGCTCGCCGATTCGCTACGGACTGTTGGCAATCAAATTCCCCACTGTGTGCAATGAACGCGCATGGGTTCGATAGGATGCGTACCATCATGAAAACGATACTTCATCACTCCATCCTGGCGGGCGCCGCCGCGCTATCGCTATTCGGCGCGAGCCTCGCCCATGCCGACGTCGACACCAGCAAAAGCACCGTGATCGCGACGACGAAACAGATGAACGTGCCCGTCGACGGCAAGTTCAGGAAGTTTTCGGCGCAGCTATCGTTCGATCCGGCGAAGCCGACGGCGGGCAGCGCGAACGTGTCGATCGACACCGGCAGCTACGACCTCGGCGCCGACGACTACAACAAGCAGGCGCAAGGCAAGGAGTGGTTCGACAGCGCCGCTTACCCGGCCGCTACCTTTGTTTCCAGCGCGATCGCGCCGGCGGGCGGCAATCAGTACAAGATCACCGGCAAGCTGACCATCAAGGGCAAATCGCAGACGGTGGTCGTGCCGGTCACCATTGCAAGCCAGGGCTCGACGCAAACCTTCGACGGTTCATTGCCGATCAAGCGCTCGCAGTTCGACGTCGGCACCGGCGAATGGAAAGACACGTCCGTCGTCGCCGACGAAGTCGTCATCAAGTTCCACCTCGTCGCCTCCAAAAAGTAATTAGAAACCCGAAGCAAATCATCAAAGCGCCGTAGCGCTTTTCAAACCTGGAGAACATCTTGAAGAAGCAATTCCTGCTCGCCGCCGGCGCTCTCGCCGCCGCTCTGTCGTTCAACGCAATGGCCGCCGACACGTATCAGCTCGATCCGACGCACACGGCCCCGAGCTTCGAAGCGGATCACTTCGGCGGCGTGTCGATCTGGCGCGGCAAGTTCAAGAAAAGCACCGGCACCGTCGTGCTCGATCGCGCGGCGAAAACCGGCACGGTCGATGTGACCATCGACATGAGTTCGGTGGACATCGGCAACGACAAGCTCGACGCGGAACTGGTCGGCGAGAAGTTCTTCGACGTCGCGAAGTATCCGAGCGCGACCTACAAGGGCACGCAAATCCGCTTTGAAGGCGATAAGCCGGTGGAAGTGATCGGCGCACTGACGATGCACGGCGTGACCAAGCCCGTGAACCTGAAGATCGAGTCGTTCAAGTGCTTCGTGAACCCGATGCTCAAGCGCGAAGTGTGCGGCACGGAATCGACGGCGACGTTCAACCGCGACGATTTCGGCGTCGACTTCGGCAAGACGTACGGCTTCAAGATGCAGACCACGCTGCATATCCAGGCTGAAGGGATCAAGCAGTAACCCTCGTTATGGCGGGCGCCGCTGCGCGCCCGCTATAGTCGCTACTTACGCGGCATTATTTCCGCTTTCCCGACGACGCCGGACTTGAGCCGGAAGAGCCGCCGAAATCGCCCGCTTTTCATGCATTTGAACTGCGCGCGCAAATCGTAAAGTCCCCGCATGCAATTGATTTTTGTCGGGAGACAAGCGGTGGTGCAGGTGAAACGGCAGGTAAAAAATGCGGCTCTCGCCGCGGTTGCGGCGATGGCGGCGCTGGTCGCATTGACTAATACGGCGCACGCGCAGGAGATTTATGTGCACGGCGGCACGCTCGGCGCGGGGATCGGCGCTGCGCTGCCGCTCAATTCATGGACGGGCGTGCATGCGGAATTCGAAGGCCTCGGCTTCTCGCATTCGGTCAACGTCAATGAAAACGAGTACGACGGCCACTTGAAGCTGCTGCAAGGCGGCCTCTATCTCGACGTGTTCCCTTTCCGCTCGAGCGGTTTCCGCCTGACGGCCGGTGCGCTGATCAACGACGACGAACTCTCGGCGCACGCCGTGCCGAATGCGCAAGGCAACTACAAGATCGGCGACGACTATGTGCCGGCAGTCGGCCCCGCGCCGTCGGCCACGGTCACGCTGCCGCGCGTGATGCCTTATGTCGGCATCGGCTACGGTCACAAGCCGGTCTCGAAGGGCTTCGGTCTCACTTTCGATGTCGGCGTCGCCTATGGCCGCCCACGCACGCACTACAACGTGCCCGCGATTTATTCGATGTTCACGACGCAGGCGAATATCGACGAGCAGGAACAGAAGATCAATGACAAGGTCGAGCGGTATAAGTTGTATCCGGTGGTGCAACTCGGTGTGAGTTATCGGTTCTAGACCGCACGCGCCGGCACTCCCAACGCCGACCAAGGTACTATTACGCGTACCTTCCGTTTCCGCCCTCCATGAGTTCAGCAAGCCGCCGTATCGCGCATCTCGACATGGACGCGTTCTATGCGTCCGTTGAGCTATTGCGCTATCCGGAATTGCGCGGCAAGGCGGTCGTGATAGGCGGCGGCCGCAACAGCGCGCCTGAAACGCTCGAAGACGGCAGCCGCCGTTTTGCGAAGCTGCGCGATTACGCGGGGCGCGGCGTGGTCACCACGTCCACTTACGAAGCGCGCGCGCTCGGCGTATTTTCCGCGATGGGCATGATGAAGGCGGCCGTGCTCGCGCCCGACGCGATCCTGCTGCCCACCGACTTCGACTCCTACCGTCATTACTCGCGGCTCTTCAAGGCCGCAGTAGCGACGTTCACGGATCGCATCGAAGATCGCGGCATCGACGAAATCTATATCGATCTCACGGAACTGCCGGGCGAGCCGCGCGACATCGCCGCGCGCATCAAGCAGGCGGTCAATGAAGCCACCGGCCTCACGTGCTCGATCTGCGTGGCGCCGAACAAGCTGCTCGCGAAGATCGGCTCGGAGCTCGACAAGCCCGACGGCCTCACGATTCTCACGCCCGAAGACGTGCCGCTGCGCGTGTGGCCGCTGCCTGTGCGCAAGGTCAACGGCATTGGCCCGAAGGCGGCGGAAAAACTGACGGCGCTCGGCATCGCCACGGTCGGCGATCTGGCGGCCGCGGACGCGGGCCTGTTGCAGGATCACTTCGGGCACAGCTACTCGGCGTGGCTCACGCGCGTCGTGCGAGGCGAGGACGAGCGGCCGGTCGTGGTCGAATCGGAACCGAAGTCGATGAGCCGCGAAACCACCTTCGAGCGCGATCTGCATCCGCGTCACGATCGGCCCGCGCTGTCCAGTTCGTTCACCGGCTTATGCGTGCGGGTCGCGGAAGACCTCGTGCGCAAGGGCTATGTCGGCAAAACGGTCGGCATCAAACTGCGCTACGACGATTTCCGCACGGTCACGCGCGACCTGACGCTCGAGACGCCCACCGCCGACGCCGCGGAAATACGCCGCGCGGCCACCGAATGTCTGCGCCGCGTCGAGTTGAACCGCAAGCTGCGCCTGCTCGGCGTGCGCGTGAGCGCACTGAGCCTCGCGAGCGCGCAGCCGCCGCAGCGGCGTCTGCCGGTTCAGGCGGACTTGCCCTTCACGAGCGACGAATAGGAAGCCGGCGAGGAAGCCGGCGCCGATGTACCGCCCGCGTTCGCCGCGGCATTGGCCGTCACGTTCGCACGCGCGGGCGGCGTGACGCTTTCCACATGCGACGCCGCAATCGAAAACGCAAACGTGTTGACGCCGTTCGCGCTCTGCACCGACACGCTGCCGCGATGCATCTCCGCAATCGCCTTCACGATCGCGAGACCGAGGCCGTGATTCTCGCGACTATTCGTGCGCGACGCTTCCACGCGATAAAAACGGTCGAACAGATGTTCGAGCACCGCAGGCTCGATCGGCTCGCCGGGATTCGCGACTTCGATCCGCACCTGCTCCCCCTCGCGCACGATCCTGACGCCGATCGCGGCGCCCGGCTGGCAGTGTTGAATCGCGTTCATCAACAGATTCGTGCAGGCGCGGCCGAACAGCGAGCGGTTCACCTGCGCGACCGCATCGCCATCGAGGCGCGCATGCACGCGAGCCTCTTCCAGCGGAATCTCGAGAAACTCCAGCGTATGCGCGACTTCGGCCGCGAGCGACACTTCCATGAGACCGGTCGCGCGCTCGCCCTGATCGGCGCGCGCGAGAAACAGCATGTCGTTGATGATCGCGCGCATGCGTTCGAATTCCTCGAGATTCGATTGCAGCGTGTGACGCAGATCGTCGACGGAACGATTGCGCGTCAATGCGACTTCGGTCTGACCGATCAGAATGGTCACGGGCGTGCGCAACTCGTGCGCGACGTCCGCATTGAACGACTCGAGCCGGCAATAGGCGCCGTCGAGCCGCTCCAGCGCGCCGTTAAACGAATTCGCGAGGTCGTTCAACTCGTGCGGCAACGAGGCTGTATTCAACCGTTGCGAGCGATTGTTCGGACTGACGGCGGACGCATCGCGCGTGAGACGCGTCAACGGCGCGAGGCCGATACGTGTGACCGAGTAACTGAGTAGAAGCACCGCGAGACTGCCGAGCGCCGACAGCGCGGCGAGCGCGAAGCCGAACACGCGCATCGTGCGAATGTTCGGCAAGTAGCTCGATGCGACCTGCAACTGCATCGGCGGACGCGTCGAATAGCCGGGAATGGAGACGGTGGTGGTGAGCATGTCGTCGCCGCCGCCCGCCGGTTTGACGCGCGCGTAGCCGCCGGGCCAGCTCTTCACGATTGTCCCTTCGATCGGTTTGCCGTAGTTGTAGGACGGCTCGATGCTCGTGACCGCGTACACGGTGCTGCGGTCATGCGGCGTCATGTCGGTGAGCTTTTCGCGCGACATGCGCCATTTGTCAGGCGTCATCCCGTGATTGCAGATCAGCCGCGCGATTTGCGCGCGGTCGTCGAGCGACTCGCGCAAATGGCTTTCGAGCTGCGAGCGCAACACCGCAAAAAGCCCCGCGCCGATGACCGTAAATACGAACAGCGCGACGAGCGCGAACATCAGGGCGAGGCGTCGCGCGATGGAACGGTTCATGACGGCTCCCCGTCTTCGTGCAGTTCGCGCGCTTCGCGCACTTCGAGTACATAGCCCATGCCGCGCACGGTATGCAGCAGCTTCGACGGAAACGGGCCGTCGAGCTTCGCGCGCAAGCGCTTGATCGCCGTCTCGACCACATTGGTATGACTGTCGAAGTTGACGTCCCACACAAGCTCGGTGATGGCCGTCTTCGACAGAATATCGCCTTGTCTGCGGGCTAAAACGCTCAGTAGCTGGAATTCCTTCGCGGTCAGATCGAGCCGTACGCCGTCACGCGTTGCGCGCCGCCCGATCAGATCGACGAACAGATCGCCGACCGAAATCAGCGTGGATTCCTGCGAACGCGTGCGGCGCGCCAACGCATGCAGACGCTCGACGAGTTCGAGAAAAGAGAATGGCTTGGTGAGGTAGTCGTCCGCGCCTTCGCGCAAACCGCGCACGCGGTCGTTCACGTGATCGCGCGCGGTCAGCATGATGACCGGCGTCGACTTGCGCATGCGCAGCGCCTTCAGCACGCTGAAGCCGTCGCGCTTGGGCAGCATGACGTCGAGCACGATCACGTCGTAATCGAATTCGGTGGCCAGATACGTGCCCTCTTCGCCGTCGAGCGCGACGTCCACGACCCAGCCCTGCTCCGTCAAGCCGGAGCGCAGATAGTCCACGACCTTGTGCTCGTCTTCAACGATCAGCAACTTCATGCGCGTCCCCTAGTGTCTGCATTATACGAAACGCCCTGCATTGCCTGTTCAGCGTGCTTGCTCGCTTGTTGCGCGGCGCCCGCGTCCGCGCCCGCGAGCGCGGGGTCCGCGTCCCAGCCGCCGCCCAGCGCCTTCACGAGCGCGACGGACAACGTCATCTGCTGCCCGCGAATCTGCGCGTCCTGGCGCTTGCTGTTGAGCAGCGACTGCTGCGCGGTGATCACGTTCAGATACGCGACGAGGCCGCCGGAATAGCGGTCGTTCGCGAGCCCGAGCAGGCGCTCCGAGTCCGCGACCGCTTCTTCCGATTGCTTCGCCGCGCCGTCGAGCACGGCAAGACCCGTGATGCCGTCCTGCACCTGCTGGAACGCGTTGAGCACCGTCTGCCGATAGTTGGCCTCGGTCGCCTTGTAGCCTTCGCTCGCGAACTGCACGTTGGCCGCGCGCCGGCCGCCGTCGAACAGCACCTGGCCCGCAGCGGCGCCGAGCGTCCACATCAGCGTCGGCGCGCTCAGCAGACTCGCGAACTGCGTGCTTTCCCAACCGATGCCCGGCGTCAGCGTGAGGCTCGGAAAAAACGCGGCTTTAGCGACGCCGATCTGCGCATTGGCCGCCGCCATCGCGCGCTCGGCGGAGGCGATATCGGGCCGGCGTTGCAGCAGATCGCTCGGCACGCCGAGCGCGATGGCCGGCACCGGATAGCTCAACACTTTCGGTTCGATGGCGAATTGCGGCGCGGGCACGCCGACGAGCGCCGCAATCGCGTGCTCGTATTGCGCGCGCTGGTTCAACAGCAATTGCGCCTGCACACGCGTGGTATCGAGCAGCGACTTCTGCTGCAATACGTCGAGGCCCGACACTGCGCCGAGGTCGTGTTCGGCGTTCACGTAGTCGAGCGCTTTCTGTTGAAGCTTCACCGATTGATTCAGCACGTCGATCTCGGTGTCGAGTTCGCGCAGCGAGAAGTAATCGGTCGCGACCTCGGTGGTCAGCACGAGCCGCGCGTTGGCGAGATCGTCCGCCGACTGTTCCGCGGATGCCGCCGCGCCTTCCACCTGACGACGTATGCGGCCGAACAGGTCCGTGTCGTAGTTGATCGTCGGGCCGAGTTGCAGATTGTTTTGCACCGTCGACATGGTCGGCAGCGCGTAGTTGGTGCGCGGCCTGTCCGCCGAAATGCGAAAGCGCGACGCGGATGCCGCGAGGTCCACTTCGGGAACCTGCTGCGCGCGCGTATTGGCCAACGTCGCTTTGGCCTGCTCATAGTGCGCGCTGGCGGCGACGAGCGTCTGGTTCTGCGCGAGCGCCTGCGTTTCGAGCGAGGCGAGCGTGGCGTCGCGATAGACGTTCCACCAGTCCGGATCCATCGGCGCATGCGAAGGCGTCGCGACGCGCCAGTATGAATCCGTGTTCCATGCAGGCGGCACCTCGGCCTGCGGGCGCTTGTAGTCCGGTCCAACGGTACAGGCAGCGAGCATGACCGCGCTCGCCGCAACAGCCGTCATCGCCCCCGCGGCTGCAAAACCGCTCACTGCGCGGCTCGCGCGTTGCGGCTTCACGACGCCTCCTTCCCGCTCTTTTGCGGCTGCGCGATCTCAACATGATCGCCGTCCGCAATCGAATCGCTCGGGTTGATGACGACTCTATCGTTCCCGTCGATGCCGCTTTCTATCTCGAGCGTCTGGCCGAGATCCTGCGCGATCACGATCTTGCGCAACTGCACGTTGCCCTTCGCATCGACCACGGCAAGGCGCGGACCTTCGGCGCGAAACAGCAATGCATTGCCAGGCACCATCCATTCCGCGCGCGCCACCGAAGGCAGCGCGACCTGCACATACGCGCCCGGACGCAGCGTGTTGTCCGGATTCGGCAACGTCACCTCGACTTGCAGCGAGCGAGTGGGCACGTCGATCGCGCCGGAAATGTGCGTGACGCTGCCATGAAACTGCTGACCGGGCAGTTCGGCCTGCGTGACCACCACCTTCTGTCCGACCGATACGTTCTGCGCATACGCCTGCGGCAATTGCACATAGACGCGCAGCGGGTCCGACTGCGCAAGCGCGAACAACGCGCGGCTCGTGCCGCTGCCGGCGTCGATCAGATCGCCGACATCGACATTGCGCTGCGTGACCACACCGGCAAACGGCGCGACGATCCGTTTGAAGGATTCGAGCTGACGCAAGCGCTGCACGTTCGCATCGGCGGCGGCGAGGTTGGCGACGCTCTGCGCGTACGTGCTTTGCCGCTCGTCGAGTTCCTGCTGCGAGACCGCATCGCGTTGACGAAGCTGCTGCCAGCGTTCGAGCGAGCTCTTTGCAAGCGCGAGGCTCGAACTGATCTGCTGACGCTGCGCCGAGGCCTGCGCAAGCTCCTGATCGATCTCGGGCGTATCGAGTTCCGCGAGCAATTGGCCCTGCTTCACGCGCGTGCCGATGTCCGCATACCAGCGCAGCAGATAGCCGGTCGAGCGCGCATAGATCGGCGATTCGACGCTGCCGCGCAGCGTGCCCGGCAAGGTCGTCGCGCCGCCGCTTTCGGCCGGCGTCGGGCTCACAACGTTCACGTATTGCGTGGCGTTCTGCTTCGTCGTCTGCTCGACGGCGCGGTTTTGCATCAGGTTCGCGATCACCGTGCGCAACGCGCCGAGCGCGAGCAACGCGAGCACGATGAAGATGGCGATCTTCGCGCGCTTCCATTCGCGATTACGCGGCGGCAATGCGTGGCCGCTTTCCGTCTCGCGCGACGGAATCGCCAGCGATGCATGAGTTTTTTCGGTCATCTCAGTTGGCCATCTCGGTTAGCTAGCTCCGTGAGTTGAGTAGCCGGTTTCTTGACGTTTTCCACGATTCGCTGTTCACGCTCAGGCTTTAGGCCGGCTCGCCGGCACTACCGCTTTCGCCTGCGCTGTTGCCGTCGTCTTCATGGTCGTTGCGATGACGACGCGCGAGGCGCGTATGAATGCCCGCGAACACGAGCGGCACGAAAAACAGCGTGGACACCGTTGCAAACAGCAATCCGCCGATCACCGCGCGGCCGAGCGGCGCGTTCTGCTCGGCGCCTTCGCCGAGACCGAGCGCCATCGGAATCATGCCGATGATCATCGCGAACGCCGTCATCAGCACCGGACGAATGCGGCTCGCTCCCGCTTCGAGCGCGGCGGTCAGCGGCGGCGCGCCGGCGGACAGGCGCTGACGCGCGAACGCGACCATCAGAATACTGTTGGCGGTGGCGACGCCCATCGTCATGATCGCACCGGTCAGCGCCGGCACACTCAGATGCGTGCCCGTCAGAAACAGCATCCATACGATGCCGGCCAGCGCCGCGGGCAAAGCGCTCACGATGATGAGCGGATCGACCCACGACTGGAAATTCACCACGATCAGCAGATAGACGAGCACGATCGCCATCGCCACGCCGAGGCCGAGACCCAGGTACGAAGTGCGCATCGTTTGTACCTGGCCGCGCACGGTGATCTGACTGCCGCGCGGCAGCGTCGCGCGCGCTTTCTCGACGAGCTTGTCGACCTGATTCGCGACGCTGCCCAGGTCGCGCTTGTCGACGCTCACATACAGATCGATCACGGGCCGGATGTTGTAATGCGTGACGACCGCGAACTGGTTTTGCGGCGATACGCGCACCAGATTGCCGAGCAGTTGCGTCGGTCCCGTTGACGATGCCGAGACCGGCGTGCGCAACAGATCGTCGATGGAAGAAATGCGGTACTGCGGCGTTTGCACCGCCACGTTGTATTCGACGCCGTTGCGGTCGTTGTACCAGAAGCCCGGCGACGTCTGCGAGCTTCCCGATAGCGAAACGAGCAGGTTTTGCGCGACATTGCTCGCGGTGAGATTGAGCTGCTGCAAACGCGTGCGGTCCATTTGCAGGTTGATCGCGGGTTCGTCGAGCTTTTGCTGAATGTGCGTGTCCACCGTGCCGGGAATCAGGCGCACTTCTTTCAACAGCTTGCGCGCGACGTCGAAATTGCCTTGCTGGTCCGCGCCGGCAATCTGCACGTCGACGGCCGCGGGCAAGCCGAAGTTGAGAATCTGCGTGACGATGTCGGCGGGCTGGAAGAAAAACTCGACGCCCGGAAAACGCTGCGGCAGCATCGCGCGCAGTTTGTCCACGTAGACTTGCGTCGGCTCGTGGCCTTCCTTCAACGCGATCTGGATTTCGCCGTCGAGCGTGCCGATTGTCCCTGCATTGCTATATGAAAGATTGATACCGCTATACGGCAGGCCGAGATTATCGAGGATGGTGCCGAGTTCGTTCGCGGGCACCACTTCGCGGATCACCTTCTCGACTTCGTCGGCAAGACGCGCGGTTTCCTCGATGCGCGTGCCGGTCGGCGCGCGCATATGCAGGCGGATATTGCCCGCGTCGACGCTCGGGAAAAAGTCTTCGCCGAGCACGAATGCGAGTCCCATCGAGACCACGCAGAAGCCGAGAAATATGCTGCCGAAGCGGCGGCGGCGCACGAGCAGGCTGCTGAGAATCACAATGTACGCGGCGCGCATGCGCTCGAAGCCGTTGTCGAAACGCCGGTAAATGCGCTGAAAAAGACCGGGTTTTGCAGCGGCTTTCGGTTTGTGCGCGTGGCCCATCAGCAGCATGGCAAGCGTCGGCACGAGCGTGCGCGACAGAATGTACGACGCCAGCATCGCGAACACAACGGCTTCAGCGAGCGGCACGAACAGGTAGCGCGCCACGCCGGTGAGGAAGAACATCGGCACGAACACGATGCAGATGCACAGCGTGGAGACGAGCGCGGGAATCGCGATTTCGCCGGCGCCTTCGAGAATCGCATCGTGCAGATTGGTGCCCATATGCAGATGCCGTTCGATATTTTCGATCGTCACCGTCGCATCGTCGACGAGAATGCCCACCGCGAGCGCGAGGCCGCCAAGCGTCATGATGTTGATGGTCTGCCCGAGCGCATGCAGTGCGATCAGCGACGAGAGAATCGACAGAGGAATCGAAATCGCGATGATGCAGGTGCTGCGCCAGTTGCCGAGGAACAAGAGAATCATCGCGGCCGTGAGCGCGGCCGCCACCACCGCTTCGTGCACCACGCCCTGCACCGCCGCCTTCACGAATACCGACTGGTCGAACAGCGCCGTGATGTTCAGGTCCGGCGGCAATGCCGCGCGCGCCGCCGGCAGTAAACCGTGCAACGTATTGACGATCGACAGCGTCGACGCACTGCCGTTTTTCAGCACCGAAATCAGCACGCCGCGATGACCGTCTTGCCGCACGATATTCGTTTGCGGCGAGAAACCGTCGCGCACGTGAGCGACTTCTCGCAGATAAGTCGTCGCGCCGTTCACCGTGCGCACCGGAATGTCGTTGAGACCTTCCAGCGTCGACGGCGAGCCGTTCATGTTGATCGTGTATTCCTTCGGTCCGATCTTTGCCGTGCCGGTCGGCAGAATCAGGTTTTGCGCGTTGAACGCGCTGACCACATCGAGCGGCGTCAGACCTTTGGCGAGCAATGCGCGCGTATTGAGGTCGACGGAAATCAGCCGCGATTTGCCGCCATACGGATAAGGCACGGCCGCGCCGGGAATCGTCACGAGTTGCGGCCGCAGGAAGTTCAGCGCGGTATCGTTGAGTTGCTGCTCGGAGAGCTTCGTGCTCGACAGGCCGAGTTGAATCACCGGAATGCTGGACGCCGAGTAGCTGATCACGAGCGGCGGCGTCGCGCCCGGCGGCATCTGCTTGAGCTGCGCCTGCTCGACGGCCACGGTCTGCGCGATGGCGGTCTGGATGTTCGCATTCGGCTGCAGAAACACCTTGAGGATCGTGATGCCCGCGAGCGAATTCGACTCGATATGCTCGATGTCGTTGACGGTCGTCGTGAGACTGCGCTCGTTCACCGAGGCGATGCGGTGCGCCATGTCCTCCGCGGACAAGCCGTTGTATGTCCAGATGATGCTGACGACCGGGATGTTGATTTCCGGCAGCACGTCGACCGGCGTGGTGAACAGCACAAAAGGCGTCGCCAGCACAATCAGAATGGCCATCACGATGAACGTGTATGGCCGCTTAAGCGCAACGTTGACAATCCACATGAAACGCGCCTGAAGAAGTGCAGGTCACTGCGGCTGAGCAGCGGGAGGTGGGCGAACTGGCGCTTATGCTAGATCGCCTGGACCAACACCTGCATGGCGCCAAAATGGCGGAATTGTCAGGAAGCTTATCGTAAGGAAAAAGCGTTGACGGGCGGCCCTTTTGCAAAATCAGGCCGCACTTATATTTCAGTTTGCCTACGCGCTCTTCCTGTTTTTACTCGCGCGCTCTACTGCTCTACTTGGCGAACAGCGACGACATATCGGCGAACGCCTTGAATTCGAGCGCATTGCCCGACGGATCGAGGAAGAACATCGTGGCCTGTTCGCCGACTTCGCCCTTGAAGCGCACATGCGGCTCGATGATGAAGTCGATGCCCGCCGCTTGCAGCTTGTCCGCGGCGGCCTGCCATTGCTCCATCGAAAGCACGGCGCCGAAGTGACGCACCGGCACCGCGTCGCCGTCGACCTTGCTCGTCTGGCGATGTCCCGCTTCTTCCGGCGCGAGATGCGCGACGATCTGGTGCCCGTAGAAATTGAAATCGACCCATTGATCCGAGCTGCGGCCTTCGGGGCAACCCAGCAATTCGCCATAGAACTCGCGGGCGGCGGCGATGCTATGGACGGGAAACGCCAGATGGAACGGCGGCAAGGTGGTGTGCGTAACGCTCATGATGTGGAACTCGCTGTAGATGATGCGATGGACGATGGAGATTGACCCGTCAAGTTTAACCACAAGCAAAAGTGATCGGAAACGATATATATTTGAGCTGACCATCACCAGGATCGATCAGTCGAGACATGCTTGCTGAACTTAGAACCTTGATCGCCGTTAGCCAGTACGGCACGTTTTCCGCCGCGGGCGCGCGGATCGGGCTCACGCAGTCGGCTGTCAGCGCGCAGATGCAGCGGCTCGAAGAGGAACTCGGGTTTGCTCTGTTCGACCGCACGGGCCGCTCCGCGATACTCAACGACGCGGGCCGCGAAACGCTCACGCTCGCCGAGGAAATCATCGCGCTCTATGCGCGGCTTTCCGAACGCGGCGCGGTCGCGGCGGAGAGCGGCATGCTGCGCGTGGGCGCGATTGCATCGGCGCAAGTGTCGTTTCTCGCGGACGCGCTCGCGCGTTTTCGCGACGACCGTCCGGGCTGGCGCATTCGTGTCGTGCCCGGCGTATCGCTGAATCTGCTCGGCCAGGTGGACTCGGGCGAACTGGATCTCGCCGTCATCATCAAGCCGCCGTTTGCGCTGCCTTCGGAACTCGAATGGCGCACGCTCGTCACCGAGCCGTTTGTGCTGCTCGTGCCCAAAGCGCTCGCGCGCGGCAAGCGCGGGTGGCGCGAACTGCTCAAGAGCGAGCCGTTTATCCGCTACGACCGCAGTTCGTTCGGCGGGCGGCTCGTCGACCGTTTTCTGCGGCGTTCGCGGCTGAACGTGCACGACGTACTCGAACTGGACGAGTTGCAGGCGATCGCGCAGATGGTCGCGCGCGGCATCGGCATCGCGCTGATTCCCGATACGGCGGGACTCGGCAAGTGGCCTGCGGGCGTCGCCGCGTTGTCGCTCGAAGACGCGACGTTTCATCGCGAGATCGGGCTCGTGCAGCGTCCGCGGCATAGCCGGCAAGCGGTGGCGGATGCACTCGCCGATTGCATCGGGAATGCGGCGCAGGGATAACAACCGCGCGCGGCTCATGCCCGATTGTGCCGATCAGCGCTTCATCAACTGTATCTGTGCGGTCGATGCAGCAGCGCGCAAAATCGTGATTCCTCTGGCCGCCCGCGAGTCTTAACTGATGACGCCCACCGCTTTCCTCACCGCCGATGTCCTGATCGCCTACAGCGCGTACTTCGTCGGCACCGCAAGCCCTGGTCCGAGCAATCTCGCGATCATGTCGCTTGCGATGAGCGCGGGCCGCCGTTCGGCGCTCACGTTTGCGCTCGGCGTGGTGTCCGGATCGTTCTTCTGGGCGCTGCTGGCGTCGCTCGGTTTGTCGGCGTTGCTCGCCACGTATTCGGAATGCCTCGTCGCGATCAAGATTGCGGGCGGCGTCTATCTGCTTTGGCTCGGCTTCAAGTCGGCGCGCTCCGCGTTGGCGCCCGCCGCGTTGCCCGCTGGCGACGCGCGACAGAACGAACCGCTCAAGCGGCTCTATCTGCGCGGCCTGTTGCTGCATCTCACCAATCCGAAAGCGATTCTCGTGTGGATGTCGATCGTTTCGCTCGCGATGTCGCCGACGGGCGGCGCGCATACCGCGCCGGTCGTGCTCGGCTGCATGGCTATCGGCGTGTCGGTGTTCAGCAGCTATGCGCTGCTGTTTTCGACGGCATCCGCGCGGCGCGTGTATCTGGCGATCCGGCGCTGGCTCGACGGCTCGCTCGCGATCATGTTCGGCATTGCAGGCTTCAAACTGCTGACGTCGAAAAGCTGAGGCGCGTTATTTGTCGGCGGGCTCTTCAACGCCTGCCGCGCGCAGCGCTTCATGCAAGGTGCCGAAAATGCAGCTTGCGTCGACAATCGGCGTGATGCCGTGCCGATCCATGTCGGAGCGCAAATAGCGGTTCACGCGCGCAAAAATCACGTGGATGCCGCTACGCTTTAACGCAGTGCATAGCTCGCCGACCGAGCGCGCCGCCGAATAATCGAGGTCGGTAATTGCGCTTGCATCGATCACGAACCAGCGCACCTTCGTCGGCGCATGGTCGATCAGGCGCCGCGTATCGTCGACGAAAAAGTGGTCGTTCGCATAGAACAGGTCGGCGCCGAAGCGATAAACGATCAGTCCCGGCGCGGTCTGTCTGCCGGGAACCGCGGGCACCGGCACCCACATGCCGTCGTCGCCGGGCTCGAGAATCATCGTATGCGGACGGTAACTATGGCGCACGTGCCGCAAGAGCGACACGGCGACCGCAATCAGAATGCCGTGCTCGACGCCGATCAGCACGACGGCCGCAGCCGTGAACACCGCGAGCGCGAATTCGCCCGGACTTTCGCGGCGAATCGCAAACAGCGTCTTGAGATCCACGAGTCCGACGGCGATCGTGAATACGATGCTGGCGAGAATGCAGCGCGGCAAATACTGCAAAAACCGGCTGAAAAACAGCAGCACCACGACGACCACCGCGGCGAACACGATCTGCGCAAACTGGCTGCGTGTGCCGGCGCGATCGGCCATCGCCGTCTGCGTCGGGCTGCCGTTCACGACGAACGCGCCTGAAAATGCTGCGGCTGCGTTGGCCGCCGCGATGCCCAAAAGATCCGCGTTCGTGTCGGCCACCTGATGATGCCGCTCGGCAAATACGCGGCTCGCCGCCGCGCTTTGCGCGACGATCATCACGAAGCAGGAAGCGGCGACCGGCACCAGATCGAGCGTCTGTTGCCATGTCACGGACGGCATGCGAAGCGGCGGCAGCCCGCCCGCGACCGGGCCGAGCACCGCGATGCCGTGCGCGGCGAAACCGTACACATCGCTCGCGACGATTCCCCCGACGACGGCGATCAACGGCATCGGCACGCGCGGCCGCATGCGTTTGAAAAACAGCACGGACGCGACGACCAGCACCGAAACGGCCAGCGTCGGCCTGTTCAGTTGCGCCCACTCGCGCACGACGAGAAGCAGTTGATCCACGCTGCGCGACGCGTGACCGGGCAAGCCGAGCATATCGCCCAGCATCGCAATGCCGACCTGCACGCCGACGCCCGCCAAAAAGCCGACCAGCACCGTGCGCGACAGGAAATCGGCGAGAAAGCCGAGCCGGAAAATGCGCGCGACGAACAGGAGCGCGGCGGTCAGCAATGCGACCATCGCGGCGAGCGACGCGTATTCCGCGCTCGAAACGGGCGCCATGGTCGCGAGGCGGCTTGCGAAGATGGTGGCGGTAGCGGAATCGGCGGCGACGACGAGTTGCCGCGACGCGCCGAAGAACGCGAACGCGATAAGCGGCAGAAAGACGGTGTAAAGCCCGGTAACGGCAGGCATGCCGGCAATGCGCGCATAGCCGAGCACTTGAGGAATATCCATCGACGCAAGCTGGACGCCCGCGAGCGTGTCGCGCATCGCCGCCGCGCGGTTCAATGGAAGCACGCCCTTGAGCACGCCCGCGCGCGCCGTCCAATTCGCCAGAAAATCTCGCATACGCGATGCCGCCCCAGAGCCAGGTTATCGCGCATCGTGCCGCGACCCGGCACTGGAAAGCAAGGCCCGTGGACAAATTGCCAACGGCTAATGCTAATAGCTAGTAGAAAACAGCTAATGGCTAACCCGGCCGGCAACGGAACTCACTTGCCGGCTTTGCTCGAACCCGCGACGTTGAAAATCAACGCTTGAAGTGACCTGTCCGCGGATCGACATGCCGCGCGAAACCGAAAAGCGCCGCAATGCAGATTGGACAGGCGATGAAGAAAACGGCCAACATCTCGCACCCCGTAACCATTTTTTGTTAGTACAAGTCTACGCGATAAGCCGGTGAATTAAATGAGGGAAAACAGCAAATCACTGTTGCCGACTATTACACCATTGTCAGGTAGCGGCGCATTTTAGGCCCTGAAATAGGGCATAAAAAGCGACGAACATGGCATGGGCTGATGAGCGGGCAAGCGTTTGTTTGAAACCGCAAACGTTTCCGCCGCACTACCCTTTGAACGCGCCGCGATCGTAAGCCTCGCAATACGCTTTCCAGTCCGCCGCGACTTGCGCCGCGCATTGCGTCGCGAGTTCGATCAACGGCGCCTGCCAGTCGGTGCGATTGCCGAACGCGATCAACTCATCCGCAATTGACGACTTCTGCCGCCCGCCGCTGCGCAAATGCGCCCATGCGCTCAGTTCCGCCATGCTGACGACGACGCCCTCCAGCCTCGGCAGTTTGCCGTCCCAGTCCTTCAACGCGACGCGGTCTTCCGAAGGCTGCAAACTGCGCAGCACGTACGAGCGCCGATTGAAATCGACCGCGTGCAGAAACGCCTGCGACACCGCCTGATTGCGCCGCTGAATCTCGACGACGCGCTCCGCCTCGCTTCGCCATGCGGGCTGCGGCGTGCGCATATGCGGTACGACTGAAGAAGGCAGCGCTTCTTTAAGGTCGATCAGATAGTTGCCGTCCGGCGAGCCCTTGCCTTCGACGAGAATCACATAACGGTCCACGCCGAGGCTTCCTGTACCCGCGATCCGGCGTGCGACGTCGAGCACGCGATAAAAGCCCGGATCGGTCTCGCCCGCAGCGAACCGCTGCATGAACTGCGTGATTGCGGCACGTCGCTCATCGCTCACGGGCAGCGCTTTCTTGCCGTCCACCTTGAGCGTGCGCGTCTTGCCCTTGAGCGTCGTGCGGCGGTCCAGATGCGCGGCGCGCGTGCGGCTCGCCAATCCATCGAACAGATCGCGCACCATGCCGGACGATGTCTCGCGTTCGACCCAGCGCGCCTTGCCGAGCGCGAGCGCCGCGCCATATGCGTGAACGGCCGTATGACACAGCGCGAGCGCCTGCGCGCGGCTCAGCTTGAGGTCGGCCGCGCCGACCAGCACGCTCGTCAGCAAACGCACGAGTTCGTACAGATTCGGCGCGAGGCACGCTTCATCAAAGTCGTTGTTGTCGAAATAGACGAGGCGGTTATCCGCTTTGTAGCTGCCGAAATTTTCGAGGTGCATGTCGCCGCAAATCCAGACGGGCGGTGCATCGTCGAGTAACGCCTGTCGCGGCAGGCGCTCATAAAACAGATGACATGTACCGCGCAAAAACACGAAAGGCGAAGCACACATCGCCTTGTATTTCATGGCCAGCCGTTCGGGATCGCGCCCGGCGTTAAAGCGCGCGATAGTCTCTGCGATGTCGATCATCTGGTTTCCTTGCAAGCGGCGTGGCGTGCAGTCCTCGCGCACCTACGCCGTCGGCGCGCCGAACTTCTTACGATACGCTCCGGGACTCGTCAGCGCGATGCGCCTGAAGTGCCGGCGCAGCGATTCCTCGGAACCGAAGCCGGCGAGTTCCGCGACGCGCGCCATCGGCAGCGCGCCCTGCGCTTCGAGCAACTCACGCGCGATGGCGACGCGCTCGCGCACCAGCCATTCGTACGGGGCCATCCCCGTCGCGTCATGAAACTGGCGTTGCAGCGTGCGCGGACTCATCGCCGCGCGTTCGGCGAGCGAGCGCAGCGTGTGCGGCAACGCGGGATGACCGCGCACCCAGTCCATCAGCCGCGTGAGGCGTCCGCTTTCGTCGTGCGGCACCGGGCGCGGCACGAATTGCGCCTGGCCGCCCTCGCGATGCGGCGCGACCACGAGCCGCTGCGCGACCCGGTTCGCGACCGCGCTGCCATGATCGCGCCGCACGAGATGCAGCAACATGTCGAGCCCCGCCGCCGATCCCGCCGACGTGATGATCTGCTTCTCGTCGACATAGAGCGCGTCCGGCTGCACGCGCAGATGCGGATAGCGCTCCTGCAATTTCGCGGCATAACGCCAGTGCGTCGTGACGGTCTTGCCGTCGAGCACGCCCGCGGCGGCCAGAACGAACACGCCAGAACAGATCGAACACAGGCGCGCGCCGCGACGATGCGCGGCGCGGATCTTCTTGAGCAACGGCTCAGGCGGCAGTTCATCCACATGACGCCAGCCGGGTATCACGATGGTGTCGGCGCGATCCAATAGCCTCAGCGTGTACGGCGCGGCGATCGTGATGCCGCCCGCCGCGCGGATCGGACCGGGCTCCGCTGCGCAGACCGCGAAGCGATACCAGTCCACGCCGAGTTCCGGGCGTTCGAGCGCGAACAGTTCGGTCACGCAGCCGAATTCGAAGGTGCAAAGCCGGTCATAGGCCAGCGCGACGACAAGATGATTGTGCATGGCGTGATGTTACCGCTCCGCCCGCGAACGCGGCTGCTTCAATGCGCGCTTTCAGGCGGCCGCGGCCGCATTCAGTTCGAAGCCCTCGTCGAGCCAGCCGGTCACGCCGCCGATCATGACTTTTACCGGACGCCCGAGTTGCGCGAGCCGCATCGCACCACGCGTCGCGCCGTTGCAATGCGGGCCCGCGCAGTAGGTCACGAACAACGTCTCGGGCGGATAGCCGGCGAGCTTCGACGCCACGATCTTGCCGTGCGGCAAATTCAGCGCGCCGGGCACGTGGCCGCGCGCGAACAACGCGGGACTGCGGACGTCGAGCAACACGAAGTCGGCGGCGTTCGGGCCGTGTGCCATCGCCGAGTGCACATCGGCACAATCGGTTTCGAAGGCGAGCGACGCGCTGTAATGCGCGAACGCAGCGGCGCTGTCGGCGGCGGGTATGGCGGATACTTCGGACATGTCTGGCTCCTTCGCGTGTTTGAATGGAGACGATTATCCTGGTGTGGTCCATCAGGCGACAGTGGCCATATCGACAACTTCCGGCAACATCACGCCACGGCCATTGCATCACGGTTCGTCGGTTGGACGTGCCGCGTCCGATCAGCTTGCAACCTCCGCTGTGATCGCTGGCGAACTGATCGCGGCTCCGGCTCTCGATCTAATTGCGTGCACGGCTCCTACAAAAACTCGGGGCAGCCACGCTTTGCGATCAAGCGTATGCTGGGTTCCACTTCTATATATAAGAGACCTACTCGTCCCGTGCCGCAGTGCACGAACGAGTCGTTCAGCGGGCTGTTCCGCAACTGGAGGATGACATGCTGGTTGGCGTACCCAAGGAAATAAAGAACCACGAATATCGGGTGGGACTGACGCCGTCGTCGGTCCGCGAAATGGTGGCGCACGGTCACACCGTTACGGTCGAGCAAGGCGCGGGAAGCGGCATCGGCGCGTCGGACGCCGTCTATGAAAAAGCCGGCGCGACGATCGTCCCGCGCGCGGAAGATGTATTCGCCGCGGCCGAGATGATCGTCAAGGTGAAGGAGCCGCAAGCCGGCGAGCGCGCCATGCTTCGCGAAGGCCAGATTCTTTTCACGTACCTGCACCTCGCGCCCGACCCGCAACAATGCGCCGATCTGATCAGGAGCAAGGCCGTCTGCATCGCCTATGAAACGGTCACGCAGGCCGCCGGCGGCTTGCCGCTCCTTGCGCCGATGTCCGAAGTCGCCGGCCGCATGTCGATCCAGGCGGGCGCGTATTGCCTCGAGCGCGCGCATGGCGGCAAGGGCATCCTGCTGGGCGGCGTCGCGGGCGTGCCGTCGGCGAAAATCGTGATTCTGGGCGCGGGCGTGGTCGGCTCGAATGCGGCGCAGATCGCGGTGGGAACGGGCGCGCAGGTCGTCGTGATCGACCGCAATCTCGACGCGCTGCGGCGCATCGACCGGCTGCTCGGCGCGCGCGTCATGACGGTGTTTTCGAACCAGGACAACGTCGAAAAGCATGTTCTCGAAGCCGATCTCGTGATCGGCGGCGTGCTGATCCCCGGCGCGGCCGCGCCGAAACTCGTGACCAAGGCGATGGTTGAAGCGATGCAGCCCGGCTCCGCAATCGTCGACGTCGCCATCGATCAAGGCGGCTGCTGCGAGACCGCGAGGCCGACCACGCACGCGGACCCGACGTACATGGTCGGCGACGTGGTTCACTACTGCGTCGCCAACATGCCGGGCGGTGTGCCGCGCACGTCGACCTACGCGCTGAACAACGCGACGCTGCCTTTCGCGCTGCAGATCGCCGACAAGGGCTGGCGCAAGGCGTTGCAGGACAACGCGCATCTGCGCAATGGCCTGAACGTCGCGTTTGGCAAGGTGACGTGCAAGGAAGTGGCCGAGGCACTCGACTACACGTGGGAAGCGCCGGAATCCGTCATGACGATGTGAGGCGGCGGCTGAGGGCTGCTGCCGGCGGCTTAGCATGACGCCGGCAGCGGTTGAATTGCTCCGTGGCTCTCGTTGCCGATACCGCCGGCAACGGGAGCGGCTCGCTCGCCGCGGCGCGCGATGTCACGACGCCGCGTCAAACACGCGTGATCTAACATAAACACGCGGCTGTGCGCCATCACGGTCCATCTACCGCTTACTCGACATGCACCTTCACATGCTCCGGCCGCCCCGCTGCATAACCGAACCACGCCGCCACCACGCAAACACCCGCGCACAGCGCAGCCAGGCTGTACAGCGAGCCGGTTGCATGCAACAGCGATCCGGCGATGAACGGTCCGCATGACGCGATCAGATAGCCGATTCCCTGCGCCATGCTCGACAGTTGCGCGGCGACATGCGAGTCGTACGAACGCAATCCGATGACGGTCAGCGCGAGCGTGAACGACGCGCCCTGCGCGATGCCGAGCAGTAACGCGAACATCCACATGATCGGGAAAGGCCCGAAGAAGCAGCCCATCAGACCGAGGCCGGTCAACAGCAGCGCAGCCACGTTCACCACGCGCTGATCCCGCAGACGCACAAGCAGGAACGGCAGCAGCAACGACGCCACCGCCTGCGTGACGACGCTCAGCGAGAGCATGAACCCGGCATCGACAGCGCTCATGCCGCGCGTGCGAAGCACCGTCGGCAGCCAGCCGAACACGATATACGCCAGCGACGATTGCGAACCCATGAACAGCGTGACCTTCCACGCGAGCGGATCGCGCCACAAGCCGCGCACGACGTGCACGCGTCTTCCCGCATGCACGGCTTTGGCAGGCAGATTCACGCCCCACACGAGCGTAGCCAGTGCCACAGGCAACGACCACAGCGCCAATGCCCACGCCCACGCGTTGCCGCCCGCGCCGTCGAACAGATGCGCGATGGCATTGGCCGCCGGCACCGTGGTAGCGGCTGCCGCAGCGGCGCCCGCGCACATCGCGGCGCTGTAGACGCCGGTCATCAGCGCGACGTGGTGCGGGAAATCGCGCTTGACCACGCCCGGTATCAGCACATTCATCAAGCCGATCGCAAAGCAGGCCACGATCTGGCCGACATACAGCACCTGCCATGCGGGAACCACACGCAATGCGGTGCCGATAGTCAGCAGCATCAACAAAGCCAGCAACGCGCGTTCGCTGCCGAGGCGCCGCACGAGCATCGGTGCAAGCGGGCCGAACAGACCGAAGCATAACGACGGCAACGTGGTCAGCACGCTTGCGCCGGTGCGCGACAGGTTCGTCGCCCGCACTGCTTCGAGCAGTATCGGACCGACGCTCGTGATCGGCGTGCGCAGCGAAAAAGCGATCAGCGCGAGGCTCGCGGCAAGCGCGATGCTGCGAGCGCGCGAATCGTGCGGAGCGGCGTCGGCGACCGGCCGCGCGGTGCCACGGCGTTCAGTCGATGCAGTTGCAGCGTCTGCCGCCGCACGCTGGGAATGATCGGAAGGGTTGGGGGCGGTCATCAATGAGGCGGTTGTGGGGTTGCCTGCCATTGTATTCGGCAAAGCGCTGGGCAGCGGGCATCCGGCATCCGGCATCCGCCATACCGCAGATAAGGCATTAGGTATCGACGCGCGACGGCGCCCGGCAGCGCACGCGCAAGGCCGGGCGCGGCAATCGCTAACATATTGAAAATTAATTAAATAAACGCGCCGAATGGTCGATAACTAGTTCAGCCGCTTTTCCATCGCGGTTGGACTTCACATGCAGAGCTCATACAATCCCTGGCTGGTGGCAATGTCGTTTGTCGTGGCGACGCTTTCGTCGTACACGGCACTCGATCTGACCGCCCGCATCTTCGTGCTGGCGTCGCCGCGGCTGCGGCACGTCTGGCGTATGGGCGGCGCGGCGGCGCTCGGCGTCGGCATCTGGTCGATGCACTTCGTGGCCATGCTCGCGTTTTCCCTACCGATTCCGCTCGGCTACGATTTCGCGGAGACCGCTTATTCGCTCGCGCTCGCCATCGGCGCGTCATATCTGGCGCTCTGTCTGACCACGCGCGCGCGGCTGACGGTCGCGCGCCTGATCGGAGGCGGCGCGTTCATGGGCCTCGGCATCGCCGGCATGCACTATAGCGGCATGGCCGCCTTGCGCATGTCGCCCGCCATTAGCTATCGGCCCGTGTGGTTCGCCGCCTCGCTCGCGATAGCGATCGGCGCGTCCACGGCGGCGCTGTGGATGGCGCGCGCCCTCAGCAACGACGACGAACAGTATGTACTGCGCAAACGCTGCGGCGCGGCGCTCGTGATGGCGATTGCGATCAGCGGCATGCACTACGCCGCGATGGCCGCCGCCGACTTCGCGCCGGGCGCGATCTGCGGCGCGGCGGCCGGGGTGAATGCCGCGTGGCTCGCGACGTCGGTGATTCTTTTCACGTTCGCGATTCTCGTCGTGACGTTGCTGCTGTCGCGTTTCGACGCGCGCACGAGTTTCCTCGTCGGCGCGTTGTCGAAGCTCAACGGACAGATCGTGCGCCTTGCCACGCTCGACACGCTGACGGGCCTGCCGAACCGCGCCACGCTGACCGAGCGCATTGAGCGGGCGATTCATGCGGCGCGCCGTCAACGGTCGCTGTTCGCGATCCTCTTCATGGATCTCGACGGCTTCAAGACGATCAACGATTCGCTCGGCCACTCAGCCGGCGATCAGGTGCTGTCCGCGTTCGCGCAGCGTCTGCTCGTTTGCGTGCGCGCGGGCGATACGGTCGCGCGCCTCGGCGGCGACGAATTCGTCGTGCTGTCCGAGAACCTGGCGTCGCGCGACGACGCCGCCACGCTCGCGGAAGGCGTGCTCGAACGCATGCGGCACGATACGTGGGCCGATTCGCAGCCGCTGCAGGTGATGCCGAGCATCGGCATTGCGTTGTTTCCCGAGGACGGCGATACCGTCGACACGCTGCTCAAGCACGCGGACGCCGCGATGTACGAAGCGAAGCGCGCCGGGCGCAGCACGTATCGGTTCTTCGAACGGAGCATGAACGAAGCGGCGATGCGCACGCTGCAGATTCAGAACGCGTTGCGCGATGCGCTTGCCGAACATCATTTCACGCTGCATTTCCAGCCGAAATTCGACGGCAGCAGCGAGTCGCTCGCGGGCGCGGAAGCGCTGATCCGCTTGCACGATCCGCAACTCGGCACGCTCGCGCCGCTCGAATTTATTCCGATCGCCGAACGTTCGGGGCAGATCGTGCAGATCGGCTACTGGGTATTGCGCGAGGCATGCCGGCAAATCAGGCGCTGGATCGCGCAAGGGCTGCCGCCGATCAAGGTGGCCATCAATCTGTCGCCGCGCCAGTTATTGCAGGCCGATCTCGTGCCGACCATGCTCGAGATCGTGAAGACGGAAGGCGTGAAGTGCGATCAGATCATGTTCGAGATCACCGAAACGGTCGCGATGCAGGACGCGCCCCGCACCATCGACATGCTTCGCGAGTTCCAGGCAAGCGGCTTTGAAATCGCCATCGACGATTTCGGCACCGGTTATTCGAGCCTCGCGTATCTGCAGCGTTTTCGCGTGAAGCAACTGAAGATCGACCGCTTCTTCACCAACGGTCTCGACGCGCATGGCCCGGAAGGCAGCGCGATCGTTTCGGCGATCATCGCGCTTGCGCATTCGCTGGAAATGGATGTGGTCGCGGAAGGCGTCGAAACCGAGTCGCAAATGCACATGTTGAAGGCGATGCGCTGCGATGAAATGCAAGGCTTCCTGCTCGGCAAGCCGTTGACCGGCGAAGCCTTCGGCGATCTGCTGCGAGGACGGACGATGACCGCCGACGCCTGCTGATTCGACACGCGGGGAATGCGCGTGAAATGCGTAGCCCGATCCGACGATAAACAATAAAAGCTGCACAGGTGCTGGAGACTTCATGAGATTCGACGTAGCGACGTTTACCGCGTTGTGGCTAATCACGTTTCTGTGCTGCGCACTGATCGCTACCGTGCTTGCGCGGATGTTCGCGCAAGTGAGCGCGTTCCGCTTCTGGGCCGCCGCTTTTTATCTGCTCGCGACCGCTTCCGCATGCTTCGCGTTGCATCTGACATGGCGTACGGATCTGCTGCTCTTTGCAACCGCGGCGCTCGCGCTGCAAAGCCGCATCCTGCTCTGGGCCGGCACGCGTAAACTGTTCGGTGTCCCGGTTTCGTGGTGCACGGCGATTGTCGTGATCGGCGCATTCTGCGTGTTGTATGGCGGGGCGTTGTTGCTCAAGCTGCCCATGCTGCCGCGCGCCGTTCTGCTCGCGCTGTTCTTTGCGCCCTATCGCGCCGCCACGCTCTATGAGGTATGCCGCCGACGTCGTCCGCAACTCGGTCTTGCGCGGACCATCGTCGCGATCGGCGCCGCTATCGCGACGCTCAGTGCCATCGTGCCGCTCATGCTGGTGCTGCTCGACCGCGCGAATCTCGCGTTGCTGCTCGGCAATCCGCAGACCACGTCGGCGGTCTACGCGGTCGTGTTCGCGGGCGACGTGCTGCTCGCGAGCGGCCTCATGGTGCTGGCGTTCAGGCTGCTGATTCTCGAACGCGACATGCTCGCGACGCTCGATCGCAGCGCCAGTCAACGGCTCGCCGTCGTGCGAAATATGCGGGGCATGACGGGCTCGAATGCGGCTCACGATTATCTGACGGGCGCCGACGAACCCGCGCAACGCTGCCCGCTGCCAGGCGCGGTATGAACTTCAGTGCCTTATTGCAGCACGTTATTACGCTTCGTTGAGCGCCATCGAGTTCGATTCGCGTCCGGCGTCGAGCATCGACGTGAGCGGTGTCGGCGCATTGCCTCCGTCGCGCCGCGTGAGCTTGCCGTCCACCGACGCGCCGCAATCCATGCGCAATTGCTGATAGTAGATGTTGCCCGTCACATGCGCGTTGGCCTGCAACTCGACGAAGTGATCCGCTATCACGTCGCCGACAATCTTGCCGTTGACGACCACGTCGTAGCCATGCACGTTGCCTTCGATCGAACCGCGGTCGCTCAGCACGAGCAGCGTCTGGCCGCCGGGCTCGCCGCTGACATTGCCCTTCACGTGGCCGTCGAGACGCAGGCCGTTGGTGAACTGAAGATCGCCGACGATGCGCACGTCGTGTGCAATCAAGGTGGCAAGCTTGGTTTGCTGAATGCCTGCGGCTTTTTTCTTGCTGAACATACGGACTCCGGAAAAAAATGGGTGACGCGAATCACGCGCGGCGGCGCGCCTAGCGTCGCGGCGCTGCCCTGCTCTGGCCGCGCAGGAACTGCAACTGGTCGTTGAGCCGCGCGACTTCCGCAGCGGCGCTGTCCGCTGTTTTCTGCACCGACGCGCGCGCGGCCGACTCTTGCGCCAACGCGAGGCGCGCACGAGCCAGTTCGGTCTCCTCGGCGCTTTTATCGGCAGGAACCGGCAGGCATTGCCTGAGCGGCAGACCGGCGCGCCACGCGTCGGCGGCGATCACCGCGGCCGCGCCGGCCAGCGCGCTCAGCCCGCAGACAAGCGTCCACACGACGATGCGAACGCGCAGCGGGCGTACGGGCGCGAGTGCATAAGCGCCATGCGCCACACGGCTTGCGTCGCGGGAAAGAAATCGGTCAGCCATGAGAAGGAGGCGCGAAAAGCGCGAGATAAGCCGCGGGATCGACGGGCGCGCCGTTGACCAGCACTTCGAAATGCAGATGCGGGCCGGTCGAGCGTCCGGTCGAGCCGACATCGGCAATGTATTGGCGCGGCAGCACGAGGTCGCCGACATGCACGACGATGCGCGACGCGTGGCCGTAACGGGTCATCAATCCGTTGCCGTGATCGATCTCGACGGCATTGCCATAACCCGACTTCTCGCCTGCGAAGACCACCCGGCCACCCGCGGCGGCGAGAATCGGCGTGCCTGTTTTCGCGACCAGATCGAGGCCCGGATGAAAACTCAGCCGATGTGTGAAGGGATCGGTGCGGTTGCCGAACGGCGAACCGAAACGCGCGCCGTCGGCGGGCATGCGGCCGGGGAACGCGGCGTACGCGACCGCGTGTGCCGCCGTCTGCTGCTCGAGCGCGCCGAGCGTCGCGGCGATGCAATCGAGCTGCTCGCCGGTGCGCTCGGCGTCGAGGCGCGCGCCGAGGTATCGCGGCGCGTCGACGCAGCGTCGTGGCGGCAACGAAGGGCCGCCCTCGCCTTCGCTGTCGGTGGCCGATGAATCGCCGCTCGACGCGGGCAGCGTGGGAGAAGCGCCAGGCGAGGCGCCAGGCGAAGCGGCCGGCGAGGCAACGGGCGCGAGCGGCGCTGGGCGCGGCGTATTCAGACGGGTTTCGAAGTCACGCAACGCACCCACTTGCGCGGTGAGGCGCGCAATGCGCGGCTCAATCTGCGCGACCGACGCGTTGAGCTTGCCGAGCTGGTCGATTGCGTAATCGCGCTCGATGCGGTTCGCGCTTTGCATGCCGGAGACGCCGCGCGCGGACCAGTACTTGCCGATCGCAATGCCGGCCGCGAGCGCGAGCACGGCAGCGGCAAGCGCGGCGCCGAGCGCGAGCGCCGTCGCCGAACGGCGCGTGATCAGTCCCACGGAGCCGCTGGAGAGCCGGTCGCGCGCGCGGAACACGAACGCCATCAGCACGCTCCCCGGCGCGAGCGGCATGCAGCTCGCCGCGCACGGCGCGTGAGCGGCACATTCAGGACAAACACGAATCGGACGGACTCGACTGACTGCATGCGGCATCCGCCGGACGGATGCCGGCGGCGATAATCGATAGAGGGCGCCGATTATCGCCTCATCGCCGAAAGCAGCATCTCAAATATTAGGGGCGCATCTCGCTGCGCAGTTCGCCGCGCAGTTTGCCGCTCCGCTCACGCGCGCTCCAACGCGGCGAGACGCTGCGCCAGGATTTCGCTCGCGCGCGTCATCGGCAGGCGAACTTCGTCGCGGATCAGCCCTTGCAGCGCGAGCGATGCCTTCACCGGCGCAGGATTCGGTTCGGCGAACAACGCGTGAATCAACGGCACGAGCGTGTGAAAAATGCGCCGCGCTTCGTCGAGCGCGCCTGCCGCGAGCGCGCGATACAGCGCGACGAAGCGTTCCGTGCGCACATGCGCCGACGCCGCAATCGCGCCGCTGCCGCCCATGCACAGCGTGTTGAACATCTGCAGGTCTTCGCCCGCGAGCACCTGCAAGCGGCCGTCGCGAATCAGCGCGAGCGTGGTGTCGAGGGAACCGGCGCAATCCTTCACCGCCTCAATCCGCGGATGCCCGGCGAGCGCGAGCAATGTGTCGAGTTCAAGCCGCACGCCGGTTCGCTGGGGAATGTCGTACAGCACGACCGGCTTGTCGCTGGCATCGGCAAGCGCCATGAAATGACTGACGATGCCCGCCTGCGACGGCCTCACGTAATACGGCGCGGCCATCAGCACGCCGGCGATCGGCAGCGAATTTAGCTCTTGAATGCGCTCGCGCATGCTCGCGGTGTTGTTGCCCGATACGCCGACGACCACGGGCAACGGCGCATCCTGCGCCGCTTCCAGAATGGTCGCCAGCACCGCGTCCTGTTCCGCGGCGTCGAGCGCGGCTGGCTCGCCCGTCGTGCCGAGCGCCACAATCCCCGCGACATCCGCGTCGGCATAGCGGCGCACGAGCGCGCGCAACGCGGCGTGATCGACCGCGCCGTCGGCGAAAGGCGTGATCAGCGGAATCCAGATACCCGAAAAAATAGACATGTCTTTCCTCTTGCGTCGATGAGCGACCGTATCGATTCCGGCAGCGTGCGAAGGAGAAAGACAGGAAGGACCGCCGAAGCGCGTGATCCGCTGTTCCGTCGCATCTGACGGAACAGCGTGCTCCGGTCAGATGAGCGGCTGTTTTTTGGCTTTGGCGCTGAACTCCGGGCTGCATTGCTCGACGCGCGGCGCGTTCGAGAGCGAGCGGCGTGCGCGGCGTGCGGCCGCCGCGTCTGCGAATGCAGAACGAAGCGCGGTCGACGGGCAGAGTCGGAGAAGTTGGCCGGAGAGCATGAAGCGCAGTGTAACCGCGCCGCGCGCAGCTTGGCAAAGCGCATCTTGAAATTGCTTGACTTCTATCGCGGGCAAATTAATATACGCATCGCGTATATCCGGCGCAGCCACTCCGACAGACAGGTGCCTTCATGAGCGTCCCGCAACAAGCCTTTCTCCGCGACGCCATGCGGCGTCTGAACATGACGCGCGAGACCTTCGCGGGCCGCATCGGCGTGTCGCGAAGAGCGCTGGATACGTGGCTTCTGCCGGACGACTCGCAGGAATCGCGCGCGATGCCGGAGATTGTCGAGCGTTTCGTGTCCGAGATCGTCCTGCATGGCGAGCCGGGTGAAAAGTATACGCAAAGCGTAGATTCGCAATCGCTCGCGAGCCAGATGCTGTGGGAGGGCAAGCCGCAGTTGCTGTCGGTCGATCAGTTCTCGCGCGACTCGGTGGAAGCGCTGTTTCGCGTCGCCGACATCATGCAGCCCATCGCGCGGCGCCGAAAAATCTCGCGCGTGCTGGAAGGCGCGGTGCTCGGCAATCTGTTCTTCGAGGCCAGCACGCGAACCCGCGTGAGCTTCGGCGCGGCCTTCTGCCGGCTCGGCGGTTCCGTCTGCGACACGACCGGCTTCACGTTTTCGTCGATGGCCAAGGGCGAGTCGATCTACGACACGAGCCGCGTGATGAGCGGCTACGTCGACGCGCTGGTGATCCGCCATCCCGAGCAAGGCTCGGTGGCGGAATTCGCGCGCGCGACCAACGTGCCGGTGATCAACGGCGGCGACGGCCCCGGCGAACATCCGAGCCAGGCGCTGCTCGACCTCTACACCATTCAGCGCGAATTCTCGCGGCTCGGCAAGATTGTCGACGGCGCGCATATCGCACTTGTCGGCGACCTCAAATATGGGCGCACCGTGCACTCGCTCGTCAAGCTGCTGGCGCTCTATCGCGGCATCAAGTTCACGCTGATCTCGCCGCCCATGCTGGAAATGCCGGGCTATATCATCGAGCAGATTTCGCGCAACGGGCATGTGATCGAACAGACTCACGATCTGCCGAGCGGGCTGCGCGGCGCCGACGTGGTGTACGCGACGCGCATTCAGAAAGAACGCTTTACCGACGAATCGTTCGAAGGCTACACGCCCGACTTCCAGATCAATCAGGCGCTGGTGGACAGCGTGTGCGGCACCGATACGCTGATCATGCACCCGCTGCCGCGCGATAGCCGGCCGGGCGCGAACGACCTGAGCGTGGACCTGAATCACGATTCGCGGCTTGCGATTTTCCGGCAGACCGATAACGGCATCCCGGTGCGGATGGCGATATTCGCGGTGCTGCTCGGCGTCGAAAAACTGGTTCAGCATTCGATGCGCGACGCGGCCTGGCGACCGCCCGCCTATCTCGGACCGGACGATGCGGTGTTTCATGGCATCGACTGAAGCTGCCTCGGCAGTTTAGTTCGGTTACCGAAATAAATCGCGGCAGTGCTGCGGCAACACATCAAGCTATCGCGCTGCTGCCGTTGCGTCTGAAACCGGCCGCGAAGAACTGCACCTGGTACTGCACTGCATTCGCCCAGTACTTCCACGTATGGCCGCCGGGCCGCTCGGCATACCGATGCGGCACGCCAAGCTCGACGAGCCGCGCATGCAGCATCCGGTTCGAGTGCACGAGCGAATCGTTCGTGCCGCAGTCGATCATCAGCGCCATGTGCGCGCTCGCGAAGCTGCGCGCGTGTTCGACAATCGCCTCGCTGTTCCAGAAGTCCGCGTGCCGCGCCGGATCGCCGAACACCTGATCGATGCCCGGCTCGTCCTCGCAACCGCGCGGATCGACTGCGCCGCTCATGCTGCCGGCCGCGCCGAATTCGTCCGGCCGGTCGAGCGCGATATGCAGCGCGCCGAATCCACCCATGCTCAAGCCGGTGATCGCGCGCGCGTCTTTGGTTGCAATCGTGCGGAAATGCATGTCGATGTAGGCAACGACTTCGGTGCCGACATACGTGGCGTAGCGGCTGCCCGCATCGACGGGACTGTCGATGTACCAGCTTTCGCGCCCGCCGTCCGGCATCACGAGGATCACGCCGTAGCGGTCGGCGAGTTTGCCGATAGGCGAATTGGCGGTCCAGTCGGTGTAGTCGCCGCCCGAGCCGTGCAACAGATACACAACCGGGAAGCGGTCGGCCGCGTTGCTGCGCGCATAGCGGTCGGGCAACACGACTGTCGCTTCCAGAGACTTGTGCATGGCCGCGCTCGGAATGGTCACGACACGGGACTGGAACGCCCATGCGGGAGCGGCGGCAAGCAGCATCGCGATCAGCCAGACAAGACGTGCTGTACTCATATTCGTCGCTCTCCCTTCTACATGTGCGGACAACACAGTCGATGCAGCAGCGGCTCTGCATGCGGGGCGGCAAATTCCAGCGACGACTCTAGCAACGGCGACTTACAGCCAAATTTCAACGAACCCTACGATTCGCTTCACTCCATGCGCGACGCATGCGTGGCGAACATGCGCGCGCGATCCCGCTATTTGACATGCACGCTCAGGCCCTCGCGGCCCGGCGCGATGTCGTCCTTCAGCGTCAACTCGGGAATCTGATAATCGCCGCCGTTCTGCGGACGGAACGGTATCGGCGCCGTATTCCAGAGATTGTCCAGACGCTCGCCGAGCGCATCGCGTACTTCAAGATATTTTTCTTCGTCGATGCGGCTCGTGCGATACACGACGAACGGCGGCAGCACGTCGAAGCCGGGGTAATAGAGAATGCCGTGCTGGATCGGGAACAACACATCGTCGATGGGACCATTGATGCCGCGCGGACTGTAGTGCGATTCCCAGCCGCCCGTGGTGACGACGAGCATCGCGCGCTTGCCGGCTAACATGCCTTCGCCGTAGCGGTCGCCCCAGCGCGCATCGGAATGCTCGCCCACGCCGTACGCGAAACCATAGGCGTAGACGCGCTCCACCCAGCCCTTCATGATCGCGGGCATCGAGAACCACCACAGCGGGAATTGAAAAATGACCGCATCGGCCCATTTCAGCTTCGCCTGTTCCGCGGCGATGTCCGGGCTTTGCAGCCCATTCTCGAATGCATGCTTCGACGCGCGCGACGGGTCGAAGCGTTCGCCTGTTGCAGGCGCGAGGCTATCGGCTGCATCGAGTGGCGCCTTCCAGTTCATCGCATACAGATCGGAGACCTGAACCGCGTGCCCCGCTTCCTGCAGGCGCTTGACGGAGAAGTCCTTCAGCGATCCATTCAACGACCGCGGTTCAGGATGAGCATAAACAATCAGAACGTTCATTTTGCGTCGCCTTGATTCATGTGGGAATGCACCCACGATAGTGGCCGGCGCGGTATATTGGAAATGAATTGCTGATATGACAGGTATAGCCGGGAATAATCTGCGCAAGCTCGACCTGAATCTGCTCGTCACGCTCGACGTACTGCTCGCGGAACTCAACGTGACGCGCGCGGCGGAGCGGCTGAATTTCTCTCAGCCGTCAGTAAGCGTGCATCTCGCGAAACTCCGCGATGTGCTCGGCGATCCGCTGCTGCTGCCGGGGCCGCGAGGCATGCGCGCCACCGCGCGCGCCGAGGCGCTGCGCGAGCCGTTGCGGCAGGCGCTCGAAGCATTGGAGCAAGCGGTCGCGCCCGCGCGTCCTTTCGACCCGGCGCAGGCGACGCAAACCTGGCGCATTGCCGCGACGGACTACGCCGAGTCGACCATCGTTCTCCCGGCGTTGCAAGGACTGCGCACCGCAGCGCCCGGCACGCGGCTGGCGGTCGTCGAGGCCGTGCCGCCGCGTATCGCGAAGCAGGCGGAACAAGGCGAGATCGACCTCGGCTTTCATACCAGCGAAGACGCGCCCGCCGGCTTGCGGCGGCGCGTGCTGTTTGCCGAGCGTTATGTGCTTGCCGGACGCGCGGATCATCCGCGTCTCAAACGGCGGCCCACGTTGGCGCAGTTTTCGAAGCTCGAGCACGTGATCGTGTCGCCGGACGGCGGCGGCTTTGCCGGTGTCACGGACCAGGTTCTGGCCCGCGCCGGTCTCACGCGCAGAGTCGTGCTTTCCGTTCCGCACTTTCTGTTCATGATCTCCGCGCTCGCGAACAGCGACCTCGTGGCGATGGTGCCCGCGCGGCTCGTCCGCGATAACGCTGCGTTACGCGTGGTCGAGTCGCCCGTCGAAGTCCCCGGCTATGAAATGGCGATGCTGTGGCATGAGCGCTCGCATCGCGATCCGGCCCATCAGTGGTTGCGCGCGCATATCGCCGGTTCGGTTTGATGAAGCGTCATGCGCTGACTAGCTCTGGCCGTCAACGTGACCATTGCCGCGGCCGATCGCATCCAGCTTCGCGAGAATCTCGCCGCTCAGTGTCAGGCTGGCCGCCGCCAGGTTCTCGCGTAGATGCGCGACCGACGAGGTGCCCGGGATCAACAGAATGTTGGACGCGCGCTGCAGCAGCCAGGCGAGCGCCACTTGCATCGGCGTCGCGCCGATGGTTTGCGCGATCTCCGTCAAAGCCGACGACTGGATCGGCGTAAAGCCGCCCAGCGGGAAAAACGGCACATAAGCGATGCCTTTATCCGCGAGTTGATCGATCAGCGCGTCGTCGGTGCGGTGCACGAGGTTGTAGTGGTTCTGCACGCAGACAATCTTCGCGATGCGCTGCGCCTCGGCCACTTGCGCCGGCGTCGCGTTGCTCAGGCCGATATGGCGAATCAAACCGCGCTGCTGAAGCTCGGCGAGCGCGGTGATCTGCTTTTCGATCGACCCTTCGCTCGGCGCGTGCACGTCGCCCATCAGCCGCATGTTGACTACCTCGAGCGCGTCGAGCCCGAGGTTGCGCAGATTGTCATGCACGCCGCGCTCCAGATCCTGCGGCTCCTTCGCCGCCAGCCACGCGCCGTCGCTGCCGCGCACCGCGCCCAGCTTCGTGACGATCACGAGATCGGCGGGATACGGATGCAGCGCCTCGCGAATGAGCTGGTTGGTGATATGCGGGCCATAAAAGTCGCTGGTATCGATGTGATTCACGCCTTGCGCCACCGCCTCGCGCAGCACGGCAAGCGCGGCGTCGCGATCCTTCGGCGGGCCGAACACGCCCGGTCCCGCGAGTTGCATTGCGCCATAGCCCATGCGCCGGATCTGGCGGCCGGCGAACGGGAAGGTGTCGGTGATTTCGAGGTTCGGCATCAGGCTCTCCTTGCTGGTAGTTGAAGCGCAGTATGGCCGGGATTGCACCGTTTAATAAAGCGGGCTAACGTGCACGGGTCGTGCAAAAAAACGAACAATCAAAAACGAACCATCGCCATGGAATTAAACGACCTGACCGCGTTCATCTCGGTCGCACGCGCGGGCGGCTTTCGCGACGCGGCGCGCAGCAGCGGCGTTTCCGCTTCGAGCCTGAGCGTCGCCGTGCGCCGGCTCGAAACAAAGCTCGGCTTGCGTCTGCTGAACCGTACGACGCGCAGCGTCGCGCCGACCGAAGCAGGCGTGCGTCTGCTGGAAAAGCTGACGCCGCTTTCAGCGAAATGGAAGCGGCACTCGACGTGCTCAACGGCTTTCGCGAGCAGCCGAGCGGCACGCTCAAACTGAACGTGCCCGCGAGCGCCGCGCGCATCGTGCTGCCCGATATCATCGCGCCGTTTCTGAAAGCGTATCCGGACATACGCGTCGAAGTGTTCGTCGAGGACGGCTTTGTCGACGTGCTTTCGATCGGCTGCGATGCCGGCATCCGTTACGACGAACGGCTCGAGCAGGACATGATCGCCGTGCCCATCGGTCCACGCGTGCAACGCTTTGCGACGGCTGCCGCGCCGGACTACCTCGCGCTTCGCGGACGCCCGCAACATCCGCGCGAGCTGCTTTCGCACGCTTGCCTGCGCGGCCAGTTTGCCGGCGGCGCGATGCCGACCTGGCACTTCGAGCGCGACGGCGACGTGGTGCAACTGAATCCATCCGGGCCCCTGCTCGTGCGGCCGGGAGCAGCAATGGACCTGCTGATCAACTCGGCCGTCGCGGGCGTCGGCGTGATCCATCTGTTCGAACCCATGCTTCGGCCGCATCTCAACAGCGGTGCGCTAGAACCGATTCTCGAACCGTGGTGGCAGCGCTTTTCCGGACCTTTTCTGTATTATCCCGGCCACCGTCATGTGCCGGCGCCGCTGCGCGCATTCGTCGATTTTCTGAGGGACCGCAACGCATGACGTGACCGGCCCGCAATTTCGACGCCACGCCGCCGATTTGCGGTGATAATGAGCTGCCGCCATTGCAGCGACGCACTTCCCAAAACCTGATCGACCGCGCCATCATGAACGACAAACGCGTTAGCCCGCTGCGCAACTTCGCCGGTTTCATTCGCGCCGAGCGGCTCCGACTAACAGAGCAATGGATGAACGCGGTTTTCGGCGACGCCGACCTCGTGGAAGCCGACAAGCTCACGTATCAGCAACTCGCCGACCATCTGCCGGAAATTCTCGAAGGCTTGTGCGCGGCGCTCGATATTGAAGACCTGGAAAGCGTCGAACCGGCCATCGAACGCGATGCCCGAAAGCACGGCCTGGTGCGCTGGCGCCAGGGCTATCGCATCGAAGAACTCGTGCGGGAACTCGACCTTTTCCACCAGGTTCTCGCCGATGCACTCGAAGACTACGCGTCGCGCGACGGCACATTCACGCGCCGGCATGAGCGGCGCGCGCGCCGCATGATCGCCGAAACGCTGAGCGTCGTCACGCTCACGTCGATCAGGGAAGTGGTCAGCGAACGCGACCGCAAGATCGACGAATACACCGGGCGGCTCGAACGCGCCAATCACGAACTCACGCTGAAGCAACGGCTCGTCGGCGAATTGTACGAGTCGCGCATGCACATCACGCGAAGCGTGGTTCACGATCTGCGCAACTTCCTGAACGCGTTTTCGATGGCGCTGCAACTGATCGCCCGCGCGCCCGCGAAAGCCGACACCGCGCTGACTCTGGCCAACCGGCAGGCGGAAGACATGAAGGCGCTCGTCGAGCAGATGGTCGAGTACTCGGTGATACTCGGCGACGGCGCGCCGTTGACGCCCGAACAGGTCGATCTGCATGAACTCTTCGAGGAACTGGTTGCGTCGTCGCGGCCGTCCATCGAGGCAAAGGGGCTGACGCTGCGCTCGGCATTCGATCCGGCGCTGCCCGCTGTGACGTCGAACCGTTTGAAGCTTAAGCAGATCGCCGTGAATCTGCTTACCAACGCAATCAAGTACACGCAATCAGGACAGGTCGAGTTGCACTTTGCGATGGCCGGTCCGGAGCATTGGTCGATTCGCGTGTCCGATACCGGCGTGGGCATCGCGCCCGCCGATGCGGATCGCGTCTTCCATGAATTCGAGCGCGCGGCGGACGACGACATTCCCGGCACCGGGCTCGGACTCGCCATCGTGAAGGAACTGTGCCGTGTGCTGGGCGGACACATCGAGTTCGTGTCGCGCGAGGGCGTGGGCACGACGTTCACGATCCGCTTTCCGTTGACGCTCGAGGAGGAGCGGTTGCAGAACTAACAGCATCCGCCACCGCGGCTACGGAAAATAGCGGCCGAATTCCGTTGACAGAGCGTGCGGCAAAACGGCACACTCGATTCATGTTCACGCACACCTCCATCGCCGTCGCGATTAATCACCCGAAGCGAGCCGTCATCGGCTGGCCTTTGGGAGCATGTGCGCGTTAGCAGTCTGAATCTGTAAAACAAGCCCCCAAGGCCCCGCCGGTAACGGAAGGGGCCTTTTGTTTTGTGGGCGCCTCCGTCAGCCGGCTCTATAACGGAGAGCAAGATGGATCAGGCAAGCCCGCAGTGCATGGACGACGACGCACGTGTTCTGGCGTATCAGCAGGACGAGCGTCTGCCGAAGGTGGTGGTGCATTTCCCCGTCGCGCCTGGCGCGACGCTGACATGGCGTGTCGAAGCCGACAGCACGCTCGCGGTGAACGGTGCGCGTCTTTGGCTGACGCGCGTTAGTTCGCCTTACGATCACTGGTTGGTGCCGGGTCAAACGTTCAGCCTGCAGCGCGGCGAACGCATATGGCTCAGCATCGACGGCGAGCGTACGGCGCATGTCTCGCTGACTTATCTGTTGCCCGCACAGGGCTTGTTCAGGCGTTGTCTAAGCCGGCTCGCCCGCCTGGGCCTGGGACCGCCGACACCGCGTTGACATGCTTCCCGCGTGCGAAACACGCTCGCGAAAAGTGCAACGGCGCGATGGTCTCTTGCAGGCCATCGCGCCGCGCAAATACTCATGCTTTACCGAATTGTGTCTTACTGCGTATCTTGCGGCGTGACCTCGACGGCCGCAGCGGAGACGAACACCGCATGGATCGTATCGCCCACTTTCACACCGGTCAGATCGACTTGCGGACCGGCTTCTAGCGTCTGCGTCTGATAGGCGCCGCGCAGCGTGACGAGGCGCCGTTTGCGGTCGATCTTCTGCACGGTGGCAAGCACTTCAACCTGGCGCGCCGATTCGAAGCCCCCCGAAGCCGGCGCATAAACCTGCGTATCGACACGTTCGCGAATGCCCTTGCCTTTGCCGTCGACACGATCCGCCTTCACGAGCAGCGCGTTCTTGTAGAGCGCATCGACACGATCGCCGACTCTGAGCTTCTCGAAGCCGGCAACTTGCTGACCCACGAGCACGACCACCACGTTACCGCCTGCGCCCTTCAGCGTCAGCGCGCGGCTGCCGGGATCGATACCCACGATCGTGGCCCTCAGATGCACCGGCTGCACCGCGCTCACGATATCTTGCGCGGCGCTCGCCATCGCGTCTTGCGCCCATGCCGGTTGAGCCGCCGCGAGCACCGCTGCTGCCAATGCCGCTGCAATCGTCGCTGACTTCATTTACGCTCTCCTCGATGAATCGCCCTTTATTCAATGCGCATTTCGCATCGCTCAATACGCATATATTCAGGACGCTTGATTAAAGGTGCAGCGCAAAGATTGTACATGCCTTACAGAAAGCTTCAATCGCGCGAAGGGCCGCAGGCATCGATGCAAAAAAACAGCCTCTTCGCTGTTGGGCGAAGAGGCTGTTGTGCGCAGAGCGTTATCTAACGCAGATGCGTTCAGAACATCACACGCGTTCGATGGCGATTGCAATTCCCTGTCCGACGCCGATACACATCGTGCACAACGCGAAGCGCCCTTGCGTGCGCTGCAACTGGTACATCGCCGTGGTGACGAGACGCGCGCCGCTCATGCCGAGCGGATGACCCAACGCGATCGCGCCGCCATTCGGGTTCACGCGTGCGTCGTCGTCGGCCACGCCGAGCGTGCGCAGCACCGCAATGCCTTGCGACGCGAACGCTTCGTTCAGCTCGATCACGTCGAACTGATCGATCGTCATGTTCAAACGCGCCAGCAGTTTTTGCGTGGCGGGCGCCGGGCCGATGCCCATCACACGCGGCGCGACGCCGGCCGTCGCGATGCCGAGCACGCGCGCGCGCGGCGTGAGGCCGAAGCGCTTCGCGGTTTCTTCGTTGGCGAGCAGCAGAGCCGCAGCGCCGTCGTTGACGCCCGACGCGTTGCCCGCGGTCACGGTGCCGTCCGGGCGCACGACGCCCTTCAGTTTCGCGAGCGTCTCGAGGCTCGTTTCGCGCGGATGTTCGTCTTGCGATACGGTGATCGGATCGCCCTTCTTCTGCGCGATCGTCACACCGACGATTTCCTGCGCGAGCGTGCCGTCCTTCTGCGCGCGCGCGGCTTTTTGCTGGCTGCGCAGCGCGAACGCATCCTGATCGGCGCGGCTGATGTTGTAGTCGGTCGCGACGTTTTCGCCGGTCTCGGGCATCGAGTCGACGCCGTACATCTGCTTCATCAACGGATTGACGAAACGCCAGCCGATGGTCGTATCGTAGATGTCCGCCTGGCGCGAAAACGCGCTGGTCGCCTTGCCCATCACGAACGGCGCACGGCTCATGCTTTCGACGCCGCCCGCCACCATCAACGCGGCCTCGCCCGATTTGATCGCGCGCGCCGCGATGCCGACCGCGTCCATGCCCGAACCGCACAGGCGGTTCACGGTCGAGCCGGGCACCGCCTGCGGCAAGCCCGCGAGCAGCAGCGACATGCGCGCGACGTTGCGGTTGTCTTCGCCGGCCTGATTGGCACAGCCGTAGATCACGTCGTCGATGGCGTTCCAGTCGACGTTCGGGTTGCGCTCCATCAGCGCCTTGAGCGGCACCGCGCCCAGATCGTCAGCGCGAACCGACGACAGCGAACCCGCATAGCGGCCGATGGGTGTGCGAATCGCGTCGCACAGGAATGCTTCGGACATGTGATGTCTCCAGTGATGTACTGCGCGCGGCGCCGGCAGAAGCGCACGGATGAGTCGGGCATCGGCCGGACAGGCTGCCGGGCGGTACTCGCGGGAATTCAGCTTAGCGCAGGATAGTGAACGATGCGTTCGAGTCGCTGGCCGTTTTGTTCTTTATGCGAACAGACGGTCATATATCGAACAACAAGACTCGATGATAGGCGCGCGGCGGAAACGCTGTCAAGCGAACGCCGGCTTGCACCAGGGAATACGTGAGAAGCCGGAACGCGCACGGCAAAGTGTCTGACGATTGAGGCGCTCGCACCGCGGCCCGTGTTTGCAAGGCCGCGGCGCGAGGCTGGAGGGACGTTTGAAGGGACGCTAAAGGGACGTCAGCGGAGCGAGATGCCTTCGTCGGCGATATAGCCGCGGATCACATCGGCGAAACTTTGATCGCCGCGCAAGCCGAGCTGCTCGGCGCGCGACGTATCCCATCGTCCGGGCCAACTGCCGACAATCTTTTCCACGCGCGCATCCGCCTGCCACACGATCCGTTTCGCGACTTCGTCGCCGGCCACTTCGCGCAACGCCGCGACCATCTCGTCGACGCTGACTGAAATGCCGGGCAGATTCAGCACGCGCTGGTTGCCGAGCGCGGCGGCATTCAGCTCGAGGCCGGCGATCAGGCATTCAATCGCCTTGCGCGGCGACAGCAGCCACAGGCGCGTCGAGCCGTTGACCGGACACACGGCCTCTTCGCCGTTCAGCGGCTCGCGGATAATGCCGCTCGCGAACGACGACGCCGCTGCGTTCGGCTTGCCCGGCCGCACGCTGATGGTCGGCAGGCGCAGAACGCGTCCGTCGACGAAACCGCGCCGCGAGTAATCGTTGAGCAGCAACTCGGCGATCGCTTTCTGCGCGCCGTACGACGACTGCGGATTGAGCGCCGTATCGTTCTTCACGACCTCGGGCAACTCGCCGCCGTACACCGCGACCGAACTCGTGAACAGCACGCGCGGCCGGTGTCCGCGTTGCCGGCAGACATCCAGCAGCAGACGCGACGCATCCAGATTGATGCGCATGCCGAGATCGAAATCCGCTTCGGCCTGCCCGCTGACGATCGCGGCAAGATGACAAATCGCCGCTGTCTGGCCGTCGATCGCGCGCTCGAGCACGCTGCGCTCGGCGATATCGCCGACTTCGGTGCGCACGCGGCTGTCGCCGAAATCGTTGGCCTGCACGACGTCGAGCAGCACGAGTTCCGTGAGTGCTTGCGGCGCGCCCTGCGCGTCTTTCAACGAACCGCGCGCGAGCAGTTCACGCGCGAGGCGCTGACCGAGAAAACCTGCACCGCCGGTAATGAGTACTTTCATGATTCGCTTGAGTCCTCGTGTTGGGTTATCAGGCCGCGCTCAGGCCGCCTTCACGCTGCGTTCAGATAAGGCTTTAACCAGCCGAGTCCCGCGGACGTCGCGGCGCGCGGCCGGTATTCGCAGCCGATATAGCCGTCGTAACCGAGCGCGTCGATCACCTCGAACAGATATGGATAGTTGATCTCGCCCGTGTCCGGCTCGTGCCGCTCGGGCACGCCCGCGACCTGAATGTGGCCGATGCCCGCGAAATCGCGCCTTAGTTTCATCGCGAGATCGCCTTCGACGATCTGGCAGTGATAACAGTCGAACTGCACCTTGAGATTCGGCGCGCCGACTTCCGCGCAAATGGCTTGCGCTTCATCTTGCCGGTTGAGAAAAAAGCCCGGCATGTCGCGTGTATTGATCGGCTCGATCACGATCGTGATGCCCTCCGCTTGCGCGGCCTTCGCGGCATGCGCAAGGTTTTGCAGATACACCTCGCGATGCCGCTCGCGCGGCTGATCGGCGGCGATCAGGCCGGCCATCACATGCAGCTTGCGATTGCCAATCACCCGCGCGTAGTCGAGCGCGGTGTCGATGCTGCGGCGAAACTCGTCTTCACGTCCCGGCAGCGTCGCGATGCCGCGCTCGCCGCTTGCCCAGTCGCCCGGCGGCGCATTGAAGAGCGCTTGCGTGAGGCCGTTCGCATCGAGACGCGCCTTGATTTCTTCCGCGCGGAAATCGTAGGGGAACAGAAACTCGACCGCTTTGAAGCCGTCTTTCGCCGCGGCGGCGAAGCGGTCCAGGAAAGCGTGCTCGTTGTACATCATCGACAGATTCGCGGCGAAGCGAGGCATGGCGGCAACTCCTTTGAAGCGATGTTCGGCGCGCGGCAAACAACACCAGGCAATGCGTAAGCCGCGCGCAGGACGATTAACGGTTGACCAGTCTCGCGGGCGTGAGCCACGTGGCAATCGCGCCGATCACCAGCATGCCGGCCAGCACATACATGCCGGACTGCGTACTGTGCGTCAGGTCCTTCAGATACCCGATCATATAAGGGCTCGCGAAGCCCGCGAGATTCCCGATCGAATTGATGATCGCGATGCCTGCCGCCGCGGTCGCGCCCGACATGAACGCCGTCGGCAGCGACCAGAAAAGCGGCGCGCAGGTCAGCACGCCGGCTGCGGCGAGCGATAGAAACGCAATCGACACAACCGTGTTGCTCGCGAACGAAGCCGCCACCGTGAAGCCCACCGCGCCGAACAGCGCCGGCACGATCAGATGCCAGCGGCGTTCGCGGCGCTTGTCGGCGCTATGGCCCATCAGATTCATCACGACGATCGCGCAGAGAAACGGAATCGCGCTCAGCAAGCCGATATTGAACGCACCGCTAACGCCTGTCGATTTGATGAGCGTCGGCATCCAGAACGTCAAACCATATTGGCCGGTGACGAAAGCGAAATAGATCAGCGACATCCACCACGTGCGCGGATCGCGGAACACGGCGCGCAGCGAATGCGCATTGGCTTTTTCCTTCGGCTGCGATGCGGCGATTTCATCGCTGAGCAAGCGCTTTTCGGGTTCGCTCAGCCACTTCGCGCTCGCGATGCCGTTGTCGAGATACAGGATCGTCGCAATGCCGATTGCAACCGCGGGAACCGCTTCGATCAGGAACATCCACTGCCAGCCTGCGAGACCCGAGCTGTTATGAAACGACTGCATGATCCAGCCGGACAGCGGATTGCCGAAAATGCCCGACACGGGAATCGCCGACATGAACACCGCAATGATCTTCGCGCGCCGATGCGACGGGAACCAGTACGTCAGATAAAGAATCACGCCAGGATAGAAACCGGCTTCGGCGAGACCGAGCAGAAACCGCAAGATATAGAACTGCGCGGGCGTCTTGACGAACACGAACAGCGCCGACATCACGCCCCAGGTAATCATGATTCGCGCAATCCAGATACGCGCGCCGAGCTTGTGCATCAGAATATTGCTCGGCAACTCGAACAGAAAATAGCCGATGAAAAACACGCCCGCGCCGAGGCCGAACACGGTTTCGCTAAACGCGAGATCCTGCGACATTTGCAGCTTGGCAAAGCCCACGTTCACACGGTCGAGATAAGCGACCACGTAGCACAGCATCAGGAACGGCACGATGCGCCAGAACACTTTCTTGTAGGTACGCTCGATTTCCGCGGCGCCGGGTTGTCCCAGGGCCGCCGCAATCGGCTGGCCCGATACGGCCTGATACGAACTCATGCAATGTCTCCTTGGATGGATGTGTGATGCGTCGCCTTGGGCGATCTAGCTTTGGATGGTCCGTTGCAACCGGCTACCAGCGCGCGCCGAACACGCTGCGCAGTTCTTCGAGCGCGGCTTCGGTAAGCGGCGCGGGCCGCGAATTCGTCATGAGCCACAAACGTGCGGTTTCCTCGAGTTCTTCGAGTGCATACGACGCCTGCGCGACCGAGCGCTCCCACACCACCGGACCGAGCCGCTCGAGCAACACCGCGCGAACGCTGCCGGCCAGCGCGGCGATTTGCGCGGCGACTTCCGGATCGCCTGGCCGGCTGTAACGAATCAGCGGGACGTGGCCCACTTTCATCACGTAGTACGGGGTGATCGGCGGCAGTACGTCGCTCTCGTTCCACACGCCCGCAAGCGTAAGCGCGACGAGATGCGTCGAATGTGTATGCACGATGCCGCGCGCCTCGCTGTTGCGCGCATAGATGCCGCGATGCAGCGCGAGCGTTTTCGACGGCTTGCCGCCCGACACCGCGTTGCCGTCGAGATCGACTTTGGCGATGTCGGCGGGATCGAGGCGGCCGAGGCACGCATCCGTCGGCGTGATGAGCCAGCCGTCGTCGAGACGCGCGCTGATGTTGCCGGCGCTGCCCACGGTATAGCCGCGCTGATAAAGACTCGCGCCCGTTATGCAGATTTCTTCGCGCACGCGCGCTTCGTTGGTTGCGTGGATGGCGGGGGCGCCCTTCGTTGCGCCGGTCGTTGCGCTAGTCAGTTCACTAGTCATCAAGCGGCTCCGTTCAGATGGCGCAGCGCTTTTTCGAAGAAATCCGTTGCGCCGAAATTGCCGGACTTCAGCGCGAGCGCGAGCGGTTGAGAACCGGTCGTCGCAGTCGCCGGCACGCCCGGATCGATCTGCGCGCCGATGCGCAAACTGTGCACGTCGAGCGCCTGCACCACTGCGCCCGATGTCTCGCCGCCAGCCACGACGAACTTGCGCACGCCGCGCTCATAAAGACCGCGCGCAATCGACGCCAACGTGGCTTCGACCAGATGCCCCGCCTTATCGACGCCGAGTTCGCGTTGCACCGCTTTGACTTCGTCGGGCGTGGCGGTTGCATAGATCAGCATCGGCTCGCCTTTGTCGAGGTGCGTCTGCGCGAATGCGAGCGCCTGTTCGACGACGGCCTCGCCGCGCGCGGCCGCGAGCGGATCGATGCGAAACGCGGGACGCGTGTCGCGCCACGCCGCGACTTGCGCGTTGGTCGCTTTCGACGCGCTGCCCGCGAGCACCGCCGACAAACCTTCGACGGCCGGCAGTTGCGCCGCATCGTCTTGCGGCTGAAGCAAGCCCGCGCGGCGAAAGTTGGCCGGCAAACCGAGCGCGATGCCCGAGCCGCCCGTGATCAGCTTGAGATCGGCGCAGGCTTCGCCGAGCACGTACAGATCGGCGTCGGAGACCGCATCGGCGATTGCCATGCGTGCGCCCTGCTTACGCAACGCGTCGAACGATTCGCGCACTGCCGCGGCGCCTTTTGCCACCGCGTCGTAGCGCACGAGCCCGACTTGCGATTGCGTCTGACGTTGCAGCACGCGCACGAGGTTCGCGTCGCGCATCGGCGTGAGCGGATGATTCTCCATGCCGGACTCGCTGAGCAATGCATCGCCGACAAACAGATGCCCGCGAAAAATCGTGCGTCCGTTCTCCGGAAACGCCGGGCATGCAATCGTGAAAGCGCTTGCCTTGTCGTCGGCGCAAAGCGCGTCGAGCAACGCATCGGTCACCGGGCCGATGTTGCCCGCATCGGTCGAATCGAACGTCGAGCAATATTTGAAAACGAACTGGCGGCACCCTTGCGCGCGCAACCAGTCGAGCGCGGCGAGCGATTGCGCGACCGCATCGGCGGCCGGAATCGTGCGCGACTTCAGCGCGACGACGATTGCGTCCGCCGCGATCGTTTCGCCATCCTGAGGAATGCCGATGGTCTGCACGGTGCGCATGCCGCCGCGCACCAGCATATTCGCGAGGTCGGTCGCGCCCGTGAAATCGTCGGCGATGCAGCCGAGCAGCGCGCGTTGGGTCGTAGCCGTCATGGCAGGCGCTCCCGCTTACTTGGCCGCCGGCACGTCGATGCCGGGGAAAATCTTGATGACCGCGGAATCGTCCTCGCCGCCGTGGCCGGCCGTGGACGCCATCATGAACATCTGATGCGCCGCCGCCGAGAGCGGCAACGGGAATTTCGAGCGGCGCGCGGTATCGAGCACGAGGCCGAGATCCTTGACGAAAATATCGACGGCCGACAGCGGCGTGTAATCGCCATTGAGTATGTGCGGCACGCGGTTTTCGAACATCCACGAATTGCCCGCGCTGTGCGTGATGACGTCGTACAGCGCGTCGGGATCGACGCCTTCGCGCAAGCCGAGCGCCATCGCCTCCGCCGCCACCGCGATATGCACGCCCGCGAGCAACTGGTTGATGATCTTCACCTTCGATCCCGCGCCATGCGCCGAGCCGAGGCGGTAGACCTTGCCGGCCATCTTCGCCAGCACGTCCTCGCAGGCCGCATAAGCCGCGGCGGGGCCGGACGTCATCATCGTCATCTCGCCGGATGCCGCGCGCGCCGCGCCACCCGAGACCGGTGCATCGAGCATCTGCAAGCCGGCTGCTTCAACACGCTTGCCGAGTTCGATCGCGAAGTCGGGCGCGACCGTCGCGCTCGCGATCACGACGCCGCCCGGCTTCATCGCCGAAACCGCGCCTTGTGCGCCGAACAGCACCGCTTCGGTTTGCGCAGCGTTGACGACCAGCGTGACGACCACCTCGCATTGCGCGCCGAGTTCGGCGGGCGATGCGCAACCCACGCCGCCCTCCTTCACGAAGGCTTGCAGCACTTCACTGCGCAGGTCGCACGCGTGAACGCGAAAGCCCGCGCGCAGCAACGAGCGCGCGACGCCGAGGCCCATTGCGCCAAGACCGATGACACCAACATTTCTGGACATGCTCGAACCTCTCTGAAGTCTGTTAAGTGCTCACGCGAATCGGCGCGGGAATGCGCCGGGCACAGGGCCTTGCATCAGCGAATGCCCGCTTCCGCGAGCCGCCGTGCGGCGTTGTACATATGCGTTCGCGCCGCATTGCGCGCGGCCATCGGATCGCCCGCGCGAATCGCGGCGGCAATGGCCGCATGCTCTTCGCGCACCTGACGCGAAAAGTCCTCGCGCAACGCTTCATTGCGACGCGTGACGACCGTGCCGGCCTCGAGATACTGGTTCAGGAACGTGAGCGTTTTGAGGAAATACGGATTGCCGGTAGCCGCCGCGATCGCGCGATGAAACGCGACGTCTTCGGTCACGCCGTCTTCGCCCTCGGCGACAGCCTCGTCGATCTTCGCGAGCGCGGCATCAATGGCCATCATGTCGGCGTCGGTGCGGCGCATCGCGGCCTCGGACGCGACTTCGGCTTCGATCGCCCGCCGCAGCGCGAGAATCTGCACGACGGAGCCAGGCTCGACCGCTTCCGCGTAGTCGATACGCAGCGGCCGCACCGTCCCATGCGCCGCGACGAACACGCCGCTGCCCTGACGCGGCTCGACCACGCCTTCATTCTTCAGCCGCGAGATCGCCTCGCGAATCACCGTGCGGCTCACGCCGAACTGTTGCGCGAGCACGGCCTCGGTCGGCAGCTTGCCGCCGCGCGTGAACGTGCCCTTGTCGATCTGCTTGAGAAGCTGCTGCGCGACCGTGTCGCTCAATGCGCGCGCTGGAATCTTGTCGAACATGCACTGCCTCGTTGTCATGTTATCGGGTCATCATACAAATTTTCGATGCGGGCGGCATCCTCGGATACCCTGGGTTTTTCAAGCGCAGGGTGCTTAAGTTGGCGAAACAGAAGGCTTAAGCTATCGTCACGCCTTTGCGCATCCGCATGTTGATCAAGCGTCGATCACGGTCGATCGAGGTCGATTCACTCGACGCCAGCGGTGCCCGAGCCCTTCGAACGCATTCTTCCAGGTCCATGAGCAAAGCCTTGCCGCCGTCCTCCGACGTTTCCGCCAGCGCCGAACCGGCCCCGGACAAACCGGGCGACTCCTACGTGCAGTCGTTCGCGCGCGGCCTCGCGGTGATTCGCGCGTTCGACGCGAAGCGCCCCGAACAGACGCTCACCGACGTCGCCGCCGCGACCGGCCTCACGCGCGCCGGCGCGCGCCGCATTCTGCTGACCTTGCAGACGCTCGGTTATGTCGAAGCCGAAGGGCGCCTGTTCCGTCTCACGCCGAAGATTCTGGACCTCGGCTTCGCGTATCTGACGTCGATGCCGTTCTGGAATCTCGCCGAGCCGGTGATGGAGGAATTGTCCGCGCAGGTTCACGAGAGCTGCTCGGCGGCCGTGCTCGACCGTACCGAGATCGTGTATGTGCTGCGCGTGCCGACGCACAAGATCATGACGATCAATCTGTCGATCGGCAGCCGCTTGCCGGCGTATTGCACGTCGATGGGCCGCGTGCTGCTGTCCGCGCTCGACGACGAAACGCTCGACGCAACGCTGAATTCGTCGCCGCTTTACGCGCACACGCCGCGCACGGTGACGGACAAGGAAGAACTGAAGAAGCTGATCGCGCAGGTGCGCCGCCAGGGCTGGGCCATCGTCGATCAGGAACTCGAAGGCGGTCTGATTTCGCTGTCCGCGCCGATCCGCAATCGGCAGGGACGCGTGATCGCCGCGATGAACATCAGCGGCAATGCGCAGCGCAATTCCGCGAAGCAGATGGTGAAGGCGTTTCTCGAGCCGCTGCAACACGCGGCGCAAAGCGTGTCGGAGATGGTGGCGCGGCGCGGGTGATGGCGCTGGCGCTTGTGCTTGCGCTTCTGCGTGAATAACGTTGAAGCACAAGCGCCGCTGCCTGCGTCCAGGCGTCTAGCGGCTCAGATACCGTTCCACAAGACGCGTCCAGAACGCGGCGCCCACCGGCAGATTGCGGTCGTTGAAGTCGTAGTGCGGGTTGTGCACCATGCAGCCGTCCTCGCCGACTCCGTTGCCGATACGCAAGAACGTGCCCGGCCGCTGTTGCAGCATGAACGCAAAGTCTTCGCTGCCCATGAGCATGTCCGTCTGCGCGACTACCTTGTCGTCGCCCACCAGTTCGCGCGCGACTTCGATTGCGAAATCTGTTTCGTGATCCGAATTAATCACGACCGGATAGCCTTCGATATATTCGACGATGGCCTTGCCGCCATAACTTGCGGCCTGCGTTTCGGCGAGTTCGGTAATGCGCTTTTTCAGCAGCGCGCGCACTTCGGCGCTGAACGAACGCACGCTCAGTTCCAGCTTCGCCGTGCTTGCGATCACGTTGTTCGCCGTGCCCGCATGCATGGAGCCGACCGTCACCACCGCCGGTTGCGACGGATCGACGTTGCGCGCGACGATCGTCTGCAACGCCATTACGATGCTCGCGGCGATCACGACCGGATCCACCGTCAGATGCGGACGCGCCGCATGACCGCCCACGCCTTCGATCGTGATGATCGCCTTGTCGCCGGCCGACATGAACGGCCCCTTGCGAAACAGCAGCACGCCCGGCTCCGCGCCCGGATGATTGTGCACACCGAACACGGCGTCGCACGGAAAGCGCTCGAACAGGCCGTCTTCGATCATTTTCTTCGCGCCGCTGTCGATGCCGCTTTCTTCGGCCGGCTGAAAGTACAGGTGCACCGTGCCCGAAAAATTGCGCGTGACCGCGAGGCGTTGGGCCGCGCCGAGCAGCATCGTGGTGTGACCGTCGTGGCCGCACGCGTGCATCTTGCCGTGCGTGCCGCTCGCATAAGGCAAACCGGTTTCCTCGACGATCGGCAACGCGTCCATGTCCGCGCGAATGCCGATGCTGCGTGTGCCCTCGCCCGCTTTCAACGTACCGACCACGCCGGTTTCACCGACACCGCGCGTCACCTGCCAGCCCCATTCTTCGAGTTTGCCGGCGACGAGCGCGCCCGTCTGCAATTCCTCGTAAGCCAGTTCGGGATGGCGATGGATGTGATGGCGAATATCACGCAGGCTTTCGGCGGCGGGAATCAGATCGGCTAGTTCGGTCAAACGCGCGGTTTCGCTCATTTTTCAAGGGACTCCGTGATGGGTGAAGCTGAATGAAGGCAGATGCAAAGGCGGCCGTAAGCGTGACGCACGCTCACGCGGCTCGATGTCCAGCACTATAGCCGGGCATGGCCCTTGAGGAAGGCGATCAATGCATGACCCGCGTCTTCGAGTTCGCCTGAGTTGTCGATCGACTCGCAGCGCACGCCGTCGGGCAAGCTGAAAGGCGCGTGACGTGCGAGCCGCGCGGCCACCTGTTCCGCGGATTCGCGCGCGCGTGCGCCGAGACGCGCTTCGAGAATATGCGGCGCCGCGTCCACATGCACGACTTCTGTCCGCGGATAGCGCGCGAGCGCATGATTCAGATACTGACGCGAACCGTTGACGACCACCGTGCAACCACGCGCGAGCCACGCATCGAGTTCGATGCCGATGCCATAGTGCAGCGAATGACTCGACCACTCGAGCGCGAAGAGACCGAGCAACGAACGCGCGGCGAACTCCTCGACACTGAGCGCGACATGTTCCTCGCCATTGCCGCTTGGCCGCGTAATGTAACGATGCGCGAAAAGAATCGGCTCGCCCGCGAGATGCTTGCGCGCAAAGCCCAGCAACGCGTCTTTACCCGCGCCGGACGGCCCCATCACATAGACCAGGCGACCTGTCATTGGCCCCTCACCTCATGGCTTTTAAACGGCACACTTTGCCATAAGACGGCGCGTTTCGGGACCTGTCCAGCGCGACGTATTTACGTGGACAGCGGCACGCGCTCGGGTTCGTCCGCTTCGAACCACGCGGGATTGCGCGCGGCGATGGGACCGAGCGACACGAGAATTTCGCGCAGATGACTGCGCATCGCGGCTTCGGCGGCGGCCGGATCGCGGGCGCGCAAGCCGGCCAGAATTTTCGCGTGCTGTTTGATTAGCAGATCGAGTGGCGACACGTCGGGCAGACTCAAGTAACGCACGCGGTCCATCTGCGCCTTGATGTCCTGGATGGTTTCCCACGCGGCCGTGCAATCTATTGCTTGGGCGATCGCGTAATGAAACGCCTCGTCGAGTGCGAGAAACGCGGCCGTGTCGTTCGATTTCGCCGCGAGCTTCTGGTCACGGATGTTGTCGGTAAGCGCCTGCAATTGCTCGTCGGTAATCGACACAGCCGCTTTGCGCACGACGGCTGCTTCGATCGCTTCGCGAATGAAGCGCCCTTCGCGCACCTGACGCGGCGAAATGCGCTTCACGAAAGTGCCGCGTTGCGGCAAGACCTGCAATACGCCCGCCTCGACCAGTTTGATGAACGCCTCGCGCACGGGCTGCCGCGACACCTGAAACATGTCGGAGACGTCCTTCTCCGAAAGCGGTGTGCCGGGCGCCATCTGTCCGATAAAAATGGCCTGCCGCAACGCCCGGAAAATCTGCTTGCCGATGGGTTCGTGCGAATCGAACGACACGTTCGCGGTCAGGTCGGGCAGCGCGACATGCTCGCCTTGCTGCGCACTCGCGCGACGCCGGGCGCGCGGCACGGCGAGCGTTGCATCGGCGGAAATCGAAGGCTTGCTGGCGGAGAAATTCCTGGTCGGCATTTTTGCAAACTACGGAGAGCATCGGGTGGGAAGCCTCAGCGATACGTCGCGAGGCTTCGCACCATACTACCATGCACGTTCGATGGTCAGCGTGCCTGCACGCGGCTCGCGAATCCATACGACCGAGCACACCGCGCCGAGCACCGCAATCCCGCCCGCCAGCACGAATGCGCTGCCGTATGCGCCATGCGTCGCCTGCACGATGAAGCCGGTAACCGCGGGTCCAATCACGCCGGCCAGATTCGCCAGCAGATGCACGAAGCCGCCGACGCCGCCGACATGTTCGCGCGGCACCGTGTCCTGAATCACGGCCCAATACACGGCGCCCGTTACATAGAGGAAGAAGATCGAGACCGACATCAACCCGACCGCGCTTTGCGTGCTGGCCACGCGGCCGGCCAGCGCGACGCACACCGCCGCCGCGCCGAGGCAGGTGCCGAGCACGATCTTGCGCGACAGGAGCGGCCTGCCCGTCAACCGCAGAATCAGGTCGGAGATGAAGCCGCCCGCTGCGAGCCCGATGCTGCCGAGTACCCACGGGATCACCGTGGCGATACTCATGTCATGCAAGCTCAGGTGATGCGCTTCCGTCAGATACGTCGGGAACCACGAGAGAAAGAAGAACAGCACGTAGTTATACGAGAAGAACGCGAAGGCCGTCGCGAGAATGATCGGCTTGCGCAGGAAGTGGCCAAGGCCGAGCTTCTCGCCATCGGCCGAATGGGTGATGGCATGTTCATCCGCCTGACCGGCCAGAATGATTTCCATCTCCGCTTGTGAGACACGCGCGTTCTGCTGCGGATGTTCAGTCGTGGTCGCGGCCCATGCGATCAGCCAAAGCAGCCCCAGCAGCATGATCGCGACGAAGGCCCAGCGCCAGCCGAACTGCACCGCCATGAAGCCCACCACCGGACCCGCAAGCGCGCCGCCAAGCGGCGTGCCGGAACTGATCACGCCGATCGCGCTCGCGACTTCCTTGCGCGGAAACCAGTTGTTGACCATCTTGCTGTTGGACGAGCTGAACGGGCCTTCGCCCATGCCGAACAGCACGCGCAAGACGATGAGCGAACCAATGCCCGTCGCAAGCGCCGTTGCTCCGCAAAACACCGACCATACGCCCATTGCCGTGCCGAACACGCGTTTTGCGCCGACCTTATCCGACAGCACGCCGCCCACGAAATTGAACAACGCGTAGCCGACGAAGAAGCTGCTGAACACCACGCCCATTTGCGCGTGCGAAAAGTTAAGGTCTTTCTGGATCAGCGGCGCGGCGATAGACAGCGCCGAGCGGTCCAGATAATTGATGACGCCTGCGAGAAACAGCAGCGCCACGACAAACCAGCGTTGACTTTTAATCATGCGATGTCTCCTTCGGTTCTCGCCTCTTGACGGGCGTTAATACCGCTTGTGAATGGGATGCGCGCGCCTCTCGGACGTGCGGCTTCAATCGAAATTCAGGTGGACCTTCATCGATTGCGAGCGGTCGAGCGCGACCTCGAACGCCTTGTTGGCGTCGTTCATCGCAAACGCGTGCGTCATGAGCGGGCGCAGGTCCAGCTTGCCGGAGGCGATTTCATCGGCGGCGGTCGCGTATTCGTCGGCGAAACGGAACGAGCCCTGATAGCGCAGCTCTTTCGACATGACGAGGTTGGCGGCAACAGGCGATTGACCCGCCGGCAAATTGCCGACCTGGATCACCGTGCCGCCCGCGCGCGCCGAGCGCAACGCAGTGTCGAGCCCCGCGGGGCTACCCGATGCTTCTATCACGACATCGAATGTGCCGCGTTGCGCGGACCATTGTTCGATCGTCGCGGTATCGGCGGCATTCACGGTCTGGTCCGCGCCGAGCTGTTCCGCGACGCTCAACGCGCGGCTCGACAGATCCACCGCAACGACCCGATGCGCGCCGGCACGCCGCGCGACAGATAGCAGAATGCAGCCGATCGGTCCGCAACCGATCAGCAGCACGCTCGCGCCGATGAGCGAGCCGGCCTGCTTCACCGCGTGCAACGCAACGGCGAGCGGCTCGGCCATCGACGCCTGCGCGAAATCGACGCCGTCCGCCACCGGGAAACATTGCCGCGCGGCCACGACAATGTATTGCCGGAACATGCCCTGCGTGTGCGGGAAGGTCGACGCGCTGCCCATGAAGCGCATGTTCAGACAATGATTAGGCATCCCTATCGTGCAGTACTTGCAGGTGCCGCAGGCGAGGCCGGGATTCACGGCGACGCGCTGACCCGGCGCGAGACGCGTTTCCGTACTCACGCCCGCGCCGAGCGAATCGATTTCGCCGGCCACTTCGTGTCCAAGCACAAAGGGCTCGCGCACCGCAAAATCGCCGCTTTTTCCCTTGAAGTAGTACGACAGATCCGAGCCGCAAATGCCGCCCGCGCGCACGCGCACTCGCACCTGACCGGGGCCGGGCTCCGGCGGTTCCATTTCGTCGATGCGGATCAGCTTGGGTTCGTGAAGGACGGCTGCAAACATGGTGGGCTCCGGTATTTCAATTCGAAAAGAACAATGCTCGGCGATAACGCGGCGTCACCAGTTCCATAGCGTGCCGTCCTCGAGACGCGCAACGGGCAGATAAGCCGGGTCGTACGGGAAACGCGCGGCAGCGGCTTCGTCGATGTCGACGCCGTGACCTGGCGCATCGCCGGGATGCATCATGCCTTTGTCGAAACGCCATGCATGCGGGAATACATCCAGCGCGTCTTGCGGAAAGCCCATGTATTCCTGCACGCCGAAATTCGGCACCCACAGGTCGAAATGCAACGCAGCGCCCATGCAGACCGGCGACAGATCCGACGGTCCGTGGCAGCCGGTGCGTACCTGATACAGCGAAGCAAAATCCGCAATCCGCCGAAGATGCGTGATGCCGCCCGCGTGAGTCAACGTCGCGCGGATATAGTCGATCAGTTGCTCCTCGATCAACTGCTTGCAGTCCCAGATGCTGTTGAACACTTCGCCGACTGCAATCGGCGTGACCGTATGCTCGCGTATCAGGCGGAAGCCGGTCTGGTTTTCGGCGGGCGTCGGGTCTTCCATCCAGAAGAGACGGTACGGTTCGACAGATTTGCCGAGGCGCGCGGCTTCGATAGGCGTCAGCCGATGGTGCACGTCGTGCAGCAGATGCGTGTCGAAACCGAACTTGTCGCGCACGGCTTCGAACAGCTTCGGCACGAAGTCGAGATATTTCTCCGACGACCAGCTTTGCTCTTCCACCGCGCCCTTCGTTGCGGGCTCGTACATGCCGCTGCCCTTCGACACGCCATAGACAGAGCGCATGTTCGGCACGCCGCATTGAATGCGGATGGCCTGATAGCCCGCTTCGATGTGTTCGGCGTACCGTTCGAGCGCTTCGGGAATGTCGCGGCCGGTGGCGTGTCCGTAGACCATCACGCCTTCGCGCGACGCGCCGCCGAGCAGTTTGTACAGGGGCATGCCGGTCACTTTTCCGAGTATGTCCCAGAGCGCCATGTCGACAGCGGCGATTGCCGTCATCGTGACAGGACCGCGGCGCCAGTACGCGCCTTTGTACAGATACTGCCAGGTGTCTTCGATACGGCCAGGATCGCGGCCGATCAGAAGCGGGCACACGTGGTCCTTCAGATACGAGGCAACGGCCAGTTCACGGCCATTGAGCGTCGCATCGCCGATACCGTGCACGCCTTCGTCGGTGACGATTTTCAGCGTGACGAAGTTGCGGCCGGGACATGTGACGATGACGTCGGCACGAACGATCTTCATGTTTTCTTCCTTGCAGAGACGAGGCTTGGGGCGACAACCGCAGCGGCAACGTGTTGCCGAAACCGCGTTTTTCGCAGTGCCCGAAGCGTTGGAACGATGCTACCATACAAGTATATTGAAGCGTCAAATCAGGGTTTTCCCGCTGATTCACTGCGATTCACCGTAATTCACAGCCCGTGACGCAACCCGTGACCTCGTCTGGATTTCAAACATGAGCACGCCAGCATCGTTGCCTCGACTCAATCGTCAAGCGTTGTCCGCCTTGCATGAACATGTGTTATCGCCGCAGGCCGCATGGCGCGAGCCCGGCATCGGCATCGTTCATCTCGGCATCGGCAATTTTCATCGCGCGCATCAGGCGCTTTATACGGAAGAAGCCATGCTCGCCGAAGGTGGCGACTGGGGCATTTGCGGCGTCACGCTGCAAGGCGACGTGGCCAAGCGCGATGCGCTGATGGAACAGCAAGGCTTATACAGCGTCGTTGAACGCGGCCCTGACGGCGCGAAGGTGACGGTCATGCGCGCACTGCGCGAGGTGCTCGCAATGCCGCACGATAGCGACGCGCTGTTTGCCCGCCTCGCCGATCCCGCAGTGCGGATCGTGTCGTTGACCGTCACGGAAAAAGGCTACTACCGCGATGCAAAAACAGGCGACGTCGCGCTCGACGATCCCGCCGTACAACACGATCTTTCGCATCCACACGCGCCGCGCACCGTGCCCGGCATTCTGGTCGCCGCACTGCGCGCACGCCGCGACGCTGCAATAAAGCCGTTCACCGTTCCCTCGTGCGACAACCTCGCGCACAACGGCGCCGCATTACGTCAGGTGGTGTGTTCGTTTGCAAGGCAGTCCGATACGGCACTCGCCGACTGGATTGCCGCGGAAGTGGCCTTCCCGTCGACAATGGTCGACCGTATCGTCCCTGCCACGACCGACGCGGAACACGCGAGCGCAGCCGCGGCGCTCGGATATTGCGACGCCGCGCCCGTGCCTTGCGAGCCTTTCCGGCAATGGGTTATCGAAGACTATTTTCCAGCGGGACGTCCCGCATGGCATGCGGTGGGCGCGCAACTCGTCGACGATGTCACGCCCTACGAACTGGCGAAGCTGCGCATGCTCAACGGCACGCATTCCACGCTTGCCTATCTGTCGATGCTCGGCGGCTTCGCCACGATCGACGAGGCCATCGCCGAGCCCACCGTGCGCAATCTCATTCACGCGATGATGACGCACGAAATCGCGCCGACGCTCGACATGCCCGCTTCGTTCGACGTAGCCGCCTATCGTGACGCACTGCTCGAACGCTATGCGAACCCCGCGCTCAAACACCGCTGCGCGCAGATCGCGATGGACGGTAGTCAAAAGATTCCGCCCCGCCTGCTCGGCACGATCGCGGCAAGAATCGCAGCGAATCAGCCGTTTGCGCGTCTTGCACTGGCGGTCGCGGCATGGATGACGTTCCTGCGCGGTCATGCGGATGACGGCTCGCGTTACGACATCAGCGATCCGCTTGCCGACAGATTGAAGACGCTCGCGGCATCGGCCAATGGCGAGCCGCAAGCGTTAATGGACGCGTTGCTATCGGTGCGCGAAATCTTCCCCGTGGAATTGGCCCAACAGCCCGCGTTCAGGGACGCGCTTCATCATGCGTTGCAGTTGCTGCAAACGCAGGGTGCACGCGCCGCGATAGCCGCATCGCAATAGCGCGCACAAAAAGCAAGGTGCGTATTACGCGGTCGGCTCCGCTTCGCGCCCTTCGGGTGGGCCGTCGCCTGCCGTTGCCTGCACGACTTCGATCGGCTCCGTCTGCTGACGCCGACGCGCTTCGAGTACGTCGTGATAGCGCAAATACGCGCACCGTCCCCCCGATTTCGCCGCATACATCGCCGCGTCCGCATTGAGCAGCAGTTCTTCGGCGGTGCCGCTGTCGTCGGGAAACTGGCTGATGCCGATGCTCGCGCCCACCGTCATGCCCTGGCCGTCCATCACGATTTCTTCGTTCAGCGTGGTCATGATGCGCGACGCGATGCCCGGCGCCGCCTCAGCCGAGCGGGGCCCTTCGATCAGCACAATGAATTCGTCGCCGCCCAGACGCGCGACGACATCGGCGGAATGCAGCACCTGTTTGAGCCGCAGCGCCACCGCCACGAGCACCTTGTCGCCGACCGCATGGCCGAACTGATCGTTGATCTGCTTGAAGCGGTCGAGGTCGACGAACAGCACGGCGAGTCCTTCGCGGCGGCGCGTCGCGTCCTGAATCGCGCGCTCGAGTTTCTCCATGAACAGCATGCGATTCGGCAAACCGGTCAGCACGTCGTGCGTGGCGAGATGCACGAGTTCGCGCTGCTTGACGTGCAGCGCATCCATTTGCGATCGGATTTCACGGCGCAAGCGGTCGAAGCAGCGCGCGAGTACGCCGATCTCGTCGGTGCGCTTGAGCGGCAACGTGCCCATTGCGTGTTCGGCGAACAGATGCGTCGCCGCATACGCGAGGATGTGCAGCGGCTTGGTGAGCGCGCGTGCGAACAGAATGGCGAGCAGCACGGCCAGTGCGCTGAAGACCAACACCATGCGGATGATGCTGCCGCCCAGCAGATGCGCGCCGGACAGCACGTCCTCGAGCGGCTTGCCGAGTCCGAGCACGATAAAGCGATTGCCCTCCGACGCGCCGAACGGTCTGCGCACGAAAGCGAGCACCTGTCCGTCTGCCTCGTGCGGACGCGCAAGACCGTTCGCGAGTACTTCGCTTTCCTTCTGTTCGAAGAGCGGCTTCGTCACGGCGAAGCTGTCCTGCATCAGCACGCGGCGACCGACATCGAAGCCGAACGTCTTGGCCGCATCGGGATGGACGAGAAAGTCGCCCCATTCGTTCGCGAGATAAACCTGATAATCGCTCGGCAAATCGCTTTGCAAACGCTTGAGCAGATTCGAGAGATTCACGTCGATCACCACGACGCCGACCACCGCGCCCTGCGCGTTCGCTACCGGCGTGCCGACCCGCAGCGTCGGTTTGCCCTGCGCCGCGTGCGCGCCGTATTCATGATTGACGGAAATCGGCGACGTATAGAGGCGTCCCGGCGAAAAGGCGAGCGGCTCGAACACATACGGAAACTGGCCTTTTTCCTGCAGACTGCCGCCTTGCACGCGTATCAGTCCGTCGGCGTCGCGGTCGAAACGAATGATTTCCAGCCCATGATTCGCGCGGCTGATCAGGCGGATCTGCAGATATTCGGCATGGTGAATCATGAAGCTCGAGTACACCTGCGCGAGCCGTTCGCGGGGCAAGCTCGAGCTTAAACCGTCGTCGGCCGCGACGACTTCCGCCGACGAAGGCAAGCTCGCGAGCACGAGCGCGTCGGCGCCGACGTCGTCGATGGAGGCGGAAAAGCGCTCGCCGAGCAACTCAGTCGACGTCAGCAAGCTGCGCCCCGCTTCCTTCACGAGCATCGTGCGGTTCGAGTGATACGCGTAATAGCCGGTCGCGCCCGAAGCCAGCACGCCGATGCACGCGAGCAGCACGGAGAGTTTGAACGTGAGGCCTGGGCGGATCATCAGAAGCGCTCCGAGCGATCGCCGGACGCGATTCGGGCCCACAGGTCCTCGCGCTTTTGAATGTTCTCGACCGGCCCGATCCACAGAATGCGGGCGTTGTCGCTATTCGCCGCGGGCGCGGTCAATGTATTCGCGAGCCCCTGCCGTTGCGTCAGCAGGCGGCTCACGTCCGGCTCGAGCATGTAATTGATCCAGGCGAGCGCGAGCTGCGGCTCGGCGGCCACGCGCGTCATGGACCAGCAATCGAGCCACGCGAGCACGCCTTCGTCGGGAATCACGTAACCGACGTCGGCCCCCGCGCGGCGCAGCAATTCCACTTGCTGCGTGCCGTAGTTGCCGAACATCAACGCGACGTTGTGCTGAACAAAGAATGCGGTGGCCTCTTCGGGCAACGTGTAATAGGTCAGTAAATTGCGGCGCAGTTCGACGAGCTTGTGAGCGATCGCGCGCATCTGCGTGTCGTTCAGATTGAACGGATCGCGATAACCCAATGCAAGCGCGGTAAACGAAAAGTTGTGCTGCGCGCTGTTGAAGTCGAGCACCTTGCCGCGGTATCGCGGGTTCCACAGTTCGCGCATCGAGCGCGGTGCAACCGGAATCTGCTTGCGGTCGTAAATGAGGCCCATCGACGAATAGGTAAACGGAATTCCGTAGACCTTGCCGTCTGAGACGATTCCTTCAATCGACGCGCGCGCCTGGAAACGCGGCAATTGTCGCGCGGTGTTGGGCAGGCTTTGCAGATCGAGCGGCGCGAGCAGATGGGCGCGCGAATAGCGCTGTATCTCCGCGGTGTTGGCGGCGAGCACGTCGAAAGGCGGCGCATTTTTCGCGTGCATTTGCGCCCACAACGCTTCGTCGGAATCGACGAGCGTCACTTCCACCTTTACGTCGTAGCGCAATTCGAAAGTCTTCACGACGTCGGCATCGGCGTAACCGGGCCACGCGAGCACATGCAGGACTTTCTTTGCGGCCTCGGCCGATGCACCCGACAGCATCCCGACGCACAGAAACACGCTCAGCGCGACGCGCAGCAAGACGCCGCAATAGCCGCGCGCAGCTAACCGCGCGCGTGGCAAAGCCGCTGAAATTCGCCGCTGGCCACGCCGCTCGTCATGGCGCTTTTCATCTGCCGTCGAAATCATGTGCATACAACACCGTTAAGCAGAAGGCAGTTCCGGCGAGCCTATGCCCGCGTAATCAATCGCGAATTAAACCAGGAGAACATTTCCTCAGACAGGACTGCTCTTTTGGCGCTACATGGCGAGCGAGAGGAGCAACGATGATAGCGCCAAGCAATATCTTTTTGGTTTCCTTACTGCGTAAATGCCGAGAAATAACTCACACTCGGCGGGACACGACGGGCAATCATCCCGTGATAACGGCATATGGCTGACTTTCTTTAATCCTGCGACGAATTAAATTGCCGTGCGATTGACAAATGTCAATTAACGATTCGCATTACCACCGCATTACAGCGACACTACGGCGGTACTACTTCGGCACTCCGCATTCGGCCGCAACGCGGAAATTCCGATGCGGCGTGCATCGTTTTATGATGCAGCGCGGTCCGGAGCGCTTTTATTTTCGGGGCATGCGCGATGCGCTATCCGGTGTTTCACTAACTACCCAATATTTTTGAACTGATAAGCTTGGCGCGCGCTGCTGGCCGCCCCGGCCGGCGGCTTCAACCCAGGCCCGGTCGTAAGTCGCGCCGGGTTTCCCGCGAGCGGCACAACCGCATGCGGGAGTATTTGAACTACACCGAGGAGTTAAACAGTGAAAAAACTGCTAGCGGCATTGACGGTTGCTCTGCTTGCCACCGTCTCGATCGGCGCACACGCTAAAGATTGGACCACCATCCGTTTCGGCGTCGATGCCAGCTATCCCCCGTTCGAGTCCAAGGGCTCCGACGGCAAGCTCGTCGGCTTCGACATCGACCTCGGCAATGAAATCTGCGCGCGCCTGAAGGCCAAGTGCGTGTGGGTCGAAAACGACTTCGACGGCATGATTCCGGCGCTGAAAGCGAAGAAGTTCGACGGCGTGCTGTCGTCGATGTCCATGACGCCGCAACGCGCCGAACAGGTGGCGTTCTCGTCGAAGCTGTTCAACACGCCGACGCGCCTCGTCGCGAAGAAGGGTTCGGGCATCCTGCCGACGGCTGAATCGCTGAAGGGCAAGACGGTCGGCGTCGAACAGGGCACGATCCAGGAAACCTACGCAAAGACGTACTGGGAAGCGAAGGGCACGAAGGTCGTGCCGTATCAGAACCAGGACCAGGTGTACGCCGACTTGCTGTCGGGCCGTCTCGACGCAGCGCTGCAAGATGCCGTGCAAGCTGAAATCGGCTTCCTGAAGACGCCGCGTGGCGCAGGCTTCGACTTCGTCGGCAAGAACCTCGACGATCCGAAGATTCTGGGCAACGGCGCGGGCATCGGCATGCGCAAGGAAGATACGGATCTGAAGGCGAAGGTCGACAAGGCGATTGCCGACATCATCAAGGACGGCACGTACAAGAAGCTCGAGAAGAAGTACTTCGACTTCGACGTGTACGGCAGCTAATACGCGGACTTCCGCGCCGAGGAGCCGCGCCGTGCGCGTTTAGCGGCGCACTCCACGGCTCCGTGAAAACGGGCTCCGCCACACGCGGAGCCCGTTGCGTTTTATGGCGGCAAAACACGCGCGTCGCCGTATCGGCTAAGATCGTGCGATCCGATGCCACCATGCTGGTGCGGCGCGCTTGCCGGATTTGCCGCCAGCAACTGGCTTCATGCAGGCTTCCCCCCTTGTAATCAACGAGATAGCGGTGCGCCGCACTTTCCCCCGCGAATTCGACAACCATGCAAACCCAATCCCATCCGCTGATTGCGCCGACGCTCGGCACCGCCCGCAACCTGACGAGTTTTCATTACGGTCCGAGCGGCGGACAGAAGATCTATATCCAGTCGTCCCTGCATGCCGACGAACTGCCGGGCATGCTCGTCTCCTGGGAATTGCGCCGCAAGCTCGCAGCGCTCGAAGCAGCCGGCAAGTTGCGCGGCGAAGTGGTAATCGTGCCGGTGGCCAATCCCATCGGTCTGAACCAGCACTTCCTCGGCCATCTCACGGGACGCTTCGAAACCAATACCGCGCAGAACTTCAACCGCAATTTCCACGATCTTTCGGCACTCGTGCTGCCGGTCATCGAAGGCCGCCTCAGCGATGACATCGACGCGAATCGCACCGCGATTCGCAGCGCGATGCGCGAGGCGCTCGACGCGCAACAGCCCGCAACCGAACTCGAATCGCAACGTCTCGCGCTGCAAAAGCTCTCTTACGACGCGGACGTGGTGCTCGATCTGCATTGCGACTGGGAAGCCGCGATGCATCTGTACACGAACCCGGACCTGTGGCCCGACGTCGAGCCGCTGGCGCGTTATCTCGGCGCGAAGGCGTCGCTGCTCGCGCTGAACTCGGTCGGCAATCCGTTCGACGAAATTCATAGCTTCTGCTGGTCCGATCTGCGCGGCCGTTTCGGCGAGCGCTTTCCGATTCCGAACGGCTCCATTTCGGTCACGATCGAATTGCGCGGCCAGCGCGAGGTGTCTTACGAGTACGCGGAGCACGACGCGCAGGCGATCATCGAATATCTGACCGCGCGCGGCGTGATCGCAGGCACGGCGGCCGCGCTGCCGCCGCTCGAATTCGCGGCCACGCCGCTCGCGGGTGCCGAGCCAATCGTGGCGCCGATCAGCGGCGTGCTGGTGTATCGCTGCGAGGTAGGCACATGGGTCGACGTGGGCCGTGAAATCGCGGACATCGTCGATCCGTTGACAGACCGCGTCGTCACGCTGAAGAGCGGCGTCGCCGGCGTTCTGTATGCGCGGCATTCGACGCGCTTTGCCACCGCTGGCCTCGAATTCGCGCGCATTGCCGGCGCGACAGCGTTTCGAAGCGGCTCGCTGTTGAGTAATTGATTCGCGCGAGCAAAGGTAAAGCGGAAGGCAAACAAAAAGGCGCCGTGAAGGCGCCTTCGCTCCTGGCTTTCCGCTAGAGAAATTTAGAACGCGGGAATGATCGCGCCTTTGAACTGCGTGTCGATGTACTTGCGCACTTCATCGGACTCATACGCCGCAACCAGTTTCTTCACCCAGGGCTGGTTGCGATCCTGCTCGCGCACGGCGATCAGATTGGCGTAAGGGCCTTTCAGATCTTCGATTGCGATGGCGTCTTTAGTCGGCTGCAGGCCGGCCTTCACGGCATAATCGGTATTGATCGATGCCGCGTCGAGATCGCCCAGTGCGCGCGGCAATTGCGCGGCGTCCAGTTCCACCACTTTGATCTTCTTCGGATTCTCGGCGACGTCGAGCGGCGTTGCATTCACGCCGTTCGTGCCGACGCCCGGCTTCAGTTTGATCACGCCATACTTTTGCAACAGCAGCAACGCGCGATTGCCGTTCGACGGATCGTTCTGAATCCCGACCTTCGCACCTTCCGGCAGATCCTTCAGCGATTTGAGCTTGTTCGAATAGAAGCCCATGGGCGACACATACGTCAGCCCCACGTTGACGATCTTATAGCCGCGCTGCTTGATCTGGCTGTCGAGAAACGGCTGATGCTGAAAACCATTGGCGTCGAGATCGCCGGCATCCAATGCGGCATTCGGCTGCACGTAGTCGTTGAATTCGATCACTTTCACATTCAGCCCCTCGCGCGCCGCTACTTTCGTGACCACCGTCCAGATTTGCGCGTCGGGGCCGCTCATCGTGCCGACCTTGAGTTGCTTGCCGTCGGCGTGCGCAAACGTTGCCGTGAACGAAAGAGCCGCGGCGCTCGCCACAGCAAGCAGATTTTTGATGACGATGCGGCGTTGCATGCAGTTCCCCATAAGCGGTTTGATTGGTAGGCGCGCATCGTCGCATGCGACGGCGGCGGCCTGAAACCAATCGTTTTTCACACGCTTATATCGGCGAACTGGAAAATGCTTATGCCCGCGACGCGTTCCGCCATGCGTCGCTTAATGCTCGACTCTGTCGACTGTGGCGTATGCGCGACAAATTCCAAAATCGATGCACCTGTCACATACCTTACTCAGCGTTCCCTTAAATTTCGGGCCATCGCACGACCTTACCCAAGAAGCAGGGCGTCGCGATCGCTCAATTTTTAATCGGAGAACGTTTTGAACAAAAAACTATTGACCGCCGCTACCCTCGCCGTTTTCGCCAGCGCAGCACACGCACAAAGCAGCGTCACGCTGTATGGCGTGATCGATGCCGGCATCAGCTATGTGAACAACTCGAAGACCGCCACCGGTCACGACAATCTCTTCAAGTACGACGACGGCGTTGCTCAAGGCAGCCGTTGGGGCCTGCGCGGCACCGAAGATCTGGGCAACGGCCTGAAGGCGATCTTCGTGCTCGAAAACGGCTTTAACAGCGGCAACGGCACGCTCGGCCAGGGCGGCGCGATGTTCGGCCGTCAGGCGTATGTCGGTCTGTCGCAGAACAATGTCGGCTCGCTGACGTTCGGTCGCCAGTACTCGTTCTCGACCGATTACCTCGGCGGCAATTACTCGACCGGCGGACAAACGGTTGCAGGCAACTACGCGTATCACATCAACGACGTGGACCAGCTTACGTCGAGCCGTATCAACAACGCGGTCAAGTTCAGCAGCGCGAATTTCGCGGGCCTGACGTTCGGCGCGATGTATGGCTTCTCGAACCAGGCGGGCGCATTCGCAGGCGCGCCGGCAACCGGCACGGCCGCAGCGCCGGTCGCGGGTTCGTCGCGTGCTTACAGCTTCGGCGTGAACTACGCGAACGGTCCGTTCGGCATCGGTGCGGCTTACACGGACATCCGTTATCCGGGCCAGTCGACGCCGTCGTTCTCGACGACGATCGCCAACGTCGCGACCGGCAACGTCCGCGATCTGCGCACGTTCGGCGTGGGCGGCCGTTATTCGATCGGCGCAGCCACGCTGTGGGCGTTGTACACGAACACGCGCTTCGAGCCGATTTCGGGCGGCACGACGACGTTCGCCGCGTATGAGGCAGGCGCGAAGTACGCGTTCACGCCGGCATTGACGGCAGGCGCGGGCTACACGTACATGCACCTGAGCAACGCGAATCGCGGTCACTGGAATCAGGTCGATCTGAGCGTCGACTACGCGCTGAGCAAGCGTACCGACGTGTATGCGCTCGGTATCTATCAGATCGCGGCGGGCCGCAACGGCACGCAGGATCTGCAAGCGCAGATTGGTTCGAGCACGAGCTACTTCAACACGTCGGGCACGGGCGCGGACAACCAGTTGGCGTTCCGCGTGGGCGTTCGCCACAAGTTCTAAAGCGATTTGTACCGTGCGATGAGTTGTTGCTTCGCCGGTGTGAATGTGAAGAAACGCCCCTGTTTTCAGGGGCGTTTCTGTTTGCGACGTGTTTTTCAGCGCACTGAGCGCAGCGTCACACAGCCGGCTCGCGTCTTGCCGAGCGCTGCGGCAACAACACGATACACGCGATGATAAACGCAAGCAGAATGCCGGAGGCGTATAAGCGGCTGATGTGCAATCCGCCTTCCGCAACCGGCTTGTCGAGCAGATCGCCGAGCGTCGCGCCGAGCGGACGCGTGAGGATGAACGCGGCCCAGAAGAGCGCCGTGTGCGATACGCGCGACCAGAAATACAAGGCGGCCACGACGAGCAAGCCCGCGCCGAAGATCATCGCGCCATATTCGTAGCCGACACCGAGACCGCCGCGATCCTCGCCCGCGACCCAGTCGCCGAGAGCCGTGCCGAGTGTCTGCGAGAACAGGATCGTGATCCAGTAGAACCATTCCGCTTTTGCAGTGACGATACTCTGCACGGAGACGGTTCCTTCCGAGCGATACCAGATTGCGAGGCTCGCGGCCAGCAATGCAACGACCAGCGCAACACCGCCTGGATAGCCGATGCCGAGCGACCTGTCCGCGAAATCGGCCATCGTGGTGCCAAGCGTCGTAGTCGCGATGATGGTCGCCCAATAAAGGAACGGACGAAAGTTGCGCGCCTTGATTTGCGCTGAAACGAGCGCGATAAAGAACACCAGAAAAATCGCCGAACCGATCAGGTAGCCGAGCTTCAGCGACATGGACACCCAGTCGCCACCCGTTTCGCCGAGCGTGGTCGCCGCGACCTTGATGATCCAGAAACCCAAGGTCACTTGCGGTACTTTGCTGACAGCCTCTTCGGTAAAGCTGGCGGCGTCGTCTTTCATAACTTGCTCCTTCCTGAGTAGCCTGAACGACCCGCCAATTTAACCTTCGGAGGTTAACGCTTGCTTAAGCGTCGAATAGTGCGTTGCATACATGCCGCATCGGCGCGCTTCAATAAAGCCCCGCGATCACCTTCTCCGGCATTTCCTTGTCGTATTGCGCGCCGTCGAAAGTACCGCCGCTCAAACGCCTATGCATATCTCCCGCGCTCGGCAAACTTGCGCGGTCCACCTGCTTTGCCGGGTCCCAAAGACTCGAGCGCACCAGCGCTTTCGAGCAATGAAAATACGCCGCCTCGACGTGCACGATAATCACTGTGCGCGGCAGTTTCCCGCGAACCTCGAAGCGCGCGAGCAAGTCGGGATCGACGGAAATCTCGGCGCGCCCGTTCACCCGCAACGTTTCGCCGACGCCCGGCACGAGAAACAGCAACGACACGCGCGGGTCGGCCACAATGTTTCTTAGGCTGTCGATGCGGTTATTGCCCGGCCTGTCCGGCAACGCCAATGTGCGCTCGTCGAGTATCTGAACGAATCCGGCGGCGTCGCCTTTCGGCGAGCAGTCCGCTCCGCCCTCACCGACAGAAGACAACACCGCGAACGGAGAAGCGCGCACGAACGCCTGATAGTCGCTATTCAGGCAATCAAGTTCTTTCCACAATGCGCGCTCGTGCGGCGCGCCGTAAATCTGTTCGAGCTGCTCGACGCTTTTAACGGTATGTGTCATGGCGGACGCTCTGCAAGAGAACAATCGGTAGAAATCGGAACATGCAGTATAGGCATTCGGCGCATGTCCGGTAAATCGCTTGCTGCTGTTCCGAGGTCGCGGGAATAAGAAAGCCAGTTCGCCGGTTTAACGATGCAGAGCGCGTCATATCGAACGCAAACCGCTTTCGGACGATCCGCTCGCACATCGAGGAGCAAGCCATGAAAGACCACCATGCACATCGCGCGACAGCCCGCGCGCTATTCGCCATTATTTCCGCCACTGCGCTGGTGGCCACGTCGACATGGGCACGCGCGCAGGCATCGCCCGACGCCGGCCATCCTCTCACGCGCGCCGAAGTCATGCATGAACTCGAAGAACTCGAGGCCGCCGGCTACACGCCGTCGCTCGGCGACGACAGTCAGTATCCATCCGACATTCAGGAAGCCGAAAGAAAAGTGGCCGCGATGCACGCGGCTCAAAAAAGCGCGCAGATGGATCAAGATCCGGCAATGCAAGCCATGCCGATGCAAAAGTAACCACTCACGCTCGACTCATACGCTACGGGAAATTCAACAACCGACGCCTCATTCCCCCAACTCGCGCGCGATGAAATCCACGAACGCGCGAATGCGGTTCGACATCTGATGCCGCTGCGAGTACACGGCGAAGATGTCGGCGTTCGGCGTGTCATAACCGGGCAGCACGACCACGAGCGAGCCATCGGCGAGGTACTGCTTGATGTCCCACTCCGCGCGCATCAGAATGCCGTGCCCCTCGAGCGCCCACTTCACCGCGATCTCGCCGTCGTTCGTGGTCAGCGTGCCCTTGATGCGGACGGCTTCCGTCTTCAGCGACGCGCCCTTGCCCGAACTCAACCGCCACACGCCATACGCTTCGTCGCCCTGACGAATGCCGATGCAGTTATGCCGCGTTAGATCATGCGGCGTCATCGGCATGCCGTGCGACGCGATATACGAGGGCGCCGCGCACAGCAGGCGCCGGTTCGCCGCGAGGCGCCGCGCGATCACGCGCGTATCGGGCGGCTCGCCAAAGCGGATGCAGACGTCGAACGTATCGTCGGTTAGCGGCGGCGGCGTGACCGACAACTGAAGCTGCACCGACACTTGCGGATACTTCGCGACAAAGTGCGAAATTGCGGGCGCGACATGGCTGCGGCCAAACCCAAGCGTCGCATTGACACGCAACAGTCCCTTCGGGCTCTTCTTCGCGGAACCGAGCAACTCGGCGAGCTCGTCAATTTCGTCGAGAATCCTGCGCGCATGCTGCAAGTACAGCTCGCCTTCGGGCGTGAGCATCATCCGGCGCGTGGTGCGGTTGACGAGCGCGACGCCCGCGCGGCTCTCCATCTGCGTGAGCCGCTTGCTGACGGCCGCCGCCGTCAATCCCAGCTCTCGCGCCGCCGCACTCAGGCTGCCCGACGCCGCGAGCGTCGAGAAAAAGCTCAGATCGGCCGGCTGAACGGTATCGCGCATCGCTTCCACTTGTGAATTGAAGTTAAAGATGCTTTGAGTTTAGCACCGGTTTTTTCGTGCAGATGTCGATAGAGTCACTGCAACCAACCCAATCAATCATTCGGAGACGCAGCATGAAGACCTATCGCATCGCGACCATTCCTGGCGACGGCATCGGCAAGGAGGTCGTACCGGCCGGCGCCGAGGTGCTCGAAGCGCTCGCCAGAACCACGCAGTCGTTTGCATTCGAGTTCGAAAATTTCGACTGGGGCGGCGACTATCACCGCAAGCATGGCGTGATGATGCCGGCGGACGGACTCGATGCGATCCGCGACAAGGACGCGATTCTGTTCGGTTCCGCAGGCGACCCGGACATTCCCGACCACGTCACGCTGTGGGGTCTGCGTCTGAAAATCTGCCAGGGCTTCGACCAGTACGCGAACGTTCGCCCCACGCGCATCCTGCCCGGCATCGACGCACCGTTAAAGCGCTGCAAGCCCGAGGACCTCAACTGGGTGATCGTGCGCGAAAACTCGGAAGGCGAATACTCCGGCGTGGGCGGCCGCGTTCATCAGGGTCATCCGATCGAAGCCGCGACGGACGTGTCGATCATGACCCGCGCCGGCGTTGAGCGCATCATGCGCTTCGCGTTCCGCCTCGCGCAGTCGCGTCCGCGCAAGCTGCTGACCGTCATCACGAAGAGCAACGCGCAACGTCACGCGATGGTGATGTGGGACGAAATCGCGCTGCAGGTCTCGAAGGAATTCCCCGATGTCACGTGGGACAAGGAACTGGTGGACGCGTCGACCGCGCGCATGATCAATCGCCCGGCGAGCCTCGACACGATTGTCGCGACGAACCTGCACGCCGACATTCTCAGCGACCTGGCCGCTGCGCTTGCCGGCAGCCTGGGCATTGCGCCGACCGGCAACATCGACCCCGAACGGCGCTTTCCGTCGATGTTCGAACCGATCCACGGTTCCGCGTTCGACATCATGGGCAAGGGTCTCGCGAATCCTGTCGGCACGTTCTGGTCGGTGGTGATGCTGCTCGAACATCTCGGCGAACTCGACGCGGCAAAGCGCGTGATGCAGGCCGTCGAAGCCGTGACCGCGGACAAGTCGCTGCACACGGGCGACCTCGGCGGCACGGCGACGACCGCGCAGGTGACGGCTGCGGTGTGCGCTTTCATCGAACGAGCCGCAAGGCCGGCGGCGAACGCGGCATAAGCCGTGTCAGCCACATAAACCCCCATCGCGCGACAGTTCGCGCCTCGCGACGCGCACCCACGGACAACAGCCGCATTCGACGGCTGCCGCGCGCCTCGCACCCTGCTGCCCTCGCAGCAGGGCACCGCTCAAGCCTCCAAAGGAGGAGACAATGACGACCGACCTCGAAAGCCGGGTGTCCCGCAAGCTGATGCTGCGGATCATCCCGTTCGTAATGCTGCTGTATTTCGTGAGTTTTCTCGACCGCGTCAACGTAGGCTTCGCCGCGCTGACGATGAACAAGGCCATTGGCCTGTCGCCGACCGCGTTCGGATTCGGCGGCGGCCTGTTCTTTATCGGCTATTTTCTGTTCGAAGTTCCGTCGAACCTGATTCTTCACAAGGTCGGCGCGCGCCGCTGGATTGCCCGCGTGATGGTCTCGTGGGGCATCGTCTCGCTGGCCTCCGCGTTCGTCGTCGGGCCGAACAGTTTCTATGCATTGCGCTTTCTGCTCGGCGTGGCGGAAGCGGGCTTCTTTCCCGGCATCATCCTGTATCTGAGCTTGTGGTTTCCGACCCGTCAGCGCGCCGTGGCCGCCGCGTGGTTCATGGCGGCCGCGCCGATTTCCACCGCGATCGGCTCGCCGATTTCCGGCGCGATCATGAAGCTGCCGCCGATCGCCGGTCTCGCCGACTGGCAAATGCTCTACATTCTCGAAGCGCTGCCCGCGGTCGTACTCGGCTTCTTCGTCCTGAAGTATCTGACCGACACACCGTCGAAAGCGCACTGGCTCGCGCCCGAAGAGCGCGAATGGCTGATCGCGAAACTGAAGACGGAAGCCGACGCGCGGCAGTCGCATGCGGGCCACACGGCCGGCGCGTTGAGCGCCCTGCGCGATCCGCGCGTTCTCGCACTGGCGCTGATTTACTTCGGCACGTCCGCGGGCTTGTACACGCTCGGCCTGTGGGCGCCGCTCATCATCAGGCAATACGGCTTCGGCTCGTTTGAGACGGGTCTGCTCGCGGGCATACCGAGCATCGTCGCGGTGATCGCGATGATTCTGTGGGCGAGGCATTCGGATCGCACCGAAGAACGCACGTGGCACGTCGTCATTCCGTGCGCGCTGGCCTGTCTCGGCTTCGTGTTCGCGGGCAACGCGGCGACCGCGCTGATGATCGTGCTGGCGCTCGTGGTCGTGAACGTCGGCATCAGCGCGGCCAAGGCGCCGTTGTGGGCCATGCCGAGCATGTTCCTGTCGGGCGCGGGCGCGGCCGCGGGCATCGCGATGATCAACTCCATCGGCAACCTCGGCGGCTTCGTCGGTCCATTCGCGATCGGCTGGCTCAAGAACGTGACGGGCGGCTATTCGGCGGGGCTGTATGTGGTCGGCGCGACGCTGGCCGTGTCGGCGGTCGTCACGCTGATGCTCAGCCGGCAATCCAGGCAGACGCCGGTCGCAGCGGGCGAGCGGCACGGTCACTGAAGCAACGCGCGTCGCGCATCATCTGGGAACAGGATTCTCCGTCGTGACATCCAACGCCGTATGCAACGCAACGTTGGCTAAACGGGAGAATCCGCATGAAACTGATCCGTCCACAATGGTTAGGCGCGCTCGCGCTCGTGAGTCTCGCTAGCTGGGCGCAAAGCGCCGGGCCGAGCGATCCGCAGATCGCGGCTATCGTCGTCACCGCGAACCAGGTCGATATCGACGCGGGCAAACTCGCCGAGTCGCGCTCGAAGTCGGGCGACGTCAAGGCGTTCGCGAAGCAGATGGTCACCGACCACAGCGCCGTCAATCAATCGGCGAGCGACCTCGTGCACAAACTCAACGTCACGCCCGAGGACAACGCGACGAGCCAAAGCCTCAAGCAAGGCGGCGATGCAAACCTCGCGGCGCTCAAGAAACTGAATGGCGCAGCATTCGACCGTGCGTATATCGATCATGAAGTGACCTACCATGAGAATGTTCTCGACGCGCTCGATAAGACGCTGATTCCGTCAGCGAAGAACGATGAGCTGAAGGCGCTGCTCGTGAAGGTTCGGCCGGCTTTCGTCGCGCATCTCGAACATGCGAAGCATGTGCAGGCGTCGCTGGAGAAAAGCAGTGGTTAAGCGGCGGCATGCGTCGGGCAAGAGCACGCGTGCGTGCGCCGCGCTGGTCTGTGCGATGCTCTTGGCCAGCTTGAGCGCATTACCGGCGAGCGCGGCGGCGCCGACAAGCCATGTCGTCACGATCGAGAACATGCAATTCAATCCGCCCACCTTGACGGTGAAGCGAGGGGACCGCATCGTATGGATCAACAAGGATCTCTTTCCTCATACGGTGACCGGCAACACGCATGCATTCGATTCGCGCAGCATTGCCGCCAACGCGTCATGGTCTTACGCGCCCGCGAAGGCCGGCAGTTATCGGTACGGCTGCACTTTTCATCCGACGATGCACGGCGCGCTAACCGTTCAATGAGAGCCCGCACGCGATGACCGAGACAGCGAAACTGCCGTCCATGTCCGCCGCCGACCACGCCGACAACGCCGACGACGATCATGCGATCGTCCGGCGCATCGTCGCGGGCGATCGTGCAGCGTTCGAGGTGCTGATGCGCCGCCATAACCGGCGCCTCTACCGGCTCGCGCGCGCGACGCTGCGTGACGACGCCGAAGCCGAAGACGCGCTTCAGGACGCGTATCTCCGCGCCTACCGTTCGCTCAGCCAGTTTCGCGGTGACGCGGCTTTGTCGACGTGGCTCTCGCGGCTCGTGCTCAACGAATGCTATGGCCGGCTGCGCCGCCATGCCCGCCGCGAGAACGTTGTGCCGATAGTCAGTTCCAACACCGCCGACATCGATATTGAAGCCATGCACCCGTCCGACTCCGAGCCGCCCGACAGCGCAGTAGCGCGCGCGGAAATGCGCGCGCTGATCGAGCGCAAGCTCGACGAATTGCCGGCATCGTTCCGCACGGTGTTCATTCTGCGATCGGTGGAAGAACTCAGTGTCGAGGAAACCGCGCAATGCCTGGAGATTGCCGAAGCCACCGTGCGTAGCCGGCATTTTCGCGCGAAGAGTCTGCTGCGCGAGTCGCTCGCGCGGGAGATCGACGTCGCCGGAAGCGAACTGTTCGGATTCGCCGGTGCGCGCTGCGACCGCATCGTCGCGAACGTGATGTCGCGAATCGGCAAACGCGACGGGACGGATCGAAGCGATTGAAGCCGTCAAAGCACTGCGCGCAACGACGACAACCAAGGCTACAACAGTCTGACATAACATCATGTCATGGCCGCTCCAACAATTGCGGCGTTGCTCCGGTCAAATTGGCTCACTATATTTCCATTCAAGCCTGTGCTGTTTGCCGCTTCGGCTCCGAGCCGCAGCGGCACATAGCGCCGACCTGGATGATGTCTTTTCGCTTCAACCGTATCGAGGAGAAGTCGTGATCAGCATGCCAAGGTTGCGCCCGTTTGCCATGACTCTGCTGTTGAGCGCCGTGAGCATGGCGCCCGCTCTCGCCGCGGGAAAAATCACTTTCGTGTCGCAAGGCGGCACGTATCAGGAGGCTCAGACCAAAGCCATCCTCGACCCGGCGGCGAAGGAGCTGGGCATCACCATCAACCAGGACAGCATTCCCGATGCGTGGCCGCAGATCAAGGCGCAGGCCGCGACCGGCAAGCCGATCTGGGACGTGGTGGACACGCCGACCTCGAACTGTCTGCGAGGCGGACGCGAAGGGCTGCTGGAAAAGCTAGACTTCGCGAAGCTTCCGAACGCCGCGGCGATGCCGGAAAAGTACCGCACGCCCTACTCGGTCGCGTACGAGTTCTATTCGACCGTGATCGGCTACAACAAGAAGACGCTGAAGAAGACGCCGCAAAGCTGGGCCGACTTCTGGAACGTGAAAGCCTTCCCCGGCACGCGTGCCTTGCGTAACGATCCGCAAACGGTATTGGAAGCCGCGCTGCTCGCCGACGGCGTGTCGCGCGACAAGCTCTATCCGCTCGACGTCGATCGCGCCTTCAAGAAGTTGCAGCAGATCAAGCCCGACATCACGGTGTGGTGGACCTCCGGTGGCCAGTCCGCGCAATTGCTGCATGACGGCGAAGTCGACATGACGATGATCTGGAACGGCCGCGCAAGCGCGGTGCGCAAGGACAACCCCGACGTCGATTTCACTTTCAACGACGGCATTCTGCAAAACACGCAGCTATGCGTGCTGAAGAACGCGCCGAATCTGAACGACGCTATGCGCTTTCTGAACACCGCGGTCTCGCCCGAGTTGCAAGCGAATCTGCCGCTTTACATCGACTACGGTCCGGGCAATCCGGCTGCGTTCAAGACCGGCAAGATCGCGGCGAAGCGCGCGAGCGAGTTGCCGAGCTCGCCCGAGAATGCCGCGAAGCAGGCATTGATGTCCGAAGACTGGTGGGCATCGGATGCTGGCATTCAGGCGAAAGCGCGCTGGCTCAAGTTCATGCAATAACGGGCGGCGTTCGCACTGCCATTCACGCGCCCGCGGGACCACGGTTCATCGCGGGCGTTCTGTTTTCTGGTTTGCGTTGTGCCGCGCGCAGGGCGATGCGGCGCGCGGTCTTCATCCATCCAACGTGATCGACTATCTGATTCTTGGCGGCGGATCGGCCGGCTGTGTACTCGCCGCGCGGCTCTCCGAAGATGCGAGCAACAACGTGTGTCTCGTCGAGGCAGGCCGCGACATCTCGCAGGCGACCATGCCCGCCGACATCCGCAGCCGCTATCCTGGCCGCGCTTATCTCGACACGGCGAACCTCTGGCGGCAACTGAAAGCGCGCATGAGCGCGCCCGCCGCGCTGCGCCGCTATGAACAGGCGCGGCTTCTCGGCGGCGGCTCCGCGATCAATGCGCTAATGGCCAATCGCGGCTCGCCCGCCGATTACGACGAATGGCAAACACTCGGCGCACAAGGCTGGAATTGGCAAGCGTGTCTGCCCTACTTCCGCAAGCTCGAAACCGATTGCGACTTCAACGGCCCGGACGATAGCGGCCTGCATGGCGCGCATGGCCCGCTGCGTATCCAGCGAACCGGACCGCAACGCATCTCGCCATTCGTAAAGGCCGTGCTCAATACGTTGAAGCACGACTATCCGCTGCACGCGGATCAAAATGGTCTGTGGCAAGACGGCACTTTCATCGGCTCGATTGCGGTGAGCGCCCAGGGCGAGCGCATTCCCACATCCGTTTGTTATCTCGACGACGCGGTGCGGGCGCGGCCCAACCTCACGATTCGCACGAACGAGATCGCTGAGCGCATTCTGTTCGACGCAAAGCGCGCAATCGGCGCGCGCGTGATCCGGCCCGACGGCACGCACGATGACTTGCGGGCGCGCTGCGTGATCGTCTGCTCAGGGGCGATCCACTCGCCCGCGCTGCTGCTGAGAAGCGGCATTGGCCCCGCGAATGAACTTGCCGCGCTCGGCATCGACGTGCTCGCGGATCGCCAGGGCGTAGGCCGCAATCTGATGGAGCATCCGTCTATCGCGGTGTCCGCGTTTCTGCCTCGCGCCGCGCGCACGCCGTTTCCCGACGAGCATCACGAGCAGGCCATCGTGCGCTTTTCGTCGGGCCTGGCTGGCACTGTGCCGGGCGACATGCACGGCGCGATACTGTCGCGCTCGGGCTGGCATTCGGTCGGCTATCGTCTCGGCACGATGTTCTTCTGGGTCAACAAATCGTATTCGCGCGGACGTCTCACACTCAAATCCGCTAGCGCATTGGATGAACCGAACGTCGATTTTGCAATGCTCTCCGACGCGCGCGATCTCGAACGGCTTAAGCTCGCGCTGCGCTTCGGCGCGCAGACACTCGCCGCACCGGCGATGGCCGCGCATCGCGGCACGGTGTTTCCGTCGAGCTATTCGCCGCGCGTCGCGGCCGTCGCGGTGCCTGGCGCATGGAACGGGCTGCAGCGCGGTGCGCTCGCCGCGCTGCTGGACATCGCGGGGCCGTTGCGGGCAGCACTGGTGCGCCGCGTCATCACGCAAGGCGCGACACTCGACGAACTGCTCGCCGACGATGCCGCGCTCACGCAGTTCGTCACACGTTCGGTGGGCGGTACGTGGCACCCGTCGGGCACCTGCCGCATGGGCGCCGCCGACGACCCGCTCGCGGTCACCGATGCGCGCGGCGCCGTGTATGGCGTCGAAGGGCTGCATGTGTGCGATGCGTCGTTGATGCCGTCGATTCCATGCGCGAATACGAATGTGCCGACCATCATGATCGCGGAGCGCATTGCGGATCTGCTGCGTGGGCGTTCGAGCGCGGCTTAATCGTGCCCTGATCGCAACCTACTCGCCGTACCCAACGATACCCTTCACTTCGAGAAACGCTTCGAGCCCCCACTCGCCGTATTCGCGTCCGTTGCCGGACTGCTTGTAGCCGCCGAACGGCGAGCCCGCGTCCCACGCCGGATAGTTCAGATACACGCTGCCCGCACGCAAGCGCAATGCAACGCGCCTCGCGCGCGCCTGATCCGCGGACTGAACATACGCGGCCAGTCCGAACGGTGTGTCGTTGGCAATGGCGATGGCGTCTTCTTCGTCGCGATACGGCATGATCGCGAGCACCGGGCCGAAGATTTCTTCGCGAGCGATCGTCATCGACGGAGCGACGTTTGCGAATACCGTGGGCCGCACGTAGTAGCCGCGCGTCAGACCGTCGGGACGTCCTGGCCCGCCCGCCGCGAGCAGCGCGCCTTCCTCGATGCCCATTTCGATCAGCCGTTGCACGCGTGCGTATTGCACGTCGCTAACGACCGGGCCCATCGTCGTTTCGTCGTCGTCAGCGGGACCGATGCGGTGCGCGGCCGCCGCGCGCTGTGCAATCGCGACCGCCTCGTCGTGCCGCGCTGCCGGCACCAGCATGCGTGTCGGCGCATTGCACGACTGCCCGCTGTTGCTGAAGCACGAGTTCACGCCCGACGTGACCGCGGCTTCCAGGTCCGCGTCGTCGAGAAGAATGTTGGCGGATTTCCCGCCCAGTTCCTGATGCACGCGCTTGACGGTCGGCGCGGCCAGCTTTGCGATTTCCACGCCCGCGCGCGTCGATCCGGTGAACGACACCATGTCGACATCCGGATGACTGCATAGCGCGGCGCCGACAGTCGGGCCGTCGCCGTTCAGCAGATTGAACACGCCTGGCGGCACGCCCGCCGCGTCGAGAATTTCAGCGAACAGCACGGCGTTCAGCGGAGACACCTCGCTCGGCTTAAGCACCATCGTGCAGCCGGCGGCAATCGCGGGCGCGACCTTGCAGACAATCTGATTGATCGGCCAGTTCCACGGCGTAATCAGCGCGACCACGCCGACGGGCTCATGATTGACGAGCGTCGTGCCCTTCTTGCGCTGCCACGCGAAGCTCTCGCAGGTACGCAGCAGTTCTTCCAGATGACGCTTGCCGAGCGCGGCCTGCCACGCATGCGAGAGCTTTTTCGGCGCGCCGATCTCACGCGAGATCACAGCGGCCATCTCGTCGTAGCGCGCCATGTAGGCGTCGAGTATGCGGCGGATCAGCGCGATGCGTTCGGCCGGCTGCGTCAGCGAGAACGACGCGAACGCGCGTCTCGCCGCGGCGACCGCGCGCTCGGCATCTTCCGCATTGCCCAGCGCGATCTCGGCGAACGCTTCTTCCGTGCAGGGATCGACCACGGCAAGGCGCGCGTTGCCGGACGGCGCAACCCATGCGCCGTCGATATAAAACTTCAGTGCATTCGACATCCGCTTCCCAGTCAGAGGAAATGAAAAGGCATCACGCGCGCGCGCCGGCCGAACGCCGGCTCACGACGACGATCATCACGAGACACAACGTCAACGCAGTGAGCATGGTGCTGATCGCGGCGATGGTCGGATCGATCTCGTCGCGCAGCGTGACGAACATGCGGCGCGTGAGCGTCTGATTCGCGCCGCCCGATATGAAGAGCGCGACGACGGTTTCATCGAGCGCCTGAATGAACACGAACACCGCGCCGGAAATCACGCTCGCCTTGATCTGCGGCAGCGTCACCGTGAGAAAGCTGCGCAGCCGATTCATGCCGAGACTGCGCGCGACCATTTCCTGCGTGCGGTCGAACGTGCGCAAATCCGCGCCGACGGAAATCAGCACGTACGGCAGCCCGAGCATCGTATCCGCGACGATCAGCCCGCCGAGCGTATTCACGTAACCCGCCTGCGTGAAGACGAAGAACACGCCCACCGCGACGATGATGATCGGCACCATCAGCGGCAACATCAGCAGCGTGCGCAGATAGCGCATCGACCAATGCGTGCCGTGCTGGATCGCGTAGGCCGCGGCAACGCCGAGCGGCGTCGCGACGAGCGCGGCGCAAACGGATGCCGTCAGCGTCACGCGAGCGGCGTCGATCCATGCGGGGTTGTCGAAGAACGCGTGATACCAGCGCAACGAATACGCGGGCGGCGGGAACGTCATGAAGCGCGTGTCGGAGAACGATAGCGGCACGACGATCAGCACCGGCAGCATCAGGAACACGAGGATCAGCACGACGAACGCGCCGAGCACCACTCTGCCTAACGGAATCCTGTTCATTTCGCGCCCAGGGTCTTTTCAAGTGGAATCACGCGGCTCGCGGCATAGAAGATCGCGAACACGCAAACCAGCAGAACGACGCTGACCGCGCTCGCCGCTCCCCAACTGTTGTAGATTTCCACGTTGCGGCTCACCACCATCGACACCATGATCGACTTGCCGCCGCCCATCAGTTCGGGCGTGATGTAAAAACCGAGGCACAGCACGAAGACGAGCGTGACGCCCGCGACGACACCGCTCATCGACAGCGGCAGAAACACGCGCCAGAAAACATGCAGCGGCGAGCCGCCGAGACTCGCGCCGGCCTGCGAGAGGTTCGCTGGAATCTTCTGCATGGCCGAATAAAGCGGCAGCACCATGAACGGCAACAGAATATGCACCATCGCGAGGATCGTGCCGAACTGGTTGTAGGCGAGTTGTATCGGCCGATCCACCAGGCCCATTTCGAGCAGCGCCTTGTTGATGAGCCCGGTGCGCTGCAACAGCACGAGCCATGCGTACGTGCGCACGAGCACGCTGGTCCAGAACGGCAATATGACCATGCCGAGTATCAGCGCGCTCCATCGCGGCGACACGGAGGCCGCGAAATATGCAACGGGATAACCGAGCAGAAGCGTCACACCCGTCACGATCGCGCTGAGCCTGAACGTAAGCAGGAACGTATCCAGATAGGTGCCGGTGAAGATGCGCCGATAGTTGACGAGCGTGAAGCCGCCGTCATGCCAGATGGACTGCCACGAGAGCCACGCGAGCGGCACCACCAGCAGCACAACGACGACCAAAAGCGCGGGCGCGAGCAACAGCAGCATCGCGCGGTCCTCGCGTTGCCGATGGCGCTCCGACGGGTCCATCGCGGTCGTCTGCATCAAGCTGGGTCCCTGAAAAATCCGTTTGGCTGTCGTCATCATGCACCCACGGCGTCAAGAAACTGATACCACGCAGCGACGACGCGAACGCCCGGCGCGCGCAGCGAATGAAACGGCACGGGCCGCAAGCCTTGCTGGCCTAGCAATGCGAGCTCAGGCGTTTCGCCGAGCGCGAGCGCCGCGGCATGCTGGCCGAGCAGGCTCGCCATCGCGACACCTGCTCCGTTATACCCGAGACAAAACGTCGTGACGTCGTCGCTTCGGCCAACATGCGGCAGCGAGTTGAAGGTCATGCCGACATAGCCCGACCATTGGTACTCGATCTGCACGTCCGCGAGATCGGGAAACAGCGCGACCATCGCGCGGCGCAGCGCGTCGAAACCGGTGGACTGCCCTTCCTTGCCGAACGCATCGCGTCCGCCGAACAGCATGCGGCCGTCCACCTTGCGAAACCACTTCATCATGCGGCGCGTTTCCGTATAGCTGCGGCGCTGCACCATCAGGCGCGCGTCGAGTTCCGCGGGCAGACGCTCCGTTGCGATCATCGCGCTGCGAAACGGCACGAGCTCGCGTTGATAGGCGGCGGTCGCAGCCGTGAGGTCGGAATAGGCATTCGTCGCGACGATCACCTGCTTCGCGCGCACCGTGCCGTGAGGCGTGCGCAGCACGGCGCCACCCGAGCCGCGCTCGGCACGCGTCATCTCGACGATCGGCGTTGCTTCGTAAATCGGCACGCCGCGCGCGGTCAGTCCGCGCGCGATACCGTACACATATTCGAGCGGCAGAATCGTGCCGGCGTCCGCGCTCAATACGCCGCCGACAAACTCCGCCGATCCCGTCTCGCGAGTTATTTCCGCGGCCGATTGCACGGTCATCGACGTATCGCCCAGTTGCGTGCGCACCCAGTCCGCTTCCGCGCGAATCGCTTCGAACGCTCGCTCGGTATGCGCGCAACGCAGGCTGCCCGTATGCTCGAAACGCGCGCGCTCGAGCCTGAATTCGTCGACGAACGATTCGACCACGCGCACGCCTTCATGCGCGAGCCGGTGCATGCGCTTGGCGGTATCGAGTCCATGCAGCTTGTCGATCTGCGGAAACGACAAGCGGAATTTCGACGACACCACGCCGCCATTGCGCCCACTCGCGCCCCAACCCACCGGGTTTGCATCGAACACCGCGCAGTCGACGCCGCGTTTTTGCAGCGCATACGCGGCGGCGAGGCCCGAGTAGCCCGCGCCGATCACGGCCACGTCGACGATGAGATCGCGAGCGAGCGGCGCGCCCGTGCTGACGGGCGCCTGCTTTTCGGCAGTGCGCGCCGCCATCGCGCGCCATAACGAATCGGGCTGCGGGCGTTGCGAGGAGTTGTGAATCGCGGGCGCGAGCATGACTTTAAGCGGCGCGTGCTTCGGCTTCGACCGCGTCGGCGAGCGCGCCGAGCGTCGCGAATTTGAAGGTCGGCGTCGTGACGGCTTCCGGAACCGGAGTCGCGCCGAAGCCCTTCATGCCCTGACGGCGCTCGATCCAGCAGGTCGCGTAACCGAGCTTCGTCGCGATGCCGATGTCGTGATACTGGCTCTGCGCGGTGTGCAGGATTTCATCGAACTTGAAGCCGAACGCGGCCTGACGTCCGCGGTTATAGGCGAAGAATTGCGGGTCCGGCTTCGCGACGCCGGTTTCGTCGCAGCACACGGTGTCGTCGAACGGATCGCCGAGGGTGTGCGCGTACGCCGACAACGCGACGCGGTCCGCGTTCGTCATCGCAACGAGCCGGTAGTGTTTGCGCAGGCGCTTCAACGCTTCCACCGAATCTTCGAACGCGGGCCATTCGAGCACGTCGCGCTGGAATGCGGCGGCGGATTGCGCGTCGTCGGGCAGGCCGAGTTCCTTCGCGAGATACAGATAGACGTTCGCCATCTCGTGACTGGAGCGCCCCGGATATTTCGCGCGTCCGCGCATATACGGCTCGAAGATCTGATCGTCGGTGAGGTCTTTCGCCGCCGCGCCGCCCAGGCGCCGCACGGACGCAAGCACGCCCTGTTCGAAGTTGATCAGCGTGCCGACGACATCGAACGTCAGGACCTTGAAATCGGTGAGCTTCATTGCATCATCCTTTGCGGGTTGTGAGGGTTGCGTGAATTGCGCAAGAGGTAAGCCTAGGCGGGCGGCGACAAGAATCAGGCGGGCACGACGATGGTGTCCTGCGGATCGAGCAGCACAGTCATAGGCTCGCCCGGCGATGGAATGCGGCGACGCGCGTCGTGATTGCCGGGTTGGCGCAAGCTGATCGAGGTGCCGTCGGCGAGCGCGGCGAACACGCGCAAACTCTCGCCCTGATACAGCACTTCGGTCACGCGGCACGACAGCCGGTTCGCGCCTTCGGCGGAACCGCCGTCGATCACGAGCTTTTCGGTTTGCACGGCAAGCAGCAGACGCTCGCCGCGCGGCAACGGATGGGCGGTGCGCAGCAGCGCGTCGCCGAGCCGCACGGCGTCGTCGCCGGCGCGGCTCACGTCGAGCAGCGTCGCCTCGCCGATGAAGCTCGCGACGAACGCATCGCAAGGCCGGTCGTACAGACGCTCCGGCGTATCGATCTGCACGAGCTTGCCGTTCTTCAGCACCGCGACGCGGTCGCTCATGGTGAGCGCCTCGCGCTGATCGTGCGTCACGTAGACGATCGTCGCGCCGAGCTTGCGGTGCAAACGCCGCAGCTCGATCTGCATCGTCTCGCGCAATTGCTTGTCGAGCGCGGACAGCGGTTCGTCCATCAGGATGAGTTGCGGCTCGAACACCATCGCTCTGGCGAGCGCGACGCGCTGACGCTGGCCGCCCGAAAGCTGGCTAATGTTGCGCGCCTCGAAGCCGCTCAGTTCGACCATCGCGAGTGCGTCGGCTACTTTTTTCGCCCAGCCCGCTTTCGGCTCGCGGCGCGCGCGCAGCGGGAATGCCACGTTCTCGCCGACCGTCATGTGCGGAAACAGCGCGTAGTTCTGGAACACGATGCCGATATTGCGTTTATGCGGCGGCGCAAATGTAATGTCATTCTCGCCGACCCAGACCGCGCCCGAACTCGGCTGAACAAAGCCGCCGAGGATGCCGAGCAGCGTCGTCTTGCCGGAGCCCGACGGCCCTAGCAGCGACACGAACTCGCCGGGCGCGATGTCGAGCGAAACGTCGTCCAGCGCGACCACCGGACCGTAGCGCTTGCCTGCCGACCGGATCGAGACTCCTGTTTTCGCTCGTGCGTCCATTGCGTTTTTTCTCGCTAAAGGGGCTGCGTTAGGGAAAATATAGGTGGCAAACTTTTTGGCGGCAATTCCCAAATTGTTGGATCGGGCATAACATGAAGTCATGCCGAATCTACGCAAAAAATTGCCGAGCGCGAATGCGCTGTTCGTCTTCGAAGCCGCCGCGCGCTGCGGCAACTTCACGCGCGCCGCGCAGGAACTCTATGTGAGCCAACCCGCCGTTAGCCGCATGCTCGCGCGCATGGAAGACCACATCGGAGTGCGCCTTTTCGAGCGCGTGCGCGGCGGCATCGAGTTGACGGAGAACGGGCGCATCCTGTATCGCAAGATCTCCGAAGGATTCAACGGCATAGAGAGCGCGATACGCGAAATCGAGGCGCGCGCCACGGGCGTGGAGTCGGTCACACTCTCGGTGTCGACCGGCTTTACGACGCATTGGCTGATGCCGCGCATGAGTCGCCTGAACCAGGCGTTTCCGTCGATTGATCTGAGGTTTCAGCTCATTTCGGGGCGCATCGGCGGGCCGCTGGTCGACGTCGATCTCGGCATGCGCTTTCTGCACGCCGACGAAATCGACGACAACAGCGTGCTCGTCATGCCCGAAACGCTGATGCCCGTATGCAACCCGCGCTACCAGGAAACCGCGCAAACGGAGGCTGGCCGCGAGCATGGCGATACGGTCATCGTGATGGACGACGAAGAGCGCGGCTGGCATCACCGCTTTGGCGCGTTCGAGCAGCATGGCCGGCGCGTCGCGGGCATGCTCAGCTTCAACGACTACGCGATCGTCGTGCAGGCCGCGCTGCTCGGCCAGGGCATCGCGCTTGGCTGGTTGAACGTGGTGTCGCACTGGCTATCGCAGCGCGCGCTGGTCCCCGCCGAGGAGCAGATCATCGTGACGAGTCGGCGCTGCTGCCTGGTGTCGCCGGCGAACCGGCCATTGCGGCCGATTGTTGCGGATGTGCGCGACTGGATCGTCGAGGAGATGCGTGCCGATTTGCGCACGTTGGAGAGTGCGTATCCGCAGTTGGGGTTGCGGGGGGCATTGAAGGAGTGCGGCGTGACTATCGGCTGAGGGCCACTCGCTCAAAGTCCCTGTTTCATCGTATTGAGCGTGGAGCCGAAAGACTGATGCGTGTTGACCGCATTGATGATATCCGCGAGGAACCACGGGAGAATCAATTGAGTGCCGGGATCGGTCACGCCGACGCTTAGTACGGGCGGCTTCGGTTTGGACTTAGACGCGTGCTGATCGGTGCGCGCGGTGGGCGTGGTGGAGGTTGCGGCAGTGGGTGGAACCTGTCGCGTGTCTCGTTCAGCGGACGGCGGCCATGTCGATGAACAGCCGGCCGCGAAGATCGCAGTGATAGCCACAGTAGCGCTGACGTAAAACCGCTTCATGATGTGAACTCCCGCTATATTGCTTCGACAGAAACGGCAGGCGCGAAGTTCGTCGGAAGGCGTTGCAGCGCTCTGGGCCGGCCCTTTTCCGAACCAAGCCAGCATCTCGCGCAAGCCCTGCGCACGCGAACTCTGGTACGCTGCGCCCTTTGCAACAGCTTGCATTCGACTCGATGGAAACTCCTTTCAACGATCGCGGCGTGTCGGTCACCCGCAATGCGCTTTCATCCGCCGGCCAGGTTTTCCCGCTGCGCGACATCGTCAGCGTGAAGGTCATCACCGTGCAGAAGAACAAGGTATTGCCCATTACGATTTCGGTCGTGGGGCTCGTCGGCGCGATTGTCGGCGGCGTGCTTCGCGCGCCGGTGGGAATCGTGTGCGGCGTGATGCTGGCGGTCGTCGGCTGGCTCACGTGGGCGACGCAGGATGTCACGCACCGTCTGATGGTGCAAACGGCCAATGGCGAACGCGAGGCGCTGTCGAGCGTCGATCGCGACTTCGTCGAGCGCGTCGGCGCGGCCGTGAACGAAGCCAAGGGCGCAGCCGCTTCGGCTTCCGCCACGCAGAAAGTTTGAGTAAGCCGATGTCAAGCTCGCGCTCGCGGGCTTGTTAAAGCGGCCGACGGCATAGGTAGATGTGCGCGTCGGCGTCACACTAAACGCAAATCGCCGCGGCATCGAGCCGCGCTTCCCTTCACACATCTTTGCAAGTGGTCGCCGGTGCCCGGTTAGAGTCGCCGCTCCTGTTATCGCGCGTTCACTTTCGCAGGCCTCGCGATGCGTCGCTCCCTGTGCGTAGCAGCCGCATGCATCGCCTTCGCAAGGGACCGCCTTTTTGCGAGCGTGTCTCATGTCCCTGCTTACTGTCACTGGTTATGCCGCGCGCCGGCATCTGCACTTGCATCTGCATCTTCGTCTGCATCGTCATTGGCGCCGTTTGACGGCCGCCGCGCTGTTTGCGACCGGCGCGCTCACCGCGCTCAGCGGCTGCTCGACCACTTTCCCGACGCCCACGCCGCCCGCTTCCAGCGTTTCGCTGATCAACGGCGGCAAGGACGGCGTGCTGATTCCGCTGCACGTCGAACGTGCCGATGAAGACCACGCGCGTCTCGGCCTGCCCGTTCAACTCGACGGCAAGCCGGTCTACGTCGCACTCGATACGGGCACGCAAGGCGTGCGTGTGCTGAAGTCGGTGCTGCCCGGTTCGGACTATCCGAGCGCCGCGCCGGCGAGCACACTGCTGCTCGCGAACGGCGCGCAAATTTCGGGCGCCACGGTGAAAGTGCCGATGAGCGTCGCGGGATCGAACGCGGTAAAGGTCGACGCACAGGCCGTGGACGCCGTCAGTTGCCAGGCCAACGCCAAACGCTGCGTCGCGATGGACGGCTACACCGGCGAGTTCGGCTGGGCCTTCTCCGGACTGTTCGGCGTGGGCGCCGCGCAACCGGACGACACCTGTTGCACGCAACCGCTGCGCGCGCTCGTCGGCCACATCGGCGAACGCTATGTGGTGCATGCCAGTTTCGCGAAACCGTACTTGCTGCTGAGCCCGTCGAGCGCGATCACGAAGGACTACACGATGGTGCCGATGACGGTATCGAAAGACGGCGCGTTGCAGTGGCCGCGAGGCTGCGTCAATGTCGGCGACAAGACGACGTTTTGCGCGCCGCTGGTGTTTGCCACGGCAACCACTGGCATGATCCGCGTCGAAACCGATACGGCGCCGAACTGGACCGGCGACGACAGCCCTGGCAAGGTGCTCATTCAAGGCAACTACAACGCGGCGATTGGTTCGGGCAAGTGGGTGCATCGCTACGACGACGCGCAAGTCACCATCGTCAAGGCGCAACCGGGGGCAAACCGCATCGTGATCGGTCTGATGGGTATGCAGAACATCGACGTGCTGTTCGATTTTCCGCACGCTCAGTTGGGGCTTTATGCGCGGGAGACGGTTGAGAAGTTGACGCCTTGAGGGTGGTGTTTTAGGCAAAAGAAAGGCCGTGCGTCGGTGGATGTGGTGGGTTGTTATTCACCGACGTAATGCCGTGCGCTCTTTCCATAGCGTCGTAAAAGTAGCGTCGTACTGGCCGCTCCGGCTACGTACTGATTCGCCATCCTTACTTCTAGGTATTGGGTGCGCTTGGTCATGAAAGACACCCCAACGTCGGATCGGTTTCCGACCTTTGGGGTGCAGTTCCTTTGCCCGAGCTCGGGTTACCCGGATAAACATACCTTCAAATATTTCGCCTCATTGGGCGGAATTTGTCGCAAGTCACGTTAAATGCCTTCGCGTCGTGCCGACGCGGCCTCTGTTTCGCCCATTTCCCCGTTTTCAGACCAGTCCTATATCGCGCTGCGCAAGTACCGCGCGAGCATGGTCAATCAGGGCCAAAACATCGCCCTGTCGTAGCCGGTAGCCGCACGGCCGGCGTCTTCGTTGGTTTCGGATGTATGGGAATGTCGAATCAGGAAGATCGCAAGGGGAACGACGTATGCATTCGCGACGATCGGTGCGCGCACGGAGCGCGGCGGATGCGTTACTAGTGGTTCGGAGGTTTGCATCGACGGCTTTCCGCTAGCGTGCGTTGGCGATGTCGTGACGTATAGCGATGGTAGTCAAGCGGTGATGGACGAGAGAGAGCCAACAACTAGGGCTTGAAGTAGCGCACCGAACAGGAGACAAGCATGTTTGATCGACTTGTAGCAGATGGAGACCGCACCACGACAGGCGGAGAAGTTATTGGCCGTAGTGACTTCTATAACGAACAAGGCAGGATGTACGCGCGCAAGGAAAACCATGCGACGTGCGGAAACTGCAAAGGCGGATGGCCAATCTACGGCACTGCAAGCAACTGGATGGATGACGGCTCCCCATATGTGAAGGACCTGGACCGCGTTCTATGCCCATGCGGTAGGAATTTTGTTCTTGCCGCAGGTTCGTCCAATGCGTTCTATTCCGACAGCAAAGGTGAGGCCCCGGCCGCGCCGACGCTAGCTCCAACGACTTCTATCTATGACCAGCAATACACACTCAGGAATAGCGCCGGTGAACCGTTCGAGAACGTGCCCTATCGCGTCCGTATTGGTTCCGAGGTCATAGCGAGTGGAGTAACGGACTCACGCGGAATGACGCAACGAATCGCCACCGAAGACGCGCGCCGGCTAACACTCGAAATTATCCTGAGCCTCTAACGCGACTTCCGGTCGGTATCCCCGCCCGATTGGGAGCATGCCATATCGGATCGTCGTTGATGGAGACCGCGTCATAGCGGCAACCACGAACCGTAACGGCCAAACGGATCACATAGAAACGCAGAAGATTTCGCCCCGCAATTTCAAGTGGAGAAGCAAGCATGTCCGATGATGCAGAGTGGGTAACGGTCCACGATACAGCAATCGCCAATACGAATCCGGATTCGATGGTTCATGTCACGATCAATACAGTGCCCATATGCTCGAACATGACGAATAAGCAATTCGCCGAAACCGTTATGCGAGCGCGCGATGCAGGGCTCACATTAATCAAGGATCGTATTGCGGCGGTAGCACAATGGGATGCGAACGAGCAGGCCCGCGCTAAAACCTATTTCGGTCGTGCAGACGATGAAATTCGAAGCACCCTGGCCGCCAGACTCCCGCGCTTGCTCGCGGCAATGCAAGAGCTAGTGCCCGAGAAAATTGTCCGCTGGGATGACGCCTCAAACAGAAATCTTACCTGCTCCGTTGTACCTGATAACGGACAGAATCGGGCCGGCGTGTGTAAGCCCGATTCAGAGAAGCGCGTTATTGCGATCTATAGTGCTTTCTGCACGGATTCCAACGGCGAGTTGTGGCACGGTGCGAAGGTCAAGACGCTGATACACGAATGCACGCACTTCACCGACACGTTCAACTCCGACGATATCATGTACGGCAACACTGAAAGCGGGATGCATGCTTTCGCATTGGGGAACCGCGACAAGGCGATACGGAACGCCGATAGTATTGCGGGCTATATTGCGACCTTTGACAAGACAGTAGCGCGATGAAAAAACTAATATCCACATGTTTTATCTCCATTGCAGTGGCTACGACTTTCCTGTCGATGCAAGCACGGGCATGCACGATCAGCGAGTCAATGGAAACACGACTTCCCTTTAACGCCGTCGAGCTAACGAACAGAGATAGATTATCAATTGCCAACATCGTACTGGAAGCAAAAAAATGGCCTGACGTCGACATCCAGGCCGTAATCATTGCGGGTGCATACGTTGGAGAGAAGGATCGCGAAAGATTAAAAAGCGAGCGCGGCGAACTCGTGAAATCTTATTTAGTCCAGTTAGGGATTAATCCACAGAACGTTCTGATTGAGCCAAAGGTCTTTACCAACGAAATGGTAAAAAACGAGGACGGCACTTTGAACCTGCATCAAATCTCAATTGAGCTTGTGCCTTTGTGTAAAGGTGGTTGCGAACGGCTTTGCGACGATCCACGGATCACACCGCATAGCCGATCTATCAAGTAAATGTTGGCCCCGCTTCGGCGGGGCTCTTCACGTGAGCTTCAACCGCGCGTGGTCATGCGTGGTGTCGGTATGCCTTTAGCTGCTCGCTGTGCCTCCTCACGAAAAGCACCCCAAAGCTCAGTTCGCTGTCCAACCTTGGGGGTGCAGTTCAGCCTCGTTCTTTCCCGCACGCGCAACCCACAACCCGCGCCCAACCAACCCCCCCTCACCCCAAACTAAGCGGATTCACCCGCCATATCTCCCGAGCATACTCAGCGATCGTCCGATCCGACGAAAACTGCCCCATGCCCGCGACATTCTCAATCGCGCTTTCCGTCCACGCGCGCTTGTCGACGAAACGCGCGTCCACTTCGTTTTGCGCCTTCGCGAACGCCGCGAAATCGGCGAGCACCATGTAGTGATCGCCCCAATCCACCAGCGTGTGGAAAATATCGGAGAAACGCAGCGGGTCGTCGGGTGAGAAGTAGCCGCCGCGAATCTGGTCGAGCGCCATGCGCAATTCGGCGTTCTGCTCGTACACTTCGCGCGGACGGTAGCCGCTCGCGCGCAGATCGTCCACCTCGTCCGCGGTATGGCCGAAGATGAAAATATTCTCGCGGCCCACCGCGTCGCAGATTTCGATGTTCGCGCCGTCCATCGTGCCGATCGTCAATGCCCCGTTGAGCGCGAGCTTCATGTTGCCGGTGCCCGATGCTTCCGTGCCGGCCATCGAAATCTGCTCGGACAAATCGGCGGCCGGAATGATCAGTTCCGCCACGCTCACGCCGTAGTTCGGCACGAACACCACCTTGAGACGGTCGCCAATCAGCGGATCGTGATTGACCTTCTGACTCACATCGCCGATCAGTTTGATGATCGTCTTCGCCATCCGGTAAGCGGACGCGGCCTTGCCCGCGAACATCACCACGCGCGGCACCCAGTCGCGCTCCGGATTCGCGCGAATCTGGTTGTAGCGCACGATCACATGCAGCACGTTCAGCAATTGCCGCTTGTATTCGTGGATGCGCTTCACCTGCAGATCGAACAGCGCGTCGGGATTGAAATGCAGCTTCGTATGATGCGCGAGCCGCTGCACGAGCCGCAACTTGTTCTGCCGCTTGGCCTCACGAAATGCTTCGATGAACTCACTATCGCTACGCAGTTCGCGCAATTGCGCGAGTTCGAACAGATTGCCGCGCCAATGCGTGCCGATCTTCTGATCGATCAGCGACGACAGCGACGGACTCGCCTGCGATAACCAGCGCCGCGGCGTAATGCCGTTCGTCACATTCGTGAAGCGGTCTGGATAAATGCGCGCGAAGTCGGCGAAGATGTCGCGCGTCATCAGTTGCGAATGCAGCTTCGACACGCCGTTCACCTTGTGGCTCGCGACAATCGCCAGATACGCCATGCGCACGCGCCGCTGTCCGTATTCATCGACAAGAGAAATGCGGCGGATCATCTCCGCGTCGTGACCCGACTGCTCGCTCACATGCTTGAGAAAACCGGCATTGATCTCGAAGATGATCTCGAGATGCCGCGGCAACAAACGCGACAGCATTTCGACGTCCCACGTTTCGAGCGCCTCGGGCATCAGCGTGTGATTCGTGTACGAGAAAATCTGCGTGACGTGTTTCCACGCCTTGTCCCACGGCAGATGATGCACGTCCACGAGCAAGCGCATCAGTTCGGGAATCGCCAGCACTGGGTGCGTATCGTTCAGATGCACCGCGACCTTTTCGGAAAAGCGCCCGAACGTGCTGTGCGTGCGCTGATAGCGGCGAATCAGATCCTGCATGGTCGCCGAAACGAAGAAGTACTCCTGCCGCAAACGCAGTTCGCGGCCGGCCGGCGTGGAGTCGTCCGGATACAGCAGCCGCGATACGTTCTCCGACATGTTCTTCGTGTCCACCGCATTGCGATAGTCGCCGCGGTTGAACGCGCCGAGGTCGAGCTCGTCGGTGGCGCGCGCGGACCACAGGCGCAGCGTGTTGGTGGCGTCGGTCGCGTAGCCTGGAATCACCGTGTCATACGCGGTGGCGTTCACATGCTCGGTGTCGATCCATTCGACCTGATCGCCGCGCTGCACGGTGCGTCCGCCGAAATGCACGGTGTACTTGATCTCGGGTCGCGGAAATTCCCACGGATTGCCGGCGCGCAGCCAGTAATCCGGCGCCTCGACCTGCTCGCCATCGACGATCTCCTGACGGAACATCCCGTATTCATAACGGATGCCGTAACCGAAGCCCGGAATACCGAGCGTGGCCATCGAATCGAGAAAGCATGCGGCCAGCCGGCCGAGGCCGCCGTTGCCGAGCGCGGCGTCGGGCTCGATGTCGGTCAGCGCGTCCATGTCGACGCCGAGACTCGCGAGCGCTTCCTTCATCTGATCGTGGATGCCGAGCGCGAGCAACGCATTCGTGAAGGTCCGGCCGATCAGGAATTCCATCGACAGGTAGTAGACGCGCTTCACGTCCTGTTCGTATTGCAGGCGCGTGGTTTTCATCCAGCGCGCGACGAGCCGGTCGCGCACGGCAAGCGCCGCGGCATGCAGCCAGTCATGCGGATGCGCGGTGACGGCGTCCTTGCCGACGCCGTACATCATGCGATTGGAAATTGAGCGCCGTAGCGCGTCGACGGTACTGTTGAGCTGGTCGAATTCCAGATCGACGGCTGTCATCGAAGCCTCCGGTAAAAGCGCTGCGACATGCGCGAACCGCACAGATGACGGACGGGAGGCGCGTGCCGGTCAGGCGGGTTAAGAATCAGAGTAGGACATTTTACGACTCCCGGATGCCGGCGAGCGCGGGTGCGGGTCACGCACATGCCATGCCCGCCTGCGCGCGCGGCTATCTGTCGGAACGCCCGCTTTGACGCACGGGCGCGGTGCAACGCGCGCGCTGTTGGGCACTGTGCGCGTGCATCGGGCTGTTATCGACGGTGATGTCAAAGTGTGAAGGCGGGCAACGCGAGCGTGACATCATGCGACGTGGATCGCGTGACACTTGCGATTATTTTTTTGGCGCTGGCACGAGGGCGCGAGCACGCGAGGATCCGAAGTGGCAATGTGATCGAATCGCGGCTTCATCTGCCAGGCGATGTGACTGTCAAGCGATCGCGCGCATCAACATTCTTCGCCGTGCGTAACGCGTGAGCGCCGGCGCCCACCGATTCGAAGACGCCCGACGGGGCTGACAGTTAGTTGCGTCTGCACTGGATTTCATACGGCTTACGACCCATGCGCGGCTCTGCACGATTTCCGCGTCTCTGTAACAATCGCTACATTCGCCGCGCGGTGCCTTGTCCTCGTTTGATCGTTCCTCCGGCCGGCCCGCGCTCCTGCTGTTCACCTGGTCTTGCCCCTCGCGCGCCGCATCGCCGATATGCGGCGCGTCGACGTGCCTATCTCCGACGAGCAACCCGTGTCCGATAGACTCAGCGCCGCATCCGCACCGCCCTTTCCCGCGGATGCCCCCATGTCCGCCGCCAACCGCCGCGCGATGGCCGCGATCATGCTCGCGGTCGCGCTCGCCACGCTCGACACCGCGATCGCCAACACAGCGCTGCCCGCGATCGCCGCGGATCTGCACGCGGCGCCCGCGGCATCGGTGTGGATCATCAACGCATACCAGCTCGCGATGGTCGCGACGCTGCTGCCGCTCGCCGCGCTTGGGGACATCGTCGGGCATCGGCGGATTTATATCGGCGGCATTGCGCTGTTCACGCTGGCTTCGCTCGCGTGCTCGCTGGCGCCGACCCTGCCCATGCTCGCCGGCGCGCGCGTGCTGCAAGGCCTCGGCGCGAGCGCGATCATGAGCGTGAACACCGCGCTGATCCGCTTCCTGTATCCGCCGCATCGGCTCGGACGCGGCCTCGGCACCAATGCGCTGATCGTCGGCGTATCGTTCGCGGTCGGGCCGACGGTGGCGTCGCTGATTCTGTCGGTTGCCTCGTGGCCGTGGCTGTTCGCGGTCAACGTGCCGCTCGGCGTGCTCGCGCTGGCTTTCGCGTGGCCCGCGCTGCCGCACACGGAGCGCGGCACGCACGGTTTCGATCCCGTTGCCGCGCTACTGAACGTCATCACGTTCGCCGCCTTGATCTTCGCGCTCGGCGAAGGCGCGCAGCGCGCGTCGACGCAACTCGTGCTGGGCGCCGCGGTGATCGCGCTCATCTTCGGCGCGCTGCTGATTCGCCGCGAAGCCGGCCACCCCGCGCCGATGCTTCCCGTCGATCTGTTCAAGCGGCCAGTGTTCGCGCTGTCGGCGGTGACGGCGGTCTGCTCGTTCGCCGCGCAAGGGCTCGCGTTCGTGTCGCTGCCGTTCTATTTCGAGGATGTGCTGCATCGCAGCCAGGTGGAAACCGGCTTTCTGATGACGCCGTGGCCGGTTGTCGTCGCGTTGGCCGCGCCGCTCGCGGGCAGTCTGTCGGATCGCTATCCGCCCGGCCTGCTGGGCGCGATCGGGCTCGCGGTGATGTCGGCGGGCATGGCGTCGCTCGCGCTGTTGCCGGTGCACCCGCATGTGTTCGATATCGGCATCCGCATGGCGATTTGCGGCGCGGGTTTCGGCTTTTTTCAATCGCCGAATCTGAAAGCGCTGATGGCGAGCGCGCCGCCCGAGCGCAGCGGCGGCGCGAGCGGCATCGTCGCGACCGCGCGGCTGCTCGGGCAGACCACGGGCGCGGCGCTAGTCGCGTTGAGCTTCAGCGTGGCGGGCCGGCATGGCCCGACGCTCGCGCTCGGCGCCGGCGCTTTCTTTGCCGGCGCGGCGAGCCTCGCGAGCGGTTTGCGGCTTCTGGCGCCGTCGCATCGCGCGGGCGTGCATGTGAAAACGTCGGCGAAATAGAAACGGGCGCGCGGCAGGCGTTCAGCCTAAGCGCGCCCCGGCACAATCAACGCGCGGCGAAATAGTCCTTCACCGCCGCGATAAACGTGTCGATGTCGTCGCGCGACACGTCCTTGTGCGTGACGAAGCGCGATGCGTAGAGCATCTGCGTGAGGATGCCGCGCTCCTTGAGCCACGCTTCGAGCGGCGCGCAATGCTGCTGCGGCAACTGCGCGAACACCATGTTGGTCGCCACCGACTGCACCTTCACCTGACCGATCGTTTCGAGCCCCGCTGCCAGATGCGCGGCGTTCGCGTGGTCGTCGGCGAGACGCTCGACGTTGTGATCGAGCGCGTATAGGCAAGCCGCCGCGAGCACGCCGGCCTGACGCATGCCGCCGCCGAGCACCTTGCGCCAGCGGTGCGCGACGTCAATGAGCGCGCGGCTGCCGACCAGCACCGAGCCGACCGGCGCGCCCAGTCCCTTCGAAAAACAGATCGACACCGAATCGAACGGCTCGCACAACGCCGCGACCGGCTTGCCCGACGCAACCGCCGCGTTGAACACGCGCGCGCCGTCGAGATGAGCCGACAAACCATGTTGGCGCGCAAGCTGAACGGCTTGCGCGACGTAGCTCTCCGGCAGCACCTTTCCGCCGATGGTGTTTTCCAGCGCCAGCAACCGCGTACGCGCGAAGTGGTTGTCGATCGGCTTGATCGCGGCCGCGATTTTTTCGAGCGGAATGGAGCCGTCAGGGGCATTTTCGAGCGGCTGCGGCTGGATGCTGCCGAGCACCGCCGCGCCGCCGCCCTCGTATTTGTACGTGTGCGCCAACTGGCCGACGATGTATTCGTCGCCGCGCGCGCAATGCGCCATCAACGCCGCGAGGTTGCTTTGCGTGCCGCTCGGGAAGAACAGGCCCGCTTCCTTGCCAGTGCGTTCGGCGAGTGTGGCTTGCAGACGCAGCACGGTGGGGTCGTCGCCCCAGACGTCGTCGCCTGTTTCGGCGGCCGACATGGCCGCGAGCATCGCCGGAGTCGGACGGGTTACGGTATCGCTGCGCAGATCGATCATTGTGTGTCCCAGTGCGTCTTTCGAGTGAGAAGCCATGACGGGCGGCCGGCGCCGCTCGTATTGCTCATGCTGCTCGCCGTGGCGAGAAGCACGGATCGGGCGCCGGCTTGTGAGCCACACAGTGTATTCAATTTGCACGGCGCTCGCAGAGCCGCGTGAGCGCGAGCGCGCGCCGCCGCAGGTCAGCCCGGCCCGGGCTTGCTCAGCCGCCCGGCTTCGGCAGCCACGCGAGCGGATCGACCGGCTGCCCGTTCTGGCGAACCTCGAACTGGACGGAGCCGACGCCGCGGCCGTCCACACCGACTTCGCCGATGGTCTGCCCTTGCGCGACCGCATCGCCTTCCTTCACGAGCAGCGTGCTGTTCTGCCCATACGCCGTGATCAGCGAGTCGTCATGCTTGATGATGATGAGCGGGCCATACGCCTCGATGCCCGAACCCGCGTAGACCACGCGGCCGGTGGCGGCCGCCTTGACCGGATCGCCGGGACGTCCGCCGATCACGATGCCGTTCGACTTGCCCGGCGCAAACGTCTTTAGAACCGGGCCGCGCAACGGCCATTGCAGCACGCCTTGCTGCGGTCCGGCGGAGGCAGTCGGCGCACCCGGCGCCGTCTGGCCGCCTGGACCCGCACCCGCACCCGCATTCGGCGCGACGCTCGCGGGCGGCGCGACGACGCTGCCGGAGGCCATCGGCGGAGCGACGCGCAGCACCTGTCCGGGCGCGACAGCCGCGTTCACCGGCAGGCCGTTCCAGGTCGCGAGGTCCTGCGGCCTATGCCCGTATGCGGATGCGATGCCGGCGAGCGTATCGCCCTGATTGACGCGGTAGAAACCGGCCGGCACGGGCACCGTGCTGAGCGTGGTCGGTCGCGCCTGGTTGTTGCCGTAGAACGGCGTGCTGTCCCACGGCATGCTCGTGCAGCCGTTGAGTATCACGGCCAGCCCGGCGGCCGCCAGCAGACGGGTCGCGACCGATGAAGTCCCCGTCGATTGCCTTGGTCTCGTCATGTGATTTTCCTCGACATTTTTTGATTCAATCTTGTGATTCGATCGACTTCAATCGATGCCTCTAGCATTCCGCGTGCCGCTGATCCCGCGGCACTCAAACGCTGCCCTCGGCCTCGACCACGAGAATCCGCGCGGCGCCAAGCGGATGCGCGACATGCTCGGTGCCGACCGATGCGTAGAACACATCGCCCGTTTCCAGAATCGCCGCCTGTTCGACGCCATCTTCGCGATAGCGCATCTCGACGCGGCCGTCCAGCACGGCGAACACTTCCTCGCCGTCGTTGACGTGCCACTTGTACGGCTGATCGGTCCAATGCAGACGCGTGGTGATGCCGCCCATATTGGCGATGTCGAGCGCGCCCCAGGCGCGCGTCGCGGTGAAGCTCCTGCTGCGAATGATCTTCATGGTCCCAAGGGCACGGGTTAAAGGACGGCGCGGATTCAGCCGCTGTTGGGCCGCGGTTCGATGTTCGAGCCCGAAGCGGCAGCCGTCCGAGCTGCTGCGAGCCACTGCGAGCGCCGCGATTTCGAACGGCCATTATAAGTCGCGTCGCGCACGCGTCTCGCCGATACCGCGCCCCGTTCGGCGCAATCGTGTGAGCATTGAAACCTTTGGACCCTCATCTATACTCAACTTTGCTGCGCCTGCGTGGCGCAGGCGCAAACGACCGGGTCCCGCAAGGAGTTGAGGATGAACAACGCCACCTTTCTGGCCGTGCAACTCAGCGTCGACGACGTCGCCGCGTCGCCGGGACTGGCCGAGTTGCTGAACATGCATCTGATTTTCGCCGCCGACGTCGCCGAAGCGGCCGACGCGCTCGTACAGCTTGCGAGCATCGCCGGACTCGCGAGCGGCGTCGAGGCGCGCGTCGAGATTCCCGCCGTCGCGATCGAGCGGCTGCGCGAGGCGCTCGACAATCTCAGCGGCTACGACGAATCATGGCTGCTCGCGCTCGAACCGAGCCGCGCGCTATTCGACGACATCGGCCGGCAACGCACGCTGCATTGACGCTGCGCTCGCACGCGAGGTCCGCGTCGACGCGCAGCCCGGCGAGCCCGATGGAACCTGCGTCATCCATCGGCCTACGCCACCGGGCTTCCGCATTTCGCTCACCGCCCAATCCGCCAGTTAGCCGGAACGCTTGATTGCCGGCGTCGTCTGGTCGTTTCGGGCGAGTCAACTGGAGGAACCGCCGTGAAAAGTCTCCTGAACCGCCGTAGCGTGCTGACCGGTCCATCGCATGTCGTGAGGGTCCCGCAGAGCCATCCCGCCGCATCCGATTCGCCCACTGACGCGCACGATGACGCATCGCCGAATCTGGCGTCCGCGGAGTCGTCCCCGGATGACGGTCTTGCGCCGAATCCTGGCGCCGGCGCGGGTTCCAATGCGGCACACGCCGCCGTGGCCCGCAGCGGGCCGCGCCCGGTGCTCGCCTTGCGGCCCGTGCAGACGGTGCCCTCGCAGGTCAGCGCGCGCGGCGTGCAGATGGCCAATACCGCCGAAGTCGAATGGCTCGCCGAAGAAGAAGCGCTCACGCCGTTTCGCGTGTTCCGCAGCTTTGCCTACTCGGTCAGCCTGCTGTTTCACGGGAAGGAACTGGTGTACTACGTCGCGCTGTATCAGGACGGCGCGTTGTGGCGCGCGCTGAAAGCGGCGGATCTGGAAGCCGCCGAAGCCGCGTTCCGTCATTTCGAGGACCAGGCGACCCGGCTGTCCGATTGCGAAACGCGCCGCGCGCAACTCGAGGCGCAGAACGAGCAGTTGGCCCGCATGATCGCGCGCTCGGAAGCCGAAGCGGAACGGCTGCGCAGCGATCTGCAGCGACGCAGCGTGCAGGAACAGGCGGCGTCGAACCGGCAGCATCAGGTGCGCAAGGAAGTGTCGCAACTGGAGGCGCAACGTGTTGCGGCGCAGGCGCATCTGAACAAGGCGCATCGGCAGATGCACCAACTCAACCTGACGAGCAACGAAGCGATTCCGCACTTGCCGACTCGTTGAATCGGCGGATTGGGCGGTTTTGGTCTTGGCGGTTTACCAAGCGCCCACGCGGATCGCGCGCTGAGGAACCGGTAAACGGCAAACGCCGCCAGGCGGAAAACCTGGCGGCGTTTTTTTGCTTAAGCGCCTCTACAGCCGGCGACGCTTCGTCCAACCCGGCAATTAGTTGCCGAAATAAACCGAGTTGCGATCCGTCGTGACTGCGCGGCCTGCTTGCGAGCTGCCGGCGATCGGTGCGCCGTAGCCGCTGTCGGCGACTTGAGCCGAAGCTTGGGCGGTGCCGTTCGCAGCGTTCACACGCGTTTGAGCAGCTTGCAGGTTTGCCGGGTAGTCGACATGATCGCCGACCGGGTTGTAGCCTGCCTTTTCGAGCTGGACCAGTTCGGCGCGGACTTGAGCGCGCGTGACCGGCTGGTTCGATTGAGCAAACGAAGCAACGGGAGCGGCCAGAGCGGCGGCGATAACAGCGGCAGAGATGATCGTCTTCATGATGTAAAACCTCCAGAACTTGTTGTGATGCGCTTCCGGGTTTGTTGTCCCTTGCGCTTGAACAGAAGTTTAGGAGGCCGGTCATCTAGGGGAAACCCCTAAAACGACGAAACTCTATTCCGCAAATTGCAATAGTCCGCGTCTGAAATTGCCGCTGATCTATCCCGTCGATAGCCTGGGGCAACAATAGCGGCACAGCGAATTCAAACGCTGCGCCGCCGCGTGCGCCCTTACAGCACGCGCGCGCGGCGGCGCGTTTCAAGCGATTCAAGCCGTCCGCGCCGTTCCATCGGCCCGCAGGTTCAGCTCCAGTTCGCGTGGAAGCTACCCGGCTTGTCGACGCGCTCGAACGTGTGCGCGCCGAAGAAGTCGCGCTGCGCCTGGACGAGGTTCGCGGGCAGCCGCTCGGAGCGATAAGCGTCGAAATACGCAATCGCCGACGCGAAAGCCGGCACCGGCACGCCCGCATTGATCGCCGCGACCACCACTTCGCGCAACGCCGTCTGGTAGTTGCTCGCGATGTCGCGGAAGTACGGATCGAGCAGCAGATTGGCGATGGCCTTGTCTTTCGTGTAGGCGTCCGTGATCTTCTGCAGGAAGCGGGCGCGGATGATACAGCCGGCGCGGAAAATTTTCGCGATCGTGCCGAAGTCCAGGTCCCACTTGTACTCTTCCGACGCCGCGCGCAGTTGCGCGAAACCTTGCGCGTACGAAATGACCTTGCTCAAGTAGAGCGCACGGCGCACTGACTCGATGAACGCCTCGCGCTCGGCGCCGAGCGGCTTCGCCTTCGGGCCGTCCAGCACCTTGCTCGCGGCCACGCGCTGACTTTTCAGCGACGACAGCACGCGCGCGAACACCGCTTCGGTGATCAGCGGCAGCGGCGCGCCGAGGTCGAGCGCGTTCTGGCTCGTCCACTTGCCGGTGCCCTTCTGCGCCGCGCGATCCAGAATCACGTCGACGAGATCCTTGCCGGTTTCTTCGTCCTTCTTGCTGAAGATCTTCGACGTGATTTCGATCAGATAGCTGTCGAGCTCGCCCTGATTCCATTCGGTATAGACCTTGCCGAGTTCTTCGTTCGACAGGCCGGCCACCTGCTTGAGCACCGCGTAGCTTTCCGCGATCAGCTGCATGTCGCCGTATTCGATGCCGTTGTGCACCATCTTCACGAAATGGCCGGCGCCGTCCGGGCCCATGTAGGCGACGCACGGCTCGCCGTCCGGCGCTTTCGCGGCGATTTCGGTGAGAATCGGTGCGACCAGATCGTAGGCGTCGCGCTGACCGCCCGGCATGATCGACGGGCCTTTCAGCGCGCCTTCCTCGCCGCCCGACACGCCGGTGCCGATGAAATGCAGACCGGCCTTCGCCAGTTCCTGATTGCGGCGAATTGTGTCCGTGAAATGCGTGTTGCCGCCGTCGATCAGAATGTCGCCCTTCTCCAGCAGCGGCTTGAGCGATGCGATGGTGGCGTCGGTCGGCTCGCCTGCCTTCACCATGAGCAGAATGCGGCGCGGCTTTTCGAGCGATTCGACGAACTCTTCGAGCGTGAACGCCGGCACCAGCTTCTTGTCCGGATATTCGGCGATGAGTTCGTCGGTCTTTTCACGGCTACGGTTGTAGACCGACACCGCGTGGCCGCGGCTCTCGATGTTGAGCGCCAGGTTGCGGCCCATGACCGCTAGCCCCACTACGCCGATTGCCTGTTTGCCCATGTGAATTCTCCAGTGTCCAAAAAGTGTCGTGACGCCGCGCCGGAATGAACGTCGGCCGGACGTCGAGGGTGAAAGCATAAAAGAAATGCCGGTTCGCCGCTTGTTATCGGGCAAGCAAAGGCGCGCTTTGGGTTCGCTTTGGCCGCGCTTTTGGCCGCTCCCGCCGCTCTCGCCGCTGTCACGGATCGCGCCGATTGCGCGCAGTCACCGTGTCTGGCCGGCTTGCGCGGCGCGCTTCCTGAATACGAGGCTGAAATTATTGGCCGGCATCGCGATCGGCTCGTCGCATTCAAATCCCGCCGATGCCCCGAGCGCCACCACCGCCTCCATATCGCGCACGCCCCACGAAGGATCGCGGCTTCGCAATTGGCGATCGAAAGCTTCGTTGCTCGGCGCCGTGTGTGCGCCGCCGCGTTTGTATGGGCCGTACAGATACAGTACACCGCCATCCACGAGATAGCGGCTCGCGCCTGCGAATAACGCCTGCGCGGCGCTCCACGGCGAAATGTGGATCATGTTGATGCACACGACGGCGTCCAGCGCGCCGACGTCCCACTCCGGCTGATGCACGTCGAGCGCGCGCGGCGCGCGCAGGTTGGGCGGCGCGTCGTGTGCCATCCATGCGGCAATCGACTCGCGCGCTTCCGCGTCGGCGTCGCTCGGTTGCCAGTCGAGGCCGGGCAGCGCGCGGGCAAAGCAGAGCGCGTGCTGACCGGTGCCGCTCGCGATTTCGAGCACGCGGCCCGTGGCGGGCAGCACCGTGCGCAACACCGCGAGTATCGGTTCGCGGTTGCGTTCGGCGGCCGGCGAATGTTGCCGCATCGACGGAAGAGGTTCGGTCATGAGGATGGCGTTTCCATTGAATGAATGGCGTTGGCTCGATAGCGTAGGCGTTGGCGTGCGCCGCTCAATCTACCGCGAGGCGGCCGGCCAGAGCGGTCAGCATATCGGCGCACGGCGCCGCGATTTTCACCGACAAAAGCGGATCGGCGCGCGTGCGCCCGAGATTGATCGCCGCGATCGGCTTGCGCTGTTTTTGCGCCCATACGCAGAAGCGGTAACCGGAATAGACCATCAGCGACGAGCCGACCACGAGCACCGCGTTCGCGGCATCGAGCGCATGCGACGCCGCTTCCACGCGCTCGCGCGGCACGCTTTCGCCGAAGAACACCACGGCCGGTTTCAGCAAACCGCCGCAATTCGCGCACGCCGGCACGCGAAACGTTTCGAGCGCGTGCCATTCGAGATGCGCGTCGCCATCGGCGGCGGCTTCGGCGGTGACGCTGCGCAGCGCGGGGTTGTCCGCTTCCAGCGTCTGCTGGATCGACGCACGCGAATGCTGCGTTCCGCAATCCAGGCAAATAACGCCGTCGATTCCGCCATGCAACTCGATCACCTGGCGGCTGCCCGCGCGCTGATGCAAACCGTCGACGTTTTGCGTGACGAGCGTCGGCACATGACCGGCGGCTTCGAGACGCGCGAGCGCCGTATGCGCGGCGTTCGGCTGCGCCTGCGCGACGACCGGCCAGCCGACCATGCTGCGCGCCCAGTAGCGCCGGCGCATCGCATCATCGCCGAGGAACTCCTGCAGCGTGATGGGCGGCGAGCGCTTCCATTCGCCGTTGTCGTCGCGATAGCCGGGAATGCCGGAGTCCGTGCTGATGCCCGCGCCGGTCAGCACGAACAGGCGCGGGTAACGTTGCACGAAGTCGTGAAGGTCGTCGAGCGTGTGCGATGCGCTAACGGCTTCGAGCGCTTCAAGCGCTTGGGACGACTCAACAGGCGCGGAACGAAGATCGCTCATGACGCCTTCAACCGCGTCCGACGAACGGCATCTTGCTCGCCATGATCGTCATGAACTGCACGTTCACGGACAGCGGCAACTGCGCCATATGCAGCACGGCGTCGGCGACATGCTGGACGTCCATCAACGGTTCGACCGCAATCTCGCCGTTCGCCTGCGGGATGCCGCGCGCCATGCGCTCGGCCATTTCCGTTGCCGCATTGCCGATGTCGATCTGACCGCAGACGATGTCGTACTTGCGGCCGTCGAGCGACACGGCTTTCGTGAGGCCGGTAATCGCGTGCTTGGTGGCCGTGTAGGCAATGCTGTTGGGCCGCGGCGCATGCGCCGAAATCGAACCGTTATTGACGATGCGCCCGCCGCGCGGGTTCTGCGTTTTCATCAGACCGAACGCAGCGCGCGTGCAGAGAAACACGCCGGTCAGATTCGTGTCGACCACCGAGCGCCATTCGTCGATGGCGAGTTCGTCGATGTCCACCGGCGAGCCGTTGCGGCCCGCGTTGTTGAACAGCACGTCGAGCCGGCCATAGCGCTCGCGGATCGTGTCGAACAAGGCGGCGACGCTGTCCGCGTCGGTCACATCGCAGGGCACGGCCAGCGCTTCGCCGCCGAGCGCGTGCGCCGCTTCGACCACGGCTTCGAGCGCCGCCCGTCGACGACCCGCGAGCACCACGCTATAGCCGTGCTCCGCGAGGCGCAGCGCGCATGCGCGGCCGATGCCGCTGCCCGCGCCCGTTACCAAAGCTACCTTTCTGATTCCCGTCACTGTCACAACATGTCTCCCTGTTTGCCGGCGGCGAGGCGCCACTGCCTCGTACGTTACCGCAGCGCAGGGTCGATCACAAATGCCCGCGACGCGAGCGCATTGCCCTGACGCCGCGCTTTCATTGCCGTTCCTGTCCGCGGTCGCGGCGGCTCGCGCATCAATGGTATCGTTCGACGTTGCGCGCGGCGCCTTCGCGGCGCCTGATCAAGCCGCGCAATTACCGGAAGCACGTTTTATGAATCCACTCTCCACGCCCCACGACACGCCGCATGACGCTCGCGCGGCACGGCTGCGCCGCTGGCCCGAAACCGGCTATCCCGCGATGCTCACCGCGACCGCCGCATGGCACGTGCTGGTGCTGGCCGCGTGGCTCGTCGCGCCGCGCGCATGGCCGTGGTGGCTCGCAGCGATCTTCGCGAATCACGCTGTTTTCACGGTGGCCGGTCTGCTGCCGCGCACGTCGCTGCTCGGTCCGAACTGGACGCGCCTGCCCGCCGGCGCGCGCAACGCGGACGCCATCGCCTTGACCATCGACGATGGCCCCGATCCGGTCGTCACGCCGCAAGTGCTCGATCTGCTCGACGCGTTAGGCGTGCACGCAACCTTCTTTTGCATCGGAGAGAAGGCGCGGCGTTATCCGCAACTCGCACGCGAGATCGTCGCGCGCGGTCATGCGCTGGAAAATCATTCGCAGGTCCACGTGCATACGTTTTCCATCACGCTGCCTGGCGCGCTGTTGCGCGAGATCGACGCCGCGCAACGCACGTTCGAAGAACTCAGCGGCGAGCGTCCGATGTTTTTTCGCGCCCCGGCCGGCTTGCGCAACATCTTTCTCGAACCGGTGCTGCGCAAGCTCGATCTGCGGCTCGCGGCGTGGACGCGGCGCGGCTACGACACGCGCGAACGCGATCCGCAAGTGGTCGCGAGGCGGCTGCTCGACGGCCTCGCGGCACGCGACATTCTGCTGCTGCACGACGGCAACGCCGCGCTCACCGTCGACGGCAAACCGCTGATTCTCGCGGTGCTGCCGCGTGTCGCCGAAGCCGCGCGCAAACAGAAACTGCGCTTCGTCACGCTGCGCGAAGCGCGCATCGACGGTTGATACGCGGCATCACCGCGATCAGCATCACATGCGGAAATCCGCCGCCATGTCTTCGTCCGAACGTGCTTCTAGCGCCCCGCTGCGGCACGCCTTGATGAAAGCGTCGTAGTCGCGCTCAACTTGATCGGCGTATGTCGTTGCATACGTTGTCAGCGCCTCGGCGAACTGATCGCCGCGACCGATATACGCGCTGACCTCGATCGCCTGGCCGCTTGCCTTTGCATGCGCTCGCGCCATCACCCAGCCGCACAGTTGCGCGTAACCGGTCAGCAGGTCGCTATCGAATAGCTCGATGCTCGCCGACAGCTTCATGTCGCGCAATTGACGGAAGTAGTAATGCCGCCCGAGCGGACTCGTCGCCCAGCCGAGAAAGATGTCGCTTGCGGCCTGCAACATGCGCTGCCCTTGCACGACGCGCTCGCCCTGATGCCTGGCCGGCGGCGACTTGAAATAGCGCGCGACGACCGACGGCCTCGCTTCCTTGATCTGCATGAAGAGCGGCTTGCTCATCGGGTCGACGAGCAGCACGGCCGTGCAGCGTGTGCCGACGCTGCCCACGCCCACCACCTTGAACACGATGTCCTGCACGCTGAAATGAGCGAGCAGTTCGCGCCGATCGTGCGACATCGTCTTCAGGTAGTCGCTCCACATGCCGTCCAGCATGTTGCCTCCGCGCGGGCCTTTTAGCTCTTCGGTTTCCTCGGCGGTGAAGAGCGTGTTCGCGCCGAGCACATGAAAGAGCGCGGGCGGCGCATCGCGAATCACCCAGCGCTCGCCGTCATGCCCGGCCATTCTTTCGAACAGACTTTCGTGCGTGCGGCTCGCCGCCTTCTCCATGCCGCGGCGCACGGCGCGACGCCGTTCCGGCGTGAGCGCCGTCTCGGCCATGCGCTCGAATGTGATGCGCTCGTACCAGAGTTCGAGCGCGCCGCACTGTGCGTATTGCGCCATGCGATTGCGATATTCGTTGACCGCCGTCATCACCAGATCTTCCGCCGCGCCGCGGCTCAGGCGCATATGACGCGCCGCGATCACGAGACTCGCGGTGAGGCGTTTCAGATCCCATTCGAATGGGCCGACCGACACTTCGTCGAAATCGTTCAGGTCGAACACAAGCTGCCGCTCGGGCGTCGCGAAGCCGCCGAAGTTCATCAAGTGCCCGTCTCCGCAGATGGGCATCGTCAAGCCCGTGTCGTGAACCTTGCTGAGATCGTGAGCCTGCAACAGCGCGGTGCCGCGAAAGAACGTGAACGGCGATGCGGCCATGCGCCCATGACGCAGCGGCACGAGATTGCGCACGCGGCCTTCGCTGCTCTCCTTCAGCAACTCGATCGGATCGCGGCGCAACTCGCCTACTGTCCGGTGACTCGAGCGCTTCGATTTTTCGCGGGCGGCACGGCCACGCGCCTCACGGTCGGCAATGGTGCTGGCTTTCATGCTCATCTCCGTTCTTCTTGTGAAGGTTCACTTCCGTTCGAGAGACCTGACGCCGGTCGCATTGCATGCTAGCAGAGCAATCGGTAAAAAAGTGAGGGCGCTTTTTACCGATACCGCATACGCGGCTCACGCGCACTTCTATTTTTCCGCTTTGATTCGTTCGAACACTTCAGCAATAGCCTTTCGAGCCGTTTACCAGTACATGCGGAAATTCAGTGACGCACGCAGCGTCCTTGAAAAAGGACGTCTTCCGGTACGACGTGCGGCGCGCAAGATAACGGAGAGAATATGTTTGTCGCAATTGGCTGGTTATTGGTGATCGGCTCCGTCATAGGGAGCTTCATTGGCGTGGGCGGCCATTTGCCGGCGCTGATTCAACCGTTTGAATTGCTGTGCATTTTCGGCGCCGCGATTGGCGCGTTTGTCGTCAGTAATCCGACCTCGACGTTGAAGAAGACGCTCAAGGCGATTCCGTCATGCTTCAAGGGCGGCGGCTATACGAAAGAAAAGTATCTGGAACTGATCGCGCTGCTTTACGAGCTGCTTCAGAAAGCACGCAAGGAAGGCATGATGTCGCTCGAAGCGGACGTCTTCGCTCCCGAAGAAAGCGTGATTTTCCAGAAGTATCCGCATGTGCTCTCCGATCATCATCTGCTCGATTTCATCGTCGACTATTTGCGCATGATGTCGGGCGGCAACGTCAACGTGCTCGAAGTGCAGGACCTGATGGATGAAGAACTGGCCACGCATCACGCGGAAGCGTCGGTGGCCGCGAACGCGATTCAGAAGATGGCCGACGGCCTGCCCGCATTCGGCATCGTCGCCGCGGTGATGGGCGTGGTCCACACGATGGGTTCGGTCGGCGCGCCACCCGCGGTGCTCGGCGAGATGATCGCCGGCGCGCTGGTCGGCACGTTCCTCGGCATTCTTCTCGCGTATGGTTTTATCGGGCCGCTTGCCGATCTGCTGAACGCGAAAGGCCGCGCCGAAGCCAAGCCGTTTCAATGCGTGAAGGCCGTGCTGCTCGCGTCGTTGTCCGGCTATGCGCCGCCCATCGCCGTGGAATTCGGACGCAAGGTGCTGTTCACCGCCGACCGCCCGAGCTTCCAGGAACTCGACGACGCGGTGCGCGCCACCAAGACGCCGAAGCCGGCCGCAAGCGGAGCAGCGTAATGACGCAACGACGTTCACGCGGCTCGGAAGACGAGGCGCCGCCGCCGATCATCGTGCGTCGCTCAAAGAAGAGTGACGACCACGGCGGCCATCACGGCGGCGCATGGAAGATCGCGTATGCCGACTTCGTCACCGCGATGATGGCGTTCTTCCTGCTCATGTGGCTGCTCGGCTCCACGTCGAAGTTCGACAAGCAAGGCATCGAGGATTACTTCAACACGCCGCTCTCGAGCCTGCTCGGCGGCAGTGAAGGCACGGCCGCCGCGCGGCCGAGCGTGGTGCAAGGCGGCGGGCGCGACATCTCCGATACGCGCCCCGGCGACGGCAAGAAGACCCAGATCGAAGCGGCCACGCCTGTCAACGTCGTGCCGACGGTGGCGCCCGCGGACGCGGCACGCTTGCAGCAACTGAAGGAAAAACTTATTTCGCTGATCGAGCAAAGCCCTACATTGAAGGCGTTCAAGGATCAGATCCGCATCTCGATTACGAACGAAGGCTTGCGCATCGAGATCGTCGATTCGCAGAACCGGCCGATGTTCGCGTCCGGCAGTCCGCGTCTGCAAACTTACGCGGTCGCGGTACTCACGCAGATCGGCGCGGCGCTCAACGACGTCGAGAACCGCATTTCAATCGCGGGCCACACGGATGCCGTGCCGTACACCGGCGGCCCCGTCGGCTATTCGAACTGGGAGTTGTCGTCAGAACGCGCGAACGCGGCGCGCCGCGCGCTGGTTTCAGGCGGCATGCATGGCGAAAAGTTATTGCAGGTGCGCGGCCTCGCGGACGTGCTGCCGCTTAACAGCAATGTCGTCGATGAACCGACCAACCGGCGCATCAGCATTCTCGTGATGAACAAGGCCGCGGAGCAGGCGTTTTTCCACGATGGCGGCCGTACGTCGATTGACGAAAGCACGCCGGCCAGTTCGGCGATTCCCGCAGTCGCGGCGCGCACACACCTTGCTCCGGGCGCGACGATAGTTCGCTAGCGCGTTTTGCGCCGCCTGGCGCTCATATCCAGTTCGACCCATGTCGGCGCGTGGTCGCTCGCGTGCGGCTCGCCGCGCACCCAGCGATCCACGCCCGCGTCGCGCAAACGCGGCGCGAGGTCCGGGCTCAGCAAGATGTGATCGATGCGCAAGCCCGAGTTGGTGTCCCAATGACGGCGAAAATAATCCCAGAAGGTATAGACGCGCTCGTCGCCAAAGTGTGTGCGCAACGAATCTGTCCAGCCTTGCGCGAGCAGGCGCCGATAACGTTCGCGGCTTTCCGGCTGCAATAGCGCGTCTTTCAGCCATGAGCGGGGATTGTAGATGTCCTCATCGGTAGGCACGACGTTGAAGTCGCCGGCCAACACGACCGGATGCCCGCTCTTGAGCAGATTCGCCGCGTGGTCGATCAGATGGTCGAACCACTTCAGCTTGTATTCGAACTTGGGACCGGGCTGCGGATTCCCGTTCGGCAGATAGAGACAGCACACGAGCAATCCGTCGACGGCCACTTCGAGATAGCGGCTATGCGTGTCGGCCTCGAAGCCCGGCAAGCCGCGGCGGCTTTCGAGCGGCGCTTCGCCCTTCGACAGAATCGCCACGCCGTTCCACGCGCTCTGGCCATGCCAGATCGCGTGATATCCGGCGTCGCGCACGGCATCGGCGGGGAACGCGCTGTCCGCCGCCTTCAATTCCTGCAAGCACACAATGTCCGGCGCCTCGCGCTCGAGCCATTGCAGCAACGCGGCCTGACGCGAGCGGATTCCATTGATATTGAACGTCGCAATGCGCAGCGTCGCCACAGCATGTCCTCCCTGCACGCAAGTTATTCCGACGAGGCCTCGCTCGACACCTGCGACGCCGCTTCATCGCACCATTCGATCGCCCATGATCGCGCGCACGAGATCGCATCCGCTTCGTTCGAGAAGGCGTCGATGTCGCCGGAATCGTGCGAACGGAAATGCTCGTTTTTCCGCGGGATATGCGTGATTCTGGCGCGCGCGTAGTAGACGCCTTCGTCCGCATGGCGTGCCCGGCAATCGATATGAAAATGCCTGTAGTCGAATTGCATCGGTTGTCCTCTGAACGCTTGATGCCGATCACCCGTAGCATCGCTCGTACCCGCTGCGGATTCAATGCGGCGCTCACACGCGCGACGCGGGGCCGCGCCGCGTCACGCGAGTGAGTGGACCCGCATCAGTTGGGCACGTTCACCGCGCCGTTTGCGACCGTGATCGCATTGCTGCCAGGGCTCGTCGCGATTGCCGGCAAGTTCGCGGTCGTCAATGCAGGCGCGGCGCCCGGCGTGCCGCCGCGCGGCACCGTGTGAACCACTTGCGAAGGCGGCAGCGGCGTGCCGTTCTTCAGGTGGCTCCACATCAGGTTGAGCGCCTGAACGTTGTAGTAATGCAGCGGCACGAAGCGCGTATCGAAACCGGCCACGCCGAGGAACGCGTCGAAGTGCTGACCGTTCGTGATTTCATAGAACGACAGCTTGCTCGCCCCGCCTTCGACCAGCCGGTTCGTCGCCACGTACGGCCGCGAAGCATGGTTGATCGGCACCAATGCATCGGCGCGTCCTTGCACGATGATGGCCGGCTTGCCATGCAGATTCGCATTGACCCTGACTGCTTCGACATTCGTGGTCAACGTGCCGTTGGTCCACAGCGTGCGCAGACACGCAGCGCCGACATAACTTGCATCGACCGTGGCGAGCCGGTGATCGAATGCGCCCAGCGTGCCCGCGTTGTAGACCAGGTTAATGCCGTTGGTGGGCGGCACACCGTTGCCGTTGCCGAACACTGTCAGCATCGGCGAGACGGCGGGCGTGACGCCGGCCGCGCCCGTCGAACTCGTCGTGCCGAAGCTGAAGTTGCACAGGTTGTCGGTCACGCTCGCCTTGGCATAGGCGTTCGCGTAGGTCACCGCGACCGCCGGCACCGCTTGCGAATCCCACATCGGCGCATGCAGCAGATCGGAGTCGGTCTGGTAGCCGTTCTGATGCAGGAGCGCGAGCGCGTTGATCGCCTGCGTCGTGGTGTCGCCTCCCGTGATCACGCCATTGTTCGCGAGCGTCGTGCATCGCGCGGTGCGAATTGCTGTAGTGGTCGCGAGCGGCAGCGCGGTCAGATACGGCGACCCGGTCGCGGCAGGCGCAAGCGCCGCGCACGGTTCGAGCAGATTCGCGAGCGTCATGTAATCGGCAAGCGGCTTGCCGAATGCGCCGACGGGCACGCCGCCTTGCGACACCGACACCTGCGACGGCACGCGTATGTTGATTTGCGGCTCGCCGACCACCACCGCGGTGATGAGGCCCGAAGTGTCCTGCTCCGCCGCCGCCAACGACGCGCCGCCGCCATTGCTCACCGATGCCGCGATCGTCAGAATGCTGCCCGGTTTATAGCGCACGGTGCGGGTCGAGCCGTTCAACGTGCCGTATGAATCGTTGAGCGCCCAATAGGCGAACTGAATCGCCTGCAACGTGTTTTTGCCCCAGTCCTGCTCCGGGTTCTGCTGAGAGTGTGCGTGCTTGAACGCATAGCGGTTCGGGAACTGGGTGTTGTAGGTGCCGAGATCCGTGTTGCCGAGGTTCGCCGTGAAGAGACTCGCCTTGCCCGCGGCGTTCGCGTCCTGCAACGTGCCGTCGATCAGCGTCACGCGATTCGTCGACAGTTCATGTGCGCCGTTGCCCGAGCCCTTGTCGGTGTACGCGACCGCACAGCCGCGCTTAAGTCCCCACTCGCCCGCTGCGGAAATCGCGCCGTACACACCGCGCGAACCCGATGACGTTGCCGTGACAATGCACGGTTGATCCGCATTGAAGCTCGCGGGAATCTGCACGAGCACGCTGACGTTCTGCTTACCGCTGCCGTCGTCGGCGAAAGCCAGATATTCCTTGCCGGCGATCTTGCCTTCGCCGAGCGTGTCGTTGCCGTTCAGATCGACATTGGGCCCCCAGAAGCGTCCATAGCCGCCATTGCTCGTCATATCGACGAGCGCGCGATAGTTCGACCAGATCGCGAGCCGCCGCAGTTCGGCGGCCGTGGGTTGCGCGGCGTTGGCAATCGCGGGCGCCGTGGCTAAAGCAAGGCCAGTTTTACCGAGTCCGGCCGTGAGCAGGTCGTCACTATTGCCGTCATAAGACTGCGTCTTGACCGTGCCGACGATGAAGTTCGGCAACGTGTTCGTTTGCGGTGGCGGCGGCCCGTCGTCGTCGCCCCCGTGGCAAGCGCTCATGGCGAGCGCGACGACGATTGCAATGGGAAGCGTGGACGTGCTTCGAATGGCTGATGTCATCTGTGCTTGTCTCCGTTATTGTGCAATACCGTTTTGCGTAACCGTTGTACACGCAAGCGCGCCGGATTTGCTACGCTGAACTTCTGAGCGCGACGCCTCGGATACCGACGCATCGTCAGCCTGCATTGACCTTTCAGCGGAGTCAATAGACCGTCATGGCAAGAGATAACGAATGTGAACATTCGGGTGACGAAGCCGCCTTGCGTGAGCCCTTGAGTCAACCTTCACGGCGCCGTTTTCTACAATCGGCCGCGGCCGCCGCCACTGTCGGTGCGGCACCGCACCTTCGCGCGCAAACCCAGGCACCCGTCGCCCCGGCCGCAGGGACTGCGCAAACTGTCCCGCCGCGGCCCGTCACCTTGAACGTGAATGGCCGCAGCTATGCGTTGCAACTCGAGCCGTGCGTCACCCTGCTCGATGCCTTGCGCGAGTACGCGGGTCTGATGGGCACGAAGAAAGGCTGCGACCGCGGACAATGCGGCGCGTGCACGGTGATCGCCAACGGACGCCGCATCAACTCGTGTCTGACGCTTGCCGTGATGCACGAAGGCGAGACGATCACCACGGTCGAAGGGCTCGCGAGCAACGGCGCGTTGAGCCCGTTGCAACGCGCGTTCATCGAACACGATGCGTTTCAGTGCGGCTACTGCACGCCCGGACAGTTATGCTCGGCGACTGCGCTGCTCGAAGAGTTTCGCAACGGCACGGCGAGCGTCGTCACCGCGGATATTCGTAGACGTCCTACCAAATTTTCCGACGACGAAATTCGCGAGCGCATGAGCGGCAATATTTGCCGTTGCGGCGCATACGCGAACATCGTGGCCGCGATCCGCGCCGCGCATGACGGCAGCGGCCAGAACGCGAGCGCCGCCGACGTCGACCACGATCACCACGACCACCACGACCACCACGACCACCACGATCACGCGTGAGGCAAGCACGAGCATGGATGCGATCTCCTACGAACGCGCCGCCGATGTCGCCGGCGCAGTGCGAGCGGCGCAGCAACCGGGCGCGGTATTCATCGGCGGCGGCACGAATCTGCTCGATCTGATGAAGGGCGGTGTCGAACGGCCGGTGCGGCTCATCGACATCACGCATATCGGCGGACTCGACGACATCACGACGTTGCCCGGCGGCGGCATTTGCATTGGCGCGCTGGTGCGCAATAGCGATGCCGCGAATCATGCGCTGGTGCGCGAACAATATCCGCTGCTCTCGCAGGCGTTTCTATCGGGCGCATCGGCGCAATTGCGCAATATGGCGACCGTCGGCGGAAATCTGCTGCAACGTACGCGCTGCGGCTACTTTTACGACACTGCGTTTTCACAGTGCAACAAGCGCACGCCGGGCAGCGGCTGTGCCGCGCTCGAAGGCCACAACCGCATGCACGCGATCCTCGGCGCGAGTCCGCAGTGCGTCGCGGTGAATCCGTCGGATATGAGCGTCGCGCTCGCGGCACTCGACGCTGTCGTGCGCGTAAGTGGGCCGACTGGAGAGCGAAGCATTCCGTTCGCGGAATTTCATCGGCTTCCGGGCGACAGGCCCGATGTCGATACCACGCTGCGCCCAGGCGAACTGATCACCGCGGTCGATCTTCCGCCACCGCTTTTCAGCGCGCATTCGCACTATCTGAAAGTGCGTGACCGCGCCAGTTACGCATTTGCATTGGTGTCGGTCGCCGCCGCATTGCAGATGGATGGCGAGCGCGTGCAGACCGCGCGCATCGCACTCGGCGGCGTCGCGCACAAGCCCTGGCGAGCGAGCGCCGCCGAGCAGCTACTAAACGGCCAGCCGCTCACGCAAGCCACGCTGAACCGCGCCGCTGCGGCCGCGTTGAACGATGCCAGGCCGCTGCGCGATAACCGCTTCAAGGTGCACCTCGCGCAACGCGCGATCGTGCGCGCCGTGAACGAAGCAGCGGGCCGGCCGGGAGGTCTTGCATGAATCTGATCGGTCAACCGTTCGACCGTACCGACGGTCTGCTGAAAGTAACCGGCGAAGCGCGCTATGCGGCGGAGTTTCCGGAGGCGCGTCTCGCGCATGCGGTGCTCGTCACGAGCACGATTGCACGCGGCACGATTGCATCGATCGATGCCAGCCGCGCGCAAGCCGTGCCCGGCGTGTTGCTGGTGATGACGCATGAGAACGCGCCACGTCTGCCGAACGGCGGCAAGGCGCAATTGGCGCCGCCCGCGGGGCGTCGGCTGTCGCTGTTGCAGGACAACGAAGTGCATTACAACAACGAGCCGGTTGCGGTGGTCGTCGCGGACACGCTCGAGCATGCGACCGACGCCGCGCGTCAGTTGCGCATCACGTATCGGGCGAGCGCGGCCACGCTCGACTTTGCGCAGGCGAAGGCCAACGCGCATGCGCCCGACAAACCGCAGGGACGTCAAACGGATACGCAGCGCGGCAGTTTCGACGACGGCATGCGAAGCGCCGCCGTGCATATCGACGCGACCTACACGACGCCGATCGAGCATCACAATCCGATGGAGCCGCACGCGACGATGGCGCGTTGGGACGGCCCGCAACTCACGCTCTACGATTCGACGCAAGGCGTGAGCGGCGAAGCGCAAGCCGTGGCGAAGACGCTCGGCATTTCGCCCGGCGACGTGCGCGTGATTTCGCCGTTCGTCGGCGGCGGCTTTGGGTGCAAGGGCTCGTCGTGGTCGCATGTGTCGTTGTGCGCGATGGCGGCGAAACAGACAGGACGTCCGGTGCGGCTCGTGCTCGAGCGGCCGCAGATGTTCGGTCCGGTCGGCGCGCGCCCGCACACGGAACAGCACCTCGTGCTGGCCGCGCGGCGCGACGGCACGCTCACCGCGATACGCCACGACAGCATTTCGAATACGTCGATGATCGAAGACTGGACCGAGACCTGCTGCATGGTCACGCGCATGCTGTATGCGGTGCCCAATCAGGTGACCACGCACCGGCTCGTGCCGCTGAACGTCGGCACGCCGACCTTCATGCGCGCGCCCGGCGAGACGACCGGCTCGTTCGCGCTCGAATCGGCAATGGACGAGTTGGCCGTCGCGCTCAGGATGGACCCGCTCGCTTTGCGCCTGAAGAATTACGCGGAGGCCGATCCGCAGGAAAACAAGCCGTGGTCGGGCAAATCGTTGCGCGAGTGCTATCAGGTCGGCGCGGAAAAATTCGGCTGGTCGCGGCGCAATCCCACGCCTCGTTCGATGCGCGACGGCAACACGCTGATCGGCATGGGCATGGCGACATGCACGTATCCGGCCAATCGCAGCGAAGCCGGCGCGATCGCGCGAATCCTGCCGGACGGCACGGCGATGGTGGCGTCGGGCACGCAGGACATCGGCACAGGCACTTACACGGTGATGACCCAGGTCGCCGCCGATGCGCTCGGCTTCGCGCCGGAGAACATCCATTTCGCGCTCGGCGACTCGTCGTTGCCGAAGGCGCCGGTGTCGGGCGGATCGCAGTCGGCGGCGAGCGTTGCGCCGGCCGTGCGGGACGCCGCCAACGCGGCGCGCGCGCAGTTGATCGCGCTCGCGTTGGCGGACCCGGCGTCGCCGGTGCACGGCATCGCGCCCGACGACATCACCGTGGAAAACGGCTGGGTGACGAGCCGCTCGCAACCGGCGAAGCGCGATCCGGCCGCGGCGATCATCGCGCGTGCGGGCGGCAAGCCGATTGAGGCGACGTCCACTGTCAAACCGGGCGACGAAAAGCAGAAGTACTCGTTTCACTCGTTCGGCGCGGTGTTCGTCGAAGTGCGCGTGGACGCGGACCTCGGCACGATTCGCGTGCCGCGCGTCGTCGCCGTGTATGACGTTGGGCGCGTGCTCAACGAGAAGACGGCGCGCAGCCAGATGCTCGGCGGCATTGTGTGGGGCGTGGGCGCGGCGTTGCAGGAAGAGTCGTCGCTCGACACGCGCTATGGGCGCTTCACGAACGCGAACCTCGCGGAATATCACGTGCCGGTGAACGCGGACATCGGCTCGCTCGACATCACGTTTCTCGACCGGCCGGACCCGTATATCAATTCGCTCGGCGTGCGCGGCATCGGCGAAATCGGGATTACGGGCGTGTGCGCGGCGCTCGCGAACGCGGTGTATCACGCGACCGGTGTGCGCGTGCGCGATCTGCCGGTGACGCTCGATAAGGTGATGCAGCCGACGCGCGTCTGAACGCATGGCGGGCGCTTGCCTCGGGTTGCATTGCGCCGCACAATCGGAGGCACTTTCATTCTCCGGTGCCCGCTCATGGCTTACTCGTCGCTTGCCACTGGCATTTTGCTTGCCGCAGGCGTCGGCTCGCGCTTCGATCCGCAGGGCGTGCAAAACAAGCTGCTCGCGCGACTGCCCGACGGCACGCCGCTCGCCCACGAAGCCGCGCGCCGGCTGTTGCTGGTCGTGCCGACGGTGCTGGCCGTCGTGCGGCCGGGCGCCGAAGCGCTCGCGCGTCTGCTGAACGAGGCCGGCTGCGACGTGGTGTTCGCGGCCGCCGCCGAACGCGGCATGGGCGCGAGCCTCGCCGCGGGCATCGAGGCCAGCGACGACGCCGAAGGCTGGATCGTCGCGCTCGCCGACATGCCGCGCATCCAGCCGTCGACGATTGAAGCCGTTGCGCGCACGCTCGACGGCGGGGCGTCTATCGTCGCGCCGTTTTATGACGGGCAGCGTGGGCACCCGGTGGGGTTTGGCGCGGAGCATCGCGAGGCGCTGATGTCGCTCGATGGAGACAGCGGCGCGCGTTCGTTGCTGATGTCTGGGCGTGTGGTGCGGCTGGATGTCGACGATGCGGGGGTTTTGCGGGATGTGGATACGCCGGGGGATTTGCGGGGGCTGGGGGCGGGTTAGCGGGGCTGAAGTGGTGGTTGGGACCGGTCTCGTTTGGCCGGCAACCACGGGTAGTGTGGAGTCGGCGGGTAGCGTGGAGTCGGCGGTGCGGAGTCGGGCGGTTGTGCGGAGCCGGGCGGTTGACTTCGGAGCTGCGTTGGGCGTTGGGCGTTGGGCTTTGAGCGTGCGACGTACGGCGTTGGGGTTCCGCGTTCGGCAAAGGGCGTTGGCCCCTGCCCGCTGTGCCTTGGCCGTGAGCCTTGGCGTGCAGCAAACCGCAGGCTTGCGTCGACGCCAAGCTTGGGCGCATACTGTATATCCATACAGCATTTTAACGCGCCACTAGCTGCCGCTCGCCGCGTGCCCCCGACCGCAACCCTTCGCATGAACCGCATTTCCATTTACCCGTCTTTCAGCGCCTGGCGCGACGCCGCACGCTTGCTGTTGCGGCATGGCGTGCAGCCGGAGCGGATCGAATGGATTGAGTGCCCGGAGACGGCGCAGGAGCCTGCGAGCACCATCGGTTGCAATGGCGCAGGCGCGGCGCTAAATCAGCCGCTTGCCGATGCGTCGGGTGCATCGGGTGCATCGGGTGCATCGGGTGCATCGGGTGCGTCGGGTGCATCGGGTGCATCGGGTGCATCGGGTGCATCGGGTGCATCGGGTTCGTCGGGTTCGTCGGGTTCGTCGGGTTCGTCGGGTGCGTCGGGTGCGTCGGGTGCGTCGGGCATGTTGCAAGCCTCGCACGCGTCGGCCGCATCGCACCCGTCTCACGCGTCAGCAACCCCGGACGCAGCAAACGGCCTCGCGGCAACAACCGCCATCCCACGCGAGCTACTCGCCTGGCTGAAAGCAGCCGCCTGTTTCCGCGCGCCCGACCGCTGGGCGCTGCTCTATCGAGTCCTCTGGCGCTGGACGCGCGGCGAACGCGACGTTCTCGACCTCGGCGACAGCGACGGCGCATTGCTCGATCAGCGCGTGCGCGCCGTCGAGCATGAAACCGAGGACATGCTGAACCTGACCTTGTTCAGAAGACGCGATCCGTCGATGGGACCGCCGGAATTCGTCGGCTGGTACGAACCGCATCACGATCTGCTCGAGTACGCGGCCGAGCGCTTCGCAGCGCGCATGGGCTACTCCACATGGATGCTGGCCACGCCGCGAGGCGCCGCGCTCTGGAACGGCATGCTGCTGCACATATCGCAGCCGGTGTCTGAGCACAGCGTCGACGTTCCGGCCGAAGACGCAATGACGGGCGAAGCCGTCACCAGCGAGTCCACTGAAGCGCTCTGGCTCGGCTACTACGAGGAAGCCGTCAGCGGCGAGACGCCGCCGGTGCCGCTTCGGTACTGGAGAGCCCCGCCCGAAGGGCCGCCGTTGCCCGCGCAACTCGGGCGCGAGCGCATCTGTCGTCGCGGACAAAACGCTGTCGTGACCGTACCGGCTGCTCCGCCGGCGGAATATTCCGCGCTGACGCCACAGCTGCGCGAGCCCACCGGTCCGCTCGATACCTGCCGGCGTTGCGCGTTATGGCGCAACGCGAAGCAGCCGGTGCCCGGTGCGGGTGCGGGTGCGGGTGCGGGTGCGGGTGCGGGTGCGGGTGCGGGTGCGGGCGGCAGCGTGAGTGCCAACGCCGATGCGCATACAAATTCCACTGCCCCCGCCAGTCCCCCGATCATGGTCGTCGGCGAGCAACCTGGCGAGTATGAAAACCAGCACGGCGTGCCCTTCACCGGACCGGCCGGTCAGTTGCTCGACAGCGTGCTCGCCCGCGCCGGGCTCGAACGCGCGGCGCTCTATCTGACGTATGCGGTCAAGCATTACAAGTGGGAGATCGTCGGGCGGGAGCGCATTCATCGCACACCCGCGCAACGCGAGGTGGAAGCCTGTCAGTACTGGCTCGAAAAAGAACTCGCGCAGCTTGCGCCGCGGGTGGTCGTCGCGTTAGGCCCGACGGCGTTGAGAGCGCTGACAGGCGCGCACGTCAACCTGTCGGAATATGCGGGGCGCACGATCAGTCATGGCGGGCGCATCATCGTGCCGACCTGGCATCCGGCGTATGCGTTGCGAACCGCCGACGCTCGCTTGCGCGACGACATCGTCGCAAGAATCGCGACTGCGTTCAGGTGGGCGGCGGAACTGGCGGGCGACGCTTCCGAGCGTCGGTGACAACCGCCTAAGCCAGGACGTCGCTCGAGCGTGCACAGGCACATGACTTGCGCAAACACTCATAGCTATGCGTGAGCGCCGCAGAACGGCGAACCGACAGTGAACCGACCGCGAATGAACCGCAAACCGACCGCGAATCAACCGCGCAACTCGTTCCAATTCCGCCTAAGCTGATGTGACGCCGCGATTGTCACGCAACGCTACGCCGTCGTTGAAGCAGCGCACGCGTTCGAAACCACCGACTGCCCATGAGCGAAACCAGCCCGCGCCTGTTCATCGTGTCACCGCATTTCGACGACGCCGTCTTCAGTTGCGGCGCATTGCTCGCTGCGCATCCGGACGCCGCGGTCTGCACGGTATTCGCCGCGCCGCCCGAGCATACGATGCACACCGAATGGGATGAAAAGTCGGGTTTCGTCAACGCCCACGAAGCGATCCACGAGCGCACGTTCGAAGACAATCGCGCGCTCGAATTGCTCGACGCGATTCCGCTGCGCATGCCGTTTCGCGAAAGCCAGTATTCCGATTCGCCGTCCATCAGCAAAATGGCGGCCGCGCTCGAGGAAACCATCTATCGAACCACGGCTAACACGTTGCTGATGCCGCTCGGGCTGTATCACGACGATCACGTGCGCGTGTTCGAAGCCTGCTGCGAGATCCTGCCGCGGCTGTCGCATCTCGCCTGGTTCGGTTACGAGGAAGCGATTCACCGGCGCACGCCTGGAGTCGTGCAGGCGCGCCTCGCCGATCTCGCGCAGCGCGGCATCGTGGCGACGCCGGCCAATCCGAGCGCCGGCCACACGATCGACATGCAGCGGCGCGCGCAGATCAAGCGCGAAGCCGTTCACGCATACCAGAGTCAGTTGCGGGCGTTCGGGCCGGGCAATTACGACGACGTGTTCGCCACCGAGCGCTACTGGCAACTGAGCGTGGGCCGTCGCGTGAAAAGGTAGCGGAACGCGTGAAAAACACAGCGGGAAGCGTAGGCAAAAACGCAGGCGAAAGCGCCGACAAAAAGCGCCGCCGCGAAATCCCGCCCGACAGCAAAACCGCCTACCCTTGAAGTGAACCGCACGCGCCGTCGCGCTATCGCACAACTCTCAACCACAGGTGATGCAATGAGCTACGACATGCATACGAGCCCGATCCCCGATCCCAACGCCGACCCGACGCGCGACCCGGAAGGCGATCCGCTGACACCGCCGTCGCCCGGTCATCACAACGACGAACCACAGCGCCCCGAAGGACCGCCCGACAAAGACCCGGTGTGAGCCGCGAAGCGTTAGCAAATCAGCCGCGAACCGACAGCCGCGTGCATAAACCGCACACGACATGCGGGCACGCGACGGCGCCACGGCGGCACACCCGCACCGCAATCAGCTCGTGAGTTCGCTGAAGCCCTGCAACAGCCGGTCGATGTCGGCGGCGTGGATATTGCCCATCGTCGAGATACGGAAGAGTTCCGCCGACAGCCCGCCCCGCCCCGCATAGATCACGAAGCCGCGCGCCTTCAGCGCGTCGTGCAATTGCGGATACGTGACGCCGTTCGGCAGCCGGTACGCGCGCAACACGACCGACGACTCCTGCGGCGCCAGCACGCTATCGATGCCGCGCTCGGCCAGTCCCGCGCGCGCCTGCTCGGCGAGCGCCGCGTAGCGCGCATGACGCGCGCGCCAGCCGCCTTCGTCGGCGATTTCGCGCAGCGCTTCGACCAGCGCGTAGTACGCGTGAACCGACGGCGTGAACGGCGTATTGCGCTGATCCTGCAGGCGCGCGAGCCGTCCGAGGTCGAGGTAGTACGTGCGGCTCGCCGCCTGTGCAAGCGCCGCACGGCGCACCAGCACGAACGACGCACCCGGCACGCCGTGCAGGCACTTGTTGGCGGTCGCGGCGACGGCGTCGAGACTTGTATCGGCGAAGTCGATCGCCTCGGCGCCGAAGCTGCTCACGCCATCAACCAGCAAACGCAGACCGCGCGCGCGGCACAGCGCACCGAGCGCGGCGAGATCGTTCAGCCGCCCGGTCGTCGTTTCATGATGGATCACCGCGACATGCGTGAACGCCTTGTCCGCGTCGAGACGTTCGGCGATTTTCGCGAGGTCTGGCGCCTGCATCCAGTCATGCTTGAGCGCTTCATGTGCAATGCCGTATTGCGCGGCGATCTGCGCGATACGCTCGCCGTACACGCCGTTTTCCACCACCAGCAGCTTGCCGTTTTGCGGCACCAGCGCGGCCGTCATGCTTTCGACGGCGGCCGTGCCCGAGCCCGTCATCAGCACCGCCTGCCATTCGCTCGCGTCGAGGCCGTAAAGATCGACGAGACGCGTGCGCGCCTCTTCCTGCAAATCGAAAAACTCGCTTTCGCGATGGCACAGGTCCGTCTGCAACAGGCTGTTGCGAACGCGTTCGGTGAGCGTCACGGGGCCGGGATTGAGCAGCAGCATGGGCGCGTCTTCCTTTGACTTCAGGCGGCGCCGATGTGACGCATCAAACGCGTTTTCACATCGGGCGGAGTGATGGTGGGACGCGGCAAGCCGTCAGGCGTGCCGCGGCGAATGACGAGGCGCGCAAAGCGCGGACCGTCGAGCGGCGCGGATTCGAACAGCGCGTCGAGCACAGCCGGATCGTCGCTTTCGACCGCCGACGCATAGCCGCACGCCGCCGCGACGCCCGCAAACGAGACCTGCGGCGAGACCGTCGCCTGCCCGCCCGTGGAGTCGTGCGCGCCGTTATCGAGCAGTACGTGCGTGAGATTCGACGGACCGTAAGCGCCGATTGTCGCGAACGCGCCCATGCGCATCAGCGCCGCACCGTCGCCGTCGAGCGCGACCACATGCAGGTCTGGACGCGCGAGCGCGAGACCGAGCGCGAACGGCGTCACGCAGCCCATCGAGCCGACCATGTACAACTGGTTCGGACGATCGTCGATCGCGTAAAGCTCGCGTCCGCAAAAACCGGTCGACGCGAGCACGACCGTCGACTCGAGCGGCGTGTGCGCGATCACCTTCTTCAACGCGTCATGACGCGACGCGAGTTCGCTCGCCGCCACGCCGGTGAATTGCGAACGCGGCGCGACCGGCACACGACGCGCGCCGGCATCGCCCGCCTTCAATTCGTATGGCGCGACGCTGCCCTTTTGCATGACGAGCGCGTAAGGGCGGCCCGTTTCGTCCATATGGGCGATGGCGCGATCGAGCGCGGGGCCGATTGCGTCGGCTTCGGTCGGAAACGTCTCCCACGGAATTTCCATCGTGTCGAGCATCGCGGGCGTGACCGGTCCCATCAACGCGTGCTGCGGTTCGTCGGCGACGCCGGGCTGGCCGCGCCACGTGACGATCAGCAATTGCGGCAAACGGAAGGTCCACGTGAGCGACGTCAACGGACTCACCGCGTTGCCGAGGCCCGAGTTCTGCATCATCGTGATGCCGCGGCGGCCGTTGCGCGCGCCGAGAGTGACGCCGCCGATCAACGCAACCGCATCGCCCTCATTCGCCGCCGACACGTAGTGCAGCGACTCGTCCTGCAACACGTAGTTGATGAACGGCGTCAGGTACGAGCAAGGCACGCCCGCATACCAGTCGAAGCCGCGCTCGCGCGCCGCCTCGACAAACTGTGCTGCTTCGATCATTGCGCCGCTCCGCTCGCTGCGTCAGAGGCCGCACCGCCGACCGATGCCGCGAGCGGCGTCTGTCCGTGCGCGAAGTCGCCGGCGCGGCGGAAGTCTTCGAGATCGTTGACGCCGCGCCAGTGGCCGTGCACGTATTGCACTTCGATCGACTCGCCTGCTTCGATCAGCGCGTTCAGCAACGCGGGCATGTCGAGCGATGCAAAGTCGGCGCGCGCCTGCAATTGCGCCATGACAGTCTGCAGACGCTCGCGGCCTGCGCCACGCACGTTGAGCAAACCGACCCAGCGGCCATGCGGCGTTTGTGCGGCGATCGCCGCCGACGCCTCCTGTCCGCTCGACACATGGCGCAATACGACCTTGTTGCCGAACAGGCCGCGGTCGTCGGAAGCCGAGCACCACGCGAAGTCGCGCACGCTGGCGTTTTCCGCATCGGTCAGCGAAGAATCGACGACCACGCTGAAGGCCGCCTCGCTCTCCACCAGATCGCGCAGGATGTAGCTGCGGAACAGCAGATCGCCGTACGAGATCACGGTGTCACCCGAGAGCTTGTCGAGCGCGCACGCGAGCGACGCGAGTTCGCCGGTCTGCTCGTGCTTGTCATTGACGACGAGCTTGATGCCTGCCGTATCGATTGCATCGGCGCGATAACCGCCGACCACCGTGATGTCGTTGACGCCCTGCTTCTTGAACGCGTCGACGAGCCAGCGCAACAGCGGCTTGCCCGCAACCGGCAGCATGACTTTCGGACGGTCTTCGGTGACGGCCTCGAGGCCCTTGCCGCGGCTCGCCGCGAGCACGACCGCGGCGCCCGCCGCGCGGCCGCTCGACAGATAGCGGTCTTCCGCTTCCGAATACTCGTCGGCGTCCTGCAAACGGAAAATTTCGTTGACCGCGGCGATGCGGTCTTCCACGTTGACGAGCGTTTGGCTCGTGTGGATTTCTTGTGCGACCGCCTGCATCGCCGACGTGGCCGCGCGAATCAGATGGTTCGCCCAGATCACGGTGCTGATGCCGGCTTCGCGGAACACTTCGGTCGGCGTGCTGTAGTACTTGGTCGGCACGATCACGAGCGGCCCGCGGCCCGCCCACTCGCGCGCGAACTCGAGAATTTCGTCGGGGCGCGAGAGCTTGCTGTGAATCAGGATCGCGTCGGCGCCGGCGCGGCGGTAGGCTTCCGCGCGGCGCAGCGCTTCTTCCATGCCCCAGCCGGCAATCAGCGCTTCCACGCGCGCGACGATCGAAAAATTCTCGTCCGATTGCGAGTCCTTGCCGGCCTTGATCTTGCCGCAGAATTCGTCGATGTCGGCAAGCGGCTGCGCCTCGCCGTTGATGAAGCTATTGGTCTTCGGGAACTGCTTGTCTTCGATGCACACGCCGGCGATGCCGCGTTGTTCGAGCTTGCGCACAAGGCGGCGCACGTTGTTGAAGTTGCCGTAGCCGGTGTCGCCGTCGAGCAGGATCGGCAGATCGCTTGCGTCGGCCATGAATTCCAGGTTGTCGACGACCTGGGTCCAGCTTGCCTCGTTGTTGTCGCGCACGCCGAATTGCGCGGAGATGGCGAGGCCCGAGCCCCAGATCGCCTTGAAGCCGGCTTCGCGGACGATGCGCGCGGAGAGGCCGTTATGCGCCTCCATCATGAATTCGAGTTCGCTGCTGACAAGCATCTGGCGCAGACGTGCGCTGCGTGAAGAAGAGACGAAGGCGGGTTCGCGGGCGTTCATATTCTGTACTCCTGGTGGCGGGCTTATTGGCGGGGCCTGCTTGCGGGTTTATCGGCGCTCTTTTTGCCCGGCTGGCGACTGGAAAATGGCGACTATAGCGGAATTTTCATTTAGTCGTCATTTAGACGGCTGTGCTTTTGCTGTATTGCTTTTAAGTGGAGAAATGTGTCGATTTTTGCAGCGCAGGCGTGCTGGCAAGCGCTTTGGAATTGAGTGGCGTTTTGTGGTTTATTGATGCGAAGGCTTGCCGGGTTGGGTTGGTGCGCGTCATCGCGGAATTAATTCCATTTCTCGGCACCGGCATTTTATTAATCAGAGAATCGTCGCTGCGGATAATGCTTTCTTATTAACTCCGCCGAATTAAATAATCGCTTTGCACGGCCTGCATTACCTCCGCCCACATCCTTTAATCAGACGAAAGGCGCATGGCAAAGGGTTTCCCCTGCCCTCATGAGCAAAGTGAAACCTGCCGTAAACAGAGTCAGCGAGAAGCACACAGCCCAATCCGATCGACCCTTTGCCAAGCACCACTCTTTGCTATGACTCTGAACAAAAAATTAGCCTCAATGATCGCCGTCCTGTGGTTCGGCCTGATTCTGATCGGCGGCTTCGGCGCATGGCAAAACCGTGCGTCGATGGTTAGCGACCGGCGCGACCAGCTCACGTCGCTGATCGATCAGGCGAACCACGTGGTCGCCCGTTACTACGCAATGGCGCAACAGCACGCCATCACCGAAGACGAAGCGAAGAAGCAGGCGCTCGCCACGCTCGAATCGATGCGCTACGGCAAGGATGGCTACATCTCCGTGAACGACTCGCAGCCCGTCATGCTGATGCATCCGTTCAAGAAAGAGATGGTCGGCAAGAACCTCGCGCAGTTCGCGGATCCGGCGGGCAACCATCTGTTCGTGGATATCGTGAACGCGGGCAATCACGAAGGCGGCGGCTTTGTCGACTACCTGTGGGCGAAGCCGGGCAGCGAGAAACCCGTGGCGAAGACCAGCTATTCGCAGCACTTCCAGCCGTGGGACTGGTATGTCGTCACCGGTATGTACATGGACGACGTGCAGCGCGCGTTTTACGCGAGCCTGTTGCGCTGGCTCGCGATCACGGTTGCGCTCGGCGGCATCGCCACGGGCATCATGCTGCTCGTGTTGCGCAGCGTGCGCCGCTCGCTCGGCGGCGATCTGGAAGTGGCCGTCGAACATGCGCAACTGATGGCGGGCGGCAATCTCGCCGTGCGCGTGCCGGTCAAGGACAACGACGCCGGCAGCTTGCTGCATGCGTTGCAAACCATGCAGGCCGGTCTTGTCGATACCGTTTCGCGGGTGCGCGCCGGTACGGAAAACATCAACGTCGGCGCGAGCGAAATTGCCGCCGGCAACACCGATCTGTCGCAACGCACGGAGGAACAAGCCGCGGCGCTGGTGCAGACGGCGTCGAGCATGGATCAGATGACGGTCAACGTGAAGCAGAACGCGGACAGCGCGCAACAGGCGGCAGAACTGGCGGGCCAAGCCGCCGACGTCGCCACGCGCGGAAGCCGCGTCGTCGACGACGTGGTTCGCACGATGGGCGAGATCACGACCAGCTCGCGGCAGATCGGCGACATCATCGGCGTGATCGACGGCATTGCGTTTCAGACCAACATTCTCGCGTTGAACGCGGCGGTCGAAGCGGCTCGCGCGGGCGAACAGGGACGCGGCTTCGCCGTCGTCGCCGCCGAAGTGCGCAGCCTCGCGCAACGCTCGGCCACGGCCGCGAAGGAAATCAAGGCGCTGATCGAAACGTCGACGACCACGGTGGAAGCCGGCGCGTCGCTGGTTGCCAACGCGGGCTCGACGATGGGCGAGATCGTGCAGTCGGTGCGTCGCGTGAACGAGATTCTCGAGGAAATCAGCAATGCGTCGCGCGAGCAGAGCGCGGGCATCGAGCAGGTGAATCGCGCGGTCGGCGAAATGGATCAGGTCACGCAGCAGAACGCGGCGCTGGTCGAGGAAGCCGCCGCGGCCGCGCATTCGCTGAAGGATCAGGTGGGCGTGTTGCGCGAGGCGATCTCGAGCTTCGCGTTGCCCGCGTGAAGGCGCACGCACGAAGGAGCGCATGAAACCACGCGTGAAAAAGAAGGCGCTCGACAGGCAGCGAGCGCCTCTTTAACACGCCGCGTCGAAATCGACGCATCAATCGAACGAAATGAGCCGCGCGGATTTTCAAGTCCGCGCGGCTTTTTTTACGTCTGTCGCGCGTGTTGGCTTGCGGTAATCTCGCATACAGATTACGTTCTCATTACAATGAGCGCTGCCGCAAGTTAATCCGCTGTCAGTCGGACCGCCATGATCCCGAAGAAAAAATCCCCGTCGCGCGATTCTTATGCGCCCGTCGCGAAGAACCAGTTGCTGGTTGCGCGTCTGCCGATGTGGCGCTCGAAGTTCATCGTCGTGCTGGTGTTCGCCGCGTTTGCCGCGCTCGCGGGCCGCGCGTTCTGGGTGCAGGTGGTGAACCGCGACTTCTATGTCGATCAGGGGCAAAAGCGCTATCAACGCACGATCGAACTCGACGCGACGCGTGGGCGCATTGTCGACCGCAATGGCTCGATGCTCGCCGTCAGTCTCGCGACTTACGAGATCTGGGCAACGCCGAAGCTGCTCGACGAAGCCGCGCTGCCGCCGCTTTCGAAACTGCTCGATCTGCCGCTCGCGGAACTGCGCCGCCGCTTGAACGGCGACAAGACGTTCGTGCTGCTCAAACGCCAGGTGGACGCGGACACGGCCGGGCATCTGTCGAAGCTCGGACTCGCGGGCATCACGCAGATCGCGGATTCAAAGCGTTTCTATCCGGAAGGCGAATCGGCGGCTCACGTGGTCGGCTTTACGGACATCGAGGACAACGGCCAGGAAGGCGTCGAGCTTGCCGCCAACGAACAGTTGCTCGGCGTGCCGGGCCATCGCGAAGTGATTCGCGACCGCCTTGGCCGCGTGGTGTCGGAAACGCGGCCGCTCGTGCCCGCGCAGAACGGCGACACGATTCATTTGACAATCGATCGGCGCATCCAGCAGCTCGCGTATGCACAGTTAAAGGACGCCATCGCGAAGCATCGCGCGGAAGCCGGCAGCGTGGTCGTGCTCGACGCGCGCAACGGCGAGATTCTCGCGCTTGCCAACTATCCGAGCTTCGATCCAAACGATCGCGCGCGCCTCACAGGCCGGCAGTTGCGCAATCGCGCGGTGGTGGACACGTTCGAGCCTGGCTCGACGATCAAGCCGGTGGTCGTCGCGTTGTCCATCGACGAGGGCAAGGTGCGGCCGCAAAGTGTGATCGACACGGCGCCGGGCTGGTACAAGATCGGTCCCGCGGTGATCCACGACACGTCGAATCACGGCGCGATGACCGTCGCCGAAGCGGTGCAGAAATCGAGCAACATCGCGCTCGCCAAACTCGCGCTCAATCTGCCCGCCGAAAAAATCTGGGCCAAATATCAGGAGTACGGACTCGGCATGCGGCCCGAGCTGACCTTTCCGGGCGTGGCGTCGGGCAAGGTGCGGCCGTACAAACGCTGGCGTCCTATCGAGCAGGCGACGATGGCGTATGGCTATGGGCTCTCGGCGTCGCTGCTGCAGATCGCGCAGATCTACACCGCCTATGCCGGCGACGGCACCATGCATCCGGTGCGCCTAGTGCGCGAGAACATCGATGCCGCGGCCGCCGCTTCGCAAACGGGCCACGCGGTCACGACGCCGGCCACCGCGCGCGCGATCCGTTCGATGCTCGAAATGGCCACGGGCGACGGCGGCACGGGGCGCGCTGCAACCGTCGAAGGCTATCGCATCGGCGGCAAGACCGGCACTGCGCGCAAGCAGGTCGGCGCGTCTTACGCGAAGAACCGTTATCGCGCGCTCTTCGTCGGCATGGCGCCGATGAGCGACCCGCGCCTGATCGTCGCGGTGATGATCGACGATCCGGCCGGCAAGGCGTTTTATGGCGGCACTGTCGCAGGCCCCGTGTTCAGCGCGGTAACGGGCGGCTCACTGCAACTGCTCGGCGTGCCGCCGGATGCGCGAGGCGTCGACGGACAAAACGCCGCACACGCATTTGCGCCGTCTTAAGTCTCGCTTAATTCTTTGCTGCAACCATGCGGCTCAACATCCCCTGTTGAGCCGCCAGATCATCGGCGGCGTTTTTTTCAGCGATGTTGCCGACGCGCAAAAGAAAGACTCCATGCCTGCGAAAAAGAAGGAGGACGAACCATGGTTGAGGACGCGGTGTTCGAGCATCTGCGCGCCATGCCTGGCAACGAATGGGTCGGGCAGATTCACTCATGCAAGGTCTCCGACCCGCTGCAGCCGCCCTGGGGACGTTCATACCGGCTTGTCGAATGGACGATGAAGCACACGCCCGAAGCGAGCCGCCGCGTAGTGCCCGCCGAGAGCACGCCGCTCGAGATCGCCCAGGCTGTCGTCTCGCATGTGCCGGGGCGGCGCTTCTGTCAGCACGGCGACGAATAGCAGAAGTCCAACGCGTCTTCGAGCCGGTCGTTGCCCCAGAACATTTCATCGCCGGCAAAGAACGTGGGCGCGCCGAAAATGCCTTTGGCCGCGGCCGCTTCTGTCTGTTCACGCAGACGCAGCTTGTTCGCGTCGCTTTGCGCTTCCGCGATGATCTGCTGCGCGGGCAAGCCGAGTTTGACGAGCGCTTCGCTCACGACTTCGACGGAACCGATATCGCGGTCATGCACGAAGTTCTGCTGCATGATCTCGCGGCAATAAGCAGCGATCCATTCGCGCTCGGCGCCGAGTAGCGCGACGCGCATCGCCAGCAGCGCGGCGCGCGGAAAAACGCTCGGACGTGTCAGCGCGATACCGTACTTGCGGCACTGCCGTTCCATATCCTTCCAGACGTAGGCGCCCTTCTCCTTCTGCAAGACGAACGGGGAATTGTCAAAACCCAGCGCGCGAAAAATCGGCCCGAGCAGAAACGGCCGCCAATGAATACGCACGCCTCGCGCAGCAGCCTCAGCCTCGATACGCATCACGCTCAGGTAGCTGTAGTTGCTGCCGAAGTCGAACCAGAATTCGATGTCGCGCGCGGGCGCTGTGGAAGCAGTGGTGGGGTTCATCTCTTCCCTCTTGCAATGTCTGACAGTCGAGCGGCACAAGCGTGCCTATGATGACAGTCTTCGCGTTTCTCAACCGATGGTGAAAGCATGATGCGTTACCCGCTCGATCTGTGTGTCGCCATGCTTCTTGCCGTCGTCGTGATGGGCGCGTCGGTCATGCTGGCGCTGAATTGAAGCTCCGGGCAACCGCTACGCGCGCCCGCGAAAAGTCGCGATATACTGTACGTATATACAGTACTTTTCGTATGAGCAATGCGTCTTCCTCCCTTCGAGCCTCCCACGCTTGCCGAGCTGCGCGCCTTCTGGCGCGCGCGTGACGAGCGCGCGGTGCAGCGGCTCATCCTCGAAATCCAGCGGCAGCGGCTTACGCTGCTCGAACTGCGCAATCTCATCGACTGCGGCGTGCAGCAGGCGCGCGCCGCGGACCGCACGCTCGTCGAACGCGGCGAACCGCTCATGACGCTGCGTATCCGCCTCGCGCAGGAAGTACTGCGCGTCGGCGAAATCGACGATACGCGGCAAATCAGCCGCGCAGAGCAGGAAAGGCTCGCGGTGCGAACTCAGGAACAGATCGAATACGCGCGCGAAGGGCGTTTGCGAAGACAGCGCCGCAACATCTAGCCGTCGCGGCGCGCGGCCGCCCGCTTAGCGCGTTTGCGTCGCTACGCGCAGGCCGAGCGATATGAACAGCACGCCGATAATCTTGTTCTGCCAGCGGCGCAGCCACGTCAGGCGCCCAACGAGTCTGCCGAGCGGGCGAATCGTCAACACGATCAGCGTCGTGTAAAGCGCGCTCATGCCGACGAAAATCAGGCCCAACGTGGTGAACTGCAAGAACGTCGAACCGTGCTCGGGATGCACGAACTGCGGCAGAAACGCGAGAAAGAAGAGCGCGGTTTTCGGATTGAGCACTTCGGCGGGAATGGCCTGAAAGAACGCTTTCGACGCCGACACGGGTGCGCTCGCAGGCATCTCGCCGCTTGCCGGTTTTTCGCGCAAGGCCCGAATGCCGAGATAGACGAGATAAAGCGCGCCGATCCACTTGACGGCGTTGAAGGCGAGCGCCGACGTCATCAGCAACGCTGACAGACCGACTGCCGCGCCGAGCGTATGAACGAAGTCGCCCACCGCAATGCCGAGGCCGGTGAAGATGCCGGCCTTGCGTCCTCCGTGAACCGTGCGTGTCAGAACCAGCAGGACCGCGGGCCCCGGAATCAGAAAAAGACCGAGTACGACGGCGACGAAGGTCCCTAACGTGGACAACTCGAGCATGCTGTTCATTCTGTCTCCTGGCGGTTTCCTGCTGATTGGCGGTTCCGTTCAATTCGTGCTCCGCAAAGTGTACCGCGCTTGCGCTTGTGCCTGCTTGTGCCTGCTTGTGCCTGCTTGTGCCTGCTTGTGCCTGCTTGTGCCTGCTTGTGCCTGCTTGTGCCTGCTTGTGCCTGCTTGCGCCTGCTTGCGCTTGCGTTCGCGCTTGCACGACAGCCCGCATCGCAAAGTCGCTATGATTCGAGTCTGGGCCGAAAGCCGGCTCCGACGTTTTTTATCGCAGGCTATTGAGCGGAATTTCCAGGTGACTTACACGTTGTCGGCGCGGCACATCCACGAACTCGAGATTCGCAAGAGCCGGTTTATTGCGTATGCGATACCCGTCGAGGATCGCGACGCCGCGATGGACGAACTGCGCCGTCTGCGCGACGAGCATGCGGCCGCGACGCATGTGTGCTGGGCGTTGCTGGCAGGCGGCCAATCAGGCATGTCCGATGACGGCGAGCCGTCCGGCACCGCGGGCCGGCCGATTCTCGAAGTGTTGCGGCATCACGATCTGGACGGCGTGCTGGCCGCCGTCGTCCGCTATTACGGCGGCGTGAAGCTCGGCGCGGGCGGCCTCGTGCGCGCCTATACGGACGCGATCGCCTCCGCGCTGCTGGACGCGCCGCGCGTCGAACGGATTGCTCAAGGATCGCTGATCGTCGAAGTCGGTTACGCCGACGAAGCCAAGGTGCGTCGCTGGATCGAAGCGGAAAGCTACGCGCTCGCCGATACCGCGCACGCAATGCTCGTGAAAATGACGATCCGTTTGCCGGTGAATAAAATCGACGACGCGCGCCGCACGTTGGTCGATATGACGCAAGGCAAGGCCGGCTTCCTCTGATAGCGGCGCGTTCGAGTTTTATTTAGATGGCTTGCGAGTGGCCGCTGTTACCATGCTGTTCTCGAACGGCGTATGAATGTATCGCCAGCACGTGCCACCACTTAAAGGGCCACTCCTCTGATCTCGACCGCCGCTTGTCCCCACGCAGCGCCCGAATCGGCGCGGCATCGTTCGCTTGTGCCGCATCTTGCGCGCCCGTCAGCGTCTATACGAATCACAATGCTCAAGGGCTGCGGCGCCGTCGCGCTGCCTTTGATGCTGTCGGCCTGCTCATGGTCGTGGTTCGGTCTCAACAGTCATAGTGCGCCGCGCGCCGCCGCTTCGTCCACGGGTTGGCTCAGCGTCGCGCCCGCGCGCGACTTCGCCTACATGCCGGCTGTCGATGGCCGCGTGTCGCCGAACCGCATCGAAAATACGGCGATGACCGTGGTCGTGCTGAAGAACGACATCAGCGAGACCGTGCGCGAGAGTGTGGCGAGCCGCCTGAAGGTGGTGGGCTTCCATCTCGACGACAGGCGCAAACTGCTGAGCGGCAGCATCGAAAAATTCAGCGTCGACGACGTTCGCACGCCGGCGCTCTGGACTCTGCAGATGCGCTATGTCGTGACCGACGCCGTCACGCACAAAGTCGTGTTCTCGACCACCAAAACCGTCAAACGGAAGTCGCCGAAATTCACCAGCAACACCGTTGCGATCGAGGACACGGTCAAGCTCAGCGTCGACGCATTGGTGAAGGACGCCGGGTTCATCAACGCAGTGAACTAGTGGGCGCGACGTAGACGTGTACGTTTTACTGTGCAACGCACGGTAGCGGAGATACCAGGAGAGGCGCGCCGCCTGTTTCGCTACAATCGGAAGCAGCGCATGCCGCTGCTTTTTGCTGTGCTCTTGTGCGTGCCGGCCAACCGCGCCGGCGCCCATGAGCACTCACTCCGCGAGGCTCCATGTCCACTACCGCCTGGCTCTTTTTTCTTCCCGCCTGCTTCGCGATCAATCTCGCGCCTGGGCCGAACAATCTCCTATCGATCAACGTCGCCGCGCGGCACGGCTTCATGACGGCGTTCCTCGGCGGCGCGGGACGGCTCGTCGCGTTCGCGGCGATGATCGTGCTGGCCGCGACCGGCCTCGCGGTCGTGCTGCATGCGTCGGCGTGGTTCTTTCTCGCGATCAAACTGGCCGGCGCCGCGTACCTGATCTGGCTCGCCATTCAACTCTGGCGCAGCGACGCGCCGGCCATCGACACCACGCAGGAGCAGTGCGCATCGCTCGCGACCGTCGCGCGGCGCGAGTTTCTCGTGGCCGCCGGCAATCCGAAGGCGATCCTCGTGTTCACCGCATTTTTGCCGCAATTCGTCGACATCGCGAAGCCGATGCTGCCGCAATTCGCCGTGCTCGGCGCGAGTTTTCTCGTGCTCGAATGCGTGGCGATCGCGCTCTATTCGTGGGCCGGCATGTATCTCGGCAAGTGGCTGGTGCGCGCACGGGTGAGGCGGTGGTTTAACCGATGCTGTGGCGGGTTTCTGGCTGCGATGGGGGTGGGGTTTTTGATGGTTAGGCGGGGTTAGGGCGACGTTGAGGTGCGGGTCGGAGGAAACACGGCCAACGGCGACCGTGTTCCGACATAACTACATTCCGGATCGAATTGCCGGATCACGGCAGCCGGATGCGCCTAGCCTATCCCACGACCTCGTCGGAAAGCGGCAACCGCGCGTGTCCGCCATTGCCGACGTCTGCGATGAAATCAGTGAACCGGTCGCGATACCACTCGGCGTCGCCATAGCGCGCTTTTGTCGTCTCTCGCGTAAGAAGCCGGGCGACATGATCGACGCAGACGTCCTCGACCGGCAGCGGCTCATGCGGACCCGGTAATGCATTGTCGCGCAGGAATTCCGCACACTTTGGCTGGTAGCAGAACAGCATTGTTGGAACGTCATACACAAAGCTGACGATCGCGCCGTGCAGTTTCGAAGTAACGACACAGGCCGCTGCGGCGAGTAGATCCACGACCGCTGTGATCGAGTCCCCGTATCGAAAACGCTCCACCGAAACGTTCGACGGAGAGAACAGGCGAGCGATGTCTCCTGTCACCGCAACACTTTCTTCGTCCAGCGAGACAAATAGCACTTCATCGACAAGCCGCTGGCTGTCGACGTACGCAAGTATCGCAAGCACCGCGTCAGTATATTGGCGCAGGTGAATGGACACGATCAGCGTTCGTCTATCAGACGGTCTGCGCTTTGGCGTGTAGATCGCAGGCAACGCAAAAGCAAGATCCCTGAGATTGACGGGCGCCGATCCTGTCACTTCGGCGACGAGGCGAACCGACGCTTCATCGCGCACGGCCACGTATGGTATGTCGCGAAGGACAGCCTCGAATGCGCTTCGCCGCTCTGCCGATGCAAACGGTCCGACCGAAACGCCAAGCGCTGCGACCGGCTTGCTGAGCCGCCGGCCCAAACGAACGATCAGCTTCGCAAAGGACAGCGAAGCGTTAGCACCAAATAGCGAGCCTCCACCGAAAATGGCCGCCCGCGCAGACAACATCGCTGCAACATAAGTGACCGAGCGTACCGCGGCACCGACTCCGCCTCTTCGCATCCAGAGCCCCCGTGCCCCCGGCAGATGGAACGAGTGCGTCAACTCTTGCGCCGGTGAAGCGCCCACGATCAACGGCTCGATGCCTCGTGCCCGAAGCGATATGGACTGCAACAGATATCCGAACAGGTCGTCGCCGAAGTTGCGCCTTCCATAGAATCCGAAGAAAGCAATGCGGGTCGTGCGGCTACCCGATGTGCGAGCTGTGCTGCGGCCAGGTCCGCCCTTATTGCACCCATTCGATGGCGCGGCGGCCGGCGCCGCTACGTCGAACTCGTTCATTTCAAGACCTCTGTTGAAAGTGCGCGAGTCAGGGCCGGCGAATGATGAGCATGCACTGGCGACAGCAGACGCCGGTAAATGCCGACGTAGGAGCGAAACAATCGGGCGTCGCCGAACCGGGCAAGCGCGTGCTTCGCCGCCGCCGTGCCCATTCGTTCGCGCAATTGCGGGTCGTCGATCAATCGACGTGTGTAATGCTCGAGCTCCGCATCGTTGCTTGCTAGGAAGCCGGTCACGCCGTGGACGATGACATCCCGATTGCCGACGATGCGACTGGCGACCGCCGGCAACCCCGCCGCCTGCGCCTCTATCAGCGCAATCGGCATGCCCTCCCATAGCGAAGGCAAAACGAAGATGTCGCATTGCTGAAGCGCTCGCCTCAATTCCGGCGCGGCAATCCATCCACTCAACTCAACAACCTCGCGATCGATCCAGCGATCAATCGCTTCCGCTTCGCCATCGCCATACCACACAGCACGGACGTTGGATGTTCGCGCGAGACGTTGGGCAAGCTGCGTGAATCGCCACGGCGCCTTCTGATAGGTAACGCGCGCCGACGTGCATACGACGACCTGCTCGCGAGTTTGTCTCGTGGTGTCGGCCCCGAAGTCATCGAGCTTCACCGCGTTCTCGACAAGGCTCGTGCGTTGCGGATTCGAAAGCAACATTCGCGCGTAACGCCATTCGCTTTTTGAGCATGCAACGATGTGCCCGCCCATTGCATGCAGCGTCCGTTCGATTAACAGGAACAGCTTTGCCTTTAACGCAGACGTGTCCTCTTTCAGAAACGCAAACCCGTGCGGCGAATAGATCGTGCACCCGCTTAGTCCGAGCAACCGCGTGGCGATGCGGCCTAGCGCCGCCGCCTTCGACGAGTGGAGATGAACAATGTCGGGCCGCTCCCGAAACAGCTCGACGAAAAGCCTGCACAGACTCGAGAGGTCGCGAACTCCTATGGCAGTTTGCATTTCCACGACCCGGCGACGCACGCGCGGATCGAACAACTTATCCAGCGTTGCGTTAAGCGGCGTGTCTTTGCGCACGGAATGGAGCACAACGACGTCATCGCCCGCAGCGGCCTGACGATTAGCTAGAAGAACCACGCAATGCAGCACGCCGCCACCCAGCGCTTCTGTTACGTGTACGATTTTTTGCCGCAAGATCACTACTCCATATTCCGCAATTCTGGCGCTGCGCGATAAGGCAGGAATGGCGATGCGCCACGACCTTCTTCATCGCTCATGTTGTGGATTCGTCCCGCGAGTGCGATGAGACCGATGGCGAACAGCCACGCCGCCAACCTTGTGTTCATCCGCCCCGTCGGCGGAGCAAACTGACGCCAAAGCACAACCAGCATCAGATAGACGAGAATCAGCTGGAAGCGGATGCCCGCATACGTGACCTGTGTCATGCCGTAAAGCGCCGCTGCCAGCACGGCAAAAATCATCCAGCCGACGGGTGGAATCGCGAACTGCCGCCGATGCATGACCATGACGCCCAGCATGAGCAACTGGATCAACAGGAACAGCAATCCAGACGTTGCATTGGGCGCTTCGATGCCGGTGTAAAGACTCGTCTTGTCGGCGAGGTAGCCTGGGACCAGCAACGACCCGCCGGCGACAGCTAACGCCGCACCGACGAACGTGATCGTGTGCCCGCGCCGCGTGGTCGCGACAAAGAGCAGGAACAGCAATGCCGATGAGAAATGCACACACGTCCCGACCACCGCGAAGATGAAATACCGAAGCGGCTTTCGCTGCGGCGAGAAGCGCGTGGCCAGCAGAAAGATCGAAGCCGCAAGGCCGAATCGCATCACGTTCATGGTCAGTTCATAGAACATGCCGGGCACGAGCACGAGGCCGCCGAACCAGATGCCATGACGACTGCGTGAAATGGACCAGAGCAACAGCAGCGCGGTTGTCATCGACACGCTGTTGACGACGAAGCGCGGGTCGGGCTCGATAGCCCAGAGAAGCCTCGCATACGCATTGAACAGCGGCTCGCCGCCATAGCCGTTCCCCTGGCCCAGATCGGCGAACGCCTGGTAGTAGGCGGCCGTGTCGGTGCCGCAATGGCCGCGCAAGGCCGCGAGCGCGACCATCGGCAACGCACACGTCACAATGACAGCGGTGCTGGTTCCACCGTACGCAACGCACAGCGCGACGCCGAGATAGAAGAACAGCAACGGCACGAGGTAGTACGTCATGAGCCGCACCACCCCGCTTGTCGTGTTGCGGTAATCGCCCCTATGCGTCTCACGCAAGCCTCCGTGACAGCAGGCAGCGCCGCAGATATTTCGCGCCGCTCAACGCAGAAAAGCACAGCCATTCACCAGGACCGATCACTCGTCGACGGCGCAAGCGCAGGTAGTTGTCCTGCTCGCCTTTCTGGATTTTCAGGAGCTGGGCGCTCAGTCCGGTTTGCGCGCCGAACTGCGCCTTGTAAATGTACGAAAGCGCGAAAGGGAACAGATAGGCCTCGCCTCCCTCCACGAGCACCACTTCCAGCAACATGAAATAGTCTTCGGCGTGGCGCTTGTTTTCATGGAAACGTGCGCCGACGTCCGCGCGCATCAAAATGCTCGAGGGCGTGAAGCGGTTCGAGAACAGAACGCGTCGCCGCGATACGCAGCGCGGCGCGATAAGAGCCGGCCACGGTTGAGACGCCGGCTGATCGCTGGCTTCGAGTTGCGCCACAGGATGCCCTGTTATCGCCACCTCGGGATGCGCGCGCATCCACTTGTATTGCGTCGCCATTTTCGCCGGATGCCAGCTGTCATCCGAGTCGAGGAACGCGATGTACGGCAGCGTCGTCGCGGACCATCCGGCGTTACGCGCCGCACCCGGCCCCGCGTTGCGCGGCTGCAGAAGTACGCGAAGCCAATTGCGCGGATAAATCTGCGCCAATTCGCGAAGCAATGCGCGCGTGCCATCCGTGCTGCAATCGTCGACCAGAATCAACTGCTGCGGACGGCATGTCTGCTCGAAGACGGATTGAACCGCACGCCCGATCGTGTCGAGGCAGTTAAAGCACGGAATGATCACGCACACCGGAATCTGTTCCGGAGGCATTGGCGACATGCTGCGGGCATCTGGCCGCGCGTCGATGCCGGATATCGGCTGCTGCCGTTCGCGGAACAGGAAGTGGCGAGCGCACAGCACGGACAGCACCGCCCACACCACTTCGCCCATCACCGAAGCGGCGGCTGCGCCGACAGTGCCCGCGACGAGCACGCCGATGAGTCCAGCGACCACGCTGAATAGCAGTGCGGCGGCGGCGCACCAGTTGCGCACGCGGACCAGGTTGCGGGTCGTCATCACGGACGACGCACAGACCGTTAAAAATCTGAACGGTGTGCTCAGTGCCATGATGACGACCACTTGCACCGCTTGCCCGTATTGCCTGCCAAACACCAGCGGGATGGCGACCGGCGCGAGCAGCGCCGCAATCGCGCCCAACGCGAGACCTGAGACGAACATCCATCTGCCGCCTTCCCGATACATCCGCTCGAGACGTTCGTCGCCCGATGCGGCCCATCGATGAAGACGCGGCATGAGCAGTTTCTGGAACAGAACCGTCGGCAACAGATAAAGCGCGCTAACAATCGTCAACGCGACGCTGTATGCGCCGACGTCCTGAGGTTCGCCCAGGTGCGAGACGATAACCAGGCCGCTTTGGCCGTACGCATAAAACAGCAGGCCGGATACACCGAAGGGCAGCGCGTTGCGCCACAGTTCCATGACGGGCGGCGTCGGCAGTCCTTCGCGCGAAAATCGTTCCGCGAGTTTTGGTCCATGCCCGATCAGGTGCACCGCGCCGCTTCGCAGCGCCGAGACGGACTGCCATGCGCCGAGCGTCACGATGACGGCAATACAGCCAAAGCCGGCCGCGACAATCAGGCTGCTTGCGCCCAACCGCCAGCACACCAGAAGCAACATGAGACGTCCGGCATGCTGTAGTCCTTGCCACATTGCAACCCGGCCGAATTTTTCCTCCAGTTGCAACTTCACCGAGGCGATCTCGATTGCGCCTTGCGTCAGCACCGCCGGCAGCATGAATAACAGCAGTGCACCCGTCTGCGCATCCGGAGTGCCTAGCCATGCCCACAAGGCGGCAGCGAGAAGACACACCAGCGCGCTGCGGGTGACGAAACGCACGGATGCTTCCATCCATCGACTCGCGGACCAACCCTCGCTGCCGTACGCTTTGAGCCAGAACGACGGCACGCCGAACCCGACCGCCGGCGCAACGATAGTCACGACAGCGAGCGCAGCAGCGAACCGCCCGTAGTCCGCCGGCGACAGAGACCGCGCAAGCACTGCCTGCACGGCGAACGCCAGGCCCGCCGACATCGACGCGCTGACCAGCAGCACCGACGCAGCGCGAGCGTCACGGATGCGCGAATTCATTCTTGCGCTCCGTCCATCATCGGACGCGCATCTTCACCTCGTGAGCGCCCGTAGCGGTACGTGCCATAGGTGGTGCCATTGCGGAAGCGCCCTGCATGACGATCGATTCCGTTGAGCACAACGCCCTTCACCGCAACGCCCACATGCTGCAAGCGGCGCATGCACTCTTCCATTTCCGCAGCCTTCGTGACCGAGGCGCGAGCGACCAGGAAGATGTTGCCGTTTGAATATGGCGCGAGAATCGCCGCATCGGGCACCGGCAACAGCGGCGCGGTGTCGACGACCACGAGGTCGTAGCGCGCGGACAACGCCTTGAAAAGATCGCCTGTGCGTTCACTACCGAGGTGGTCGGCCGCATTCGGCGGCATCGCGCCAGCCGGCAGGAAGTCGAGCGTCGAGCGCTCCAGCTTGCGGATCGACGCGTCCAGTTTGCCCATGTCGGCGATCACGTCGGACAGTCCGACTGCCGAAATGCAGCCGTATGCGCGAGTGAGTCCGCAGCGTCTCAGGTCGCCGTCGACCAACAGGACACGTTTGCCAGTGCGGGCCACGACCGCGGCGACGTTGGACGCGATAAACGATTTGCCCACATTCGGCGACGGCCCGGTGAACATCACGACGTTACCGCCGCCATCGGACAATGAAAAGTGCAGCGCAGTGCGCAGACTGCGCAAACTTTCGATTGCCGGATCTGCTGGGTCGATAAAAGCAAGCGGACGCCGCGGACGCGTTTCCCGACCGAAGTATCCAGACCAATGGAATCCGCCCCTGCGTGCCACCGGCACCACGGAGAGCACATCGAGACCTGTGCGCTCCGCCAGTTCGCGGGAATCCGAAATCCCATGGAACAGAAGGTCGCGAATAAACGCGGCGCCGACCGCTGCAAGTAACGCGACGGCGATGACCGCGAGGCACAGCAGAAAACGCCAGAAGCGAACCGGGCGGTCGGGCAACAACGCCTCGTCGAGAACGCGGACGTTGCCGACCCGTCCCACTTGCAGAATCTGCAGTTGTTCGATGTTGTTCAGCAAGCCCACGTATAGATCGTTGCTGATCTTGACGTCGCGCTCCGCTTTCACCACCTGGCGCTGCATCTCCGGCAGGCCGTCGATCTGTTGATTGAGTCCACTCGACTGCGATTGCAGAACTGCTAGCTGTCTATCGAGAGCCATCACGGTCGGGTTGGTCGGCGCGAAACGCGTCAACGCTTCGGCTTTCTTCTGCTGCAGCGTGGCGACCTGTATCTCATTGTCGGCCGCTAGTTGCAGTACTTTTTTGGCTTCGCCTTCAAGGTCCACCGATCCAAACTTGCTGCGGATTACCGCATAGGCTTTTTCTGCGCTGTCCAGTCTGTCGCGCAAGCCAGGCACCTGGCCGCGCAGGAACGCAAGCGACCGCGCCGCCTGCTCGGCTTTGCGCGCCTCGTTCTGCTCCAGGTAATGTTGTGCGAGATGGTTGAGCACCTCGGTGATCCGTACCGGATCGGCGCCGCGCAACTTCACGCGCAGCACGTTGGAATCCTTTCCTTGTTCGCTGATCGAGAGGCTGTCCTGCAGCTTGCCGATCGTCTCGAGGCGCGATTGCCGCGTGAGCTTGAAGCGGGCACCAACCGCAGCATGCAACGCGCCGACGCACAACGTCAGCGGACCGTCATCGGTCATGAAGGTTTCGGTTGCGCCGAGCCGGCCGACCACATCCTGCTTCAACCCAGGTCCGGAGAGCCGGTACGCGCCCGCGTCAGCAACGGTCAACGAGTACGCCGATCCGATCAGTGCGCTGGGCGTGTCGAAGCGTTCGACGTCCGCGCGCTCTTCACCCCACGTATAGCCGCCCATGCCCAGCAAACCGGGGCGCGATAATCCCTTGCTGGCGCGTGCGATCGCCCGGCCGACGAGTGGGAAGCGAACTGGCTCGGCTTCGATGTACAGGCCCAACTCGTCGACGACCGCAGCCACGACGAGCCGCGACCGCAGCACCTGCATCTCCGTATCGGCGGAAGACTTGACCTCGAGCATCGACGAAAGGTCCTGACCCAGCAGCGACGACGCAGTACTCGCACTGCTGCTCTCATCGACCTGAGTCACCATGTCCGCCTCGTACTGCGGATCGGAAAGCAGCACCGCGGCAAGGCCGAGAACACACAGCGTGCCGAAAATCCACAGCATCATGTGCCGGTAAAGCAGGAACACATCGAGAATCGCCGCGAGATCGAAATCCTTATCCGCGTTGGCGGGTTCGTGCCAAGCGTGGGACTGGTTCACTGTGCCACTCCCTTGACGTGGGCCGCGTCATCGCGATGACGATCAGCGGACCGCACGTTGAATTTCCCTAGCCGCTCTACCCAGTAGTCGATACCCACCGTCAAGCTCTCCCTGCACTGGCGAAACGCCGATAGGGACAAGCCCACGGGGTCGTCGATATCCATGTGGTCGAAGCCGCGCACGGAGAATATGCGGCCGCACATCACGGGAAAAAGCGACTCAATAGTTTGCTTCTGCCGCGCGGTCATCGTAAGAATCAGATCTGCCCGGCTTGCCAGTTGCCAGGTCAACTGCCTTGCGCGGTGTTCCCGCATATCGACGCCGACTTCTGAAAGCACCGCGACGGCGTTGCTCGCCGCCGGTTGCCCGACCATCGCCGCAAGTCCGCAGGAATGTACGTGCACGCCCTCGATCTTCTGCTGTAAAAGAGCCGCAGCCATAGGGCTGCGGCATACGTTGCCTTGGCAAACGGTCAAAACGTTGGAGATCATCTGTCTTTGGTTCTGTATTGCGGTGTGCCGAGGAATTCGACTTCGCACACCGGCGTCATGACGAGCGCCATACCGCCAGTTCATCTATTTGCAACTGCCCCGTCCATCCAATGAAAGCGGCAGTGACCATCGCCTGCGTTGCGCCCGCTGGAACGGTTGCTTGCGCGGTCGGCAGTTCATGCGCGGCGCTTTGCGATTCGCTTGTGCTCAATGGAACGCCCGGCGCGACATCGAAGTGGAACGCGAATTTCACGCGGCCCGTTACACCTGTCGTCGCTGCGCTGCAGGCCACGTTGAGGACGTCGCCCGGTACAACCGGGAAAGCGGCTTGCGTCGCCACGGAGAACCGCGCGTTGCCTGCATCAGGCAAGCTCACGTGGAGAGCCTGCTTTCGTTTCGCCGATGCGCTGCTCTGCGTAGCCGCAGTGGCGTCCGCAGCCGGACCCGCAACCACAATGCTTCCTGCGAGTTCGGCACCTGCGGTCACCGATGCGCTCCAATGGGTGAGCGCGCCTACCGGTGTGCCGGGAGTGTCCAGTTCGAAAAGACTGTCGGCATTGATCACGCTTCCTCGCCAGGGCAGCGCGTGGACTTGCTGAAAGCTCATCGCCGACACTGACTCGACGGGCACTTCGTCACCGATCAAAGCCGTCAGGCTGCCTTGAGCGGGAGATTCGAATCGCCACTCGACGCCGGAAGCGGAAAACTTCGCTTTGCCCGCCACCAGTTGACGCGGTGTGTTGCTCAAGTCCTTACGCTTCCAGTGCCTCGGCAGCACGATCGAATCGCGGAATACTGTGCGAAGATGCTTGCCCGCCTGCGTGGCATCGACCAGCAAGCCGTCGATACTTTCTATGTGGCAGTGATTGAAAGCGACCGTACCGAAACTCGCATGGGGCCCGAAATGCACGACGTCGCCGTTGAAGTCGAACGAACACGCGTCGAAAACGAAATCCATGCTGTCGGCGTCGATTGCAATGGCTCGCGCGGAACCGGAAAACGTGCAATCGGCGAAGGTCATCCGCTCACCGCTGTTGACGCTCTTTCCATCGGCGGATGCGACGCAAATACCATGTTCGCGGTTCTGCTCGAACCGGCACGAATGCCATGCACTCAGATAGGTATTGATGGGATCGATCGCGAGCGCTCCGCGCCAACCGGTGATCACAACGTTGCGGCCACCCGCGTCTCGTACCTCACCCGAAAACGAGGGCTGCCGATTGCCCATCACGACGCCCCGCCCTTCCGCGCGTGCCACGCCGGGGCCGAGGATCGAAATCGTGCCTCCCGCTCCATCGAGGAATGGCGAACGGTTGCCGGGGAAGCGCAATTCGGTCGACGGAAGCATCGTTTCGTTTCTGCACGTCAGGCCGTCGCGACCCACCGGCATCGTCGAGAAGTCGAGCAGAACGCCGCCCACTGAACGCAGCTTGATCCACGGCAAGGTATCGATCGTGTCGGTCAGAACATATCGGCCGGCGGGGATCAGCAGGCTCGGCAAGCAGGAGGTGTCTTTCGTGCGTAGGCCGAGATCGCGCACAAAGTCGATCGCGCGCTGCAGCGTGCCCGTATCGTCGCTCGCACCCGCGCCCTTCCGCGCAAAATCATGCAGCCAGCGAAAGCCACCGGCAGAGTCGTTCCGCTGCGGCTCGCCCCATCCAGGCGAGACCGCGGATGCGCCGAGCACTGCCATCCCGGCCGAGAGTCCGATCGCGGAGCGGCGGTTCATCGTGCCGCTTCCCGCACGCATCCAGCCAGCACAAAGCGCAGTCTCAGGATCACTTCGCCACCAGCCCCGCGGTGAGCCCCGCGTTGATGGCCGGCAACAGCAGACTCAGCACGCGGCTAAAGCGAACGAGTCCGTTGCCGTCGACATAAACGATGTCTTTCGGTTCGAGTTCGAAGCGGTTGGCGAGGACCATCGAGACCGGCGAAGCGGCATCGAGATGAAAAATGCGCGCGTCCGCGCCGCGTCCGCGAATGACATAGAGATTCCCGGCATCCGCGGTCGCGGAACTGATGCTGCCCGCCTGCGAGAGTGCGTCGCTCAGCGTCATGCGACCGTTGCGCAGCGGCACTGCCGTGACCGGCTTCGCGACTTCACCCATCACGAACACGCCGCTTTCATCCCTCGCGGGCACGCGAACCAGGTCGCCTGCACGCAGCATCAGCCTCGAAGGACTCACACCACGCTGCAACATGCGGACGAAGTTTATGTCGTACGACTTGCCGTCGCGAGTCAGCGTGATGCGGCTCTGATCCGCAGCAGGGCTGAAGCCGCCGGCATGGCTGATGGCGTCGTACAGCGTCGTCGGAATATCGTTGACCGCTTGCGCGCCGGCCTGCCGGACCTCGCCATCCACGTAGACCTGCTTCGCGCGGAACGACGCCATGCGAACCGTCACTTGAGGATCGCGAAACGACTTGCCGAGTTCCACGGCAAGCTTGCGTTGAACTTCTGCGACAGTCATGCCCTGGACGTGGATATTGCCGGCAAACGGGAATCGCAGGCTGCCGGTATCGTCGATGATGAATCCGGGCGGCGGATCGAACGCGCGCGCCGCCGCAGGCGAAGGTGAGCCGGATGCGGCCGCTAATTCCGGATGGTCCCAGACAGTGATTTGCAGCACATCGCCAGCGCCGACCGTATAGGCCGTCGCGTGCCCGAGAAGCGCTTCGACGCTTGCGTCGCTACGATGCTCGACCTCGCCTTCCATTTGATCGAGCGAAGCCAGGGTCACTTCGGTGACTGGCACGGGCAACTGCTCGCCCGGCGTCTGGTCGCTGCCGCTGGTCATGGGCAATGCGGCCGATTCCTCCATCCGCATACCGGGCGCCACCGCGCATCCGGTGGTCAGCAACGCGACCACGGTCATCAAGGCTCCGAGCCGATACATCGGCTGGGACAAAACTGCAACTGACATCGTACTCAACCTGTTCAAGCGGGCGCGCCGCAGCGCCGCCCTTGTCGACTGCATCGCGGCAGTCATGATTCGTGTGCGTTGGGCTGCACCCTTCCATCGAAATGCCGTTTAATAAGCATTCCGATTCACCAACCCCCTCACCACCGTCGCCGCAACAATCCGCATATCCAGCGCGAACGACCAGTTGCGCAGGTAATAAAGGTCGTGTTCGACGCGCGCCTGCATCTTCTCGACGCGATCCGTCTCGCCGCGAAAGCCGTTCACCTGCGCCCACCCGGTAATACCCGGCTTGATCCGGTAACGATGGATATAGCCATCGACGATCGTCCGGTACTGGTCGTCGTGCTCGATCGCGTGAGGGCGCGGACCGACCACCGACATCTGCCCGCGCAGCACGTTGAAAAACTGCGGCAGTTCATCGAGACTCGTGCGGCGCAGGAACGCGCCGACGCGCGTGATGCGCGGGTCCAGCCGGGTCGCCTGATGAACCACGCCGTCCTGCTGCGCATGAACGCGCATCGAGCGAAACTTGTAGATGCGAAACACGTTGCCGTCGGCGCCCATGCGGCGCTGCGAGAACAGCACCGGGCCTCGCGACGTCAGCTTGATCGCGGCCGCGACGAGCAACATCACCGGCGACAGCGCAAGCAAAGCCGCCGCGGCAAATACGCGGTCGAACAGCGCCTTTTGCATCAGTGCATGAGGCGTCATCGGCGACGCCATCAGGTTGATCGCGGGCAGCCCCACCAGCTCGACCACGTTGCGATCGAACATGGCGAGAGCGCGCACATCGGGAATGAAGCGCAGGTTCACGAGGTCGCCGCTGAATTCCTCGACGATGCGCAGCACCGCGTGCTCTTGCGACATCGGCATCGCAAGCCACACTTCTTCGGTTCGCTCACGGCGCACCCAGTTTGCGAAGTCGCGCAACTCCGAAAACGATGACAGGCCCGCGTCGGCAACCGCTTCGCCGTGCAGCGGATCGAACGTCGCAACGGCGCGAAAACCGGAATCGGTCGAAGCCGCGATGCTCGCGAGCACGCCATCGCGATGCGCGCCGCTGCCGACCACCGCCACCATCCGCAGATTGCGTCCGGCTCGTCTGATGCGGCCAAGCATCGCGTGGATCAACAGACGCGAGGCGACGAGCAGCACCGCGGTGATGAGGGTCCATCGCACGCACCAGATTCTGGACAGCAGCCCCGCGCGATGAAGCAGAAACATCATCGCGAGCCCGCACAGTTGCACCACGATCCAGCCGGCGACGACGTTCAGCGTCAGATGCAGTTTCGAACGCCCGCGCCACGATTCATACACGCCGAACCACGGCAGCAGCATCATGGCGAGCGCCATGTCCAGCGCAACGAATGCGCCCTCGAGGATCGGATGCCCCTCTCCAGCCGGCAACAGGCGCGCAAGCGCCGCCGCCATCGCGATCATGAGCACATCCAGCAGGCGCGCGAGAGCGCTTTCCATATCGACGGATTCGCGGCCCATCGGTTGACGAAACACCGTACGCATGACTGTGCCTAACGGCCGGCGCGACGACATCGCGAAACCGCGCAGTCGCCATCACCGGACATACCAGTACGTCTGGGCACAAATACGGACACCATGGGGTTAGTCTCAACAAGAGCTATCTGGAAATGGACGGACGCGTCACTTCTTGAGTGAGGGCGCATTCTGCCCTTACGCTGAATGCTCAGGGACCAGAAATTTCCTAAGCCTGGCGGCTATTTGTCAGCTAGATAGACGTCGCACGAGCCAAGGCGGCGGAGAGACGTGAAGATGGGATGGCCGCGCCTCGCATGCTGCGGCTATAAGCGATCGCTTATGCAAAGCGCGAGAAACTTTAACTATCTGTATTGACGCCGCGCCCCTATGCTCAATCAGTGACCCTCCGTCGTGTCCGGCGACGCGCGGCATGGGCAAGCGACTTCTCATAGTCACAGGAGCGGCATCATGAAGATCTGCATCTTCGGAGCGGGAGCGATAGGCGGCTTGATGGGCGTGCAGCTTGCACGCGCCGGCGCCGACGTCAGTTTCATCGCGCGCGGCGCGCATCTCGCGGCAATGCGCGAGCACGGCGCGCGTCTGATCATGGACGGCGAGACGGTGAGCGCGCCGGTCCGCTGCACGTCCGATCCGCGCGAGCTAGGCGTCCAGGACGTCGTCATCATCACGTTGAAGGCGCACTCGCTGCCCGGCGTGGTCGACTCGATGCAGCCGCTGCTCGGCAAGCACACGGCCATCGTGACCGGCGTGAACGGCATTCCGTATTGGTACTTCTATCAGCACGGCGGCAAGTTCGCGGGCACGCGCCTCGCGAGCGTCGATCCGGACGGCAGTCAATGGACGAAGCTCGGCCCCGAACGCGCGATCGGCTGCGTGCTCTACCCGGCCGCGGAGATCGTCGAGCCTGGCGTCATCAAGCATGTGTACGGCAAGAAGTTTCCGATCGGCGAGCCGAGCGGCGAGCGCACGCCGCGCATTCAGCAATTCCACGAGATCATGCAGGCCGCGGGTTTCGAGGCGCCGATTCGCGACAACATCCGCGACGAAATCTGGCTGAAACTGTGGGGCAATCTGTGCTTCAACCCGATCAGCGCACTGACGCACGCGACGCTCGACGTGCTCACGAGCGACCCCGGCACACGCGCCGTCTCGCGCACGATGATGCTCGAAGCGAAGCGCATCGCGGATCAGTTCGGCGTGCACTTTCGCGTGGATGTCGAAAAACGGATTGACGGCGCGGGCGCGGTCGGCGCGCATAAAACGTCGACGCTCGTCGATCTGGAAAACCGGCGGCCGATGGAAATCGATCCGCTGCTGACCGTCGTGCAGGAAATGGGGCGGCTCGTCAACGAACCGACGCCGACCATCGACGTCGTGCTCGCGCTCGTCAAGCTGCGCGAGCGCATGGCCTTGCAGGGCGCGTGAGCGAGATCGCGTTTATCGCGTTGGCCGTCGTGGTTTGATGATGGTAGGTGCAAAAGGATCGGACGTCGTCCGATCCTTTTTTATTGCGCCGTTATTACCGCTATCGCTACGGCTCGCTACTGGTCGATCGCGAGCCAGACCGCCTTCGGCTCGGTGAAGTTTTCAATCGCGACGTCGCCGTGTTCGCGGCCGAAACCCGAATCGCCGGAACCGCCCCACGGCAGACGCACGTCGGTGTAGCCATACGTGTTGATCCAGACGGTGCCTGCCCGCAGGTCTCTCGCCACGCGATGCACGCGGCCAATGTCCGCGCTCCACACGCCGGCCGCGAGGCTATACAACGTGCCGTTGGCGATACGGATCGCGTCGGCTTCGTCCTCGAAACGAATCACGCTTGCCACCGGTCCGAAGATCTCTTCCTGCGAGATTCGCATTTCGTGTTCGACGTTGGCGAATACCGTCGGCTCCACAAAGAAGCCGCGTTCGCCGACCCGCGCCCCGCCCGTCACGAGCGACGCGCCTTCCGATCGCCCTGCATCGACATAACCGAGCACGGTCTTCATTTGCGCGGCGGAGATGAGCGGGCCCATCGACGTTTCGCGCAGCGACGGATCGCCGACCTTGATCGACTTCGCTCGCGCGGCGAGCCGGTCGACTACTTCGTCATAGACATCGCGATGCGCGAGAATGCGCGAGCCCGCCGAGCACACCTGGCCCGTGTTGAAGAAGATGCCCGACGCCGCGGCTCGCACTGCGTTGTCGAGATTCGCATCGGCAAAAATCAGGTTCGCCGATTTGCCGCCGAGTTCGAGCGTCACGCGCTTGAAGTTGCTCGCCGCGCCTTGCAGAATGCCGCGCCCGACCGAAGGCGAGCCGGTGAACGTGACCTTGTCCACGCCCGGATGCGCGACGAGCGCGTCGCCCACCACACGTCCCTTGCCGGTGACGATATTCAGGACTCCCGGCGGTAGGCCCGCTTCGAGCGCGAGTTCACCGATACGCAACGCGCTGAGCGGCGTGATCTCCGCGGGCTTGACGATCAGCGTGCAACCGCACGCGAGCGCGGGCGCGATTTTCCACATGCCGATCATCAACGGGAAATTCCACGGCACGATGGCCGCGACCACGCCGACCGGTTCGCGGATCGTATAGGTCAACGCGTCCGGGCGAACCGGCACGACCTGGCCGTTGATCTTGTCGCACCAGCCGGCGTAGTACTCGAGCGTGTCGATCGCGGCCGGAACGTCCTGGCGCATCACGGCGGCAATCGGCTTGCCGGCGTCGAGGCTTTCGAGCGCGGCGAGTTCGTCGAGATTCGCGCGCATCAGGCCCGCGAGGCGGCCGAGAATGCGGCCGCGCTCCGCCGCCTTGATGCCGTTCCACACTTTCAAAGCGGCGCGCGCTGCGATAACCGCTGTGTCGACGTCGGCCGCGCTGCCTTGGGCCACGTGCGCGATCGGCTCTTCGGTGGCCGGATTGATATCGACGGAATATTCGCCTGTGCCCGGCGGCAACCGCTTGCCGTCGATCAGCAGATCATGGCGCCTGAGGTCGGTGTCAGTGTCCATCGTAAAGCTCCTTGCATTGAGATGTTGCGTGGCTGAGTGCTGCAAACCGGTCCGGGGATGACCGGTGCGCGCAAGGACCAGGCGGCGCTACGGCTCGTGAAGCGCCGCGCCGCTGCGCGCGGCGACGGGCCATGAAGAATCGGAGACTGTGTGAGAAGCCGGACTTGTGTTTGCCTCCGGGTTTGCCTCGCGGTTCGCCTCGACGCTCGCGCTGCTCGACAACGCCCCGCCCTGCTCGGCAAACTGAGCCCACGCAGCCGCGGCATTCGGCCTGAGCGAGCGGTTGCGGCGATGCACGAGCAGCGTCGTCAATGTCGCCTCGGGCGCGAGAGGCCGGCTCACGAGCGACTCGCCCACGGCGGGCCAATGCGAGTCGACGGGCAGCACGCCGACACCGAGCCCGAGTTCGACCATGCGCAGCACAGCCGCGACGTGCCCGAATTCCTGCACCGGACGCCGCTTCAAACCGTTTGCATTGAACGCGCGATCGAGCGCCGCGCGCGCGCCGGCGTCGGCGTTCAGCGTGACGAGCGCCCAGTCGTGCAACGCATCCCAGGCGACGCTCGCGTGTCGGGCAAGCGGATGAGTTGGCGGCATCACCGCATGCAGCGGCGTCGTGAAAACGACTTGCGCATGCAATTGATCGCTGACGAGCGGCTCGGCCAGCGAGACCACGCCGAAATCCACCTCGCCGTGCTCGACGCTCGCAAGCACACCGCTTTGCGCCTGGTCTTCGACGGTAACGAGCAGTTCGGGGAATGCGGACGCGCAGCGCGCGAGTCCCTGTGCGACCCAACTGGACGACAACACCGGATTGCTCGCCAGCGCGACCACACCGCGATGGCCTTCGTAAGCACCGCGTTCTTCGCGCAACGTCAGATCGATTTCATCGAGCAGGCGGCCGATTCTTCTTTCGAGGCTCGCGCCTGCATGCGTCAGTTGAACCTGGCGCGTCGTGCGGTCGAACAGTTTCAGATCGACCGCGTCTTCCAGTTCACGCACGCAACGGCTCACTGCGGACTGCGTCAGATCGAGTTCGCGCGCCGCGCGCGTGAAGCTGCGTTCACGCGCGACGGCGACAAACACCTTGAGTTGCTGCAACGAAACGTTCATGACGTAGTGGCCGGCGCGCGGCTTGCCGGCCTGTTCCTATTGTTCCTATTCGCCGGTTTGCTCGGGCCAGTGGCTAAGACGCGAGGCCTTGCCGTTACCGTTACCGGCGACGGCCAGCACGCCTGGCGACGGCTCGTCCTGCGAGTGGATCCAGCGCGAGCGCATCGGCGCGAGGATGAACTTCGCGGACACGCCCGCGGCAATCGTGATCACTGCGGACACCGTGAACACGAGGCTCCATCCGCCGGTTGCCGACAGCACCGATGCAATCGGCACCAGCAGCGAGGCCGTGCCTTTCGCGGTGTACAACGTGCCCGCGTTCGCCGCCGCATACTTGCTGCCGAAGGTGTCGGCGCAGATCGCCGGGAAGATCGAGAAGATTTCGCCCCAGAACAGGAAGATCAACGCGGCGAACGTCATGAACGCATACGGGTTCGTGCCGTACTCCATCATGCCGAGCAACGCGAGTCCTTCTCCAATGAAGATCATGAACATCGTGTTTTCACGGCCGATCTTGTCGGAGATGAAACCGCACAGCGGACGCGTGAAGCCGTTGCAGACGTTGTCGATGGAAAGCGTGGCTGTGAGAAGCGGCAGCGTGACGCCGAAGATCGTCATCGGAATGCGCGCGAGGCCCCAGTCTTTCGCGATTGGGCCGATCTGCGCAGTCGCCATCAAGCCGCCGGCTGCCACCGCGACGAACGACACGTAGATCACCCAGAACACCGGCGTCTTGATCATCTGGCCGGGCGTGAGATCGACCTTCGACACGGAGAACTTTCTCTTCGCCGGCGTGTGCTTACTCAACACCGGTTTCACCAGCAGCATCGCGAGCAGCAGAATCGCGACGCCCTGCAAGATACCGAAGAAGAAGAACGTGTGCTCATAGCCCGAGCGCGTGATCATGTTCGCAATCGGAATCACGGTGACTGCCGCGCCCGCGCCGAAGCCCGCTGCCGTGAGACCCGCAGCCAGACCGCGCCGGTCGGGAAACCATTTCAACGCGTTGCCGACGCATGTTCCATACACGCCACCCGCGCCGATGCCCGCGATCACCGCGGACGTATAGAGCATGGGCAAGGTGGTCGCATACGAATTCATCACCCACGCGAGGCCCGCGCATACTGCGCCGCCTGCCACCACCGGCCGTGGACCGAACTTGTCGACGAGCCAGCCCTCGAGCGGCACGAGCCACGTTTCAGTGAGAATGAAGATGGCAAACGCCAGTTGAATCGAGGCCTGGCCCCAGTGATGCCGCGCGTCCATCGGTGCGACGAAGAGCGTCCATGCGTACTGCAAATTCGCCACCAACGCCATGCACACCATGCCGATGACGAGTTGCCACCAACGGTTCGCCCAGAATACGCGGGCCGCGGTCTGTTGAGTGATGTCGTCCATGTGCCTTGTCTCCGCAATTATTTAGTGCAGCCGGCCAAAGCGCCGTGCTGTATGTGTCCCACCTTATCGTTATGACCCGGAAAGCCTTGCAATCCGGGAATGTTTAATATTTGAGTCTTTAAAGTGCTTCCTTTAAAAAGCGCTTTATTCATCGCCTTTTGGAAGTTCTTAATTCCGACTAATCCGTTTTGTTGTTTTCCGCCAATCTGCCGCCTGGTCCCGCCACGCCTGAAATCCAAGCGTTAACCCGAGTGTTCCGTGGCAGCTTCGCCTTGTTTACAAACCCATGCTAGGGTCATTGCTGAATTACTAATAATTAAAGTTTGTTATTATGTTGATTCACATTTGCTTATACATCGGTCATGACGATGCGCAATGCCACGCTGCGTCAATTGAAGGTGTTCGAGACCGTGGCGCGCCACTTGAGCTTTTCGCGCGCCGCCGAGGAACTGCATCTCACACAGCCTGCCGTCTCCACGCAGGTTCGTCAGTTGGAGGAGCATGCGGGGCTGCCGCTCTTCGAACAGCTCGGCAAAAAGATCTACCTCACGCCGGCCGGCACTGAAATGCTGCACTACAGCCGCGCGATCATTCAGCAGTTCCACGAAGTCGACGAAGCGATGAGCCAGTTGAAGGGCGTCTCCGGCGGCAAGCTGAATGTGGCGGTGATCAGCGCAGGCGACTACTTTTTTCCGCGGCTGCTCGCCGAATTCACGCGGCGCTATGCGGGCGTCGTGCTGAACCTCGCTGTCCACAATCGCGAGGAGTTGTTGCATCAGCTCGCGACCAATCAGACGGACCTCGCGGTAATGGTGCGCCCGCCGCACGAGATGGACGCCACTAACGAGCCGTTCGCGCCTCATCCGTATGTCATCGTGGCCGCTCCCACGCATCCGCTCGCGCACAAGCGCAACATCAAGATCAGCCAGTTGGCGAACGAGGCGTTCATCGTGCGCGAGCGCGGCTCGGACACGTGGAATTCGATGGAAGAAGGTTTTGCGGGCCGACTGTCGAATCTGAAGATTGCGATGGAGATCAAAAGCACCGAGACGATCAAACAGGCGGTGATTGCCGGCATGGGCATCGCGTTTTTGTCTGCGCATACGATCAGCCTCGAGTTGCAACTGGGGCATCTCGTGGTGCTCGACGTCGAGAGCTTTCCTGTGATGCTCAACTGGTATGTGGTTCATCGCAAGAACAAGCGCCTGCCGCCGGTTGCGGTGGCATTCAAGCGCTTCCTGATGGAGGAAGGCGCGAACCTCATCGAGAAGATCACTCGTGTGAAGGAATTGAGCGTCTATAAGCAATAGGCTATGGAGATCCAATAAAACTTTAACTATTGCAAATCGTTCGGTACTTCTATGCTGCAAGCTAGTTTCATCACTTGACAGCCCAGGAGGCCGATCATGAACCACGCTTCGGTTGCGACTCATGCCAGCGCACGCACCACTGCGCGCGCTTCCGCCGATCATTCCAACGACCCGCATCTGAGCGCCTATAACGCGGCGTTCAGCGACCTCGGGCTGCGCTTTCGCTGGGACCACGCCACGCTCGACGTGCTGAGCGAATTCAATAGCGAGGCCGCGCGGATTACCGCATACATCGAGCGGTTTCATGGGCATCTGCATCGCGCCTATGATCCGGACTTTCTCGCGCAATTGATCCTGCAGAAGAAGGCGCAGTACTTTAGTGAATTCGCGGCTTTGGGCGAGTGAGCGGATGGGCGGGAATACGTTCCCGCCTTTTATCGCGGCAGTTGCCTGATTGATCGGGTTCGCGTTCATGGATGCCGGCTTACCGTGGATCGGTTGGACAGGCGCCGTGCCGCGCATGCCTGAATGTTCCGTTGCCTGCTGCCGTTGCTGTCGCTGTTATGCCAGCGTCGGCCGTGACGGTATGCTGCCGCGCGCACCATGACGTGCATTGGGCTGACTTCTTCTGCGTCTTCTCGCCACTTCATTGGCATGTCGGCGCGAGCGCCATACGCGTGCGTTTTCGCATGCTTCTTCGAATACTCGCGGCTCATCATCACATGCACACCGATCGACGAAGCCAGCGCGCTCATCGCGAGCAACGCGGTGAGCCCGAACGGCTGCGCCGCTTCGGTGACGAAGCCATAGCCGAGCCATCCGCATAACAGCAGTGCGACCGCATTGACGATGTCGTGCCCGCGACGCGCCGTCACGCGAAGCGGCAACAGGCCGCGCAGTTTGCAGAATGCGATCGCCGATGCCGCGAAGATCAACGCGCCGGCGAACACCGCCGCATAGAGTTCGATCCGCTCGGGAATCGCGAGATTGGCCTGGTTTCCTGGCGACAGATAACGCGCGACGCCGACGGATACGACGGATAAACCCATGCCGCTCGCGAGCAACGCGGCGAGCGCGGGTCGTCGTGTGAGATTGCGACGGCGCACGACGGATGCACCGGCGAGCATCGAGCCGAGCGCGCAGGCAAGCAATGCAGCACACGCAGCCGTCAGCGAGACGACCATTCCAAGCCACACGGTACTATCCGACGCTTGCGGCACGCGCGCTCCTTCCGTGTTGTTGCAACCCGCGGACTTGTGGCCCGCGGATCGACCGATCGTTCTTCAAACGAGTCCCGCCGTAACGCCTGTTGCAGTAACGCCCGGCCCCGGCGCTTCGCGTACCGCGGCTTGCAACGTATTGCGCAGCGTGCCGATTCCATCGATAGAAATAGACACCGTCGCGCCATCCTTGATCGACCCGACTCCCACCGACGTACCGCACGCAATCACATCACCCGGCTCCAGCGTGAGATCCTGCGAAATGAGGCTCACCTGCTCGGCCGGCGAAAACACCATGTCGGACAGCGGATAGTTTTGCCGCTCGACGTCGTCGAGCATCGTCACGAGATGCGCGTTTTGCCAGTCGAAACCGGAGACGATTGCCGGTCCGATACAACAGAACGTATCGAAGCCTTTCGCGCGGCACCATTGCGGAAAATGCGGATTTTCGTTCAGCAGATCGGCCGCGGTCACGTCGTTGACGAGCGTGTACCCGAAGATCGCTTGAGCAGCCTCTTCGACGTTCGCATCGCGGCAGCGCCGGCCAATCACAATGCCGAGTTCGCCTTCATAGACGATCTTGCCCGCGTAGCTCACGGGCCGCCGGATCGGCTCGCCCGAACCGATCACCGAGCCCGCCGGCTTCAGCAGAAAAAGCGGATGCGCGGGCACCGGCTTGTCGAGCTTCGCGGCAAGCGCGTGAAAGTTATTCCACAGTGCGACGATCTTGCCAGGCGCGCAAGGCGCGAGCGGCGTCAGCGCGCGCGTCGACAACACGGCGCCGGTCGGCACCGGTTGATCGAGACTTTCGTACTCGTGCAGATAAGCACCTTCGACGCGGCCGAACACCACACCGCCGTCGCTGGACATGAAACGCATCCACGTATCCATTACGCCGCTCCTTGAGCGCTTCGGCACGATCTTCTTCGCGAGTTGCAAACGACAATCGACTGTCGCGAAGAAAACCGTGCCGCCTTCCGTTTGACGCGTCAGATCAGGCCGGCGCCGCGTGCCCACTGATACTTTGCACCGAGCACCGCGACGGGAATTTCCGTCGAATAGGCGTACGCGGGAACACCATGCGCGTACAGATATTCGGCGGCTTCCTCCACCTGAACGTCGCCCGCGAGCGAGGCCACGATCGGCTTCTCGATGCCGCGCGCTTTCATCTCCTCTTTCACCTCGACGACGAGTCGCGCGAACACCATCGGCGGCGTGATGATGGTGTGCCAGTAGCCGAGGATGATCGCGTGAATGCGCGGGTCTTCGAGGCCGAGCCGGATCGTGTTCTGATACGTGGACGGCGGCTCGCCACCCGTGATGTCGACAGGATTGCCCGCCGCGCCGAACGGCGGAATGAACTTGCGGAACGCAGCGTCGAGATCGGCGGGCATGGTCATCAGCGACAGACGGTTGTCCACGCAAGCATCGGACAACAGCACGCCCGAGCCGCCCGCGCCCGTGATGATCACCACGTTCTCGCCCTTCGGCGTCGGCAGCTTCGGAATGCCGCGCGCGAACTCGAGCAGGTCGCGCAGCGAGCGAGCGCGGATCACGCCGCATTGCTTGAACACGTCTTCGTAGATGCGGTCGTTACCCGCAAGCGCGCCCGTGTGCGAGCTCGCCGCTCGCGCGCCCAGACTCGTGCGGCCCGCCTTGAGCACCACGACCGGCTTTTTCTTCGACACGCGCGCCGCCGTTTCCGCAAACGCGCGGCCGTCTTTCAGGTCTTCGCAATGCTGCGCGATGATGTCGGTGTTCTCGTCCTGTTCGAAGAACGTGAGCAGATCGTCTTCGTCGATATCGGACTTGTTGCCGAGCCCGACAATCGCCGACACGCCCATCTTCGCCGAACGCGAGAAGCCGATGATTGCCATGCCGATACCGCCCGATTGCGACGACAACGCCGCCTTGCCTTGCACATCGTACGGTGTGCAAAACGTTGCACACAGATTCTTCGGCGTGTAGTAGAAGCCGTAAATATTCGGCCCCATCAGGCGAATATCGTATTCGCGCGCAATCGCCACGATTTCCTGCTGGCCTTCCACGTTGCCGGTTTCCGCAAAGCCGGACGGAATCAGCACCGCGCCCGGAATGTGCTTCTTGCCGACTTCCGTCAACGCGCCGGCGACGAACTTCGCGGGAATCGCAAACACAGCGACGTCGATATTGCCCGGCACGTCCAGCACACTCTTGTAGGCCTTGTGGCCCATGATCTCGTCGGCCTTCGGGTGGATCGGATAGATCTCGCCCTTGTAGCCACCGTTGATCAGGTTCTTCATCACCGAGTTGCCGATCTTGCCGTCTTCCGCCGATGCACCGATCACCGCGACCGAATCCGGCTTCATGATGCGGTTCATTTGCCGCACAATGTCTTCCTGACTCGGCCGATAGCGCTCTACCGGCGGCGCGAAATCGAGCACGATGCGCACGTCGGCGGCAATCGCACCGCGCTTGCTCGCGAACACCGGGTTCAGATCCAGCTCGGAGATTTCGGGGAAGTCCGACACGAGCCGCGAGACGTTTTCGATCAACCCGGCGAGCGCCTCGCGGTCGACCGGTTCGCCGCCGCGCACGCCCTTGAGCATGTCGGCAGCCGCGATGCCGTCGAGCATCGAGCGAGCGTCGTCGCGCGTGGCCGGCGCGAGGCGGAACGTGATGTCCTTCAGCACTTCGACCAGCACGCCGCCAAGACCGAACGCGACCAGCTTGCCGAACGACGGATCGGTCACCGCGCCGACGATCACTTCCTGCCCGCCGCCGATCATCTGCTGCACCTGCACGCCAAGCAGATTCGCGTTGGCGTTATAGCGCTTCGCGTTCTCCATGATCGTGGTGAATCCTTGCACCACGTCCGCAGCGTTCTTCACGCCGACGAGCACGCCGCCCGCTTCGGTCTTGTGCAGAATTTCCGGCGAGACGATCTTTAGTACCACTGGAAAACCGATGTCCGCCGCGAATTGCGCGGCTTCGTCCGCGGTCGTCGCAAGCGCTTCCTTCGGCACCGAAATGCCGTAGACGTCGCACACGAGTTTGCCTTCCGGCGCGGTCAGCGAGTTGCGGCCTTCGGCTTTCGCGTGATCGAGAATGTGCCGCACGACGTCCTTGTTGGCGACCTGCGCGCGGTCGTCCGGCGTGTGTGCGGTACCGCGTTCTTTCAGTGAGAGCGTGTCTTCGTATGCCATGTCCTGCCGTCTCCAATGCGGGTTCGAAAGGCGCCGCCCGGCACCGCGCTCGCCTGGATGGCGAGCGGCGGGCGGCCTGCACTACGGGTTTTTCTATGCGCTAGATGGCGCCGGCGGTGCGCAGTGCGCTGATCTGCTCGGGCGAGTAGCCCAGTTCCGCCATGACTTCGTCGGTATGTTCGCCAAGCAGCGGCGAGCGCTTCACCTCGGTCGGGCTATCGGACAGTTTGATAGGATTGCCAACGGTCAGATATTTGCCGCGCGTCGGATGATCGACTTCGACAATCGTGCCGGTCTTGCGCAGCGAGGGCTCCTCGGCGATCTCCTTCATCGACAGAATCGGCCCGCATGGAATGTCGTACTTGTTGAGGATCTGCATCGCCTCGAACTTGGTCTTGGTCATCGTCCAGCGTTCGATTTCCGCGAAAATGTCCTTCAGACGCGGCAGGCGTGCGGCGGGCGTCGCGTAATCGGGGTCCGTGGCCCACTCTTCCTTGCCAATCACGTTGCAGATCTTGGCCCACACCGGCGCCTGCGTGATGAAGTAGATGTACGCGTTCGGATCGGTCTCCCAGCCCTTGCATTTCAGAATCCAGCCCGGCTGGCCGCCGCCCGACGCATTGCCCGCGCGCGGCACCGCTTCGCCGAACTTGCCGTTCGGATATTGCGGATACTCCTTCATCACGCCGGTGCGTTCGAGCCGCTGCTGATCGCGCAGCTTCACGCGGCACAGATTGAGCACGCCGTCCTGCATCGCAGCGAGCACGCGCTGGCCGCGGCCCGTCTGCGTGCGCTGATAAAGCGCGGTGACAATGCCGAGCGCGAGATGCAAGCCCGTGCCGCTATCGCCGATCTGCGCGCCGCTGACGACCGGCGGGCCGTCGTCGAAACCCGTGGTGGACGCCGCGCCGCCCGCGCATTGCGCGACGTTCTCGTAGACCTTGCAGTCTTCGTACGGACCTGGGCCAAAGCCTTTCACCGACGCGACGATCATTCGCGGATTCAGTTCCTGGATGCGCTCCCACGTAAAGCCCATGCGATCCAGTGCGCCCGGCGCGAAGTTCTCCACCAGCACGTCGCATTTCTGGATCAGCGCCTCCAGAACCTGCTTGCCTTCCGGGTTCTTCGTATCGATCGTGACCGAGCGCTTGTTGTGATTGAGCATCGTGAAGTACAAGCTGTCCACGTCGGGAATATCACGCAATTGCTCGCGCGTGATGTCGCCGGCGCCGGCCCGCTCCACCTTGATCACGTCCGCGCCGAACCACGCCAGCAATTGCGTGCAGGTCGGGCCCGATTGCACATGCGTAAAATCGAGAATGCGCACGCCGTCGAGTGCTTTGCCCATGTCGTGTCTCCTAAGGTGTCCGTATTACTTGTACATGGTCTGATTCTTGGTGCCCGGCGCATACTCGCGCGGATCGACCCAGATGTTGACGACTGCGGAGCGGCCGGTGCGATGAATCGACTCGCGTGCACGCTGCAATGCGCTTGCGATCTGCGCGGGATCGCGCACTTCCTCGCCGTAGCCGCCGAGCATTTCGGCGAACTTGCTGAACGGCACATCGCTCAGCAGATTGCCGACGTTGCCGCGCTCGTCGCCGTATTTGGCGAGCTGGCCGTAGCGGATCTGGTTCATCGCCGAGTTATTGCCGATCACCGCGAGGTACGGCACGCCGAAGCGGTTGGCCGTTTCCATGTCGAACGCGGTCATGCCGAACGAGCCGTCGCCGTAGTAGCAGAGGACTTCCTTGTTCGGATGCGCGATCCCCGCTGCGAGCGCAAAGCCGGTGCCGACGCCGAGCGAGCCGAGTGCGCCTGGGTCCATCCATTGACCGGGACGGCGCGGGCGAACCGCTTGCGCGGAAATCGTCACGACGTCGCCGCCGTCGCCGATATAGATCGTGTCGTCCGAAAGAAACTCGTTGAGTTCGTAAGCGACGCGGTACGGATGAATCGGCGTGCTGTTCGACTTGAACAGCGGCATCAGTTTTTCGGTCGCGGTTGCTTCGGCATCCTGAAGTTGCGCCATCCACTTGCGGCGTGCCTGGCGCTTGTCGTCCTTGAGGCGACCGCTCGCGGCTTGCAGCACCGCAGCGAGAATCGCGCCCGGATCGCCGACCAGACCAAGGTCGATGTCGCGATTCTTGCCGACCGTCCGGTAGTCCATGTCGATCTGCACCAGCGTCAGTTCCTTGCTGATGCGCTTGCCGTAGCCCATGCGGAAATCGAACGGCGTGCCGACGACGATCAGCACGTCCGCATTCGCAAACGCCTGCGAACGCGTGCGATCGAAGTGATGCGGATCGCCCGGCGGCAGCAAGCCGCGGCTCGCGCCGTTGAAATAACCAGGAACGTCGAGACCGCGCAGCAATGCAATCGCTTCCTCGTGACCGCGCGCGGTCCACACCTGCTGTCCGTATAGAATCGCGGGGCGCTCCGAATTGACGAGGATGTCGGCCAGTTTCTCGATGTCGCGCGGATCGCCAATCGATTTCGTCGACGCGCGATAGTGACCCGGCTGCGGCACGACGGCGCGCGTGAGTTCGACTTCACGGTCGAGCACATCGCGCGGAATTTCCAGGTAAGCCGGGCCGGGCGCGCCGTTGAAGCACTCGCGCGCGGCCATCGAGATCATGTCCGCGACGCGCTCCGTGCTCGACACGCTGGCGGCGAACTTCGTGATCGGCGACATCATGTCGACGTGCGGCAGGTCTTGCAGCGAGCCCATCTTGTGCTGCGTCAGCGCGCCTTGCCCGCCGATATGCAGCACCGGGCTCTCGGAGCGAAATGCCGTCGCGATGCCGGTCACCGCGTTCGTGCAGCCGGGGCCGGCCGTCGTGACCACGCAGCCGAGCTTGCCGGTCTGGCGCGCGTAGCCGTCTGCTGCGTGCGCCGCGACCTGCTCGTGGCGCACGTCGATGATGCGAATCCCTTCGTCCACACAACCATCGTAAATGTCGATGATGTGGCCGCCGCACAGCGTGAAGATCGTATCGACCCCTTCGTTTTTCAGCGCCTTCGCGACCAGATGGCCGCCCGAAACGACGCCCGCGTTGCGCGTCTTTTGCTTGAGCGTGTCTTCGGCCGTGGTGCTGCTCGTGGCGGAGTTCAGGGATGAAACAACTGCAGACATGGTCGTCTCCTGTGTGTCGACCGGCTTGGCGCGTCAGTGCTTGCGCCGGTCCCGTGCTTTGCATCGGCCGGTGTTGCGCATTAGCGCTTGCGCCGGCCCCATGAAAGACTGCTGCTTATCGGTTGTGCAACGCTTCTCAGAACATGCCGCCCTGCTTGCCCACATACGGTATGTGATATATCAGATTCAGGCAAGGACGATTTCATGCTCTGGGTCCGCTCTGCGTTTCTGCTGCAATCCCTGCTCGGCATGGGAAAGCGGCTGTTTCGAGATCCGCTTTTCGGCCTTCCGCAAGGGAAAACACTGAGCGCCTAGTAATATCGCTCACTGTTGATATATCACATACCACATTTCACCAGACGTCAAGCGCGGTGTTTCCCTACGAAGCGCGGACAAACGAAAAAAGCCCGCGGTGCGTGAACACCGCGGGCTTCAATGCCTGCGTGACTTGGTTGCTACAGTGACGGGCGCGGGCAGGCCCGGCGAAACTCCGCGCCGAACGCCAGACGTGCTTAACGTACCTAACGCCGCACGCTACGCCTATTCAGCCGTCAATCGAGAAAATCGCAGTTCTTCTCCACGAAGGCCGCCAGATCGAGCGAATGCTGGCGCGTGAGACGCTCGGCCAGTTCGGTATCGCGCTTCTCGAGCGCCTCGATAATGCGCAGATGATCGACGATGGACCGCGACGCGCGATCGCTCTGCGAGATGGTCATGCGCCGGATAGCGCGCACGTGGATAAAAATATTCTTGATGGTGTCGAGAATGATCTGCGACTTCGACAACTCGACGATCGACTGGTGAAACGCGATGTTCGCGTCCGAATACTCGGCGATGTGCTCGGCCGGCGTGGCGTCGCGGAAATTGTCGAACATGTGCCGCAGGCGAGCGATTTCCTCGTCTGTGGCGCGCTGGGTCGCCAGACGTGCGGCCATGCTTTCCAGCGCGGCCCACATGTGAATCATCTCGACGATCTCGCGCTTGCTTTTGCGGACGATGTAAATGCCGCGCCGCGGCACCATGCGCAGAAAGCCTTCCTGCTCAAGCAGCGTCATCGCCTCGCGCACTGGCGTTCGGCTGACGCCGAGCGTCTCGCTCAACACCCGTTCGTCCAGACGGATTTCGTCGCGCGTCTGGTAGATGTCCGCATCGGCAATCGCCTGGCGCAGCATCGCATAAGCCTGATCGCGCAAGCTCGCGCTTGCGCCGATAGGCTGCAACGACAACGTCAAAGGTGTTGCCACCGCTTCAGTTTGAAGTTCCGACGACATTCATCGCCTCTGGTTGAACATGCATACGATAAGGCGCCACCGCTGCCCCACGTTGCTCGCTCAATCCGACGAAACGGCCATGTTGCGCTGCAAGTTGCGCGACAGGCTGCGGAATCCAGCGAGCGATAAGAACCGTGGCGGCACTGCCCAAGCCAACAACAGCGACGGCCAGCAGCGAAAGAGGAACAAATTCCATTTGTAGCTCCAACTGATTGAGTGATCGAATGACTCAATCATATGCTGCATCGCCGCAAAAATCAATATTGTGTATGTAGTATATCAGTGACTGTTGTTTTTCGATCAATGACTACGGTAGCATGCGCCGCGTTCTCCCGCCTGCCGCTTGTTGCGGGCGCGCCGCGGCTCCGTGTATACGCCAGGAACGCGCGCTATTCGCGCAGACGCGTTCGACTATCGCGCAATCCACGTCGAGTGCCGATTGTGCGGCAAGCGCAGCGTCATTAATCTTCCGCACAACCTGCAAGCGATCGGCGGCCCGCAGAAGGCGCCGACGCCGCGCCGCCAGCACGCGGCCGGTCATGCAGTAGTCCAAGAATCTCACGGAGACCCCGTCATGAGCACCACTCTCTCGCCGGCCGCAACAGCCGACAACCGCATCGCCCGCAGCCGGGCACGCAAAGCCGCGCTGGGCAGCTTCGTCGGCGCAGTCGTCGACTGGTACGACTTTCTGCTGTACGGGATTGTCGCGGCACTCGTCTTCAACGCGGAGTTCTTTCCGAAAGTGAGCCCGGCAATGGGCACGCTTGCGGCCTTCGCGACATTCGGCGTCGGCTTTCTGTTCCGGCCGCTCGGCGGCTTCGTGTTCGGCCATTTCGGCGACCGGCTCGGCCGCAAGCGCATGCTGGTGCTCACCGTGATGATGATGGGTCTCTCCACCGCGGCCATCGGCCTGCTGCCGTCGTTCGCGACTATCGGCTGGCTCGCGCCGGTGCTGCTCGTCACGCTGCGCGCCATCCAGGGCTTCGCGGTCGGCGGCGAATGGGGCGGTGCGGCGTTGATGGCGGTCGAAAGCGCGCCCGAGAAAAAGAAGGCGTTCTACAGCAGCGGCGTCCAGGTCGGCTACGGCGTGGGCCTCGTGCTGGCGACGGGGCTGGTCGCGCTGATCAGCCGTTCGATGGATAACGCGTCGTTCATGAGCTGGGGCTGGCGCCTGCCGTTCCTCTTCAGCGTAGTGCTGGTGCTGATCGCGATGTGGATCCGCTCGAGTATGGAAGAGTCGCAGGAATTCGTCGAAAAAGTCGGCGCGCACGGCGAGCGCCGCGTGCGGCTGCCGATCGTCGAAGCGCTGCTGCGTCACCCGAAAGCGTTCCTGCTGATCATCGCGCTGCGCCTCGCCGAACTGTTCACGATGTATATCGTGACCGCCTTCGCGCTCAATTACTCGACGGCGAACCTGCACATGCCGCGTGAGTTCTTCCTGACCATCGGTCTGCTGGTCGGCGCGGTGAGTTGCGTGACGATTCCGCTTTTCGCGATGCTCGCCGACCGCTTCGGCCGCCGCCGCGTGTACATGATCGGCGCGCTCGTCGGCATGTTCAGCGCCGTGCCGTTCTTCCTGGCCCTCGAAGCACGCTCGACGGTATGGATCGTGGTTTTCGCCGTGATGCTCGCGAACATCGCGCACGACATGGTGGTCAGCGTGCAGCAGCCGATGTTCACCGAACTCTTCGGCACCGAGTACCGCTACAGCGGCGCGGGCGTCGGCTATCAGGTGGCGAGCGTGGTAGGCGGCGGCTTTACGCCGTTCATCGCCGTTGCGCTCGTGAGCTTTGCCGGCGGTTCGTGGCATCCCGTGGCCGGCTATCTGGCGATCGGCTGCCTGATCTCTGTGCTCGTGGCCGCAAAAATGAAGACCGGGCGCACCGTTTGAACGGTTGATCGCACTTCGAAGAGGCCGGCGTGGCGTTGCAGCCACCGCCGGCCTTTTTTGCTTTGAAGGCGCGGTACGGGCTGCACGCCAAGTTGCGCCAGACCCGACATCTGGACCCACTGCCGCGATCCGGCAGATGCGCGTCGCATTTCCTCGGGCAATGCCTTATGCATTTCTATCTCATATTGCCAACCTAGGTCCGCCGCCCTATCGTTCGACCAGGCAAGCTCCATCCGGGACTTGCGCACGTTCATATGAAGCCCAGCCGCATATATGAGCGCCCCATCGAGTAGCAATTCTCACGCCGAAGCACTAAAGGATTCGGTCTGATGCGCCGATAACAAAGACTTCGCTTTCCGGGAGACCGACCATGAGCAGCATGACCGAGCCACAGCACAATTCAGGCTCCGCACGATTTTTTTCGAAAGAAGCCACCATCGCGAAACCGGGGTTCTCGCGCTGGATGGTTCCTCCCGCGGCACTCGCCGTCCATCTCTGTATCGGCCAGGCGTACGCGTTCTCCGTGTTCAACGGCCCGTTGACCAAGGTGATCGGCATCACGCAATCCGCGCCCGATGACTGGTCGCTGACTTCCCTTGGCTGGATTTTCTCGCTGGCGATCGTGTTCCTCGGTTTGTCGGCGGCGTTCGCCGGCAAGTGGCTCGAGCACGTCGGCCCGCGCCGCACCATGTTCACCGCGGCCTGCTGCTTCGGCGGCGGCTTCCTGATTTCCGCGCTGGGCGTGTACTTCCACCAGATCGCGTTGCTGTATCTCGGCTACGGCGTGATCGGCGGAATCGGGCTCGGCCTCGGCTATGTGTCGCCGGTATCGACGCTGATCCGCTGGTTTCCGGACCGCCGCGGCATGGCGACCGGCATGGCGATCATGGGCTTCGGCGGCGGCGCGATGATTGCCGCGCCGCTGTCCGTCGCGCTGATGAACCACTTCAAGAGCGCGACCAGCATCGGCGTGGCCGAGACGTTCATCGTGCTCGGCATCGTGTATTTCATCTCGATGTCGATCGGCGCGTTGGCCATTCGCGTGCCGCCGACGGACTGGAAACCGGCAGGCTGGACGCCGCCCGCGACCTCGCAGCAAAAGATGATCACGCGTAACCACGTGCACATCGACCAGGCGCTGAAGACGCCGCAGTTCTATCTGATCTGGCTCGTGCTGTTCCTGAACGTGACGGCCGGCATCGGCATTCTCGGCCAGGCTTCGGTGATGATCCAGGAGAGCTTCAAGGGCACCGTGACGGCTGCCGCCGCTGCCGGTTTCGTCGGCCTGCTGTCGCTGTTCAACATGGGCGGGCGCTTCGTGTGGGCATCGGCGTCGGACTGGATCGGCCGTAAGAACACCTACTTCATCTTCTTCGCGCTTGGCGCCGTGCTGTATTTCCTCGTGCCGAGCTTTGCCGCGTCCGGCCAGATGGCACTCTTCGTGCTGGCGTACTGCATCATCCTCACGATGTACGGCGGCGGCTTTGCGACGGTGCCCGCGTATCTCGCGGACATGTTCGGCACGGCGTTTGTCGGCGGCATTCATGGACGCCTGCTGACCGCATGGGCCGCGGCCGGCGTGGCGGGTCCGGTGCTCGTGAACTACATCCGCGCGTACGAAGTCGCGCACGGCGTGGCGAAGGCCGACGCCTACACGATGACGGTTCACATCATGGCCGTGCTGCTGGTGGTCGGCTTCATCTGCAATCTGTTGGTCAAGCGTGTGGACGACAAGCATCACATGACCGACGCACAAGTCGCCAAAGGCGCATAAGGAGACTCGCATGTCGACCATTGAACCCGTGCACCCGACCAACAAGGTCAAGATCGCCGTCTTCTGGCTGTACGTGATGATCCCGCTCGCGTGGGGCGTGTTCAACACGCTCTCGCAAGCGATGAAGCTGTTCCAGTAAGCGCACCTGCGCCCCGCCGCCTGCACCGCGGGGCGCGCGGGGCGCCTTCGATTTGCCGCCGGCAGTTCTCGCCGGCTGGCTTCCCTTGCTACCACTGATACGCGGCGCCGGCGCCGACCGCCGTGGTCACCGAACTGATGCCCGCGCTCAGCTTCACCTTGAAGTTCTGCGCGACGCGCGCCGACAGCCCCACGGCCACCGCCTGATAACCCATGTAACCCGCCGTGCCTACGCCGATGGCGAGGTTCTTCGTCGCGTCGACTTCCGGGACCATGGTCATTGCCATCGCGGACGCCGTTCCCGCATACGCACGCCGCGCCAGATCGCCCATGCCGCCCTGGAACTGCTGCATGTTGACGGCGTCGCCGGGCGCCTGGCCTGCGGCGAGGTTCGTGATGCGGCGCTCGTTACCCGACGAGCCGACGGAAACCGTGTTCGGCTGATCCGCGACCGAACCTTCGCCTAGCGCGACGGTATTCGCCGCCGACGCTTTCGCTCCGCCGCCGACCGCCACAGAACCGTTGCCGGTTGCCTGCGGCGCACTCGCGGAACTGTTCACGGCCGTATAGCCGTTGCCGCTCGTCGCATAGTTCCGGACAGTCTGGTCGATGCTGCTGATCTGCTGATTGGTTTGCCAGAGCTGCGCGCCGGTTACCGCATCGCTGCTGGTTGCCGATACTTCGCCGTTCTTCAGGTTGGTCAACTGCACGGCCGGCGCATTCGCCGCCGTGCCGCCGAGCGTCATCTTGTCGTGCGCGGAACTGTCGTACTGAACGGCATTCGCCACCGTTCCGTTGATGTGGCCAACCGTGTTCTGCAGACCCGCAATGTCGTTGCTGTTTTGCGTGACGCGGCCGTCGAGATTGCCGAGCGCGCCGCCGACGTTGTTGACGACCTGCCCGCCCACCTTGTACGAAGGCGCGCTGACCGAGCCGTCCGCGTTCACCGTCGAGCCGCCGCCGAGCGCCGTCGCCGTGCTCGCGGCTTGCGCGAACAGTTGCGAGCCGTTGACCGCGTCGGTGCTCGCCGCGTTGAGCGAGCCGCGTCCGACGCCGGTGACGACGCGGTTGCCCTGCGTGCCCGCCACATTGATCGCCCGGCCGTCGGTCGAGGCGCCGATCTTGATGACGCGCGAAGACGGGTCTTGCGTCACCATGCCGGCGCCGCCCTGCTGGACGTTCTGCTGCAGTGTGCTGAGCCCGCTGTCGAGCGAATCGAGCGCGTCGCCGACGTTCTTCTGCGTGCCGCCTTGCACGTGATACGACGGGCCGGTCACGGAGCCGTCGATATTGACCTGCGCGCCGCCGCCAAGCCCGGCGACCACCGGCCTCAACTGCGCAAAGTTGACCGCGGACGTGTCGGCCAGGCCCGCCGCGACGCCGGTCAATTGACGCGCGCCACTCGTGCCCGCGAAGTCCACGCGCGCGCCGCCTGCATCTTGCCCGACACTAATGACGCGCGAGGTCAGGTCCTGCTGGACGAGCCCGATCTCGCCGTTCGTGATCTGCTTCGCGACGTTCGTCACATTGCCTTCGAGCGCTGTAGTGCGCGTGTCGAGGCCCGATATCTTCGTCGTGTTGACGCTCACGCGCTGGTCGAGATTCGAGATGTCGGTCGCGTTGCTGCCGACGCGCCGATCAAGGCTTGCAATGTTGTCGCTGTTTTGCGCAACCACCTGATTGGTCGCGAACAGTTGGCCGCCGTTCACCGCGTCCAGGCTGTCGCTGTCCAGTCTCGTGGCGCGTACGTTGGTCACGCGGACCGGCGCGCCGGCGTTGCCGAGCGTCAGGGTGTCGTGCGCGGCGGAGTCGTATTGAACGGAGTCGGCCGTGGCCGCTGCAATTGTCTTCGCGCTTGCCGCCGCACTCGCCGCGGTGCTGGTTGTCACGCTCGTGTTGACGGCCGCCGCGAGCGCCGAGCCGACGTCGCCAAACGTGTTTCCGCCGATGGTGTAAAGCGGCGGCTTGACCGTGCCGTCCGCTTTGACCGCCGCCTGGCCGCCGAGCGCGGCCGCCACGCTCGCGGCATTACCGTAGAGTTGCGCGCCATTGACCGCGTCGCTGCTGGACGCGTCGATCGCGCCGCGCGCGAGTCCTGTGAGCGTGCGGTTGCCGTTGAGGCCGGCCACGTTCATCCGGATACCCGTCGACGACGGCGCGAGCAGAATGTCGCGCGTTCCGAGGTCCTGCTTGACGAGACCGATGCTGCCCGACACGACTTGGGACTGCAGCGTGGCAATGCCGGTATCGAGCGAACTCAGCGCGCCGCCGACGGTGGTTTGCGTGCCCGACTGCATGTAGTACCGCGGGCCGACGGTCGAGCCGCTCGCGCTCACCGACGCGCCGCCGCCGAGCGTCGACACGACTTCCTTAAGCTGCGTAACGTTGACCGCCGATTGAGCAGTCGTCCCCGCCGCGACGCCGCGCAGTTCGCGCGGGCCGCCGGTTCCGGTGAAGTCCACGGACGCGCCATCGGTGCCCGCGCCAATGCTCAGATTGCGCGTGCCCAGGTCCTGCCGCGCGAGTCCTGTCTGACCGCTTTCGATGTTGCCCGCGAGGTCCGAGATGCTTGCCGCGTTCTGCGAGACGGCATCGTTCGTGGCGTGCAGTTGCGCGCCCGTTACCGCGTCCGTGCTGTAGGCGTTGAGCGCGCCTTGGGCGACGTTCGTCACTCTGACCGGGGTGCCCGCATTGCCGAGCGTCGCGCTGTCGTGCGCGTCGCTATCGTAGAACAGCGCGTCGGCGACATTCGGGCAGCCGGAGGGCGCGCACTCCTGGGCGCCGGCCGGTTGCGCGAACACCAGCGCGCCGAGCAAGCCCGCCGCCGCCGCGGCCAGCGCCCGGCATACCGAAGCGCACTTCGCACCCCCGCTTTTCGTGACTTCCGATGCGGCCACATAGACGCGCCTCGCTTCATTCCATACCGCTTTATAGGTCTTGTTCAACATTCCTCCCATTCTTTTTATTTACTGTCTCTTGCCGAGACTTTTCTTATGCCATCCTAAGTATTTAATCGACTAAACAGACTCAGGACGCACTGCGCTTTTACTTGGCCAACAAGGCTGGAGCGACGAGTGTGCAACCGCCTCCGCGGTTCGCGAATACGATTAATCCTAAAAGCGATTTTTTAGCTTTAATTAGCTAAATGGCATAGTGCGATTCAGGCGAAAACTGCCAAAGCTCTTAATCCCGAATGCGGACGATTAAGCGTTTTTAGTCGAATGCTGAGAGTGGCCGAGAATCGGCATGGAGGAAATGCGAGCCCGTCGATGCCGGCTCGCAATCAAAGCATGAACGCGCGACGCAGACGCCGCGCGTGCAACTTAGATGGGCGTCCGAAAAACGCCCGGCGATGCTCAGATCTTTTCGAACAGCACGTCTTGCGCGCCTTCCCACAAAACCTTTACGCCGACTTCGCGCAACTTCTCCTTGCCTTCGACGATGGTCAGGAAGTGGTTGCCCGCGAGCTGTCCCATCTTGCTCGCGAAGCAGCACGAGCCGTAGGCGATCAGAATTTCGGTTTCGCTATAGCCGCCCGGATAAAACAGAATGTCGCCGACCGACGGATGGCTCGTGTGATTTTCGAAGCCGACCGCCGCGCCGTCGTTCTCGAGCTTGAATTCGCCGAGCGGCACCCAGCAGCCTTCGCCGCTCCAGCGTACGTGGATGATCTTCTGCCGGTACGGCAACAGCTTCAGGAAAGCGGCCACGGTTTGCGGCGCGTCGGGGTTCGTTTCGGCGATAAAGACATGGCCGCAGGAGGTGATTCGAAGTCGGGTCATCGCTTGATATCCGGTATGACGGTGAATGTTGGATGAAGTGGTCGGTCAGACGCGGCTCGGGCCAAGCCGTGGGCTGGTCATTCTGTCGTGCCGTGCAAGGGTTCGACAGATACAGTTCGCGCGGGCCCGGTCAGGCCAGTTCGACCGCAAGCGCCACGCGCCGATTGGACCGTGCGTGAGTCGACATAGCATGGCCATGCCAGCTTTGCAGGTTGTCGCGCCACGAAAGTTCGTAGTTTGCAAGCCGCGCAATGCACAGCACACTTCGAAAGGTGCGTGATTCCTACAGACGGCTTCCAGCTTCGCTTCTTCCTGCGTGGCGCAGTCCGGCCGGCCGCCAAACCAAGCGCGAACGAAAGGCGCAGCGCCGCCATGCATCGGAGGGCACCGCTCGCAGCGGCGAGCGCAGCGGACGCCGTCCATCACCGGCTGTTGCCGCTGTTGCCTAGTGTTGCCGGCCGTTGCCGGCCCTTGTCCAATAACCTGTCTGAGGCTGAACTGGCCATTTTGCTGGTCGGCTGCTTGTCCGTTGCTGATCGCTTACCGGCGCAAGCGTTGGCTGCCGCACGGTCCGCACGTCAGCCGCGCAACCGGTAAGCCAGCGGCGTCACGCCGTAATCACGCTTGAACTGCACGGAGAAATGACTGGCATTCTCGTAACCAACCGCAATTGAGATCTGCTGCACGGTCTGATCGGTCGAACGCAAGAGCCTGGCCGCTTCTTCGAGTCGCAAGCGCGTCACGTATTGATGCGGCGTTTCGCCGGTTTCGCGGCGGAACACGCGAGCAAAGTGGAAGCTGCTTAAGCCGGCCTGCGCGGCAAGTTCGCCGATGGTCAGGTCGGCACTGAGATTCGCCCGGATGTAATCGGTTACACGCCGGATGCGGCGCGGCACCAGCCGTTCGGGTTGATCTAAGCGCGCCGTGCCCGCTTCCCGGCCGCGCGAATAATGTTGAAGAAGATGCGCGGCGAGCGCGTGAACCAGCGCATCGACATACAGGCGCGAGTCGGCCGGATCACTGGCGGCGCGATGCAATGCAGAAAGCATCGCGGCAACCAGCGGATCATGAAACCGCATCGCGTCGCCGAGCGACAGTTCGCGGCACGACCCGCCGAGCTCCATCTGATCTGCGACGCTGTCGATCAGACTGCGCTCGATATGTAAATGGACGGTCGACAGCGGCTCATCGCTGATCGAACGCCAGCGCCAGGAAATCGGCGCGGGCGGCACATACCAGAGTTCGCCCACTCGCAGTTCGGCGCTTTCCCAGCGCCCGTTCAGATTGCGCTCGAGATGCTCGGCGCCGCTTGCCAGCGTCATCAGCGTGAGGTCCTGCAGGCCGGGCGCTTCCAGCAGTTCCTGCTCGTCCGGCTCGAGATAGGAGCGCAACACCAGATGCCGCCACGGGCGATCCACGCTCGACACCAGTTTCTGGCCCGCCATGTAGCGGTCGTAGGCAAGCGTCGTTGTCAGCTTTGGAATTCGTGTCTTCACGTCCATTCCCAAGGAGGTGCCGTATGCAAAAGAGAGAAACCCGTCAAACCCGCGTGGCCGGTCGGCTGTCAGCGCAAGATCGCAAAAATGATAGCAAGGAACCGGCTACCGTAATTTTTGGAAATAGCTAATCATTCAGGTTGTCGTCTTTCACGCGTTTCGAACGCCGGAGCTACCGTTTCATGGAACACGAATGCGATACGCTGCCGCATTGGCTGACCGGTTCGCCGCAGGGCGAAGCCGGCCATGCGTCGGCAGCATACAACCCAGCGGTCACCGCACAACCGGCCTACCCGGCCGGTACGCGGCAGGCCGCGAAGTCAGCCCACGCGGCTGAAGCATCGATCGTATCTAGCCGCGCGGCAACAGGCGCGGCGCCCGCAGGCTTCCTCACGCTGTTCACCGAGGAAGAGATCGGCACGCCCGCGCCGGCCGCGCGGCGCGCGCCGGTCATCAGTCCGCTGGTGCGTTTCGGCAGTGCGCAGGACCGCATCGAATTCGTGCGGCAGCGCATCAGGCAACTGGGCTTCAACTCGTTCAGCTATACGGCCACGCGCACGTCGGCGCATCGCAAGACCATGTTCGTGCTGACGAGCTACGAGTCGCAAAGCTGGCTCACGCGCTATTTCCGCGAGCGTTATTTCGAGCTCGATCCGCGCGTGGCGCTCGCGTCGCCGACCGGCATGCCGTTCCTCTGGAACACGGTCGACATGCGCGCCGATCTGCCGCGTGCGCAAATGCGCAGCGAGCGGCTCGGCGGGCTGATCGACATGCTGGAGGCAACCGGGCGCAAAAGCGGCATTCTCACGCAGATGCCGCTGCCCGAGCCGGAACTGAGCGCGAGCCTGTGCTTTAACTCGGAGATCGCCAATCCGCGCTGGATGACCGAATCGATCGTGGCCGAAACGCTGATGTTCGCGCACACGATTCATGAGTTCATCTGGACGCACGCGAAGAGCGTGATCGGCATGACGCCCGCGCAGCAGCATCGCGTGACGTTGAGCGAGTTGCAGCACGCAGTGCTGAAGGCGGTGGTTCAGGGGCAGCGCGACAAGGAAATCGCGTATTTCCTCGGGCTGTCGCCGCACAATGTGGACTACCATCTGCGCCGCTTGCGGCAGTTGTTCAATGTGCGCAATCGCGTGCAACTGATCAACGTCGCGAAGGCTTACGTGTCGTAGCCGCGGGTAGTACGCGGAGTACGCACGGAGCACGCACGTAGTGCAGGCAGGCCACGAAAACGGCGTGGCGGCTTCCCGCCGCCACGCCGTTTTTTTAATGCGCGGGCTTTGCGCCTAGCTCTTCAACCGGTAGCCCGTCTTGAAGATCCACGCAACGATCGCAAGAAACACCGCGAGAAAGAGCGCCGTCATGGCGAGGCTTATTTCGACGTTGACATCCGCGAGACCGTAGAAGCTCCAGCGGAATCCGCTCACCAGATAGACGATCGGATTGAACAGCGTCACGATCTTCCAGAACGGCGGCAGCATGTTCACCGCATAGAAGCTCCCGCCGAGGAACGTCAGCGGCGTGATGATCAGCAGCGGCACGAGTTGCAGTTTCTCGAAGCTATCCGCCCAGATGCCGATGATGAACCCGAGCAGACTGAACGTGACCGCGGTCAGCACGAGAAACAGGATCATCCAGAACGGATGCTGCACTTGCAGCGGCACGAACAGGCCCGCGGTGGCGAGAATGATGAGCCCGAGCAGGATCGACTTGGTAGCCGCCGCGCCCACATAACTCACGACAATCTCGAGATACGACACAGGCGCGGACAACAACTCGTAGATGGTGCCGGTAAAGCGCGGAAAGTAAATGCCGAACGACGCGTTCGAAATACTTTGCGACAGCAGCGACAACATGATCAACCCCGGCACGATGAACGCGCCGTAGCTGATGCCGTCCACTTCCTTGATACGCGAGCCGATGGCCGCGCCGAACACGACAAAGTAAAGCGACGTGGAAATCACCGGCGCGATGATGCTTTGCATCAGCGTGCGCCAGGTGCGCGCCATCTCGAACTTGTAGATCGCGCGAATGGCGTAGATGTTCATTGATTACCTCGAAGCAGGCTCACGAAGATGTCTTCAAGCGAACTCTGCGTGGTGTGCAGGTCCTTGAAACGGATGCTGGCGTCGTCGAGCGCCTTGAGCAGCGCGATGATGTCCGTGCGGCCGCCGTCGCCTTCATACGTGTAGATCAGTTCGTTGCCGCCTTTGGCGACATCGAGCCCGTAGCCGGCGAGCGCGGGCGGCAGTGCGTCGAGCGGGCTCTCCAGTTGCAGCGTCAATTGCTTCTTGCCGAGCTTGCGCATGAGTTCGGTCTTCTCTTCGACGAGCATGATCTCCCCGCCGTTGATCACGCCGATGCGGTCCGCCATTTCCTCCGCTTCGTCGATGTAGTGCGTGGTCAGGATGATCGTCACGCCGCTTGCCGCCAGCGAACGCACGAGCTTCCACATATCGCGGCGCAATTCGACGTCGACACCGGCCGTGGGTTCGTCGAGGAACAGCACGCGAGGTTCGTGCGACAGCGCCTTCGCGATCAGCACGCGCCGCTTCATGCCGCCCGACAGCGTAATGATCTTGCTATTGCGCTTTTCCCACAGCGACAGGTCGCGCAGCACCTTCTCGATATGCGCGGGATTCTTCGGCTTGCCGAACAGGCCGCGGCTGAACGAGACGGTCGCCCAGACGGTTTCGAACGAATCGGTGGTGAGTTCCTGCGGCACGAGGCCGATCAGCGAGCGCGCGCCGCGATAGTCGGCGGCGATATCGCGGCCGTCCACCATCACGCTGCCTTCGCTAGCGTTGACAATGCCGCAGATGATGCTGATGAGCGTGGTCTTGCCCGCCCCGTTTGGCCCCAGGAGGGCAAAGATTTCTCCGCGGTTGATCCCGAGGTTGATGTTTTTGAGCGCCTGAAAACCGCTTGCATAGGTTTTCGACAGATTCGTGACTGAGACGATTGGCTGCATGGATTCGACGATGGCAGACACCGTTGTTTAAGTGGATGAAATGACGCGCAAGCGCGGCCGCACCCGCAATGTAATGGAAACTGCGAAAGCCTGCAGCGCAACGGATCGAAGTCTACGGGAAGTCGCGTACCGCCGAACTCATCGCCGAGCCGTTTCGCTGCAGCGCAAGATAGTTCGGTTTCCGTAACGATATGGGCGCGATGCGCGTCGTCTCCCGCAGCGTTCCCCGATCGCCCAGCAGACTCCCGCCGCCACCGTCCCGGGAACGCCGCGTGCTCGATTTCAGCCGTGCTGCTGCGCCCGTGCGCGTCGCGCCGGCATCCAAGGCACAGTGCTTGCGGCAGTTTGTTCATGTGAGTGCAAGGCGCTCGCGTGACATCAATCGACTCTATGGAGATGAACCATGAAACGCTTTACCAAAACGATTTTTGCTTCAGCGCTCGTAATGGCACTCTCGGGCGGAGCCTTTGCACAAGCGGGCGGCGGTGCCGGTGCCGGCGGTAGCGGCGGCATGGGCGGCGGTGGTGCGGCAGCGGGTGCGGGCGGCTCGGGCGGCGGTAACGGCGTGGGCGCCGGCGGCGGCACGACGGGCGGCGCGGGCGGCACCGCGGCGCCAGGCGTCGGCCCCGGCACGATGAAGCACCCCGGCGATTCCGGCTATGGCTCGCCGGGCGTGACCGGCACCGGCGGCGGCATGGGCACGGGCACCGGCGCATCGCCGAACAGCGCAACCACGAACCGTTCGAATAGCGGCAGCATGAGCAACGGTACCCGCAGCGGCACGAGCGGTACTAACGGTACGATGCAGAACGGGCAGTAATCACGTTAAGGGAAGACTCGCGCTCGGGCCGGGGCAGTCGTATGAATTCGAGGCCCTGATTTAAGAGCGCGAGGAAAGATGGACGGCGGCGCCGCTTGACGGCATCGCCGTCCATTTGTTTTTTCACCCGCAATCAGAGCGCTTGCAATGCTCCAGCGTCGATGGTGGATTTTGCAACGGCTCCAATGTAAAGAAGTCGCGCTTCGCTTTACGGCTCGCCGTCACGGCTCCGCGCATACGAAGCTGCTCGCGAGATTCACATTGCCCTTGCCCGCGTAACGCGGAAACGTCGGATAGCGGCACAACGGTCGCGAGCGTCCATTGGTCGCCGCGGCGATGTCGGTGGCGATCAGCGTTTCCGGCGACGCGCCGCGCGTGACCCAGCTATCGAGCGCGCCAAGCAGATCCACCGACGGCACGAACGCACCGCTGCCATGCTGAAAACCCGGCACCATGTACAGACGCATGAAACGGTTGACCTCGTCCACACCGTAACGATCGACGAGCGCCTGACGGTAGGCAATCGTCTGATTGGGGCTGATGACTTCATCGGCGAGGCCTTGCAGCGTGATGAGCTTTCCGCCGCGCGCCATGTAGCGCGCGAGGTCCGTGTTCATTGCGCCGATGGTCTGCGACAGCGCGATCAATTGCGTGCGATATTTGCCGGGACGTTGCGGGTCGAACTTCAGCGAGTCGAAGTCCGCGTCGTGTGCAACGAAGTAACGCACATAGCCGTCGCCCTGCGCAAACAGGTAACCGTTGGCGAAGAATCTCGGCGTCGCGAGCCGTTCGGCCTGGTGCCCGAGGCCCAGTGAACCCGCGAAATACGTGCCCTGAAAAACGTTGTAACCGCGATAACCGCCGACATTCCAGGCGAGCTTGTACGGCAGCGACAAACCATCGCGCAGCACCATCAACGTAGCGAGTTGCGGCTCGGTGACGCATTCGTCGCGTGGCAGCATGTGCCCCGCGCAACGCAACGAATCGACGATCTCCGCCTCATGCTCCCGGCATGCGGCGACGTCGCTCACGATGCCGTCGGCGGCGCCGTCAAGCCGGTCGCAAACCGCAAGCGTTCGTCGATACACGTGATCCAGCAGCAGCGGCGGGATGAAGCCGCCCGGCGTCGCATATTCGGCCTGGCCGACCTTCACGCCGATGAGCCGCACGCCGGAAAAATTGAGTGCCGGCGAATTGGCGATGACGCCGTCGTAGTCGTCGGGAAAGCGCTGCATCACCGTGTAGCCTTCGCGGCCACCGGTCGAGCCGCCGGCGAAATACATGCGCTGCGGCGGCCGCCCATAAGCGCGCGCGATCAACGCAAGCGCGGCGTCGTGTGTCTTCTTCAGGTGCGCATAGCCGAAGTTCGTCACGGCTTCGTCGACGAGACCGAACACCGCCAGCGACGAATCGCCCACATGCCCGGAATCGTCGCCGAACGTCGCATAGCCTTGCGCAAGCGGCGCGCGATCCGGTGAAAACGGCATCACGCCGACGCCGCTCACCACCACGCCGTTATAGCCGCCGCCGCCCACTTGCAGCGCGCGGCCGTTCCAGTGGCGCGGCAGATTCAGGTCGAAGCGGATGTCGGGCGTGGTCGGCTTCGCCGCCTTGATGCGCCCCGTGATGCGGCAGTATTCGCCGCCCTGCTGATTGCCCGGCGCGGTCGCGCCGACCATCGACGCGCTCTCGATCTGCGCGCCCGCAGTCGGCAATGCGATGAGTTCCGGCGGCAAGACGGCGCCCGCGAATTCGGCGCAACGCATCGAAAGCGGCGCCTCCTTTTGCGCGGCGAGCACCGTACGCGAGCCGGGTCCGGGCAGCACGCCGGCAAGCGTGGCCGCTATTGCGACCGAGATTGCTAATGCGCATAGCCGCGAAGCTCGCGGAACAGCCGTGCGGCGCGAGCGCGCCCTCATCCTCAACGCGCCCCGCTCGCTGCCGCGCGCAGTTGCTGCCCTTTCCATCCGTGCCAGCCGCGCGCAAGAATCAGCAGTGCGCCGATCGCGACGACATCGCCGGCCAGCCCGATCAGCACGCCGCGAAAGCCATGAAACATGTGAGGCGTCGCCGTATCGACGATCAGGGACACGAGCGTGCCGCCGACAAAACACACGAGCCCCGTGCGCCCCACGGTAACGACAGCAGGCAGGCGCTGCGCAAGCCGCGCGATGCTGCCCACGCGCACGAGCCGCGCGGCAAGCCATGCTATGACGATGAAATTGATCACGCGGTCCACGGAAAGATTCTGTTTAAGGGTGCCGGGCAAAGGCTGCGTCAACACGAAAAGTTTAACCGCGGCAAACGCGAGCACGGCGGCGACGGCCGCCCATGTCAACCAGCGAGCGGCCTTCCCTGCATGAAAGCGCTCGCTGACCGGCGCGAGCCGGCACACGATGCCGAGCACGAACATCAGTTGCCACGCAAACGGATTAAAAGCCCAGTCGGCGATGTCGTCAATGCTTAGAAGCGAAGCAAGCGGCCGCGCGAGCCACCATACGGCGGCGCTCAGGGCCAGCGCCGCCACGCGCGAGCGCATGGCCAGCGGCACCATGGCCGGCACCAGCAGCGCGTAAAAGACGTACATCGGCAGCACGCTCGACAGATACGGCTGCCGGCGCAACACCGCGATTTCAAGCGCCTGATGCAGCGGCCTCGCGGCGAAAGGCGACCAGCCGGTGAGTTCGATCATCGCGTGATTCAGATTGAGGAACGCGAGCACCGCGCCCGAAAGCAGCGTGAGCAGCGCCGTCAACAGATAGGCGCGGTAGATTTCCCAGCAACGCAGCACGAAGCGCAGATTAGCGGCCTTCTCGCCGCGCGTGGCGAGCACCGCCGTATAGGCCGCCGCCGACGCATAGCCGCCGAGAAACACGAACACTTCCGCCGAATCGCACAACGCGTACGCATGCAGCATCAAATGCGAAAGCGTGCTGCCCGGCATGTGATCGAGCACGATGACGATCAGCACGACCCCGCGAAAGAAGTCGACTTCGACGGAGCGTCCGCGGCGAATGTCCATTCGGTTCTCGCAGCAAGGTTATCCAGCAACACAGCACGATATAACGTTTGGGGCGGCGTCGTGCGATGAGTTCATGCACGCTGACAGGCAGCCTCCTGTTTGCAGTGGCGCAGTGGCAATCTGAAATCGCGCTGTCGGCAAGCGGTAATTGTGATTCAGGCGATTGGCGCGATTGCGGCGATTCACGCAATTCAGAATTCGCGATGGAAAGCGCATTCGATGCGCGGCAAGTTTTGCGGCCTTCACAGCTATTTGCGAATGCACCGGTAATTGCCGCCGAAAAAAATCCGCGCATTGCGGTGTGCGATTTTTTTCGCTTTTTTTCATCGTAGGATGGTTTCATGCACGACCGTCGGAGTTCGCGCGTCCCGCTCGAACGATGCTCCGCACGGCGGCCACTCATGTGGACCGGATACGCCTGCCCGGTCATTCACGCGGCACCGGTCCTTCCATTTCCGGCCTGAACGGTTCGCGCACGCGCACCGCCTTCGCATTGGAAGACACTCACATGAACAAAAGAATTGCCGGCTTCGACGGACTGCGCGCCATTGCAGTCCTGATGGTCTTTCTTCAGCACCGGCTATTCGGCGACATCGGCGAAATAGGCCATCTCGGCGTATGGATCTTCTTTGCACTGAGCGGCTTTCTGATTATCGGCATTCTCTCGGCACAACGGCTTCGCATCGAAGAAAACGGCAGCGGGTTCGTCGTGGAGCTGAAGCGTTTTCTGTTTCGCCGCACGTTGCGCATCTTCCCGATTTATTACCTGATGCTGACCGTGATGTGCGTGCTGATGCTCTTCGGCATCGCGAGTCCGGAACTGGCGAGCGGCATGCCGTTTCATTTCGCTTATCTGTCGAACTTCTGGATCGGCTCAGTGTTGCATTACTGGCCAGGGCGCTACTCGCATTTGTGGAGTCTCGCGATCGAGGAGCAGTTCTATCTCGTCGTCGCGCCGCTGCTGTTGCTGCTTGCCGCGCGCCGCCATTTCGTCGCGTGCGTGATGATCGCGGCGACGGGACTCGTTGCGCTCTTCGCGATGCGCGCCGGGCATTGGCAGGAGATCACGATCTACACGCATCCGTTGAGCAACTTCTGGCTATTGGCGCTCGGCGGAATGGGCGGCCTGATGGTCGCCGGCAACGCAGCCGGTGTGCGTGCGTGGCTCGGCCACGGCGCCACGCTGTTTGCGTTGAGCGTTTGTCTCGTGGGCTTTTGCGCGAGCGAGCCGGTGTGGAGCGAGTTGCACGATCCGCTGCTGTTCACCGTCGTCAATGCCGTGTACGGGGTATGCATCGCGGCGCTCGTGTGTTCGATTGCATGCTGCCGCAATGCGGTCGTCGTGGGTCTGCTGGAAGCGCGCTGGCTCGCGGGGCTCGGGCGGATCAGCTACGGCTTCTATCTGTATCACAACCTGATTCCCGACCTGACCCGCAACCATCGCGCGCAGGCGTTGTTCGGCGGTGCGGTGCCGCTGTGGGCGCATACGCTGGGAATTGCGGCGTCGTTCGGCATCTCGCTCGGGCTCGCGCTGCTGTCATGGCGGCTGATCGAGGAGCCGATTCTTCGATTGAAGACGCGGGGGGTTTCGGTGGATAACGCAAAGTCTGCAGCGCCGCAGCACGATAAACGCGGCGCGCGCGTGCTGACAGACGATGATGCGGCTTCCGAGGTCGCTTGAGGTTGTCGAAGTCGACCCCTTGGGCACGCGCATTGCTGCCTGCCTGTCGTGACTGCAATCAACTGGAGATGCGCCGTGGCCACTCAGCCCGATAGCCCGAACGAGCACGACCAGAAGCCAGACGAAACAAAAGACCCCGGCGGTCCACCCACCGAGGTCTCAAAGCCTATCGGCGATGCAATCCCGACGCCGGTCGAACCGGGGCTTGATCAGCCGCTGCCCGAGAAAGGCGAAACGCCGCCATCGGATGACGACGAAGCGAAGCGCGACCCTTTGGGCGAAACGGAGACGCCTCCGGGCGTTCCGCCGCCGGGGCCATCCGACTTCGCCTAGCGCGCGTCGGCTTATCCGCCTTTACGCGGCTTCCGGCTCAGGCTCCTGCTCGTGCACGATCTTCAGCGTGCTTTTATGCTCCCTGATCAGCCGATACACCGTCTCGCCAGGCACCGTTTCGTGCTCGAGAAGTTCGTCGGCGATAGCGCGCAGCACCGGCTCGTACGCATGCAGCAGGCCATAGCACTGCTCGTTCAATTCCTTCAACAGCACGTTCGCCTGCTCGATCGCGCTCTTCATCTGAAGACCCGCGTATTGCGAAGGCAACGCGGCGAGGCTGAACAGATTGCCGTCGCTGTTAAAGCCGAACTTGGACACCATGTCGAGGCCGATGCGCGACGCTTCCTGCAAATCGGAAGCCGCCCCGCTTGATGCCTCGGAGAACGCGAGAATTTCCGCGTTGCGCCCGCCGAGCAGCACCTTGATCTCGTTGCGGATCTCGGTCTCACGGTACAAATGCTTGTCCTGCGCCTTGGTGATCAGCGCCACGCCGAGCGCGCCGCCTCGCGGCAAAATCGTGACTTCTTCGAGTACGCCTGTGCCGAGCAGCGCGGCCACGAGACCATGCCCCGCTTCGTGCACGGCGATGCGCGTGCGTTCGTCTTCGGTCAGCGCGCGCTCGGCGCCGCTCACGTCGCCGATACGGGCAATCTTGATCGCCTCGATGAAATGCTTCGCCGCGATTTCCGTCTCGCCGGCCTTGCGCGCGACAAGCCCCGCCTGGTTCACGACCATCGCGACGGTCGCGGGTGACAGGCCCGTGGTCAGACGCGCGAGCTGATCGTAGTCGATGTCCGCCGCTTTCGATTTCAGCTTCTCCGCATAGAAGCGGAAAATCTTCGCGCGATCTTCGCGATCCGGCAGGCGAACCTGCACCGTGCGATCGAAACGGCCCGGCCGGCGCAATGCCTCGTCGAGATTGTCGGGATGGTTCGTAGCCGCGACGATGATCACGCCTTCGTTCGAAGCGAAACCATCCATTTCCGCGAGCAGCTGATTGATGATGCGGTTGCTCTCGGCTTCGACAGGGCCGCCGCCTGTGTCGGTGCGCTTCGCGAGGCCGTCGGCTTCGTCGATGAAGATCACCGTCGGCGCATTCTTGCGCGCCATTTCGAACAGGTGCTTGACCTTCTGGATGCCGACGCCGTAATACTTCGCGCTGAAATAGCTGCCCGTGATCGAGATGAAGTTCGCGCCGCATTCGCCGGCCAGCGCCTGCGCAAGCCGCGTCTTGCCGACGCCTGGACCGCCCACCATCAGAATGCCGCACGGCGCGCGCACACCCATCGACGTAAATTGCTTCGGGCTCGACAGATAACCGCGGATGTCCGCGAGCGCCGCCTTCGCTTCGTTCGCGCCGATCACGTCGTCGAAGCGCAGCGTGGGTGCCTTCGTCAACAGCGACGCGCCGCCGCGCATTTCGCGGCGCATGAACCACACCATGCCGCCGATCAGCAGCAGCGGCAGAAGCAGGCTGATCACGTCGCGCGTCTGGTCGAACACCTGAAGCCAGCGCGAGCCGCCCGTGCGAATGTCTGCGTCGGGCAACCACACGAGCTGATAGGAAGCGGCGTCGCCGGTTTTAGGTTCGCCAAGCAGCAGCGCATGCGAGAACGTCGCGTTGTGGTCGGTCACGAAGTACTTCGAACCGTCGCGCTTCGACACGAGAATCGCACTCGGACTCACGCCGATCGCCGCAACGTTCGCGTCATGAATGTCGCGCAGCATTTGCGACGCGTCTTTCTCCTCGCGCGTCCACGCGGACGTATCGTGCCGCATCTGACTCGCGACGCCGGTTAGCGCGGGCGCGACCTGCGCCGAGCGCTGCTGGTAATGCCACAAACTGAATGCGAGCACGAATGCAATGAGCGCGGCCACGGCCGCCACGGTGATTTTGCGTGCACGTCTTTTCTCAAGCGAGTTCTTTCCCGGCTTCATGAGTCACTTCCAAAAACAGGCCCGAGCGAGCCCTAATACATGTCAAATCAGAGGATGAGCGGTTGGGAGAGGAATCGGCTTTCGCGACGCCACGCCTGCCCGGAAGAGAGGATGCCCAACCATGCATCCCTTTTACCAGTCGCGTACGAGCCAGTATGCCGTGCGGCTGCTTCTTCCAAATCGCAGAAAAGGCCTGTTTCTACCGCCTATCCCGCCGTTTGATGAAGGCGGAATATAGGGCGCAAGCCGCGCATGAGATGCGGTAGAAAACTGCTCCGGCGCACAGTTTAGCAGCGTAAAAAAGGCCGTGTATTCTGTAGACCTATCATTTTCAACCCGCCCTATTTTTTGTCATGCGCTGTCGAGCGGTAATCGGTCAATTGTTCCTGATTATTCGTTTCTGGACCGCGCGCATTTTTTGTTAGGCTTCGCCATTCGTCAGCGCTTGATTGCGGAGACGGCGACATGCCCCTGCGCGGCACGCACATTCAACACGCCACAACTTATGCTTCGATTCGAAAACCTCAGCAAGCGCTATAACGACCGCATCGTTTTCGCGGAACTGCATCACGACTCCGCCGCCGGTTGCGTCGCGCTCAACGACGAGTCGGGAAGCGGCAAATCCACCTTGCTCGCGATTCTCGCCGGCGCGCTTGCAGCCGATTCCGGCGATGTCTGGATCGGCGGCCATTCGGTGAACGCGGCGCCCGCCGTCGCGAGATCGCTTTTGACGTACGTGCCAGAGGATTGCATGCCGTCGCCCGATCCGACCGGCCGCGAGTACTTGCAGCGCGTGGCCGCGGCGCGCAACGCGAGCGTCAGCGACGCCACGCTGACGCTCGCCGATTGTTTCGGGCTCACGCCGCATATGGACAAGCGCTTCGAACAGATGTCGTTCGGCACGCGCAAGAAGTTCTTTCTGACCTCGGCGATGCTCGGCGAAACCAGCGTGCTGATCGCCGACGAGCCCGTAGGTGGACTCGACGCCGCCGCGCGCGCCGTGCTGGTCGATCTCTTCACGACACTCGCGCAAACTCGCACGGTGTTTTTCTCGAGCTATGACGAAGCGTTCACTGAAGCCTGCGCGGCTAGCCGCATCACGTTTGCCGATCTCGCGCAGCGCGGCTAAACCTGGCGGGCCGTGCACCGCGCCGCGCTCAAATCGACACGCAGATCTTCCCGAAGTGCGCACCCGACGCCTCGTGCCTGAACGCATCCGCGAGTTGCGCGAGTTCGAACGTGCTGTCGATCACCGGCTTGATGCCCGTCACTTCGAGCGCGCGGATCATATCGCGCTGGTCCTGCCGGCTGCCGACGATCAAGCCTTGCAGCCGCTGTTGCCGCGCCATCAGCGCCGCGGTCGGCACGGGGCCGGCGCGGCCCGTCAGCACGCCGATCAGCGCAATATGCCCGCCGATCCGGCAAGCCGTGATCGACTGCGGCAACGTGCCCGGGCCGCCCACTTCGATCACATGATCGACGCCTCGGCCGCCGGTCATCGAGCGCACTTCCTTGCCCCATTCGGAATTGTCGCGGTAGTTGATCGTATGATCTGCGCCGAGCGCGCGCAGCTTCTCGAGCTTCGCATCCGATGAAGACGTCGCGATAACCGACGCGCCCATGGCTCTCGCAAGCTGCAAGCCGAAGATCGACACGCCGCCGGTGCCGAGCACGAGCACCGTGGCGCCCGCCTTCAACTGACCGTCAACCACGAGCGCCCGCCACGCGGTGAGCCCCGCGGTCGTCAGCGTCGCGGATTCGGCATGGCTATAACCCTGCGGCGCATGCGTGAAATACCGGCTCGGCAGCACGACGACTTCACGCGCATAGCCGTCGACGCCGTCGCCCGGTGTGGTCGTGAAGTCGCCGATGGCGGGCGGGCCGTTCTCCCAGAACGGGAAGAAACACGACACCACGTGATCGCCGGCCTTGAATCCGTCGACGCCTGCGCCGACCGCCTCGACGACGCCCGCGCCGTCCGCCATCGGAATACGCCCGGCCTCGGCGGGCAACACACCGCTCACGACGCCATAGTCATGGAAGTTCAACGAGCTCGCGTGAATGCGAACCCGAAGCTGGCCCGCGCCGGGCTGTCCAGGATCGCCGATGTCGACCACCTGGAGACTATCGACGCTGGCGGGTGATCCAATCTTGACGGCTTTCATATCGCGGCTCCTTTAGGTTTTGTCAGGCGCTCGACGCGCGCCCTGCTTCGCCAAAGAATATCGCAAGCAGGTGTTGCATGTCGGCGAGCGCGGCATCGCGAACCGCGCGTTTATGTTTGTTTTACGGGGCCAACACGAAGCCGCGATGCCAGCCCGCTAGCGCACAAAAGAGCCGTACGTCTTGCCCAGTTCATAACGACGCTTCAGTTCCTCCGCGATACGCGCGATGACGTCCGTCCAATTGTCCCGCTCCGGCTGCGTGAAGATGCGCACGCCCGGATACCACGGACTGTCTTCGCGATCGCGCAGCCAGCGCCAGCAACCGGCGAAGCGATTGAGCAGCCAGACCGGCTTGCCCATCGCAGCGGCGAGATGCGCGACCGACGTATCGACGGAAATGACCAGATCGAGGTTGTCGATAATCGCCGCGGTGTCCGCGAAGTCCGCGACTTCATCCATCCAGTCGGTCAAGTACGGTTTCGTGGCGGCGCTCGGACGCTTCGCGAGGTCGTCGGTCTTTTGCAAGCTGATCCAGCGAAGCGGCGACGACGCGAACAATGGCGCCATTTGCGCCGAGCTCAGACTGCGTGCGCGGTCTTCGGTAAGCCCCGAGTGACCGCCCGCCCACACGACGCCGACGCGCGGCAGCCCTTGTTGCGGCAACGCGTCGAGTCTCGCGCGCCAGGTCGCGGAGCGCTGCGGGTCCGCGCACAGATATGCGTCGGCTGGAATGTTGTCGAGGCGCGTGCCGAACGCGAGCGGCAGCGACATCAACGGACATTGCCAGTCCCATTGACTGATGTCCGGCATGACGTCGTCGAGCATCACGAGACCTGGCCAGCGGGCGCACAACGACTCTTCGTAAAGCCGCCGCAACGACGGCGGGCAGATATAGCCCACCTGGGCAAAGCGTTCGAGCGCGAGCGGCAGATAACGCACGAATTGCAGGCTGTCGCCGTGGCCCTGCTCGGGCAACACCAGCAGACGCGCGCCGCTCGCGTTCAGGCCATGCGCGCCGCCCACCACGTCGGGGCGCTCGCCCTTCCATTGCGGCAACGGCAGTTGCGGCGCCTGCGACGCGGGCTGCCCGCGAGCATCGACGAAATTCGCCGTGCGCTCCTCGAAGTACGGCCACGCCTCTTCGTAGCGGCCTGCCGCGAGCAGCAGCAGGCTGAGACTCGCGCGCGCACCGCGATTCGCGGGATCGAGCGCGATGGCTTGCCTGATATGCCGCTCCGCGTCGCTCAACGAGCCCAGATCCTTGACGACGACGCCGAGGTTCGCATGCGCCTGCGCGTAGTCCGGCTTCAGCTCGATCAAACGCCGATACACAGCCGCGGCCTCGTCGGCACGCCCTTGCAATTGCAGCGCCACGCCCAGGTAGTAGTGAAGCGGGAGCGAATCCGGCTGATGGACAAGTCCCGCCTTCGCGGTCTGTGCGATGCTCGCGAACATGCGCAGCTTGATCTGGACGAGGCACAGCATGTCGAAGAACGGCGGCTGCGGCTCGACTTCGATCGCGCGCTCGATCCAGCGCTGCGCCAACGGAAGCTGATCCGACGCGAGCGCCACCAGCCCACGCGCATAAAGAGCCCCGGCGTGCGTCGAATCGTGCATGATGATCCGGTCGAGCAGCGCCTGCGCCGTATCGAGCCGGCCTGCGACGCGCGCCTCCTCCGCCTCGTTGAACCAGAGCGAGATGACTTCAGATGAGACTTCAGATGACAGCGGAGTTGGGCTTTGCATGATCGCAAGAATGAGATTGCGTTGATGAACCGTGGAGGCGTTGCCCGGGCACGGGCTGCGAACGCTGCGTTACTGCGAGTTGCGTCGATTATCGATGCCCCGCGCGGGAACCTGTGTAGGACCGTTCCGAATCGGACGCGCACATTGGCGTCAGCAATAAAGTAAAAACGCCGGGATACGGACTTGACCTTACCCCCGTGGGAAGGTCCAAGATGGCCCTGAGATTTATCTCAGGAGATTCGAAATGGAACTGGAATTAGCGGTAAAAGATATGTCGTGCGGCGGCTGCGCCAACTCGATCGCTCGCGCGCTCACCGGTGTCGATCCGGCTGCGGCCGTTGACATCGACGTGTCCACAAAAATCGTCAAGATCGCTTCGACGCTGCCGGCCGCGAAACTGATCGAGGCGATCGAAGCGGCGGGCTTTCATCCGTCGATAAAAAACTGATCATGTATGTTTCGCTCGACAGAGCTTTTAAACGGGAATCGACTATGAACAAATTTCGCGCGTTTCGCCCGCTTCGTGTCCTATGCGTATTGGTATCCGCCGGCCTCGCATGCGCCGTTGCCGCCGTGCCTGCCCATGCGCAGCACACGGCGTCCATGCCCGGCATGGATATGTCCTCACCGGCCGACGCCGGCTCGGGCGACTCGACGCCGGCATTCAAGGCCGCCGACGACAAGATGATGAAGAACATGAGCGCGCCGGCCTACACCGGCGACGCCGACAAGGACTTCGTCGCGCACATGATCCCGCACCACGAGGGCGCGGTCGACATGGCGCAGGTCGAGCTCAAGTACGGCAAGGACCCCGAACTGAAGCGCCTTGCCAGGAACATCATCAAGGCGCAGCACGAAGAGATCGCCTTCATGCAACGCTGGCAGGCGAAACACGGCGCGAAGTAGTCTCGCAGGCCAGGACGGAGCCACTCAGTGCTGGGTGGCGCCCGCTCCGGAACCGGCTTCCATGTCGTCCGCCAACGCGTCGTCTGCCGACTCCGCCTGCGCGGCGGCCGCGCTGTTCGCGGCCTCCTGCAGCAGGCGCGCGGCATGGCTCGCCGTGATGCGCTTGCGGGCAACTCCCTTTGCATCCAGTCCGATAACCTGGAACAATTCGCGGTCGCACGCGAGTTCCTGCCGATACTGCTCGCCAGTACTGACGAGTAATTCGAGCATGCTCTGCTGACGGTGGCGCTCGTCGGCCGTGACGGCAGGATTCCTACATATCGTGGACGCAAGTGCAACCAGCGTATCCAGTTTGCTCATCTGCCGGTCACAGAAATGGAAAGCCGACAACGCGAGCTTTTCGTACTGGAGAGCATCGACAGGCGGGCGAGAATCGGCTTGCGGCGGCTTCTTGTTCTTACTCATTGTGCGATCTCTCTAAGACATCAGTGGGTCGCCCGCATCCTGCTGTGGACGATGCGGTTACGATCGCAGGCGGTCAAACCTGGTCATCGGTTGTTCTTCAACGGGCTGTTGATTATAGCGAGTACCGAGCCGTGAAAGTACAACCAGGCAAGCTAAATATGACGATGTTTCGTCACCCGAATTATTTCATCTAGCCTGGCAGCCGCGGTCGTCCATCGACGCACAAATCCGAGATACGTCGCATGGCTAAACAGCCGCGGGCACCCTCACCCAACCTTCCATCAACACGCGCGCGCTGCGGCTCATCACCGCCTTCTTCACGACCCACTCGCCGCCCGCGAGCGCCGCCTCGGCCCCGACTCGCAGCGTGCCCGACGGATGCCCGAACCTCACGGCTTCGCGCTCGCCGCCGCCGGCCGCCAGGTTCACCAATGTGCCCGGAATCGCCGCCGCCGTGCCGATTGCCACCGCCGCCGTGCCCATCATCGCGTGGTGCAGTTTGCCCATCGACATTGCGCGCACAAGCAAATCGACATCGCCCGCATTGATCCGCTTGCCGCTCGACGACACGTAATCAGCGGGCCGCGCGACGAACGCGATTTTCGGCGTGTGCTGCCGCGTCGCGATTTCGTCCAAGTTCTTAACGAGTCCCATACGCAGCGCGCCATGAGCGCGAATCGTCTCAAACATGGCCAGCGCTTTTTCATCGCTGTTGATGGCGTCCTGCAACTCCGTGCCCTTGTAGCCGATCGCTTCGGCATTCACGAAAATGGTCGGAATGCCGGCGTTGATCATCGTCGCCTTCAGCGTGCCGACGCCCGGCACTTCCAGGTCGTCGACGAGATTGCCCGTCGGGAACATCGAGCCGCCCGCGCCGTCTTCTTCCGCAGCCGGGTCCATGAATTCGAGCTGCACTTCCGCAGCCGGGAAGGTCACGCCGTCGAGTTCGAAGTCGCCGGTTTCCTGCACCGCGCCGCCCGTCATCGGCACATGCGCAATGATCGTCTTGCCGATGTTCGCCTGCCAGATGCGTACGGTCGCCACGCCATCGCGCGGAATGCGGCTCGCGTCGACCAGGCCCGCGCTGATCGCGAACGGTCCGACCGCCGCCGACAGATTGCCGCAGTTGCCGCTCCAGTCGACGAACGGCTTGTCGATCGACACCTGGCCGAACAGGTAATCCACGTCATGATCGGGCCTGCTGCTTTTGCCGACGATCACGGTCTTGCTCGTGCTCGACGTCGCGCCGCCCATGCCGTCAATCTGCTTGCCATACGGATCGGGGCTGCCGATCACGCTCAGCAGCAGCGCGTCGCGCGCGGCGCCGGGCATTTGCGCCGCGTCGGGCAAATCCTGCAAGCGAAAAAACACGCCCTTGCTCGTGCCGCCACGCATGTACGTGGCCGGAATCCTGATCTGCGGTTGATGCGCCATGAAAGTGTCCTGAAACGAAATCGTGATCAAGCCGCCGCTCGCGACGACTCCAGAAAGTCCTGCGCAAAGCGCTGCAACACGCCGCCGGCCTCGTAGATGGAAACCTCTTCGGCGGTATCGAGCCGGCACGTCACCGGCACCTCGACGCGCTCGCCGCTCCTGCGATGAATCACCAGCGTCAGGTCCGCGCGCGGCTTGCGTTCGCCGACCACGTCGAAAGTTTCGCTGCCGTCAATCGCGAGCGTGATGCGGTTCACGCCCGGCTTGAACTCGAGCGGCAACACGCCCATGCCGACGAGGTTCGTGCGGTGAATGCGCTCGAAACCTTCGGCAACGATCGCTTCCGCGCCGGCCAGGCGCACGCCTTTCGCTGCCCAGTCGCGCGACGAACCCTGACCGTAATCCGCGCCCGCGATCACGATGAGCGGCTGCTTGCGCTCCATATACGTTTCGATGGCTTCCCACATGCGCGTGATCTTGCCCTCGGGCTCGATGCGCGCGAGAGAACCGGCCTTCACCTTGCCGTCCACCACGACCATCTCGTTCTTCAAGGTCGGGTTCGCAAACGTCGCGCGCTGCGCGGTCAGGTGATCGCCGCGATGCGTCGCGTACGAATTGAAATCCTCTTCGGGCAAGCCCATTTTCGTGAGGTATTCGCCCGCTGCGCTGTCCGGCAGAATCGCGTTCGATGGCGACAGGTGATCCGTCGTGATGTTATCGCCGAGCACGGCAAGCGCACGCATGGCCTTTAACGTGCGCTCGCCTGCCAATGCGCCTTCCCAATACGGCGGACGGCGAATATACGTGCTCGTCGGGCGCCAGTCGTAGAGCGGGTCGGCTTTATCTCCAGTGTCGACGGAAACCGCGAACATCGGCTCATACACTTTGCGGAACTGCTCGGGCTTCACGCTCGAAGCGACGATAGCGTCGATCTCTTCGTCCGACGGCCAGATGTCCTTCAACGTCACCGCATTGCCTTCGGCATCGACACCGAGCACGTCTTTTTCGATGTCGAAGCGAATCGTGCCCGCAATCGCGTACGCGACCACCAGCGGCGGCGACGCGAGAAACGCCTGCTTCGCAAAGGGATGAATGCGTCCGTCGAAATTGCGGTTGCCCGACAGCACGGCAGTCGCGTAAAGATCGCGCTCCACGATCTCCTTCTGAATGACCGGATCGAGCGCGCCCGACATGCCGTTGCACGACGTGCACGCATATGCGACCACGCCGAAACCGAGCTGCTCCAGTTGGGGCAGCAAGCCGGCTTCTTCCAGATACAGCGTGACGGCTTTCGAGCCCGGCGCAAGCGATGTCTTCGCCCACGGCTTGCGAGTCAATCCGCGCCGGTTGGCGTTGCGCGCGAGCAGGCCCGCAGCGATCATGTTGCGCGGATTGTTGGTGTTCGTGCAGCTTGTAATGGCCGCGATGATCACCGCGCCGTCCGGCATCAGGCCCGGCTCGTTTTCGACCTTTCCGCTGATGCCGCGCGCGGCCAGCTCCGAGACCGGCAAGCGCCGATGCGGATTCGACGGCCCGGCGAGCGTGCGCACGACCGTGGACAGATCGAATGTGAGCACGCGTTCATACCCGGCATGCTCGAGGCTGTCGGCCCACAAGCCGGTTTGCTTCGCATACGTTTCGACGAGCGTCACGAGTTCGTCGTCGCGGCCCGTCAGCTTCAGATACTTGATGGTCTGTTCGTCGATATAAAACATCGCGGCCGTCGCGCCGAATTCGGGCGCCATGTTGGCGATGGTCGCGCGGTCGCCGAGCGTGAGCTTCGTCGTGCCTTCGCCGAAAAATTCCAGGTACGCGCCGACCACTTTCTCTTTGCGGAGGAACTCGGTGAGCGACAGTACGACGTCGGTTGCAGTGATGCCTTCGCCGGGCTTGCCCGTCAAGTCCACGCCGACGATATCCGGCAGCCGCATATACGACGCGCGGCCCAGCATCACGCTTTCCGCTTCGAGTCCGCCCACGCCGATGGCGATCACGCCGAGCGCGTCGACCATCGGCGTATGCGAGTCGGTGCCGACGAGCGTATCGGGAAACGCCACGCCGTCTTGCACCTGCACGACGGGGCTCATGCGTTCGAGGTTGATCTGATGCAGGATGCCGTTGCCCGGCGGAATCACGTCGACATTCCTGAACGCGCGCTTCGTCCAGTCGATGAAATGGAAGCGGTCTTCATTGCGGCGATCTTCGATAGCACGATTCTTCGCGAACGCATCGGGATCGAAACCGCCGCATTCCACCGCAAGCGAATGATCGACGACGAGCTGCGTCGGCACTACCGGATTGACGAGCGCCGGGTCGCCGCCCTGCGCGGCAATCGCGTCGCGCAAACCGGCGAGATCGACGAGCGCGGTCTGGCCGAGAATGTCGTGACACACGACGCGCGCGGGAAACCACGGAAAATCCAGCTCGCGTTTGCGCTCGATAATCTGTTTCAACGACGCGACGAGCGTCACCGGATCGCAGCGTCGCACGAGATTCTCCGCGAGCACGCGCGAGGTGTACGGCAGCTTGTCGTAGGCGCCGGGCTGGATTGCGTCGACGGCGGCGCGCGCGTCGAAGAAATCGAGCTCGGTGCCGGGAAGGCGTTTGCGGTAGGCAGTATTCATGGCTTGGGGACGATCGGTAATGAAGCGCAAACAAGGCGGCGACGTGCGCGAGCGCGCCTTAAGGGCAGGCGCGTTCCGGTATTTAAAGCAGGCGCTTCGGTCTAGTGTAGCTCGCGGCTGCGAAAGCGCGGCCTCGGTTCGTTATCGAACCGAGGCCGTCAACATCAAACGCGTTTTTCGAGCGGCACGAACGACAAATCGTCAGGTCCCGTGTAATTCGCGCTCGGACGAATGATCTTGTTGTCGATCCGCTGTTCGATGATGTGCGCGCTCCAGCCCGCAGTGCGCGCGATCACGAAGAGCGGCGTGAACATCGCGGTGGGCACACCCATCATGTGATAAGACACAGCGCTGAACCAGTCGAGATTCGGGAACATCTTCTTGGCTTCCCACATCACCGATTCAAGACGCTCGGCGATATTGAACAGCTTGTTGTTGCCCGCTTCTTTCGACAGCTTCTTCGCGACTTCCTTGATGACCTTGTTGCGCGGGTCCGAGATCGTATAGACCGGATGACCGAAGCCGATCACCACTTCCTTGTTCTCGACGCGCCTGCGGATGTCGGCTTCCGCTTCGTCCGGCGTCTGATAGCGCGACTGGATTTCGAACGCCACTTCATTCGCGCCGCCATGTTTCGGTCCGCGCAATGCGCCGATTGCGCCGGTAATCGCCGAGTAAATGTCCGAACCCGTGCCCGCGATCACGCGGCCGGTGAACGTCGACGCGTTGAACTCGTGTTCGGCATACAGATTGAGCGACACATGCATTGCCTCGACCCACGACTTCGGCGGCTCGACGCCATGCAGCAGATGCAGGAAGTGGCCGCCGATCGAATCGTCGTCGGTTTCGACTTCGATGCGCTTGCCGTTGTGCGAGTAGTGATACCAGTAGAG
>NZ_QBUB01000010.1:0-291341 GCF_003058125.1 Paraburkholderia sp. GV068
TGCGGTCGGCACCGCAATAACACTACAACCCGGTGTATCAAATCTGAAGTGCCGATGCCGACAGAAACTGTATCAATTCCTGAGTGCCGTTGACAAGGACCTCGTATCTGGAGGCACCAGCCGTTGCGCACGAAACTTCTCACCAGATTCACTGCAAAAACGAACGCCGCGTTCGCCCATAGGAAGGCGCTACTCCCGCCACCGCGGACGTCTTCGGTGTAGTTGAAAGCGCGCACGGTATTGCGGTCGAATCCGTACGGCAAGCGCGCGAGAAAACGAGGCAGCGTGAGCCCGACATAGCGCGCATCTTCCGTTTCACGAAACGCCTTCCACTTGAGATAGACCGCGCGCTCGAAGTGTCCGGACAGATCGCGTATGCCCGCGACTTCCTCCATCGACGTCCTGCCGAAGAATTCGGGCGAAACCGCGCCAATGAACGGCATGTGCGCCGCAGCCGCTACCTTCGACAGATTGCGCAGCAACGCAATGTCGGGCGCGCTTGCGTCGAATTCATAGTTGGCGATGATTGCGGCGAAGGGATAAGCACCAGGCGTGTCGTATTCCTGGGTGTACGTCTGCAGGAACAGGCCGCTCTGGACCAGCTCGGGTGCATCCTCGAAGTCCTGACGCAATGTCTCTTTCGAGACGTCGAGCACCTCGATATGCACGTTGCGACGGAAATCCGTCCGGTCGACGAGGAATTGCAGGCCGCGCCATGCAGACTCGAGCATCTGGAAAGCCGGATGATGGAGGATGGCGTCGATCTGCTTGCCGAGTAGCAGGTCGATGGCGGCGAGATGATGGTCGATGCGCAATGCGTTCACGCGCGCTCGCTCGACAAGATCTCCCTGTTCGCCCAGAAGTTCGGCATCAAGATCTTTGCAGGGAAGGGCCCGATCGAGATTCAGGCCCAGAGCGATGCAATGTCGCTCGTCGCCAATAAGGATGTGTCGGTGTCGAGCGTTAATGGCGCAGTCTACATCCGCGCCCAAAAAGAGCTGACGCTTGAAAGCGGTGAAGCTTTCATTCAGCTCAAGAACGGCAGCATTACACTTGGTGGCCCGCTTGATCTCTTCATCAAAACAATCACGATCCAGAAGGCAGGCAAAGCGTCGATGTCTATTCCGATACCAGCTTTCCCTCTTTCTCTCGAGCCAGACGAAGAAGTCATCCGGCAAAGCTTCAGCCTGCTAAAGGACGGAACAACGCCGGTAGATGGATACCACTACGATCTCTACCGTGACGATGGTCTGCATACGCAAAGAGGTGAATATTCTGGTGGCGATACGACGACAATATCGGGGCAATCTCCTCTGAAGCTTGTTACATGGATGGCCCAAGACTCGGCACGGAAGGACGCATGAGCGATTTAAGTCCCTCTAACACAGATCAAGCCGCAAGCGGCATTGCTGCGGCACAGCCACTCGATGCCCAAACAAGGCTGCTTGCAGCAATGGCTTACGGTGAATCGTCGTTACAGGACAACCCTGATGAAATGATGGCGATTGCCAGCGTACTTGTGCGGCAACGCGATGCGCGCGGCTATTCCGACATGGCGACGTTCACGCGAAACGACAGTACATTCTCATTTGTAGTAAGTGATGGTAATGCTCGCTATAGCGCGCTAATGAAAGCCAAGGATGACAAAATTGCCAAAACACCGGGCATGCAGGCAGCTATCAGCGCTGCCCGCAACGCGCTTGCGGGTGGTCCGGACAAATCGAATGGCGCCTATTTTTGGGATGGAGCAGACATTAAAACGAACTATGCTCACCATTTCAAAGTAAAGCAGGGTATCAAGATCACCGACCCCAGCCACAACATCTATAACATCCAGGATTCGACCCATCTTGTCATTCTTTACAAGACTACGAAAATAAAAAATAAGAAAACACACCAGGTGACAGTCAAAAAAGAAGAAGTTGGACGCTACGATCACATCTACGACTCAACATCAGCCTATGGCGGTACGATCTTCTGGAAATTCAGTCAGGACTATCTGGACGTCACCCACGCGAAGGAATATAAATGAAAAAATTCGTTGCTGCCGCCTTCTTAACGGCCATGTGGAGCTTGGGGTACGGCGCACCTCCGGACGAAAATCTGGTAAAGAGTTGCCTTTTGGCGCAAGCATTTGCGCCCGCTGTTGCGATTAGAAGCCTGAATCCGCATGAAGTAACTCAGGAAGGTGAATATGCTGCAGGCTTTAATGCGACATATATGTTCAGGTATCGTGGCGCCAACGTCGGGTACGCAGAAAGCAATACCGATCAGGCCTTGATTTTTTTGAATAGGCTTCACAAGGTATCCGGGGCAATACCTTTAGGCGACAATCGTGGAATCAAACGCAGCGCGTTCGATCCGACGTTGGCGCAATGGAGCGTCGCAAAGGAGGGCAAGCAGGAATTCTTTTGCGTCAGCTTCAATTTTGATGGATTAGGGCGAAGCGGGAGTTTTCAAAATATTCACGGGGGATATTTGCTTAATACAAAAACAAAACAAATGTATTTTGTAGTGCGCGACGTCAAGCAATGATTGCCTATTCAGCTCCGACGCGACATCGCCACGGAAATCTCTGGATGATCTTCTGCTTGAAATAGCCGGCAAACAAATCAATCAGCTTCAGATGTAAGCACGCCTCATGTCCTTATTCTTCTAATGTCCTGGCCCATCCCCGTTTTTACAAAGATCGACTATCCCAAACCGATCTCCCTGCGCATATGGTTGCCGACGTTAGCCATCATTGGGGCGAGCGCGGCAGGCGCCGTACTGATGCTGTGGCCGCACGGCAAGCCAACAAATACGCTCGTGTTCTGGGCCACACTCGTTGGAGCGCCACTGGTCGCCTGTGCTTTGACGTTCGGTTTTAAGCTCGACCATTGGGAAGACGAGCAGACCGACGCGGAGGAGTCCGAAAAGGAGCAGAAGCGGCTTGCAGAACTGTGGCGTGAATGGACCCGCCGCCATTTGTCTATCGTGGACGTAGCCGTATTTCCGGCAAGCACGAATGAAGTTGACAAATTCGTCAATGCTAAGGTCGACATCCCGACCAACAGCGGTCGAAGCGTTACATTCGACTGGGCGAAGGGGCGCGCCATAGCGTTCCGACGCACGCGACTGTTGCATCTCATCGCCGTGCGTTTTGCCAACGTACTTCAGATCCGAAAAGAGGTCATCGTCACGCTGATGCTGGCTGACACGTCACCGGCACATGCTGAAGCATGGAGCCAGCGGGTCACGCGCGTTTTCGCGTTTTTGGCCCCGCAAACGAGATTTCACGTTGAAGTGCAATCGGCAAAGGATGGTGTTCAGTGGATTACCCGCCAGGTTGACCTGGTCGATACGGCCACGCGGCTTGTGATTGCCGCACAACTCTGGACAGATGATGACGAAGAGCACGAGTTCAGTGAAGGCGTGGCGGCCTTTCTTATTGAACCAGGTGTCTCGCACGTGGGTTCGATATTCCGTCCCATGACAACGACACGGCCTCCGACTGGTCCCGGCATAGCAACTTCATGATGCGGCACATCGGCTGCGGGCATAAGCCGCCCAGCTATTACGTCAGCTATGGTTACTTTTACTGTTCTAACTATGGCGCGAAATTGAAGCCGACCTTATCCAAAGATGGGCAGGAGTGGCTAGACAATGCGAGGTTCTACCTCCAAAGAAACATGGAAAGAGGACTTGCGCAAAACATGCAGGGAAATGCAATCCAGATGCGCAGTGTAAAGCCGGGAAACGGCAGTTTCAAAATGACCGTTCCTCAATACACGCTTGAACTGGACGACGAGACGTTCAAGAGCTTCGCGTTCAAGACACATCCGCTCGCCTACCTTGATGGCGGGCTGGCCGGTTTGCAGCTTGCGGACATGACGAAGATCACGGGCGGCCCCGCGTTGGAAGAATGGGCCGACTGGCGAACTTACGAGCAGGTATGGGACAGCGGCAAGGTCGTTGCACGCAAGGTCATCGGCGAGGCATGGGATGCCACGAACGCCGATATTGACGACCCGGTGAGCAAGGCGCTGGGGCGGCTGATGGGCGGGAAGTGACATGCGGATGCCCAGGCGCAGGACATTCATTTTCGGCAGCCTTCTCCTGGCCGCCATCGCAACTTACGGATATCACAGCATGACGAACCCAGGCTGGCAGACCATTTCAACGACGTTCATGAAGAACGACAAACCATACGGGGGCGGCAATGCCCGGATAAACGGCAACGATGTTATCAGTCTCAAGATTGCTGATCCGGAAATTACGTTCAAGCCCGTTAGTCAGCGGAAAGATCCGGAATATGCGGAACCTACTGAAGCCTGGATGAACAACACAGCGGAAACCCTCAACCGCAATACCGTTAGTTTCTTCCGCGGTACGATCGACGGAGGGGTGAGACGCTACTTCCTGCAGCCGGGACAGGACGCGTCCTGGTGGTATTCGAAGGACTGGAGCACGCAGTACATCAGCACGGACTGGATGGACTACAAGGCTGCTGAGGCGACGAATGACCTGTCACCGCATATCACGAAGCTCTGGCGCTCGCGCGACGGCGGCAAGAACTGGACACAGCTTGACTGGCCGGAGAACCGCAATATCGGCCAGCTACTGTTCCTGGATCCTGACCGGGGGTACGCAGTTGGCTGGGGACCGCGCGTCTGGCGCACAGCGGATGGCGGGCGCACGTGGAAAGCAATTACGGTTTCGCTGCACGCAACGGAAGACGACGCGCCGCGAAAGACGTTTGACGCCGTGGACCTGGGTCCGGACGGCACGCTGCGTGTTGCCTACTACGTGCCGCAAGAAATGGAGGATGTGCAAGCTGAAGCCATGGTGGAGCGGCTGAATTGGGATAGCGACGCGTTCGAGCCTGACGTGAAGCTTCCCGGTCAGATAATCGTTTCACTCCAGACCGAGCAGGTGCTGCCCGATGACGCCTATGCGGTCTATGCGCTGTCGCGGATTGGGCCGCCGAGAGACTTCATCAAGAACCCAAACGAGAATGGCCACCGGACCGGCGCGCTATCGGCATGGGGCAATCGCGGCAAGCAGACGGCCGAACAGATCCATACCTTCGATTCACGCCTGATGCTGGACGGACTCAGCGTGGGCAAGCGCGGCGTACTACTCGTGTATGCGACCGATGCCACCGGGGAAGGCGCGCCGCGCGACATTACGCTTGCCAGCAGGGACTACGGCAAATCCTGGACCGAGACCAACGACGGCATTACGCAGGGCGTCTATTTTGACGCTGCGACAAACACACAGTACGGCCTGTACGCCTATACGCTGAAAAAGCGGATCTGGTAGGCGTCGGCGTGGCTCTGTGCCTGGTGGTTGCTACCCCGCGGGCCGTGCGCCGTCACCGCGCGTCCACTGATATTGCCCCTGACACAAACTCATCGGCCATCACTATCTCCTGTACCTACTGCATGCGCGTCGGCTTCTGAACATGAGACAGCTATCAAGCAACAAAGCCCGGCGCATGGCCAGGCTTCGCAGATACTTTGTCAGCAGCAGTCCGAGAACGGCACGCCTCAGCCTGCCGTCCCCCCTTCAAACCCCACCCACACACATATACTTGACGACCACATAATCGTCGATGCCATAGTGCGAGCCTTCGCGCCCCAGACCCGACTGCTTGACGCCGCCAAACGGCGCCACTTCGTTCGAAATCAGTCCGGTGTTGATCCCCACCATGCCGTACTCGAGCGCTTCCGCGACGCGCCATACGCGCCCGATGTCGCGGCTATAAAAGTACGACGCAAGACCGAACTCGGTATCGTTCGCGAGCCGGATTACTTCGTCGTCCGATGAAAAACGGAACAGCGGCGCGAGCGGCCCGAAGGTTTCGTCACGCGCCACTTTCATGTCGGGGGTGACATCCGCGAGCACCGTCGGCTCGAAGAAGCCGTGACCTAGCGCATGACGCTTGCCGCCCGTGAGCACGCGCGCGCCTTTGGCGAGCGCGTCCTCAATATGCGACTCGACCTTGAGCACAGCCGCTTCGTTGATCAGCGGACCTTGCGTGACGCCCGCCTCGGTGCCGCGGCCCACCTGCAGTTGTTCGACGGCGGCGCGCAATTTGTCGGCAAAGGCATCGTAGACCTTGTCGTGCACGTAGAAGCGGTTCGTGCACACGCAGGTCTGGCCGCTGTTGCGATACTTCGACGCAATCGCGCCGGCCACGGCGGCGTCGAGATCCGCGTCGTCGAAAACGATGAACGGCGCGTTGCCGCCCAGTTCCAGCGATACCTTCTTCACCGTCGGCGCGCACTGCGCCATCAAGAGACGCCCGACCGGCGTCGAGCCCGTGAACGACAGCTTGCGCACGATCGGATTGCCGGTCATTTCCGCGCCGATCGCTTTCGGCTCGCCCGTCACCACATTGAACACACCGCGCGGCACGCCCGCGCGTTCCGCGAGCACGGCGAGCGCAAGCGCCGAGAGCGGCGTGGCTTCGGCCGGTTTGACGATGATCGGGCAGCCCGCCGCGAGCGCCGGGCCGACCTTGCGCGTAATCATCGCGGCCGGGAAATTCCACGGCGTGATGGCGGCGCACACGCCGACCGGTTCCTTCGTCACGACAATGCGCTTGTCGCTCGCGGGCGTCGGAATCGTGTCGCCATTCACGCGCTTGCCTTCTTCCGCGAACCATTCGAGGAACGACGCGGCGTACTGGATCTCGCCCTTGGCCTCGGCAAGCGGCTTGCCTTGCTCGGTGGTGAGAATCAGCGCGAGGTCGTCGGCGTTCTCCAGCATCAGGTCGTGCCATTTGCGCAGGACCACCGCGCGTTGCTTCGCGGTGCTTGCCCGCCATGCGGGCCACGCGGCGTTCGCCGAGTCGATGGCGCGGCGCGTTTCCGCCGCGCCCATGCGCGGAACCGTCGCGATTACCTCGCCGGTCGCGGGATTCACGACGTCGAAGGTCGCGCCGTCGTCGGCGCCTTGCCATTCGCCCGCAATGTACGCGGTGGTCTTCAGCAGGGACGGGTCTTTCAAAGTTAGCGTGGTCATCGGTCGATTTCCTCAGGCTGCGACAGCAACGCTGTCCTTGATGACGTCCTCGAGAATGGCGAGCGCCTCGTCGAAGACGGCGTCCTGAATCGTCAACGGAAACAGGAAGCGCACCACGTTTGAATAAACGCCGCACACGAGCAGCAGCAGGCCGCGTTCGAGCGCGCGCGCCTGCACGCGCTTCGTGAAGTCCGCGTCCGGCTCCACGCTGCCCGGCTTGCAGAACTCAACGGCCACCATGCCGCCAGGGCCACGCACATCGGCGATTTGCGGCGCATCTTTTTGCAGTTCGATCAGCTTGGCCTTGACGCGATCGCCGAGAACGACGGCGCGCTCGCACAGCTTCTCTTCGTCGATGATGTCGAGCACCGCATGCGCCGCCGCCAGCGCGAGCGGATTGCCCGCGTACGTGCCGCCGAGTCCGCCGGGCGCCGCGGCGTCCATCACGTCGGCGCGGCCGATCACGCCCGACAGCGGCATGCCGCCCGCGAGGCTCTTTGCGACCGTCATCAGGTCAGGCACGACGTCGTAGTGATGCATCGCGAACAGCTTGCCGGTGCGCGCGAAGCCGGTTTGCACTTCATCGGCGATCAGCAGAATGCCGTGCTCGTTGCACAGCTTGCGCAGCGCGCGCACGAACTCGGCCGGCGCGGGATAGAAGCCGCCTTCGCCCTGAACCGGTTCGAAGATGATCGCGGCCACGCGCTTGGGATCGATGTCGGCCTTGAACAAAAAGTCGATGGCCTTCAGCGAATCGGCGGTGGTCACGCCATGCAACGGATTCGGAAACGGCGCATGGAACACGTCCGACGGGAACGGCCCGAAGCCGAGCTTGTACGGCGCGACCTTGCCGGTCAGCGCCATGCCCATCAGCGTGCGGCCGTGAAAGCCGCCGGTGAAGGCGATCACGCCCGGACGCCCGGTCGCGGCGCGCGCGATCTTGATCGCGTTTTCGACGGCTTCGGCGCCGGTCGTGAAGAAAGCGGTTTTCTTCGGATGATCGCCGGGCGCACGCTCGTTGAGCTTTTCAGCGAGTTCGACATACGACGCGTAGGGCACGATCTGATAAGCGGTGTGCGTGAAATGATCGAGCTGGTCGCGAATCGCGGCCACGATCTTCGGATGACGATGGCCCGTGTTGCACACGGCGATCCCTGCGGCGAAGTCGATAAAGCGGCGGCCTTCCACGTCCCAAAGCTCCGCGTTTTCGGCCCGCGCCGCGTAAAAATCGCACATTACGCCGACGCCGCGCGGCGTGGCTGCGTCCTTGCGGCTCTTCAGTTCTGCGTTCTTCAGGTTCATCACGTGGCTCCTCGCTGTCGGCGGACGCCGCGCGGCAAGGCGCGGCACATGCAGCGACTATAGTGAGATTTGGCTCTGAGCTTCAGAGCCATTTCTATAAAAATGTAGGAGCCAATTTGGCCGGCGAGCGGATTCACCGGGCGCGGCGGATTTGCGTCAGATGCGAATCAGCACTGCCCCGAGCGTAACAAGCGCGCACGCCACGATGCGCCGCGCGGTCAGCTTCTCGCGCATGAACAGCCAGCCGATCAGCACCGCGAAGATCGAGCTCAATTCGCGCAGCGCGGAGACCATCGCGATCGGCAGATAGCGGTAAGCCTCGATGATCAGGCAATACGCGAACAACGCGAGCGCGCCCGACGCGATGCCCTTGAGCACCACCGCGCGGCCGATGAACAGCCCCTTCGCCCCGCCGCGCCAATGCCACGCGAGCAGGAACTGCGGCACGTTCCAGATCAGATAGACCCACATGATGTAACTGAGGCCATTGCCCGCGACGCGCGCGCCGATTCCGTCGACAACCGAATACGTGGAGATGAAAAAGCCGGTCAGCAGCGCGAACGGCACGCTCTCGCCGGAGAAGCGCATGCCGCGCCGAAACGCGAGCGAAACGATGCCGCACGACACCAGCGCGACGCCGATCGCCGCGAGCGGTTTCAGCGATTCATGAGCGAACACGAGCGCGCCGACGAACACCAGCATCGGCGACAGGCCGCGCGCAATCGGATAGATCTGGCCGAAGTCGCCGCTTCGATAAGCGCGGATCAACGCGAGCAGATAGCCGAACTCGAGCACGACCGACGCGAAGATATACGGCCACGCGGCAGGCGCGGGCATCGGCAGGACGATCACGCCGACCGCGCTCACGGCGAGGTAAGGAATCGCCATCATGCCGAGCAGCCAGATGCGGTCTTCCGACAGATGCAGGAACGCATTCCACGTCGCGTGGAGCAGCGCCGACAGCAAGACCAGCAGGACGACGACGGTTTCCATGGAAGGCGAGAACGGGCCAAGGGTTAGCTGGCCCGACTCCGGCCGCAAGCCCGTGATTATTCCAGCAGAACGCGCGACGCGATGAGTGGGCGACTAAAGCAAAGGGGCTTTATGGGGCGAAAATCGCAAATTTGTGGCACCGAAGATGACGGGCAAATGACGGCCAAATGACGTGCGTGTGACGGCGTTTCACATCTGCTCAGCCGTCATGCTGGCTGACTTGCAGCCAGGCTATATTGCGTCATTCGCCGTGCCGTCCCTGACATCCCGCACTCCTCGCGACGCCCACATGCAGCCTTTGAGCTTCCTTCCCGACACCTTTGCGGAGTACGAAGATCTCAAGACGATCCTCGATCAGGGCAGCGCGAGCTTCGCGATCCGCACGGTCTGCGAGACGACGGTGCGCGGCCGGCGCTTCGGCGTGCATACCGCGAGTATCGGCTCGACCGATCCGCAGGCGCCGGCCATCGGCTTCTTCGGCGGCATTCATGGGCTCGAGCGAATCGGCTCGCAACTCGTGCTCGACTACATGCGCGCGCTGCTTGCGCGGCTCGAGTGGGACGAACTGCTCGTCCGCCAACTGCAGTCCATTCGCCTCGTGTTTATGCCGATCGTCAATCCCGGTGGGATGTGGGCGGCCACGCGCGCCAATCCGAACGGCGTCGACCTGATGCGCAATGCGCCGCAAAACGCCGACGAACGCGTGCCGCTGCTCGCCGGCGGCCAGCGCGTCGGCGCATGGCTGCCGTGGTATCGCGGACGCCGCGGCGGTCCTATGGAAGCCGAGGCCGCGGCGCTGCTTCAGGTGGTCGAAACGGAACTGGCGGCACGGCCGTTGAGCATCGCGCTCGATTGCCATTCGGGCTACGGCTGGAGCGACAGCATCTGGTTTCCGTACGCACGCACTCGCAAGCTGATGCCGCATTTGCCGGAAATGTACGTGCTGAAAACGATGTTCGAGCGCTCGCATCCGCATCATGGCTACACGTTCGAGCCGCAAAGCCATCAATATCTGCTGCACGGCGATCTTTGGGACTTCGCGTACGACCGCGCGCCCGCACCCAACGTCTTTCTGCCGATGACGCTAGAACTCGGCTCATGGCTGTGGATCAAGAAGAACCCGCGCCAATTGTTTTCGCGTCAGGGCTTCTTCAATCCGGTGAAGGCGCATCGCACGGCGCGCGTGTTACGGCGTCACGCGAACCTGCTGGATTTTCTGGCGCGCGCGGCTTTCTCGTCGCAGCGCTGGCTGCCGCAAGGCAATCGCCGCGAGCAATTGCTGCAAAGCGCGATCGATCATTGGTACAAGGCGCACACGGCATGAGCACGTGGATTTTGCTGCGCGGCCTGACACGCGAGACGCGTCATTGGGGACGCCTGCCCGACGCGTTGCGCGAAGCCACTGGCGGCGGGCCGCATCTGCTGCTGCTCGATCTGCCGGGCAACGGCGAGTTCGCGCAGTTGCGCGCGCCGTCGACGGTCGCCGCGATGGTCGAATTCGTGCGCGCGGCTGCGAGGCAACGAGGCGCGGCGGGCCCGTTCAACATACTGGCGATGTCGCTCGGCGGCATGGTCGCGACCGCCTGGGCGCAGCGGCATGCCGATGACATCGAGCGGCTCGTGCTGATCAACACGAGCATGCGTCCGTTCAGCCGCGTGCATGAGCGGCTGCGTCCGTCGGCGTGGCCGCGTCTCGTGACAGTTGCTACGCATTGGCACGACGCGCTGCGCGCCGAGACCGTTATTCATCGGTTGACGTGCAATAACGCCGACACGCTCCAGGCCGATCTTGAATCATGGGCCACGATTCGCCGCAGCGCACCGGTGAGCCGCGGCAATGCATGGCGGCAACTGTGGGCGGCGGCGCGCTTTACCGCCGGCACGGCAAAACCGGCTTGCCCGCTGCTGCTTCTGTCGTCGCGCGACGACCGGCTCGTTGATCCCGCATGTTCGGCAAGGCTCGCGGCGGCGTGGGGCGCGCCGCATCGCGAGCATGCATGGGCCGGTCACGATCTGCCGCACGACGATCCCGCGTGGGTCGCCGAGCAAATTCGCGCATGGCTTGCCCACGAAACCGTCGAGAGCACGGCCACGCGTTAAGCCGCGATAGGCCAGCCGCGTTAAGCCGCAATTGCGCGCTTGCAGCATAAGCCGAGGCAGCGGGTATAACCTAACTCGCGGCGCCGGTTGCCCTGCTGCATGCAGGTGCATAATCGTTCCTCAGACGATGCATCCGATCCGGGCAATTCCCACATTGCCGCCAACCGGGGGAGTTCATCATGCAAGCAAAGAACGAAGAAGCCGTCACGCACTTGCTGAACGATGTCGTCGAGTTTGCACGAGCGCGCTTGCCCGAGCCGGCGTTTGACATCGTCGAACCGTTTTTGCGGCACTACTACGATTTCGTCGACGCGGACGATCTGCAAAGCCGCTCCATCCCCGATCTGTACGGCGCCGCGCTCGCGCACTGGCAGACCGCGCAGCGCTTCGTGCCGGGCAAGGAAAGGCTGCGCGTCTATAACCCGATTCTCGAACAGCATGGCTGGCATTCCGATCACACGGTGATCGAGATCGTCAACGACGACATGCCGTTCCTGGTCGACTCCGTTTCGATGGCGGTCAATCGCCAGGGACTCGCGCTGCATTCGGTCGTGCATCCGGTGTTTCGCATCTGGCGCGGCGCCGATGGCGACATCGCGCGCGTGACGCAAGGCGCCGAAGAAGCCGCCGACACGCGCTCGCAACTGGCCTCGTTCATTCACTTCGAAGTGGACCGTTGCGGCGACGCGGCAAAGCTCGATGCGCTGCGCGACGACATCGCGAAAGTGCTGCGCGACGTGCGCGCCGCGGTGGAAGACTGGCCGAAGATAGTCGAACTTGCGCGCGTCACGATCAAAGGCATGAAGGTCGGCGAGAGCGGGCCGGATGCGATGGAAGCGCGTGCGTTCCTCGAATGGATGGTCGCCGATCATTTCACGTTTCTCGGCCAGCGCGACTATGAACTGGTGCAACAGGGCACAGACTACGGCTTGCGCGCGGTGCCCGGCTCGGGCCTCGGCATCATGCGCGACGAATTGCGCGCAAGCGCTGACGGCGCTGCGGCCGCATCGGAAGTGACCGTATTGCCTCCGGCCGCCGCCGAAATCATTTCCAGCGCGTCGCCGATCTTTCTCACCAAGGCCAACTCGCGCGCGACCGTGCATCGGCCAGGCTACCTCGATTATGTCGGCATCAAGCTGACCGGCGCGGACGGCAAGGTGATCGGCGAGCGGCGCTTCATCGGGCTTTACACATCCACCGCGTATTTTTTGTCGGCGGCGGAGATTCCTATCGTGCGGCGCAAATGCGCAAATATCGTGAGACGGGCCGGATTCTTGCCAAAAGGTCATCTCGCGAAATCGCTCGTGACGGTGCTCGAAACCTATCCGCGCGACGAACTCTTCCAGGCCGACGAAAACCAGCTCTACGATACCGCGCTCGGTGTACTGCGTTTGCAGGAACATCAGCGCACGCGTCTTTTCGTGCGGCGCGATCGCTTCGACCGCTTCGTGTCGTGCCTCGTGTTCGTGCCGCGCGACAAGTACAACACCGATTTGCGGCAACGTATCGCCAATCTGCTCGCCGACGCCTTCAACGGAGCCAGCGTCGAATTCACGCCGCTGCTTTCGGAATCGACACTCGCGCGCATTCACTTCGTGGTTCACGCAAAGCCGGGCGGCATGCCGCGTGTCGACACACGCGAACTCGAAGCGCGCCTCGTGCAGGTCGCGCGCCGCTGGCAGGACGATCTTGCCGATGCGCTGCTCGACGCATTCGGCGAAGAGCAGGGCAACCGTCTGTTGCAACACTACGCGGATTCGTTTCCGCCGGGCTATCGCGACGACTATGCCGCGCGCACGGCAGTACGCGACATCGAGTTGATCGAACGCGTGCAGGGCAGCGAGCGGCTCGCGATGAACCTCTATCGTCCGATCGAAGCCGGGCCGCGCGCGTTCCGCTTCAAGGTGTATCGCGCGGGCATGCCGATCGCGCTGTCGCGCAGTTTGCCGATGCTCGAACATCTCGGCGTGCGCGTCGATGAAGAGCGGCCGTATCTGATCGAGGCGCTCGGCTCGACGCCAGCATGGATTCACGACTTCGGCCTGGAACTTGCCGACGACGCGGAGTTCGACATCGAGCGCGTGAAGGACCTTTTCGAAGACGCGTTCGAGCAGGTATGGACCGGCGCGATAGAAAGCGACGACTTCAACCGCCTCGTTCTGCGTGCGCAATTGAGCGCGCGCGAAGTGACGATACTGCGCGCGTATGCGAAGTATCTGCGCCAGGTCGGCTCCACGTTCAGCGACGCGTATATCGAGCGCGCGGTGACCGGCAATCCCGCGATCGCGCGAATGCTCGTCGAATTGTTTGTCGCGCGTTTCGATCCGGCGCATGGCGGCACACGCGAAGCGCGCATCGAGAACTTGATGAAAACGATCGACGGCGCGCTCGATCAGGTTCCCAATCTCGACGAAGACCGCATCTTGCGGCAGTTTCTCGGCGTCATCAAGGCGACGCAGCGCACCAACTATTACGTGTTCGATGCGGATGGCAAGCCGAAGCCGTATCTGTCGTTCAAGTTCAATCCCGCGCAAGTGCCCGGCTTGCCCGAGCCCAAGCCGATGTTCGAGATATGGGTCTACTCGCCGCGCGTGGAAGGCGTGCATTTGCGCGGCGGACGTGTCGCGCGTGGCGGCTTGCGCTGGTCGGATCGTCGCGAGGATTTCCGCACGGAAGTGCTGGGTCTGATGAAGGCGCAGATGGTGAAGAACGTCGTGATCGTGCCGGTCGGCTCGAAGGGCGGCTTCGTCGTGAAGAACCCGCCGCCGCAAAGCGAGCGCGATGCCTGGATGCGCGAAGGCATTGCCTGCTATCAAACGTTTCTGCGCGGCCTGCTCGATCTGACCGACAACCTTGCGGGCACAACCGTCGTGCCGCCGCGCGACGTGGTGCGGCACGATCCCGACGACCCGTATCTGGTCGTTGCCGCCGACAAAGGCACGGCCACGTTCTCCGACTACGCGAACGCGATCTCGCAGGAATATGGCTTCTGGCTCGACGACGCATTCGCGTCCGGCGGCTCGGTCGGCTACGACCACAAGAAGATGGCAATTACCGCGCGCGGCGCGTGGGAGTCGGTGAAGCGGCACTTCCGCGAAATGGGCGTCGATACTCAAACGATGGACTTCACGGTGGTCGGCATCGGCGATATGTCGGGCGATGTGTTCGGCAACGGCATGCTGTTGTCGCCGCATATCAGGCTCGTGGCCGCGTTCGATCATCGGCATATTTTCCTCGACCCGAATCCCGATCCGGCGACGAGTCTTGCCGAGCGCGGGCGGCTCTTTCTTCTCGACCGCTCGAGTTGGGCCGACTACGATCCTTCGCTGATTTCAGCGGGCGGCGGCATATTTGCGCGCACCGCCAAGACGATTCCGTTGTCGCCCGCGGTGCAGTCGGTGCTCGGTATCAGTGCGCCGGCGTTGTCGCCCGCCGAACTGATGCGCGCGATTTTGCAGGCGCCCGTCGACCTGCTTTACAACGGCGGCATCGGCACCTACGTGAAGGCGACGCGCGAAACGCATCTGCAAGTGGGCGACCGCGCGAACGATGCGATCCGCGTGAACGGCGCCGAATTGCGCTGCAAAGTCGTGGCCGAAGGCGGCAATCTCGGGCTCACGCAACTCGGCCGCATCGAGTTCGCGCAGCGCGGCGGGCGCATCAATACGGATGCAATCGACAACTCCGCCGGTGTCGACTGTTCGGACCACGAGGTCAACATCAAGATCCTGCTCGGACTGGTCGTGGCCGACGGCGAGATGACCGACAAGCAGCGCAATGCGCTGCTCGCCGAAATGACCGATGAAGTCGGCCTGCTCGTGCTGAAGGACAACTATTACCAGACGCAGGCACTGTCGATTGCAGGCCGTTTCGGCGTCGAACTGCTGGATGCCGAAGCGCGCCTCATGCGCTTTCTCGAGCGCGCGGGCCGCCTGAATCGCGGGATCGAGTTTCTTCCTAGCGACGAAGACGTGGCCGAGCGGCAAGCCGCCAAACAAGGACTCACCACGCCGGAGCGCGCAGTGCTGCTCGCGTACAGCAAGATGTGGCTGTACGACGCGCTGCTCGATTCGCCGGTGCCGGAAGATCCGCTCGTCAGCGACATGCTGATCGAATACTTTCCGAAGCCCTTGCGTCAGCGTTTCAGCGAGCCGATGCAGCGGCACCCGCTGCGCCGCGAGATTCTCGCGACGCATCTCACGAACGCACTGGTGAACCGCGTCGGCTGCGAGTTCGTGCACCGGCTGATGGAGGAGACGGATGCGCGGCCGGGCGACATCGTGCGGGCCTGCATCATGGCGCGCGATGTGTTCGACCTCGATCACGTCTGGCACAGCATCGACGCGCTCGATAACCGCGTCGCCGATGACGTGCAGGCGCGCATGTTCGTCGAAGTCGCGCGGCTCGTCGAACGTTCGGCGTTGTGGTTCTTGCGGCATCTGTCGTCGCCGGCGGTGAATGGCGACGACGTGACGGATCTGCTCGCGCGTTGCCGCGACGCCGCGCAGCGTCTCGCGCCGCAATGGCCCGCGCTGTTGCCGGCCGCGGATCTCGAAGCGCTGTCCGAACGACAACGCGTGCTGGTGGATGCGGGCGTGGACAGCGACCTCGCGGTACGCATCGCCAGTGGCGAAATCTCGGCTGCGCTGCTCGACATTGCGGAAGTGGCATCGACGTGCGAGCGCAAACTCGAACTCGTGGCGGGCGTTTATTTCGCGCTCGGCACGCTGCTGAATTACCACTGGATCAGCGAACGCGCGGCCGCGCTGCCCGCGCCGTCGCACTGGGACATGCTCGCGCGCGCATCGGCATTGGCGGAACTCGCGCGCCTCAAACGCGCGCTCACGACGAGCGCGCTCGCCGGCGCCGACGACTCGGCCGCGCCCGACACGCTGGTTCAAGCCTGGCGCGACAGGCGGGGCGCACAACTGGAACGCTATGCGCGTTTGCTTGCCGATCTGCGCGCCACGGGGGGCGCGAGTCTGTCGATGCTGCTGGTGATCGTGCGCGAGATGGCCGCGCTCGAGAGGGCATGAGGGTTGCGTGGAGACTGCGTTGACGGCGCGGCGCAACACATGGCGCGCCGCTGTTGGACCATGCTGTGCGGCATGGCCATAATACGCATTCCCGGAAGCCCAAAGCCTTTCGCAAATTGAACAACGCCCTCGATAACGATGAAAGAAGAATCGCCGAAAGCCATTATTTATGCGCTGGCCGCCAACTTTGGCATTGCCGTTTGCAAGTTCGCTGCCGCTTCGTTCACCGGTTCCGGCTCGATGTTCGCCGAAGCGATTCACTCGACCGCCGACTGCGGTAATCAATTGCTGCTGCTGTTCGGCCTGCGTCAGGCGCGCCGGCCGGCGAGTCCCTTGCATCCGATGGGCGGCGGCCGCGAGATCAACTTTTATTCGCTGCTCGTCGCGTTGCTGCTGTTCTTCGTGGGCGGCGCGTTCTCGGTCTATGAAGGCGTGCATCGGCTGATGGCGCGCGAGCCATTGCAGTACGCGTATGTCGCGCTCGTGGTGCTGGGCGTGTCGGTGGTGCTCGAGGCGTTTTCGCTGTGGGGCGCGCTGAGGGAAATCCGCCGCGTGCATCCTGAGAAAAACATCTGGCGGTGGTTCAGGGAAACGCGCGAGTCGGAGCTGCTGGTGGTCGCCGGCGAAGATATCGCGGCGCTCGTGGGCCTCGCGATCGCGTTTGCCGCGGTGCTGCTCACGCTTGTGACCGGCAATCCTATGTACGACGCGTTTGGCTCCATCGCCGTCGGCTTGCTGCTGATGGTGATCGCGGGACTGGTGGCGCGCGAGGTGAAGTCGATGATCGTCGGCGAATCGGCGAGCCCCGAAGTGCGCCGCGCAATCGAGGCGCATTTGCGCGCGCGCAGCGAAATTCGCGGCATCATCAATATGATCACGCTGCAATGGGGACGTCACGTGGTGGTCGCGGTGCAGGCCGAAATGATCGACTATGCGAGCGGCCGCGCGATGGTCGATGCGATCAACATCATCGAGGCCGATTTGCAGGCCGCCTTTCCGCAAGTGCGCTGGGTGTTTTTCGAACCGGATGTACCGCGCGCGTGATTTTCCTTTGTCTGGTGCACGCGACTGGCGACTCGCCACTCGCGGAGAGCTTCGTGCGATTAACGTAATCGACGTGTCGTGTAGTGGACAATAATTTCGTCGCATCTATACTTCTTCCGGCTTGAAGCGGCACTCTCCCCAACTGCATCACAAGCAAAAGGAAGATCACGATGCTGACTCGCACATTGGGCGCGCTATCCGTCATTGCACTCGCGGCATGCGCAGCCTTTACTTCCGGACCCGCAAGCGCGGACGACAGCGACGCTTTCTCGCATGGCGACGGCGGCTCGCGCGGGCGGCCGGTCAAGGTGATGATCATCTCGATGTTCGGTCCCGAGGGCCAGGTGTGGCTCGACAAGCTCGGGCCGTGGCGCGATATTCCGGTGGACGGCTTGTCGCCGGATTATCCGGCAGTGCATTGCAACCGCCAGGACGTCTGCGTGATGACGACCGGCATGGGCCACACGAATGCCGCGGCGTCCATCATGGCGCTGACGTTCTCGCCGCGTTTCGATTTGCGGCATACGTATTTCATGGTCGCGGGCATTGCCGGCATCGATCCTCAACAGGGCACGGTGGGCTCGGCGGCGTGGGCGAAATATCTCGTCGACTTCGGCATTCAATGGGAGATTGACGGGCGCGAAATTCCGGCCGGCTGGAACACCGGCTATCTTGGGATCAATACAAAGAGCCCCTCGGAAAAGCCGCCGCTCGATTACCGCACCGAAGTATTCCAGCTCAATACGCAACTCGCCGATACGGCATTCGCTTTATCGCGCAACGTCGTGCTTTCCGACAATGCGCAGGCGCAGGCTGCGCGCGCCAAGTATTCGTACGCGCCGGCTAATCGTCCGCCGACGGTCATTCAGTGCGATACGCTCGCCGGCGACACATGGTGGTCCGGCACATTGCTCGGGCAGCGCGCTCGCGACTGGACCAAAATATTGACCGATGGAAAGGGCACGTATTGCACGACGCAGCAGGAAGACAATGCGACGTATGAAGCACTGAAACGCGCGGCTTCGGTGCATAAGGTCGATTTGAACCGCGTGGCTGTAGTGCGTGCGGGCTCGGATTTCGACCGCCCTTATGACGGACAGACGAGCGCCGATAACTTGCTCAACTACTCAGCGCAAGGCGGCTTTACGATTGCGCTGGAAAACCTGTATCGCTCGGGCAATCCGCTCGTGCAGGACATCGTCACGCACTGGGGCGAATGGCGCGAAGGCGTGCCGAAGCGCTAATCCAATGATTGCAGCAAGGGCCGCCCGATGTGAACTGCGGCCCTTGTTGCAATGGCGCGGCGCATTAGCGTTGCGGCGCGCGATACGGCGTCCATACTGCGGAGTCGGTGTTCCAGTGGTCGAGTTCCGATGGTGTCATGGTGTGCTCCTTTATAAAGTGCTGAAGTCTGTTGGGCTCGCCGTCATCGGCATTAATCCGGATGGCTAACTATTGCGGCGAGCTTCTTGTTGCATTGCTGAGAATTTACTGACCGTTTGCCACGCGCGTGACATCGCCATTCGCGCCTTCCTGCAGCGCGATACGCGCGGCTTGCGTCTGGCCGATCAAGCCCTTGTTCGGATACGTCGTGCGATTGAGCGAAGGCAGCGAGCCGTCGCGATAGGCGGCGACCAGTTCGGCCTGCACTTCGGCGCGCGTCTTGCCGCCCGTCGCCGTCGTCGAGGCGGTGGGTTGAGTCTGATAGCTGCCTGCGTGGCCGATGCCGTTGCTCTGTGCGAATACCGGCGCGCTCACGAGCAGCGAGAGAGTAAGACCTGCGAGAAGATTGCGTTTCATGATTCACTCCTGTCGATTCATTTGCAGCACGACGGGTGCTGCGACAGGGTGAAATGTAGACTTCGAGCGAGCGCCGATAAATTGCGCTTTCGCGAAATGAATTGTCGCGATTCCAGAACAATCGAACGACAAGCCTTATAAACACAGGCCGAAACAACAACCGCGGCATTAGCGCCGCGGTTGGAATTCACTGTTTCACTATCTGCACTTCAATTGAGTTGAGTCACGCGACCCATTCGGATATAACCGGTGTGTCGAGTGCCGGAGCGGACTCGCGTTCTTCGAGCGTGCGCTTCGAGCAGGTTGCGTCGAGCGTGCCGCGGCCACTCAGTAGTGGGCAACGGTCGAACACTTCCGCAATCCAGTCTACGAAAACACGGACTTTAGGCGACAGATGCCGACTGTGCGGATAGACTGCCGAAATAGGCATCGGCAAAGGCTTCATCTCGGGCAGTACTTCTACGAGTTGGCCCGCACGCAAATGCGGCAGCACCATGAAGAGCGCCGGCTGAATCAGGCCAAAACCTTCCAGCCCGCAGGTCACGTAGGCATCGGCGTCGTTCACCGACACAATGCTCTTCATTTTTACTTCAACCTCTTTACCATCAACCAGGAATGCCCAATCGAGCGTGCGTCCCGTGCGGCTCGAGAAGTAATTGACTGCTTTGTGATTTTCCAGGTCCTCGAGCGAAGTCGGCATGCCGGCCCGTTCGATGTACTCCGGCGACGCACACGACACGCCCTCGAAGAGGCCGATCCGTCGCGCCACCAGCGAGGAATCCTGTAGCGCGCCGACGCGCACCACGCAATCCACGCCTTCCTGCAGCAAGTCGACCGGCCGGTCCGACAAGCCGAGTTGCAGATCGATGTCCGGGTAGCGCTTGTGGAATTCACATAGTTGTGGAATCACCAGCAGGCGGCCAATCGAACCCGGCATGTCGATGCGCAACTTGCCGTGCGGCTTTTTATTGCCGCTCTGAAAACTGGCCTCGGTCTCTTCCACGTCCGCGAGGATGCGCACGCAGCGTTCGTAGTACGCCGCGCCGTCCGGCGTGAGCGACAGGCGCCGCGTCGTGCGGTGCATGAGCCGTGTGCCGAGGAACGCTTCGAGGTTCTGAATGATCGTGGTAACCGATGCGCGCGGCAGGTCGAGCGTTTCAGCCGCGCGAGTAAAGCTGTTTGTGTCGACGACACGCGTGAACACTTGCATGGCCTGAAGCCGGTCCATTGCAAACCTCCAGAAGGGGCAGGCGTACTGAGCAGGATTCGAATCCGCCGAGCAATCGGTTCGATTGTTCAGAGGGGCCGAATTGTGTTGCCGGATTATAGGCATTTATTTACGAGTCTGCCGAACCCACAATTCGCACCATTGAAGTTCTTTGCGCATTGCGCGGCTCGACATGGAAGCATTCAAACCGCCGTACTCATTTGTGCCCGCCGGCATTGCGCCGGCCGGGGCCGACAGCACGGCACTCGAAGTCACTGACGTACAGATAGAAGGACACGCGCAGGACATCACGTTGCGTTTGTACCGGCAGCCGAAGAAAACCGCACTGCCGGTACTGCTTTATTTTCACGGCGGCGGTTTTACGAAGGGGTCGATCGATCAGGCCGACTTTGCGTCGCGCTATTTCGCAGAACATTTACCTGCATTGGTGGTGTCGGTCGGTTATTCGCTCGCGCCGCAGTTTCCATTTCCCGCTGCGCCCGAAGACGCACATCGCGCGGCATTGTGGGTGCAGACGCGGGCGCGTGCATTTGGCGGCAATAGCAGGAAGGTTGGCGTGGCCGGCCATGACGCGGGCGGCCAATTGGCTAATTGCCTCGCGTTCATCGCGCGCGATCGCGGCGACGTGCAAATTTCCGCGCAAGCTTTGTTCGGGCCGATGCTGGACCCGAGTCTCACGCGCCTTGGCGATGAAAAGCGCCTCGGCTCGGACATCACGGCAAGAGAATGCGCGGCCTGTTATCGCGCGTACTTGCCGCAGGCGTCGCAACGCATGCATCCGTATGCGGCGCCGCTGGAATCGTCGCGGCTCGCCGGCTTGCCGGCCACGCTGATCGCGACGGCGCAAAACGACGTGCTGCATGTCGAGGCGGAGAAATACGCGAGCAGTCTGATCGACGCCGGTGTGCTGACCCAGGTGGTCCGCTATCCGGCCGTCTCGCATGCGGCGCTCGCCGATCATCCGCCCGCCTTGCAGGAGGCAGTGCGATTTTTTCAGTGGCGCTTCGATGCGCGCGCCCATCGCTGAAACAGAAACAAGCAGAACTTTAATCAACGATACCGGGAGCTACACATGACCATCCTTCCTCTTTCCCGCCGCCGCGTGGCGGTTGCCACACTAGCGGTACTCGTGCTGGCCGGACTCGGCACATTCGGCGCAATTCGCGTGGACGCGAGTTCGCCTGCCGCCCCGACCATCGTGCCGGAAGTCGATGTCGCCACCGTGGTGCAAAAAACGATCACCGACTGGCAGAGCTATTCGGGCCGTCTAGAAGCGGTAGAAAAAGTGGACGTGCGTTCGCAGGTGCCAGGCACCATCGTGTCCGTTAACTTCAAGGACGGCGCGCTCGTGAAGAAAGGCGACACGCTGTTCGTGATCGACCCGCGCCCGTACGCGGCTGAAGTCGCGCGCGCGGAAGCGCAGCTCGCGGCCGCGCAGGCGCGCACGGGCTACACGCAAAGCGATTGGGAACGCGCGCAACGCCTGATCACCGACAACGCGATCGCCAAGCGCGATTACGACGAGAAGCAGAACGCCGCGCGCGAAGCGAGTGCGAACCTGAAGGCCGCGCAAGCCGCGCTCGAAACCGCACGCATCAATCTCGGCTATACGAAGATCACGGCGCCGGTATCGGGCCGCGTATCGCGCGCGGAGATCACGGTGGGCAACGTCGTGTCGGCAGGTGCGGGCTCGGCGCCGCTGACCACGCTCGTGTCGGTATCGCCGATCTACGCATCGTTCGACGCGGACGAACAAACCTATCTGCAATACCTGCGTCGCGCGAAAGACGGCGGCAAGGTGCCGGTGGAACTCGGTCTCGCGGATGAAAGCGGCTACTCGCGCAGCGGCACGATCGAGTCGGTGGACAACCGTCTGGATACGTCGTCGGGCACCATCCGCGTGCGCGCGCGTTTCGATAACCAGGACGGCACGCTGATTCCGGGCCTGTATGCGCGCGTGAAAGTGGGCGGCAGCGAACCGCATCCGGCGGTGCTGATCGACGACGCCGCCGTCGGCACCGACCAGGACAAGAAGTTCGTGCTGGTGGTCGACCAGAACAATCACGTCGTGTATCGCGAGATTTCGCTCGGCGATATGCAGGGCAATCTGCGTGTCGTGAAGGGCGGCCTGAAACCAGGCGACCGGATTGTGGTGAACGGCGTTCAGCGTGTGCGGCCCGGCGATGCAGTGCGCGCGCACATGGTGCCGATGACGACCGACCAGGACCCGAACAGCGCGCCGCTCGCGCAGCAGCGCGCCAAAGCGGACAAGAACTCGTGAGCGTTCGCGCCGCGGCATTGAACGCGCGGCGCGTGCTCCAACCGCTTGCTCCAAACATCAAGAGCTTCCAATGAACATATCCAAATTCTTCATCGATAGGCCGATTTTCGCGGGCGTGCTATCGGTATTGGTTCTGCTGGCGGGCGTGATTTCGCTCTTCAAGCTGCCGATTTCCGAGTACCCGGAAGTGGTGCCGCCGTCGGTCGTGGTCCACGCGCAGTATCCGGGCGCCAATCCGAAAGTGATCGCGGAAGCCGTCGCTTCGCCGCTCGAAGAGCAGATCAATGGCGTCGAGAACATGCTGTACATGCAGTCGCAAGCGAACAGCGACGGCAATCTCACGCTGACGGTCACCTTCAAGCTCGGCACGAACCCGGACCTCGCGACCCAGCTCGTGCAGAACCGCGTGAACCAGGCGCTGCCGCGTTTGCCGGAAGACGTGCAGCGGCTCGGCGTGACGACCATCAAGAGCTCGCCTACGCTCACCATGGTCGTGCACCTGATCTCGCCGAACGACCGCTACGACATGACGTATCTGCGCAATTACGCGGTTCTGAACGTGAAGGATCGTCTCGCGCGGATTCAGGGCGTGGGCCAGGTCCAGTTGTGGGGTTCGGGCGACTACGCAATGCGCGTGTGGCTCGATCCGCAGAAGGTCGCGCAGCGCGGTTTGACCGCGACCGAAGTGGCTAATGCGATTCGCGAGCAGAACATTCAGGTGGCGGCCGGTGTGATCGGCGCGTCGCCTTCGGTGCCGGGCACGCAATTGCAGTTGTCGGTGAATGCGCGCGGCCGTCTGAAGACCGAGGACGAATTCGGCAACATCATCGTGAAGACCACGCCCGATGGCGGCGTGACCTATCTGCGCGACATTGCGCGCGTCGAACTCGCGGCGTCGGAATACGGCCTGCGTTCGCTGCTCGACAACAAGCCGGCCGTTGCGCTCGCAATCAATCAGGCGCCGGGTGCGAACTCGCTCGCGATTTCCGATGAAGTGCGCGCCGCGATGAAGGATCTCGCGCAGGACATGCCCGCGGGCGTCGAATACAAGATCGTCTATGACCCGACGCAGTTCGTGCGTTCGAGTATTGAGGCGGTCGTGCATACGCTGCTCGAAGCCATCGCGCTGGTGGTGATCGTCGTGATCGTGTTCCTGCAGACGTGGCGTGCGTCGATCATTCCGTTGATCGCCGTGCCGGTGTCGATTGTCGGCACGTTCTCACTGCTGCTTGCATTCGGCTTCTCGATCAATGCGCTGTCGCTGTTCGGCATGGTGCTGGCAATCGGCATTGTGGTGGACGATGCGATCGTCGTGGTGGAGAACGTCGAGCGGAACATTGAAAACGGACTCAGTGCGCGCGATGCGACGTACAAGGCGATGCAGGAAGTGAGCGGGCCGATTATCGCCATTGCGCTGACGCTCGTCGCCGTGTTCGTGCCGCTCGCGTTCATGACGGGTCTCACGGGCCAGTTCTACAAGCAGTTCGCGATGACCATCGCGATCTCCACGGTGATCTCGGCGTTCAATTCGCTGACGCTGTCGCCGGCGTTGTCCGCGATGCTGCTGCGCAGTCATGGCGCGAAGGAAGACTTCCTCACGCGCATCATGAACCGCCTGCTGGGCCGCTTCTTCAAGGGCTTCAACAAGGTGTTCCATCGCGGCTCCGAAGGTTATGGCCGTGGCGTGACGGGCGTGCTGCGCCGTAAGGGCGCGATGCTCGCGGTGTACGCGATCCTGGTCGGTGCAACGGTGCTGATCGCGCGTATCGTGCCGGGCGGTTTCGTGCCCGCGCAGGACAAGGAGTACCTGATCGCGTTCGCGCAACTGCCGAACGGCGCGTCGCTCGATCGCACGGAAAAAGTGATCCGTGACATGAGCGCGATCGCGCTGAAGCAGAAGGGCGTGGAAAGCGCGGTGGCGTTCCCCGGTTTGTCGGTGAACGGCTTCACGAACAGTTCGAGCGCGGGCATCGTGTTCGTCACGCTCAAGCCGTTCAAGGACCGCGGCGACAAGAAGCTCTCGGCAGGCGCGATTGCGGGCTCGTTGAATCAGCAATACGGCGCGATCAAGGATTCGTTCGTTGCCGTGTTTCCGCCGCCACCTGTGCTCGGTCTCGGCACGCTTGGCGGTTTCAAGATGCAACTGGAGGATCACGGCGCGCTCGGCTACGCGGAGTTGAACAAGGCAGCGGAGGCATTCGTGAAGAAGGCGGCGCAAACGCCTGAGCTTGGCCCGACCTTCTCGAGCTATCAGATCAACGTGCCGCAACTGAACGTGGATCTGGATCGTGTGAAGGCGAAGCAGCTCGGCGTGCCGGTCACTGACGTGTTCAACACGATGCAGATCTATCTGGGCTCGCTGTATGTGAACGACTTCAACCGCTTTGGCCGCGTCTATCAGGTGCGGGTGCAGGCGGACGCGCCGTTCCGTCAACGCGCCGACGACATCCTGCAACTGAAGACGCGCAACAGCGCGGGCGACATGGTGCCGTTGTCGTCGCTCGTCACGGTCACGCCGACGTACGGTCCGGAAATGGTGGTGCGTTACAACGGCTATACGGCTGCGGACATCAACGGTGGACCGGCGCCGGGCTTCTCGTCGGGCCAGGCGCAGGCCGCGGCTGAGCGCGTGGCGGCGGAAGTTCTGCCGCATGGCGTGAAGCTCGAATGGACCGATCTGACGTATCAGCAGATTCTTGCCGGCAATGCGGGCTTGTGGGTGTTCCCGATCAGCGTGCTGCTCGTGTTCCTCGTGCTGGCCGCGCTGTACGAGAGCCTGACGCTGCCGCTCGCGGTGATCCTGATCGTGCCGATGAGCGTGTTGTCCGCGTTGACCGGCGTATGGCTCACGGGCGGCGACAACAACATCTTCACGCAGATCGGCTTGATGGTGCTGGTGGGCTTGTCGGCGAAGAACGCGATTCTGATCGTGGAGTTCGCCCGCGAACTGGAACACGACGGACACACGCCGCTGTCGGCGGCAATTGAAGCGAGCCGCTTGCGTCTGCGGCCGATTCTGATGACGTCGATCGCGTTCATCATGGGTGTCGTGCCGCTGGTGCTGTCGACCGGAGCCGGTTCGGAAATGCGTCATGCAATGGGGATTGCGGTGTTCTTCGGCATGCTCGGCGTGACGCTGTTCGGGCTGATGCTGACGCCGGTGTTCTATGTGGTGCTGCGTACGTTGGCCGGCGGGACGATTCATGTCGCGCAGAAGGACTCGCCGCGCATCGGCGCGCCGGTCACGGACGCCTGAGGAGAGAACAACAATGAAACGCTTTGAGATTTTGAGTGGATGGGGCCGTGCGGCAGCGAGCGGTTTGCTGCTCGCGCTGCTCGCCGCCTGCTCGGTTGAGCCCACGTACAAGCGTCCCGAAGTGGACACGCCGACCGCGTTCAAGGAAGCGCCGGTAGCGGCTTCGGGAACGTCGGCTGCATCGGCTGCGTCGGGTGCATCGGGTGCGTCGGCTCAGGACACCGGTACGTGGAAAACCGCGCAACCTGCGGACGACGCGCATCGCGGCGAATGGTGGAAGATTTTCGGCGACCCGCAACTCGACGCGCTCGAAGAGCAGGCGGCTGCCGCGAATCAGGACCTGAAAGCGGCGGCGGCGCGTGTGCAGCAGGCGCGTGCGGTCACGCGTGCGGCGAAGTCGGACTGGTTTCCGAAGTTCGACGCGGGCTTCGGCCCGACGCGCGAACGGGCGTCGGCGGCCTCGCAATTCCAGCCGGATAGCGTGGGCGGCACGACCGGCACCATTTGGCGCGCGCAGGTCGGCGCGTCATATGAGGCGGATCTGTTCGGGCGTGTCGGTTCGAACGTGAACGCCTCGCGTGCGGACGAGCAGCAAAGCGAAGCGCTGTTCCGTTCGGTGCAGTTGTCGCTGCAGGCCGACGTCGCGCAAAACTATTTCCAGTTGCGCGAGCTAGATACCGACCAGGACCTGTACCGCCGCACGGTCGCGTTGCGTGAAGATACGCTGAAGCTCGTCGAGCGCCGCTTCAAGGAAGGCGACATTAGCGAACTGGATGTGTCGCGTGCCCGCAATGAACTCGCGAGCGCACGCGCCGACGCAGTAGGCGTCGCACGTCAGCGCGCGGCGTCCGAGCATAGTCTCGCGATTCTGCTCGGCAAGCCGCCGGCAGACTTCTCGTTCGCCGAAGCGCCGCTCGTGCCGGTCGGAGTGCGCGTGCCGCCGGGGTTGCCTTCGGCGCTGCTCGAACGCAGGCCCGATGTGTCGGCGGCCGAGCGCGCGATGGCGGCGGCAAATGCGCGCGTCGGTCTCGCGAAGTCGGCGTTCTTCCCGAAGCTCGACATTACCGGCGCATTCGGCTATGAGTCGGCCACGCTGGGCGATCTCTTCATGTGGTCGAGCCGCGCGTTCATTCTCGGGCCGTTTGCTGGCACGGCATTGACGCTGCCGCTGTTCGACGGCGGCCGGCGTAAGGCGAATCTCGCGCAGGCTCGTGCGAAATACGACGAGGACGTCGCGCAGTATCGTCAGCAAGTTCTCGTCGCGTTCCGCGAAGTCGAGGACAACCTGGCCGATCTGCGTCTGCTCGACGATCAGATGCGCGAGCAAAACAATGCGGTGCAGGCGTCGCAGCGCGCCGCGCGTCTGTCGCGTACGCAGTACACCGAGGGCGCGGTCAGCTATCTGGACGTGATCGACGGCGAGCGGCAGGTGTTGAGCACGCAACTGCAGGCGAGCCATTTGCAGGGCACGCAAGCGGTCGCGACCGTCAACCTGATTCGCGCGCTCGGCGGCGGTTGGGGCGATGTGCCGGCGTCGGATACGGCTGTTGGTTCGGCTACAACGCCGGCTGCACCTTCCGACCAACAGGTGGCAAAGCGCTAAACGCTTCCGTCTATTATTGACTGCTGTTGTAGAACCGGATCGCGCCGCAAGCGCGCTCCGGTTTTTTTTTCGCAAATCTTTTTTCGCGCTTTCCTTTCGAAAATCCGTTCGTAGACCCGCAGGCATCGTGGCCTCTATGATGATTCGCACCTTGGCGCAGGCCGTCGATCTGACTCGCCGCGAATACATCACATCTTCATCAAGAGTCCACCATGCGCACTTTTCTTTTCTTCAATGCGCGGCGCTTTTTCCGTGCGCCGACGCTCGCGCTTCTGAGCGCATTTGGCTTTGCACTTGCTTTGCCCGCGGCGCCCGCGTTCGCGGCGGACGCGCCGACGCTGAAGATCGGCACCGCGACGAGCCCGCAAATCGAAGCACTCAAAATCGCGGTGCGCGAGGCGAAAGAGCAGGGACTCGATGTAAAGGTGATCGAATTCACCGACTGGAATACGCCGAACGCCGCGCTCGCGAACAAGGACATCGACGTCAATTACTTCCAGCACATTCCGTTTCTCGAGAATGCAAAGAAGCAGGGCGGCTATAACTTTGTCGCGATTGCGCCGGGCACGATCATGAAGATCGGGCTGTACTCGAAAAAGATCAAACGCTTCGACGAACTGAAAGACGGCGCGACCGTGGCCATCGCAAACGATCCAGTGAACGGCGGGCGCGGCCTGTTGCTGCTGCAACGCGCGGGCCTGATCAAGCTGACGCCGGGCATCGACTATCGCGCGACGACGCTCGACATTATCGACAACCCGAAGCATCTGAAGATCGTTCAGCTCGAAGCCTCGCAACTCGCCCGTTCGCTCGACGACGTCGACCTCGCGCAAGGCTACCCGAGCTTCATCAAGCTCGCGGGAACGACGGACCCGAATAGCGCGCTGCTATTCGACGGCCTCGAGAACAAGAACTACGCGATTCAATGGGTCGTGCGTCCGGAAAGCGCGAACGATCCGCGTATTCGCAAGTTCATTTCGATCTATCAGCATTCGCCGGCCGTGCGCGCCGCGCTCGATAAAGCGTTCGGCAATCTGTACGCAGTCGCGTGGTAAGGGGCGCTCGCGCGCCGGATAGAACAACAGGAGCGACTACGCGATGCCGAAGAAAAAGATCCTGCTGAACGCGTTCAATATGAATGCGGTCGGCCACATCAATCATGGCTTATGGACGCATCCGCGGGATCGCTCTGCGCACTACACGGATCTCGACTACTGGGCGAGTCTCGCGCAGACGCTCGAACGCGGCAAGTTCGACGGCATCTTTCTCGCGGATATCGTCGGCGTATACGACGTTTATCAAAACGGTCCCGATACGCCGTTGCGCGAGGCGGTGCAGATTCCGATCAACGACCCGGCGCTCATCGTGCCCGCGATGGCGCATGTGACGCGGCATATCGGCTTTGGCGTCACGTCGAATCTCACGTATGAGCCGCCGTATCTGTTCGCGCGCCGCATGTCGACGCTCGACCATCTGACCAAAGGCCGCGTGGGCTGGAATATCGTGACCGGCTATCTGGACAGCGCCGCGCGCGGCATGGGACTCGCGCAGCAGATCAGTCACGACGACCGCTACGACCGCGCCGACGATTACATGGACGTCGTCTATAAGCTCTGGGAGCAAAGCTGGGAAGACGACGCCGTGGTGCGCGACCGTGCCGCACGCATTTTTTCGCAGCCGGGCAAGGTGCATCGCGTGAAGCATGACGGTCCGTACTATTCGCTCGACGCGATTCATTTGAGTGAGCCTTCTCCGCAACGCACGCCGGTTTTGTATCAGGCGGGTTCTTCGAGCCGCGGCGTGGATTTCGCGGCGCGTCATGCGGAGTGCGTGTTTGTCGGCGGACAGAACAAGCAGTTGACCCGTTCCATTGTCGATGACATTCGCGCGCGAGCCGTGAGCTTTGGGCGCGCGCCCGACGACATCAAGATCTTCGCGGGCATTACGGTAGTGGTCGGCGAAACGGAGCGCGCGGCGCAGGAGAAGTTCGAAGAGTACCGGCGTTATGCAAGCGCTGAAGGAGGCATCGCGCACTTTTCCAGCTCGACAGGTATCGACTTTTCGCAATACGAGTTGGACGAGCCGATCTCGTATGTGAAGACGGAGTCGATGCAATCCGCAGTCGAAGCCATTTCCAAAAAGGGCGTGAGCGGCGTGTGGACCAAACGCAAAGTGCTCGAACAGATGACGCTCGGCGGTCGCGCGAAACCGGTGGTCGGCTCGCCGCAGCAGATTGCCGACGAACTCGTGTCGTGGATCGAAGAAGCGGGCGTGGATGGCTTTAATCTGACGCGCACGGTGATGCCGGAATCGTTCGAGGACTTCGTGGATCTCGTCGTGCCCGAACTGCAAAACCGCGGCGTCTACAAGGAAGACTACGATCCCGCGCCGACTTTGCGCGAGAAGCTGTTCGGCGGCGGCCGCGCGCGTTTGCCCGATGTGCATGCCGGCGCGCAGCATCGGCGCGCGCGTGCAAACGTCGAGCAAACCGCGTAAGTCTGACAGGAGCAAAGCATGGCTAATCTTTTCGATGTGCCGCAGTTCATTCAGGACGCACCGTCGCGTGCAGCCGAACCTGTTTCGAACGCAGCGCCGACGCAGGCCGCTGTCGTATTCGACAACGTAGGCAAAGTCTTTGCGGGCACGCGCGGCGTGTCGACCGCGGCTCTCGCGGACGTCACGTTGAACGTTGCACGCGGCGAAGTGTTCGGCATTATTGGGCGCAGCGGCGCGGGCAAATCGACGTTGCTGCGGCTCGTCAACGGACTCGAAAAGCCGAGCTCGGGCGCGGTGCGCGTGAATGGCGTAAGTGTCGGCGAACTCGACGAACGCGGACTCGTGACGCTGCGCCGACGCATCGGCATGGTGTTTCAGCACTTCAATCTGCTGTCCGCGAAGACGGTGCGCGAGAACATCGCGTTGCCGCTCAAAATTGCGGGCGTGCCGAAGGCGGCAATCGACGCGAAGGTCGATGCATTGCTCGAACTCGTCGGTCTGGCGGCGAAGCGCGATGCGTATCCGGCCAGTTTGTCAGGCGGGCAGAAGCAGCGCGTCGGCATTGCACGCGCGCTCGTTACGGACCCCGACATTCTTCTCTGCGACGAGGCCACGTCCGCACTCGATCCCGAAACGACGCAGGCGATTCTCGCACTGCTGCGCGACATCAATCGACGCCTGAAGCTGACTGTTGTTCTAATCACGCACGAAATGCAGGTGATTCGTGAAGTGTGCGATACGGTTGCCGTGATCGAGCGTGGCCGTGTGGTCGAAACGGGCCCGGTGTGGCGCGTATTCGGCGAGCCGCAGCACGATGCCACGCGAGCGTTGCTGCGCACGCTGGTGCATGATTTGCCCGCCGATCTCGCGGAGCGCGTGAAGCCGCTCGCCGATATCGCGCAAGCCGACGCACGCGTTCTGCTCGACGTGCGCTTCACCGGCGATGACGCGCGCGACCCCGATCTCGCCGGCCTCGCGTCCGCGCTCAGCGTCGACGGAAGCAGCGTGAGTTTCGTGCATGGCGGCATCGACCGGATTCAGGGGCATGCGCAAGGGCGCCTGATCGTGTCGGCGCAAGTGCGCGCGAACGGACGCGCGAGCGTGCATGCGCAGATCGCCGCATTGCTCGAACGCGCGCGCGGCCACGCGAATCATGTCGAGGTGCTGGGCTATGTCTGAGCTCTGGCTTTCCGAACTCGTCGGTGCGATACGCGATACGGTGCTGATGGTCGGTATCTCCGCATTGATCGCGGCGCTCGTCGGCATTCCGTTGGCGCTCGTACTCGTCACGACCACACGCGGCGGCATCTTCGAAAAGCGCGCGGTGAACAGCACGCTGGGCGCGCTCGTCAATGCGTTCCGCTCGACGCCGTTCATCATTCTGCTGGTCGCATTGCTGCCGCTCACGCGCTTACTCATCGGCACGACGATCGGCGTGTGGGCAGCGGTCGTGCCGCTTAGCATCGCCGCGATTCCGTTCCTTGCGCGCGTGGCCGAAGTGAGTCTGCGTGAAGTGGACCGTGGACTAATCGAGGCAGCGCAGGCGATGGGCGCGCAGCGCCGGCATATCATCTGGCATGTGCTGTTGCCTGAGGCGTTGCCCGGCATTGTCGGCGGCTTCACGATCACGGTGGTCGCGATGATCGGTTCTTCCGCGATGGCGGGCGCGGTCGGCGCGGGCGGCCTCGGCGATCTGGCGATCCGCTACGGCTATCAGCGTTTCGATACCACGGTGATGGTCACGGTCATCGCGTTGCTGATTGCAATCGTGACGGCGGTGCAACTGGTGGGCGACCGCTTCGTGCGGCGGCTCGCGCAACGCGCGTGACAAGCGGCGTCGTGCGTCGAACGAACGCAGGGTACTCGCGACGCTCTTAAGGCGACCGGCTGATACAGCGCTTTCGCATGACGAATAGCGCCACTCCTATCGGTCGCGGGCATCACCGCCTATCATGAAACCTGCTGGATGACGGCCGTGAGCCTCTCGTGAGCGTTGCGAGCACGGTCCCGCCTGCACCGCAGGTCACACCGCAAACATCATCACTGGAAACAGCATGAACGATTCAGGTCACGCCGCGGCGCTGCACGCGCGCGAGGCGTCCGCCGCGCCGGCGGTGCAAGATCTCACCGGCCTGCTCGACGCATTGCATGCGAGCGCCGCGCAACGCGATCTTGCCGGCGGCCATGCCGCACAGGAAAAACAGTGGATCGCCGACGCCGGCCTGCTCACGCTCGCCGTGCCGCGCGAATTCGGCGGCGAGGGCGCATCGTGGCCGTACATATACCAGGTGATTCGCAAGATCGCGCAGGTCGACAGTGCGCTTGCTCATCTGCTCGGCTTCACTTTCCTGCAGGAAGTGAGCGTCAATGTGTGGGGCAATGCCGAACAGCGCGCGCGCTATTTGAGCGGCACAGTCAAGGAACGATGGTGGTGGGGCAATGCGGTGAATCCGCTCGATACGCGCCTTGTTGCAAGTGCAACGATTGACGGCGGCTATCTTCTGAACGGCCAGAAGGGCTTTTGCTCAGGCACGCGCGGCTCGCAGATGATGACGGTCTCCGCACAAGATCCGCTCACCGGCAACTCGGTATTTGCAGTGGTGCCGACCACGCGCGAGGGCATCACCGTCAATGAAGACTGGAATCCGATCGGGCAGCGGCAGACCGACAGCGGCAGCGTTTCATTCGCGCAGGTCAGGGTCGAGCCGGATGAAGTGCTGCATCGCGCGGATACGCCGTACGCGAGTTTGCGCACGCTCGTCTCGCAGCAGGTCATGACCAATCTGTTCGTCGGCATTGCACAAGGTGCGCTCGACGAAGCCCGCGCGTATGTCACGCAATACGGCAAACCGTGGCTGACTTCGGGCGTGGCCAAAGCGACCGACGATCCGTACCTGATCCAGCGTTTCGGCGAAATGCGCATCCAGGCGGTGAGCGCCGAGGCGCTGGCGGAGCGCGCCGCGCAGGCGCTCGACGCCGCGTGGCGCGAAGGCCCCTCGCTGTCCGCCGAAGCGCGCGCGCATGTGGCGCTCGCCACATCCGAAGCGAAAATCGTCGCGCATCGCGCGGCGCTCGACGTCAGCGAAAAACTGTTCGATGCATGCGGCGCGCGCGCCACGCACGGGCCGCTTGCGCTCGACCGCTTCTGGCGCAACGCGCGCGTGCATACGCTGCACGATCCGCTCGACTATCGCGTGCGCGATGTCGGCCGTTATGCACTGAGCGGGACATTGCCGGAAGTTTCTTTGTACACTTGAGGCGGTCCGCGGCGCAGCCATTCTGCGCGGCGCTTTTATTCCTCCTCGAGAGATTCCCGGATTGCAGTTCAAACTACCGACCACGGCAACGGCGCCGTTTTGTCCATCCGAAGTGCAAGGCTCGGTCGCCGTCTCGCAAGGCGCGCCTTTCTGGAAGAAGATCCTGCAGTTCGCGGGCCCCGGCCTGCTGGTTTCGATCGGCTATATGGACCCCGGCAACTGGGCGACCGACATCGAGGCCGGCTCGCGTTACGGCTACAGCCTGTTGTTCGTCGTCATGTTCTCGAGTCTCGCGGCGATGGCGCTGCAATGCCTGAGCATGCGTCTTGGCATCGTCACCGGGCGCGATCTCGCTGAACTATCGCGAGCGCGTTATTCGCCGACCGTCGCGCGGTTCCAATGGTTGCTCGCCGAGTTGTCGATCATCGCGTGCGATCTCGCCGAAGTGCTCGGCGGCGCGCTTGCATTCCATCTGCTCTTCAAATGCTCGCTGACCACGGGCGTGCTGCTCACGGCATTTGATACGCTGATCGTGCTCGGCCTGAAGGGCAAAAATTTCCGCGATCTCGAAGCGATCATGCTCGGCCTGATCGCGACGATCGGCGTCGGCTATATCGTCGAACTTGCGCTCGTGAAGCCGCATTGGCCGTCGGTCGCGCAAGGGCTGATTCCGTCGTGGCAGGCGCTGAGTTCGCGCGAGCCGATGTATCTCGCGATCGGCATTCTCGGCGCGACGGTCATGCCGCATAACCTGTATCTGCATTCGTCGATCGTGCAGACGCGCGCGGTCAAGCGCGATCCCGCGAGCATCGGCTCCGCAATCGGCATGTCGCGCATCGACACCATCGCTTCGCTGCTGCTCGCGCTGATGATCAACATGGCGATCCTGATTCTCGCGGCCGCTGCGTTTCATGCAACCGGCCACAATCAGGTCACCGAAATCGAAGACGCGTACAAGCTGCTCGCGCCGATTGTCGGCACCGGCTTCGCGGCGGTGTTGTTCGCGGTCACGCTGCTGGCATCGGGACAAAGCTCGACGTTCACGGGCACGGTCGCGGGACAGGTCATCATGGAAGGCTTTCTGAAGCTGAAGATTCCTTGCTGGCAGCGTCGCTTCATCACACGCGCGCTTGCGTTGATTCCCGCGCTGATCGGCGTGCAGATGATGGGCAACGGCGCGGTGGGCAAACTGCTCGTCGCAAGCCAGGTCGTGTTGAGCCTGCAATTGCCGTTCGCGCTTTATCCGCTGATCCGCATGACGGGCGACCGTTCGCTGATGGGCGAGTTCGCGAATACGCTGCTGACGAGAATCGTCGCGTGGTCGCTGTTTGCGGTGATCACTGCGGCGAATCTCTGGCTTGTCGTGCAGACGGTGGGACTGGCGGGCTAAGAGAACAGCGCAGCACCAAACAAAAAAGTCCGCGCAGAATTTATTCTGCGCGGACTTTTTCTTGAGGCTTCGGTACGAATCGGGCGGACCAGCCGTCATCGTGGGTCCAACGAGTTGCCTGGCTCAGGCGGCTTGAGCGACCTGCGCGACCTGCGCAGCTTCCATTGCTTCCTGGCGAGCCGCTGCGGCCTTCTTCGTCTTGCCGGCACGCGACGGCGGCTGGCACGCGCCGCACACCACGTTGTGTTGCAAGTCGTGCTTGTGCGCGACGAACTTGCCGGTGCAACGGCAGCACTTCGTCAGTTGCAGAATGTCGGCGTCGAAGAAACGCACGAGCGTCCACGCGCGCGTCAAGTCCAGCACCGGTTCGGTTTCGCTGTGCTTGCAGTGCTCGAGATACAGCCGATATCCCTTCGTCAGCGCGTCGAGATGCGAGCAGCGCGCTTCGTTCTTGAGGAACAGGTACGTGTTGTAGAACAGCGAAGCGTGAATGTTCGCGAGCCACGTCATGTACCAGTCCGCCGAGAACGGCAGCATGCCCTTGGGCGGCGATACGCCCTTCACCTCACGATACAGGCGGATCATGCGATCGCGCGAGAGCGTCAACTCGCTCTCGAGCACCTGCATGCGTGCGCCCAGTTCGATCAGCGCGATGGCGCGAAACACTTCTTGTGCGTCTTCCGTCAGGCTACGCTTAAGCATCGCAGTCACCCTATTAGGCAAATTGCTCGGCGGGCTGGCCTGCAAGCAGGATGGCCGCGTGAGTCGGTGCAACTGCGGTGTGCTTCGTCGTTTGCGTCAACGCCGACAACATCGAGTGGTCGTTGAAGCGGAAGAAGCACAAAAGCTGATCGGAAGAGGCCAGCTTGACGATCTGCGCGAGCGACAGCCCGGCAAGCAGATCGGCCAGTTCCGACGACAAGCCCAGACGGAACATGCCGACGGGTTTGTCCTCACGCAACATGCGTTGCGCAAGCATGATGTACGACAGGTTAATCTCGCGGATTGAGTCCAGCGTCTCGCTGCTACGGTCCATTTTCTGTGTTTCCGAAGCCCCGAATTACTAAGTCGGCTTTTTGCCGTTATCTCTTTTGTGCCTCGCCGAAAACGTTGTCCTTCGGCTACGGGTCGCTCGGTTGATACAGATGGCGACCTTTTGATACATCGCGTTACATTTCGTAACAGCTTGGGACGAATTGTATGAAGGGCAAAACAAGAAATCAATCCCTTCTCGAAAAAATATCTCAAAAAGATGCATCAAATTTCGGTAAGAATTTCACCGGCCTGTAATAGGCGATGCTACACGGCTTTTGCGGCCGTGCCGGCAATGGTCTGATCCATGAAAACCCTTGTAGGGCGGGGATGACGGCGTATCGTCCGCGCAACAGCCGATCGTTGTGCGCACAACCGGTAAATAAGTCTGAATGAAAGGGAAAGAGAAAAGCCGAAGCAAAATGTGTAATAAATACCGTCGGCTTTTCGTGCTTTGGGGACAGAAGAGAGTTGTAACGGACTGCTGCCGCCCCGGTTACAAACCAGGGCGACTTTGTAACTTCCCCGGTGAGAATCAGCAGCCGGTGCGACGTACCCGTTCGACTTCGAGGCCGAACGCGGGCCGCAGGCGCGTGCCGAGCACGTTGCCGGCAAACGCCGCGACGAGCCACAGCCAACCGTGCAGGCTGCCGGAGACGATGCCGCTGAAGTAGGCGCCGATGTTACAGCCGTAGGCGAGGCGCGCGCCGTAGCCCAGCAGCAGGCCGCCGACCACGGCCGCGATCAGCGAACGCATCGGCACTTTCCAGACCGGCGCGTAACGCCCGGCGAGCGCGGCGGCGGCCATCGCGCCGAGAATGATGCCGACGTCCATCACGGTCGTGACGTCGTGTGTAACAGGCGCCGCCAGCGCGCCTGCGTTCGCGCGGGTCGCCCAGTACGGCCAGCTCGCGACGTCTATCCCGAGCGCGGCGAAGAGCTTCGCGCCCCACAGCGCGAACGCCGAGGTGACGCCCCACGGGCGGCCCGACAGCGCGAGCGTCGCGAAGTTGAGCAGCACGAGGGCGAGCGCGCCGACGAACAGCGGCCACGGCCCTTGCAGCCACGGCGACGCGCGCGGCGGGCGCGCCGCTTCGTTGACGAGGCCTCCGTGCCGGCGCCGTTCGACGAGCACTGTCAGCGCGGCGATGGCCGCGAAAATCGCCAGATTGAGCGCGATGGCGCTGCTTGCGCCGAGCGTCGTCACCATCGAGAGCGGCTTGAGCGACGGGAGCGCGGTCCAGAACGGCATATGCGCGGTGGCCACGACCGAGCCGGTGACGAACGCGGCGAGCGTGACGATCATTCGCGTGCTGCCGCCGCCGACCGTGTACAGCGTGCCGGACGCGCAACCGCCGCCAAGCTGCATGCCGACGCCGAACATGAACGCGCCGACCACCACGGAGGTGCCCGCGGGCGCGACCAGACCGACAACCGGATGCCCAAACAGGCTGCCCGACGCGAGCGCCGGGAAGAACAGCACGACGCCGACGGCGAGCATCAGCATCTGCGCGCGAAGGCCGGCGCCGCGGCCATCGGCGATAAATACGCGCCACGCCGACGTAAAGCCGAATGCCGCGTGATAGAGCGACAGGCCGAGCAGCGCGCCGACTATATAGAGCGCGGCCTGGCGGCCGCTGACCGTCTGCGCCAGATAGACGGCGCCGAGCGCGATCAGCAGCAGCGCCGCGGCAAGCGGTTTGGGGTTGAGGTCGAAGCGGCGCGGGGCGCGCGAAAGCGGAGTGGAGAGATCGGACATGATGAGTAGGCGGAGGATTCAGGCGCGGCGGCGGCTCGCGACGTGAACGTCGTCGGGAGGCTCAGCGCGCTGGGTCGACACATGCAAAGTGGATCGAAAAAGATAGCACGTGGGGGAGATTTGCGCAGAGGGGTGGGGCGCGGGGGGCGTGTCTCGGTCGAGAGGGGCGCTAGCGTATGTGCGTTGGTTCGGCGGGGCGCTGGCGTGTGCCTGTCGGTTCGGCGTGGCGCTGGCTGCCGTCCGTTGAGCGTTACGCCGCCGTCTGCGGTCGCTCAAGCGCTGCGCTGGCGTATGCGGTCCATTGAGCGTCGCGCCGCCGCGTGCGGTCGGTTAAGCGGAGCGCTGTCATATGCGTTCTGCTCCCGCCTGTTCGCGGCCACGAGCTGAGCCCGCAGGCCGCAATCAACTCCACGATCCCGACCGCAACCTCGCGGCGCTGCTTCAGGCGACGCGCGAGAGGGCGTCGCCGATCTTGCGGGCAGCCCGGCGTTGCGTCGCGCGTATAAGCGACTACGCACGACCACGCGACCACGCGACCACGCGACCACGCGACCACGCGACCACGCAGCCACGCAGGCACGCAGGCACGCAGCCACGCAGCCACGCGACCACTCGACCACGCGACCACGCGACCACTCGACCACGCGTTCACGCGCCGGCAGCCGTCTCCCTGCCCGCAGCGCCCTCCACGCGCTGCTTCTCCGCGAAGTCGCGCAGTGCGGCCGCGGTTTGCGGATCCGCCGGAAAGAACGCCTCAATGGCGAGTTCAGAAAGCGTCACGTCCACTGGCGTGCCGAACACCGTCGTCGTGCTGAAAAACGACAGCACGCCAAGCGGCGTGCGCAGCCGCAGCGGCACGGCGATCTGGTTGAGCGGGCTATCGGCGGCATCGGGCGCGGCGGCGCCTAGCGGGCTCGGGTAAGCAGCCAGCTCGTCGCGCAGCGCGCTGAGGGTGTCGTCGGCGCTTACGTCGATTTGCCGTTGCAGCCGCGCGAGCACGTGCTCGCGCCACGCGTGCCAGTTGACGATCGACGACGCAATGCCCTCCGGATGCAGGCTCAGGCGCAACGCGTTGACGGGCGGCTTCAGCAATTCGGGACTCGCGCCCGCGAGCAGCGGTGCGAGCGCATTGTTGGTGGCGACGATCGTCCAGTGACGGTCGATGGCAAGTGCCGGATACGGCTCGTGGCCCTTCAGCACCAGCTCGACGGCCTCGCGCGCCGCGCTCAGTTGCGGGTCCGACAGCGGACGCTCGCGGAACAGCGGCGCGTATCCCGCCGCGACCAGCAGCGCGTTGCGCGCGCGCAGCGGCACGTCGAGGCGCTCGGCGAGATGCATCACCATTTCGCGGCTCGGCGTCGCGCGGCCGGATTCGACGAAGCTCAGATGCCGCGTCGAGATGTCGGCTTCGGCGGCGAGCAGCAATTGGCTCATTCGCCGACGCTGCCGCCATTCACGCAGCAGATCGCCGACGCTGCGGCTGGCCGTGGGCGGCGCCGACGCGGCGCCTTGCGCAAGAGAAAGTGTGTTCATGCCACCGATGATAGCCAAAGCGCCGCGGCAATCCATTACTTCGGAGGTAATGGGTGGGGCGTGTCGCACGTCGTTTGTGGCTTGACGCTCGCCGCGCGTGGCCGCACCTCGCTGCTCCTCTCGTCGCGCATGGCTGCGCCTCGCCGCTAGCCGTCCCGTCGCTCGTGTCGCCGCCCGCCGCGCGTGGCCGCACCTCGCTGCCGCTCTCGCCGCGCGTGGCCGCGCCTCGCTTCCGCTCTCGCCGCGCAGTGCTACGCCTCGCCGCTGGCCGTCCCACCGCTGGCCGTCCCCGTCCCGTCGCTCCCGCTGCCGCTCTCGCCGCGCGTGGCCGCACCTCGCTGCTCCTCTCGCAGCGCATGGCTCCGCCTCGCCACCCCAGCCGCCACATTGCCCCGCCCACCGCAGCACCCCGATTACCTCCCACGTAATCGACCGACGTCGCGCAAACCGCGAATCTTCACTCCGAGCCCGCCGCACGCGACCCGCGTGCCGAGCGTAGCGCTCTATCACGCCATAGGAGTGGGAGATGAACGCGCATACCAACCTGATCGACCGTTATTTCGAAGCATGGAACGAGACCGACGGCGCGCGCCGCCGCGAACTGATCGCCGCGACCTGGGCTCGCGACGCCGACTACCGCGACCCGCTGATGACCGGCGCGTGCCACGACGGCATCGACGCGATGATCCAGGCCGTGCAGGAGCGCTTTGCCGGTCACACGTTTCGCCGCTCGACCGACGTCGACGGCTTCGGCAATCGCCTGCGCTTTTCGTGGGAACTCGTGACGCCCGCCGGCGATGCGATCGTCAAGGGCTCCGACTTCGGCACGGTCGACGCGCACGGGCGCCTTCAGTCCGTGACCGGCTTCCTCGACCAGGTGCCAGCGGGCGCCTGAGCGGCCACCGCCAATCGCAATTAGCCATCGCCAATCACCACCGCCCATCTTTCATGGAGAGCATCATGCACGAGCCCGCCGGCGTCACGACTCGTTCGCCCGTCAGAACGTTCGCGCGATTCGCTGCCGCGATGGACGCGTTCTCCGGCGCGATCGCCGGCTTCGCGCTGCTCGCCGGCACGCGCGCGTTCATGTTCACCGCGTTGCTCGGCTGGCGCGAACCGGTGCTCGGCGGCGCGGGGCTGATGCTGCTCGCGATCATCGGATGGTTGCGGTGGCGTTGCCGCGGCAAGAGGCGTGGGGCGTCCGGCGCGCCCGGCGCGTCTTGCGCGGCGCACTGAATCTCTCCGAAGCGCGCGACGTTGCTTGCTACAATCGTTTGCCGTATTGCGCTCAAGGCAATCGATTCAATCCATTCGAATAACCGCAAGCAACTTGCATGGAGACACAGTGCTAAAGAACCTCGATCCCCTGCTGAACGCCGACATCCTGCATGCACTACGCTCAATGGGTCACGGCGACGAACTCGTGATCTGCGACGCGAACTTTCCGGGCAACTCGGTCGCGCATTCCACGGTGCTCGGCAAGCTGCTTCATCTGGACGGCGTGAGCGCGCCGCGTGCAGTCCGCGCCGTGCTTTCCGTGCTGCCGCTCGATACCTTCATCGAGCAACCGGCGTCGCGGATGGAAGTCGTCGGCGAGCCGCATACCATTCCGGCCGTGCAGCGCGAGGCGCAGATCGAGGTCAATGCCGCCGAGGGGCGCGAGGTGCCGTTTGCATCCATCGAACGCTTCGCGTTTTACGAGCGCGCGCGCAAAGCGTATTGCGTGATCGCGACGGGTGAAGACCGTGGCTACGGCTGCTTCGTCTTCACGAAAGGCGTGCTGCTCGCGCCCGACGCGCCGCGTTGATAGTGCACGACGCCGCCGGTTCGCGGCGTCAGCGTCGGTGAAGACGTTTGAAGCCAATCGTGCCGCCGGGCATCCCCGGCGTCGCAGACTACGCATCCAACGCTTGCCCGCCTTGGAAAGCGCGGGCAATCCACTTATGCTCAGAGGCAAAGCAGGGAACTGTGGCCCTTTAACCGGGTCTGCTGCTTATTCATCTACAGGAGCACCTCATGACGCGTCCCGTCGATTCCGGCGTTATTCTCATCGCGCGTATCGCGCTTGCCGTTCTGTTCCTGTGGGGCGGCGTGATGAAACTGCTGGGCTATGCGGGCTTTGTCGGCTACCTGCATTCGAAGGGCGTGCCGTTCGTGCAGATCGCCGCGCCGATCGCCACGGCGGTCGAGGCATTGGGCGGCCTGCTGTTGATCGTCGGCTTCAAGGTGCGTCCGCTCGCGCTCATCATGGCGGTCTACACGGTGGCAACCGCGGTCCTGGGCCACGACTTCTGGAATGTGACCGACGCCGCCTTGCAGCGCGACATGGTGATTCATTTCTGGAAAAACATCGGTATCGCCGGTGGTTTTCTGCTGCTGTTCGTGACCGGCGCGGGGCGTATCAGTATCGACGGTGCGCGCGCGCCGCGCAGCGGGTTGGGCCTTTGAGCGCCCGCGCTCACGATTTAGCCGGTTCGACCGGCTGCCGTATTCGGCCGCAATCAAGGGAGCACATATGATTCAAAGTTTCGAGCAATCCATTGGGGGCAAGGTGCTGCAGTTGTGCGCGAGTCTTGGCGAAGGGCCCACGCCGCATCGCGTGATCATCAGCCTTGCCGATTCCGCGAAAACGCTCGTCGTTCTCGATGCGTCCGGATTCCTGGGCGCGATCAAGGCGGAGATCGAAGAGCCGGAAAAACTGATCGCCGATGCAATCAGCAAGGCGCAAAACGAAGGGCTGATCGAAGCCGCGATCAACACCGGCACGATTCAGGAAGCGCCGCTGTAGCTCGCCGGCGCAGTGGTGCAGGGCGCGCTCGTGGCTGAGCGCCTGATAGACGCCCGATAGACGCCCGATAGACGCCCGATAGACCGCTGACGACCCCTGTGGCCTCGAGCCGCCGGGGTCGTTTTTTATTGCGCGTGCGTTTAAAGGCGAGCCGAGACGAACGAACGCGAACCGAGACGCGGCGCACGAAGCCTCGACAGCCAGTCTGCAACATCAGCGCGAATTACCCACGCGCACGGAGTCCGCGTCGCCCCGCGCCGTCGACGACGAATGCGGCTGCGGATGCACGAGGCAACTCATCACGCCGCCGAACACCAGCAGCCCGACCGAGATCGCCGTCGCCGTTTGCATGCCCGAAACGATTTGCGTCGCCGCGGAGCCGCTCGCGAGCGCGCCGAAGGCGGCCACGCCCACCGCGCCGCCCGCCTGGCGCGCCGTGTTCAATACCGCCGACGCCGTGCCCGCGCGCCGCGCTTCCACCGATGCCAGCACGGCGGTGGTCATCGCCGGCACCGCGAGCCCCATGCCGGACGGGATCAGCAGGAACGGCAGCAGCAAGCCGATGAGCGGCGTGCCGGCATCGACGAAGTGCAGCAGGCCGTAGCCGAGCCCGGCGGTGATGGCGCCGGCGATCATCGGCACACGCACGCCGAAGCGTCCGACCACCCAGCCGCTCGCCACGTTCGAAATCAGGAAGCCGCCGGTCAGCGGCAAAAACGCGAGCCCGGCCTGCAACGGCGTGTAGCCGCGCGCCCGCTGCAAATACAGGCTCAGCACGAAGACCATGCCGTAATAAGTCATGTTCACGCAGATGCCGAACAGCACGGCCGCGCTGAAGCTGCGCTTGCTGAAGAGCGACAGCGGCAGCATCGGTGCGCGCGCCCGCGCCTCAACGGCGACGAATGCGCCGCCCGCGAGCGCCGCGAGCACGAAGCCGCCCGCGACGAGCGGATGACTGAGCCCCAGCGGCCGCCATTCGATCACGGCGGCGACGAACGCGGTCAACGCGACAACGGCGAGCGACTGGCCGCCGAGGTCGATGCCGCGCGGGCTGGTATCCGCTTTCGCGGCGGCCTGCGGACGCGGCACCCACAGCAAGGTCGCGAGAAAGCCGGCGGCGCAAATCGGCAGATTGACGAGGAAAATGCTGCGCCAGCCGAAGGCCGCGATCAGCACTCCGCCCAACACCGGGCCTGCGGCGATCGAAATGGCGCCTGACGCCGTCCACAGTCCGACCGCGCGGGCGCGAAGTTTCGGGTCGTGCCCGTACGACTGGTTGAGCAGCGCCAACGAATTCGGCAGCATCGCGGCGGCGCCGACGCCTTGCAGCGCGCGGGCCGCGACGAGCATCGGCGCGTCGAGCGCGAGGCCGCAGGCAAGCGACGCCAGCGCGAACAGCACGATGCCCGCCGCATACAGCCGGCGCGCGCCGAAGCGGTCGCCGAGCGCGCCGGCCGACAGCATCAGCACGGCGAAGGCGAGCGTGTACGCATCGACGACCCATTGCAGGCCCGCGACGTTCGCGTGCAGATTCGCGCCGATCTGCGGCAGCGCAATATTGACGATGGTCACGTCCAACTGCGTGACGACGAAGCCGACGCTGACGGTCGCGAGCACGCGGCCGAGGGCGGGCGAAACGGGTGTTTTTTGGGAGTTCATGCGACACATCGTAGGCCGATGGCGCGCCCGATGTTTCGGGCCGGCGTGAAGTGTCGATGTCGGTGAAAGACCGTGGAGGGTATGCGCTCAGTCGCGTCGCCGCCTGAACGAACGCACTCGCTCGCACATGCGAAAACGGCGCGCCTGCAAAGGCGCGCCGTTCGCGTCATTCATGAGCGCACACGCAGGATCAGCGCTTGTGCGGCGCGTCCTTGATGAAGAGCGCAGTCAGCGCGCCCAGCACGCAGATCGTGCCGACGTACAACGGCGCGGCCATCGGATTCGATTTCATCATCAGCGAGACGGCGATCGGCGTCAGCCCGCCGAAGATCGCGTACGCGACGTTGTACGAAAACGAGATGCCCGAGAAGCGCACGACCGGCGGAAAGGCTTTCACCATCACGAACGGAATGGCGCCGATCACGCCGACGAGCAGACCAGTCACGCCGTACAGCGGCACGAGCGTGGACGTATCGACGGCGAGTTGCTGGAACATCGCATAGTAGGTCGCCGCCAGCGCCAGGCCGCCGATGAAAATCGTGCGCCCCGCGCCGACGCGCCCGGCGATCGAGCCCGCCATCACGCAGCCGATCGTCAGGCACAGCGTCGCCACGCAGTTCGCGAGCAGAGCGGTCGCCGGCGCGATGTGAAACTGCTTTTGCAGCAGCGTCGGCGTCATCAGAATCACGACGACGATCGCGGCCGACAGCATCCACGTAAGCAGCATCGACACGATGACCGCACGGCCGTGGTCGCGCAGCACGGCCTTGAGCGGCACTTCGGCGGCAATCGCCTTGCGTTGCTTGAGCTCGGCGAACACCGGCGTCTCGTGCAGCCAGCGGCGCAGATAAACCGAGAACATGCCGAACACGCCGCCGATCAGGAACGGAATGCGCCACGCGTAATCGGCGATTTCAGCGGGCGCAAAGTTGCGATTCACCGCCGACGCGATCAGCGAGCCGAGCAGGATGCCCGCCGTCAGCCCGGCCGTCAGCGTGCCGCACGCATAGCCGATGTGCCGCTCGGGCACGTGCTCGGAGACGAACACCCACGCGCCCGGCACCTCGCCGCCGACCGCCGCGCCCTGCATCACGCGAAACAGCAGCAGAAGAACCGGCGCCATCACGCCGATGCTCGCGTAGGTGGGCAGGAGACCCATCATCAGCGTCGGCACGGACATGAGCAGCACGCTCAGCGTGAACATGCGCTTGCGGCCGAACAGATCGCCGAAGTGCGCCATGATGATGCCGCCGAGCGGCCGCGCCAGATAACCCGCGGCGAAGATGCCGAAGGTCTGCACCTGGCGCAGCCAGTCCGGCATCGCGGCCGGAAAGAATAGCTGGCCGATTGCCGGCGCAAAAAACACGAAGATGATGAAGTCGTAGAACTCGAGTGCGCCGCCCAGGGCCGCGAGGCCGAGCGTTTTATAGTCGCTGCGCCCAAGCGGGCGTGGGGTGACAGCCTGCGCTCCACCCAGATTTGTCGCTTGCATTGCTATGTCGTTGTGTTGAATTGGAAACCACGTGTGGCGTGGAAAAACGGCGCTCGTCGGGCGAGAAGTGTGGCAACGGCTGGGTAGAGCGCGGGACACCGGCGCGCCGTCCCGGGTAGGGCGGCGCGATGACGAAGTAAGCCAACCCGCGATTTTACAGGATGAAAGCGATTCGCCTCGGGAAGTGCTTAATTAGATTGGGAAAGTTCTGCTTGAGTCCGCGTTTCGTGGCGGGCCTGGGGAAAGCCGGGCCTGGGTACAGGAAGTCGGCTGTAGTCCGTCGGCGATTCGTCGAGCGGATTCGTCTGAGCAAACGCTAAATTAGGATTGGTCCTATGGGATAGCGCGGGTGGGCCTTCGAGAATCGCGTCCACGCCATCAGTTATGAGTCATCCCATGCGCATTGCCATTCTCCAACGTGATCCCGTCATGCGTCAGTCGATTGAAAAGATTCTGACGAGCGCCGGCCATACCTGCGCGGGCTACGACGACGGTCTCACCATGTCGAAAACGCTTGCCCGATCCACCGTGGATCTGCTGGTGCTGGACTGGCACGGCACGCGCCTGTCGGGCACCGAGGTGTTGCGCACGGCGCGCGCGGTCGGCGGCGACCGGATGCCGGTGATTTTCGTGTCGCGCGACACGTCCGAGGAGAGCATGGTGCGCGCGTTCGTCAACGGCGCCGACGACTACGCGTCACTGCCGCTGCGCCCGGCCGAATTCCGCGAGCGCGTCACGGCGTTGCTGCGGCGCGCCTATCCGGAGCGCTTCGGCACCGCGAGCTTCGACGTGGGCCCGTACCGCTTCGACACGCATCGCCAGGTCGTCATGCTGCGCGGCCAGCCGGTCGCCTTGTCCGGCACGCAATACCGGCTCGCTTCGCTGTTCTTCTCGAACATTGGCCGCGTGATGTCGCGCGATCACATTTTCGCGATGGTGTGGGGCCGCGAATTCCGCGAGTTCACGCGCACCATCGACAGCCACGTGTCGCGGCTGCGTCTGTTGCTCGCAATCGAGCCGCAAAACGAGTTTCGCTTGCAGCCGGTTTATAAGAGCGGCTACAGGCTGCTGCATCTGCGTCACGAGGATGCTGTGCACGCGCAGCCGCAGGCGGCCTGAAGCCTTTATTCACGCTCAAACTCGCACACCGGCACTCGCTCAAAGGCGCGGCAATTGCGGCCGCGTTTCGAGCGACTTGCGGATCAACGCTTCCACCGCCGCGCGCTCGTCGCCGGCAAGCGGCAGGCGCGGCGGGCGGACCGGCTCCGTGCCGAGTCCCACCATCGCTTCGGCGAGCTTGATGTTCTGAACCAGCTTCGACGATACGTCGAGCGCGAGCAGCGGCGCGAACCAGCGGTAAATCGCCCGCGCTTCTTCCAGGCGTCCCGCTTTCAACAGCTTGTAGATCGCCACCGTCTCATGCGGAAATGCGCACACGAGACCGGCCACCCAGCCATGCGCGCCCATCAGGATGGCTTCCATCGCGAGATTGTCGACGCCGCACAGAATCGCGAAGCGGTCGCCGACCGCGTTGATCAGATCGGTCACGCGCCGCACGTCGCCGCATGATTCCTTGATCGCGACGATCTTTTTCTCGTCGGCGATTTCGGCGAACATCTCGGGCGTCATATCGACGCCGTACGCGAGCGGATTGTTGTAGATCATCAGCGGCAGTGCGCTTGCGTCGGCGACGCTGCGAAAGTGATGCAGCGTCTCGCGCCGATCGGACAGATAGCGCAGACCCGGCAGCACCATGAAACCGGCCGCGCCGTGCCGGCCGCCGTGTTCGGCCTGGCGGCAGGCGTCGAGCGTGCTGTTTTCCGCGATCGTCAGCAGCACCGGCACGCGGCCGCGCGAGGCGTCCACGGCGATGTCGAGCACTTCCAGCTTTTCGTCGAGCGAGAGCGTCGACGCTTCGCCAAGCGATCCGCACACGATGATGCCGTCCACGCCCGCGTCGATCTGCGCTTCGATATTCTTTGCGGTCCACGCACGGTCTATGCTGAAATCCGCGTTGAACTTGGTGGTGACCGCCGGCAATACGCCTTCCCAGATATGCGCCACGACTGCTCTCCTGAATGTGATGAGTCGAAGCGCAGTGTAAGCAGCGAAAACGCCGCCGTCTTGCGTCAATCGCGCGTGGCGGATGACGATTTCGGCATAGTGGGGTTCTGGGCCGCACTTAGAAGGCGGGGCGGTGCTGTATTTTTGCGATATGTTAAGAGGCGGCTGGCCGGTGCGTGCGCGGTGGTCCGCGCTGGGCAAACGGCCGTGCCTTTGCCGCTGCGGCCGAGGCGCGGCCGCAAGTTCATTCAGCGTTGCGTGGCCTGCGGAACCACGCAGCGGTAAAACTACAACCTATGCCGAAATCGTCACAATCCACGCGCAGTCGCACCAAGACTCGCGCGTGCGCCGTTCCTACCATGTGCGTCATGAAAACGCTCAATATCATCGACTCCCACACCGGCGGTGAACCGACCCGCCTCGTCGTGTCCGGGGGCCCCGATCTCGGCGGCGGAACGCTCGCAGAGCGGCTCGAGGTATTCCGCACGCGCTTCGACGACTGGCGCGCCGGCATCGTCACCGAACCGCGCGGCTCGGACGTGGTAGTCGGCGCGCTGCTGTGCGAACCCGACGACCCGTCGTGCGCGGCCGGCGCGATCTTCTTCAACAACGTCGGCTATCTCGGCATGTGCGGACACGGCACGATCGGCCTCGTGGTGTCGCTCGCGCATATGGGGCGGATCGCGCCGGGGCGTCATCGGATCGAGACGCCCGTCGGCGTGGTGGAAGCAACGCTCAACGACGACGGCAGCGTCGCCGTGCGCAACGTGCCGGCGTATCGCTATCGCGAGGCCGTTCAGGTGGACGTGCCGGGATATGGCGTGTTGACGGGCGACATCGGCTGGGGCGGCAACTGGTTTTTCCTCGTCGGCGAACATGGCCGTCCGTTGGAGCCGGCGCACATTCCTGAGTTGACGGCGTTCAGCGCCGCGATCCGCGACGCGCTGATCGCGCAGCGGATCACCGGCGCCGACGGCGCGCTGATCGACCATATCGAGCTCTTCGGGCCGGGCTCGCGCGACGGCATCGACAGCCGCAGTTTCGTGCTCTGTCCGGGCAACGCGTACGACCGCTCGCCGTGCGGCACGGGCACCAGCGCGAAAGTGGCGTGCCTCGCGGCGGACGGCAAGCTCGCCGAAGGCGCGGTGTGGCGGCAGGAGAGCATTATCGGCAGCGTGTTCGAGGCGAGCTATCGTCACGCGGACGACGGCGTCTGCGTGATTCCGACCATCACCGGACACGCGCATATCACGGCGGAAGGGCGGCTTTGCTTCGACGAACGCGATCCGTTCGCGTGGGGCATCCGCACGGCATGACGGCGGATGCATTGATCGTCGGCGCGGGCATCGTCGGCGCGGCCTGCGCGGCCGAACTCGCCGCGCTCGGCATGCGCGTCGAGGTGCTGGACGCGCAAGGCATCGGCGGCGGCGCGACGGCGGCCGGGATGGGCCATATCGTCGTGATGAACGACTCGCCCGCTGAACTGGCGCTCTCGCTCTATTCGCGCGACCTCTGGCTGCAACTCGCGCCTCGGCTGCGCACGCGCGACGCGTTCGCGCGCTGCGGCACGCTCTGGCTCGCCGCCGACGAAGAAGAATGGCAAGCCGCCCGCGCCATGCACGCCGCTTACGAAGCGCATGGCGTTACAGCGCAACTGCTCGACGCGTCCGCGCTGCGCCAATGCGAGCCGGCGGTGGCGGCGTCGCTTGTCGGCGGTTTGCGCATCGAGCACGACAGCATCGTGTACGCGCCGACGGCCGCCGAGTGGCTGCTGACGCAATCGCCGGCGTCGGCGAACATCGGCGTGCGGCTCGGCGCGTCCGTTGTTTCCGTGGATGCAACGGGCGTCACGCTCGCGAACGGCGAGCGGCGCGGCGCGCGGCATGTGATCGTCGCAAACGGCCTCGGCGCGCGCGAACTCGTGCCGACGCTGCCGCTGCAACCGAAGAAAGGCCATCTGCTGATCACCGACCGTTACCCCGAACTGATCCATCATCAATTGCTCGAGCTCGGCTATATCAAGAGCGCGCACCACGCGACGGGCACGTCGGTCGCATTCAATGCGCAGCCGCGGCCGACGGGGCAGTTGCTGATCGGCTCATCGCGCCAGTTCGACACGACCGACCCCGCAGTCGAGATGCCCGTGCTCGCGCAGATGCTGCAGCGCGCCGCGCACTATCTGCCGATGCTGCCGCAGCTCAACGGCATTCGCGCATGGACCGGCTTTCGCGCGGCATCGCCGGATGGCTTGCCGCTCATCGGTCCGGCCGGCGACGCCGTGCCCGGCGTGTGGCTTGCGGTCGGTCATGAGGGGCTGGGTGTGACGACGTCGCTTGCGACGGCGAAGCTGCTTGCCGCGCAGATCGTCGGAGAGACGGCGGCGATTCCGGTCGAGCCTTATCTGCCCGGGCGGTTCGTGCACGAGGTGGCGCATGAGTAAGAGTGGCGAGGCGCGGGTTCGGGTGATGATCGACGGAGTGGCTGTCGAGGTCGATGCTGGGACGACTGTGGCGGCGGCGCTGGTGGTTGGCGGTTGCGCGAGCGGCACGCGACTGTCCGTGCGGGGCGAGCCGCGCGCTGTTCTCTGCGGGATGGGTGTCTGTCAGGAATGCCGCGTGACGGTAGATGGACGCGCGCATGTGCTTGCGTGCCAGACGTTGTGCCGCGATGGGCAAGTCGTGCATACGCAGAAGGTGAACGCACCGTGACCCAGCACTTCGACGTGATCGTAGTAGGCGCCGGCCCGGCCGGTCTCCACGCCGCGCTTGCATCGGCACGCGAAGGCGCGGCCGTCGCGTTGCTCGACGACAATCCGCGCGTCGGCGGCCAGATCTGGCGGCAGGGACCGGGCATCGCGCCGCAGTCGCCGCTGCGCGCTCTGCTCGCCGATTTAAGCCGCCACGGGAACGTGACTCATTTTCCGTCGACGCGCGTCATCGCGCCGCTCGCGCCGCGCGGTCTACTGGTCGAATCGGCGGAACGAGGCGGCGTGTGCATGACATACGCGCGCCTGATTCTGGCGACGGGCGCCCGTGAGCGCTTGCTGCCGTTCGCCGGCTGGACGCTGCCCGGCGTGACCGGCGCGGGCGCGCTGCAGGCGCTGATAAAAGGCGGCATGCCGGTACGCGGTGAGCGCGTCGTGATTGCGGGCAGCGGTCCGTTGCTGATCGCCGCATTGGCCACGGCATGCGCCGCGGGCGCGCGAGTGCTCGCGGTGGTCGAGCAGGCTTCGGCCATAAAGGTCGCGCGTTTTGGCGCTTCGCTTCTACGCGAACCCGCGAAGCTGCGGCAGGCCGTGAGCATGACGCGCGGTTTCTGCGGCACGCGCTACTGGACGAGCAGCATGGTCGAAGCGGCGCACGGCGAAGACCGCGTGCAACAGGTCACGATCCGGCGCGGCGAGCGCAGGGTGACGCTCGATTGCGAGCGTGTCGCGTGCGGCTTTGGGCTGGTGCCGAATGTCACGCTCGCGCAGGCGCTCGGCTGTGCGATCGACGAAGCAGGCGGCATCGTCGTCGATGCTTCGCAGCGCACCTCGGTCGAGGGCGTGTTTGCGGCGGGCGAGTGCACGGGAGTGGGCGGCGCGGAGTTGGCGTCGATCGAAGGGGAAATCGCGGGGTTGGGCGTGGGTGAACGCAGCAGCGTCGACGGATCGAGCCCCGAACTAACCGCAAGCTCCCGCCTCCGCCCGCTTCACGCACAACGCCAACGCTGGCGCCGCTTCGCGGCGCGCGTCGAAACCGCCTTCGCTCTGCAGCCCGCCGCGCGCATCCCGCCCGCCGACGACACCCTGCTATGCCGCTGCGAAGACGTCAGCGTCGGCGAAGTGCGCGCGTTCCAGAACTGGCGCGACGCCAAGCTGCACACCCGTTGCGGGATGGGCGCCTGCCAGGGAAAGATCTGCGGGACCGGCGCCAACGTGTACTTCGGTTGGCCATCGGCGGCGCCGCGTCCGCCATTCAGTCCCGCGCAAATCGGCACGCTAATCGCAGCGGCTGGGCATCCGCCGCAGGCCGAATGACGTGCGCCGATCATCGCCGGCACGCGCATATTGTCGGCGAATCGGCGGCTTTATAATCGACGGCGCATGCATGGTGAATCGACCAGAACCGAACCGCATCGGCCGCAAACAACCCAGCGCCACAAGCGTCAAAAACCGCTCACGCATCCGCCCTCACAACCGGCTCGGACCCACGGGACCCGCACGATGAACACGCTGGCTCATCAGTTTCCCCCTGACGAAGCACCGTTGTCCGCCATGCTGTCGCACTTCCGGCAGCTCGAGCCCGTATTCGACGCGCTGCCCGACGTCGTTTTCTTCGTGAAGGACGCCGACGCGCGTTACGCGCTCGTGAACCGCACGCTCGCTTCGCGCTGCGGCTTCAAGGAGAAAACGGCGCTGCTCGGCAAGACCGCCGAGGACGTGTTTCCGCGCCGCTTCGGCCGCATCTACACCGCGCAGGACGAGGGCGTGATCCACGTCGGCAATCAGATGATCGATCAGCTCGAATTGCATCTTTATCCGGGACGTCAGCCGGGCTGGTGCCTGACGAGCAAGCAGCCGTTGCGCGACGCGGCCGGCAAGATCATCGGACTGGCCGGCATCTCACGCGATCTGAGAGCGGACGAAAGCAGCCATCCCGCGTATAGCAGGCTCGCGACGGTCGTGCAGTTCATCCAGGAAAACTACGTGCAGCCGCTGAACCTGAAGCAACTGGCTGCAATGGCGGATATGTCGGTCGCGCAGCTCGAGCGCTACTTTCACAAGGTGTTTCATCTGACGCCGCGTCAGGTTCTGCTGAAGACGCGGCTCGATGCCGCGACCGCGCTGCTGGTCTCGAACGACAAGGTCACCGACGTCGCCGCGCTATGCGGCTACACCGATCACAGCGCGTTCACGCGGCAATTCAAGGCGACTGTCGGCGTCACGCCGACCGAATACCGGATGCTGCTGCACGGCACGTCGAGGAACTGAACCTGGCTTATGGTTCGCCGCAAGCATCACTATTACGTGTACGTCGTCTTGCTCGACGACACCGTCTGGAACGAGCCGCGCTTTCGCCGCGCGAATCCGGACTACCGGTTCGACAAGCCTTGCGTGTATGTGGGGATGACCGGGCTCGATCCCGATCTGCGCTTCGACCGGCACAAGGCCGGCATTCAGGCGAATCGCTACGTGCGCGACTATGGCTTGCGCCTCGTGCCTGAGTTATACGAAGTGTTCAATCCGATGCCCTATCGCGGCGCACAGGACATGGAAGTCGAATTGGCGATTGGACTGCGTGAAGCGGGGTACGGCGTGTGGCAAGCGTAACCGTGGCAAGCGCAGGTGTGCAGGCGTAGCGTTACTTAACACCGAGTCCGCGCAGCACGGCATTGCCCTCGGACGTCAAACGGATGCGCGAGCCGCCGGCATCGTTCGAAATCGTTTCGATCAGACCGGCTTCGTGCAGTTGCGGAATCTCGGGTTTCGCGGACGCGTCGATCGGCGCGTGCAGCAGGAGCAGCAGCGTCGCCAGTTCGTGATGGCTCAGCAGGCGGCGCAGGATGGTGGGACGCTTCGCCGGCGGCGGGTTGTCGTTGGTATTTTGTTCGGGCTGGTTCATGGTGCGCACCTCGTGCGGTAGTGTCCGAGGCATGATGGGGACGAAGTCTTAAACGGTTCTTAAGAACCATTGTCCTGTAACACCGTGACACGAAGATGGCAGCGGCGCAGCTTACCAACCCTTAACGACCGGGCTTTCGATTGCTTTCTGCTGTGCTTGCGTGACTTACGGCGCGCAGGTTTTCCCCGCGGTTTCGATCCACAGATTATTGACGTGGCGCTTGCCCGCGTAGAAGCGGTACGTTGTCGCACCATTGTCGCTGCGCACCTTGACGATGTTCGAATCGCCGAAGTCGAGCATCTGGCCTTGCGGGATCGACGTGGATTTGAAAGCGGCGTTGTGGTTCGTCGCGAGTTGCGTGAGGCAAGCGATGACGTCGTTGACCGAGCGCTGCGTGGTCGTGTCCGTGACCGGCTCGCCGGCGTCCGGATTCTTCTGGAAATAGGCGCAAGCGCTGAAAAGGAGGGGAACTGACAGGACTACGGCAAACTTCTTCATATCTCTCCTGGCGTTTCGTTCGGCGGGCGGTGAGTGCAGGTGCAAGCCCGAGACGAGCGGGCTGGGCTCGCGCTGCGGACAGCGCCGCTGACATGACCGGCGATGCAGCCGCGCGGCGCGGACCGCGAATCAGGCTGCATTATATCGGGCGAGAGCCCGCTTCTAGCCGATCCGCACGGCGCGTGCCTGCCGCGTTGCTTTGCGCGGTTGCGAACCCGTAGCGGCGGCGAAAAGCAAAGACGCCAACAAGCCGACACGCCAACGCTGAGCGCCGCCTATCTCCGCCGCTGCGCCTGCGCTGCGAGCCGCACCGCCGCGTTGCCCGCGCCGTAGCCGTCATAACCGCCGCGCCGCTCGACGATCTCCATGAAGAAGCGCTGATCGAGCTGTTCCGTATAGGCGTGGAAAAATTCGCCGCCGCGCTCATCGCGGTCATACAGGATGTTGTGCTCGCGCAGCGCGTCGAGCATCTCGTCCGGCAATGCGTAGCGAGCGGCCAGATCGTCGTAGTAATTACGCGGAATGCGCAGCACCGGCAAGCCATCGGCGACGAATTCGGGAATTGCGCTGAAGATGTCGCCCGTGCTGAACGCGACATGATTCAAACCCGAGCCGTGATAGGTATGCAGCGCCTCGGCGACCGCAGTATGGTGATCCACCGACGCATTCAGCACCACGCGAACCGAACCGTCGCGGCTGCGCAGCGCGCGGCTGCGCACGAGGCCATACGGATCGGGCACGAGCACGCCGGGCTCCGCCTGAAAGCCAAACGCGGTGCGCAGGAACAGCACCCACGTATCCAGCGAATTCGCCGGCACCGCGAGGCACACGTGATCGATACGGCTGAGCGGCCCCACTTCCGCCGGGCCGTTGATGTCGGTCAGAACGAAATCGGCTTCGAACAGCGTCGGCTGGTCAGGCGTTTCGTCGACGAAGTAATTGAGGCTGCCGTCCGGCGCCTGCACGGCGGGCAGCACGCGTTCGTTCGGGCCGATCTGGCCGGAGAACGGCGCATAGCCGAAGCCGGCCGCGCGCTCGAATGCCTGATGCGCATCGTCGACGCGAAACGCCGACGCGCACAGCGACAAACCATGCTGCTGAAAGAACGCATTGGCGAACGAATCCGGCTCCGCGTTCAGCACGATCGAAGCGGCGCCATGCTGATAAAGCGTCACGTCTTTCGAACGATGCTGGCCCGCCTGGCGAAAGCGCAGCTTGCCGAGCCAGTCGGCGAGATGCGCGCGCGTGGTGTGATCCACGGCGAATTCGAGGAACTGATAGCCGACGTGCGCGGGCGCGGCCGGCGACTCATAGAGCTCACCGGCCGGTTGCCGCTCGCTGTCCAGCAACGCACGCGTCTGCTCCTCGAGAAACAGCAGCGAACGATGCCCGTCCGCGGCGGTGATCGTGGTCGGCGCGGCACGAAAGCCGTCGTTGAAAATTTCCAGCGAAAGCGGCCCCTTGTAGCCCGCTTTCACGACTTGAGCCGTGAAGTTCGCGACGTCGAAATCGCCCTGACCCGGAAAGCAGCGGTAGTGGCGGCTCCATTCGAGCACGTCCATTGCGAGCTTGGGCGCGTCGGCGATCTGCACGAAGGCGATGCGCTCGCCTGGAATATCCGCGATGCCGTCGACGGTATCGCCAAGCGACAGCGTATGAAAACTGTCGAGCACAAGTCCGAGATTGGGATGGTTCACCGCGTTGACGAGCTTCCACGCATGCCGGTACGTCTTGACGTGCCGGCCCCACGCGAGCGCTTCGTAACCGGCGATCACGCCGGCCGCCTCGGCCGCCTGCGCGAGTGCGCCGAGCTGGTCGGTCATCAGCGCATCGTCGCAGAGGGTGTCGGGCTGCACGTTGCTGCACACCAGAATGCGATCCGTGCCCAGTTCGTGCATCACATCGAACTTGCGTTTTGCCCGATCCAGATTGCGCGCGAGACGCTCGGCGCTCACGCCGTCGAAATCGCGGAACGGCTGAAACAGCATGATTTTCAGGCCCAGATCTTCGGCGATGCGCCGTACGTCGGCGGGCGAACCGTCGAAATACAGCAGATCGTTTTCGAAAATCTCGACGCCCTCGAAGCCGGCCGCCTGGATCGCAGTCAGCTTCTCGACGAGGGTGCCGCTGATCGACACGGTGGCAATCGAACGTTGCATGAACAGCTCCTGCAAAAACGGTCAGACGGCTTATCGCGATCGCGCGCTGTGGCTACGGCGCAGGCTCTTCGCAGCGATGTTGCGATGCGTCAAATGGCCTGGTTCGTTACTTTGTGAGCAAGACGCAGGCCAGAATTTCCCAGAATAAGCGCATTTTCCGACAGTCTATACAAACTAACTAGATGGTACAAATTCGTATAAACCCCGAATGACGGACACGGCTGAATGCGCGCACACTTCGCCATACGTTGAGAAGCGTTGCGAGCCCGCGGCTCTGCGCTTCCTGTTCTACCCGCTGGAGACGACTATGAGCTTTGCGTCAGTACTGGTCCTCAATGGACCGAATCTCAACCTGCTCGGCACACGCGAGCCGGCTATCTACGGTTCCGAGACGCTCGACGACGTCGCCCGGCTTTGCCGCGATGCGGGAGAGCGCCTCGATCTGTCCATCGATTTCTGCCAGTCGAACGCCGAGCATCAATTGATCGACTGGCTGCATGCTGCGCGCACGAAGGTCGACGGCATTGTCATCAATCCGGCTGCGTACACGCACACGTCCGTCGCGATTGCCGACGCGCTCACCGCCATCGAAAAGCCCGTCATCGAAGTACACATATCGAACGTGCATCGGCGCGAAGCGTTCCGTCACCACTCGTATGTGTCGGCGGTGGCGGACGCGATCATCGTCGGTTGCGGCACGCAAGGCTATGTGCTCGCGCTCGAGCGCATGGTCACCATCCTTAAGAATAGGGCGGCGAAATGACTACGCCAATGAATGCACAAACGAACGCGCAGGCCAGCGCGAATTCATATCTGGTCGGATTAATCGGCGCGGGGATCAGCGGCTCGCTGAGCCCCGCCATGCACGAGGAGGAAGGCAGCAAGCTCGGCTTGCATTACGTGTATCGCCGCATCGACCTCGAAGCGTTGAAGCTGGACATTTCGGCGCTGCCCGATCTGCTGGTTGCCGCCGAACGCATGGGCTACAACGGCCTGAACATCACGTATCCGTGCAAGCAGGCGGTGATTCCGCTGCTCGACGAATTGTCCGGCGATGCACGCGCGCTCGGCGCCGTGAACACCGTGCTTTTCAAGGACGGCAAACGCATCGGCCACAACACGGACTGGTCCGGTTTTGCGCGCGCTTTTCAACGCGGCTTGCCTGACGTGTCGCTCGAACGCGTCGTGCAACTCGGTGCAGGCGGCGCAGGCGCGGCCGTCGCGCATGCGGCGCTCGCAATGGGCGCGCAAACGCTCACGCTGTTCGACGTCGATCCCGTGCGCGCCGAATCGCTTGCCGCTGAATTGCAGAAGCGCTTCGCCGATCGCACGGTCACTGCGGGCGCGTCGCTCGACGAAACGCTTGCGGCGGCCAACGGCCTGATTCACGCGACGCCCACCGGCATGGCGAAGCTGCCGGGCCTGCCGTTGCCCGCCGAATTGCTGCATCGCGACTTGTGGGTCGCCGACATCGTCTACTTCCCGATTCGCACCGCGCTGCTCCAGGCTGCGGAAGCGCTCGGCTGCCGCACGTTGTCGGGCGGCGGCATGGCGGTGTACCAGGCAGTCGACGCGATGCGTATTTTCACCGGGCTCGAACCGGATGCCGAGCGCGTCTATACGCATTTCCAGTCACTGCTGGAACGCTAACCGGTCGCGCACGCCGGTAAATGACGGATACCTAAATAGTTTGAGGAGACGACCACCTATGCCACAACCGATTCAATCCAGTCCATCCGACGCCAATCAACAGTCCGGCGCAAATACGAAAATGAGCACGGGCACTGCGCGCCGTTCGAATGCGCGTTATCAGATACTCGGACTGCTCGCCGTCGGCACGATGATCAACTATCTCGACCGCACAGTGCTCGGCATTGCCGCGCCGCAGTTGACGAAAGAGTTGGGCATCAACGCCGCGATGATGGGCCTGCTGTTCTCGGTGTTCTCGTGGAGCTACGTCGCTTCGCAGATTCCAGGCGGGCTTTTTCTCGACCGTTTCGGCAGCAAGCTGACTTACTTTCTGTCGATGACCTTCTGGTCTTTATGCACGCTCGCGCAAGGGCTCGTGCATGGCATCGCGGGCCTGTTCGTATTCCGCCTCGGTCTCGGCGTCTCCGAAGCGCCGTGTTTTCCGACCAATAGCCGCGTCGTCGCGACGTGGTTCCCGCAAAGCGAACGCGCGATGGCGACGGGCACCTACACCGTCGGCGAATATATCGGGCTCGCGTTTTTCAGCCCGTTCCTGTTCATGCTGATGGGCGCGTTCGGCTGGCGTTCGCTCTTTTATGTGGTGGGCGGCGTGGGCATCGTATTCGGCGGCATCTGGTGGCTGCTGTATCGCGAACCGCGCGATCATCCGTCGGCGAATCAGGCCGAACTCGACTATATCGAAGCAGGCGGCGGTCTCACGCAGCGGCATAGCAGCGCCGCCTCTGCCGCGGCGCCCGCGAAAAGCGGCTTCGAATGGCGCACCATTGGCCGCTTGCTGAAGCATCGTCAATTGACGGGCATCTGTCTGGGTCAGTTCGCCGGCAACTCGACGCTCGTGTTCTTTCTCACCTGGTTCCCGACTTACCTCGCGACCGAACGTCATATGGGCTGGCTGAAAATCGGCTTCTTCGCGATCATGCCGTTCATTGCGGCGTCGATCGGCGTGATGTTCGGCGGACTCTTTTCCGACTGGCTGCTGCGTCGCGGCAAGTCGGCGAACGTCGCGCGCAAACTGCCGATCATCGCCGGCTTGTTGCTCGCGTCGACGATCATTCTCGCCAACTACGTGGAGAGCAACGTCGCGGTGATCGCGATCCTGTCGGTGGCGTTCTTTGCGCAAGGCATGGCGGCGCTCGGCTGGACGCTGGTGTCCGATATCGCGCCCGAAGGACTGCTCGGCGTGACGGGCGGCATCTTCAACTTCGCCGCGAATCTGGCCGGCATCGTGACGCCGCTCGTGGTTGGCTTTATCGTCGCGGCGACGGGATCGTTTGTCGGCGCGCTCGTGTTTATCGGCATCGTGGCGCTGATTGGCGCGCTGTCGTACATCTTTATTGTCGGCGACATCAAGCGGATCGTGCTGGTGGACTGAGCGGTTGTTTGAGTGCGAACGCAGTTGCAAACGCAAACTCAAGCGCGATAAAAAACGGGACGTGGCGCAAGCCACGTCCCGTTTTGCATTTGCGAGCGACGCGCTTCAACCTTCGCTTCAATCTTCCTTACGCACGAAACGCAACACAGCGTCGACGATCATCGCGCGATGACGCGCGCGCAACCTCGGATGCGACGGATCGCGGCCAAACGCCGTGCCGAACGTATGACGATTGCCGACGCGATGAAAGCACAGCGAACTGATCAGCAGATGCAGATCGATTGCGTCGACGTCATTGCGGAATTTGCCCGCCGCGATACCGCGCGCAAGCAGATCTTCTATCGTGTGAATGACGGTGACGTTGCGGCCTTTAAAGCTCTTCACCTGCTCGACATACTTCGCGCCGTTAATGTTTTCTATCGTCACGAGGCGCACGAAGTCGCGCTGGCGGTCGTGATAGTCGAACGTGAATTCGACCAGCGCGCGCATGCCTTCCACGGGGTCGAGTTCACTGACATGCAGATCCTGTTCGAGCGCGCGAATGTCGCCATACACCTTTTCGAGCACCGCCTGATACAACCCTTCCTTGCTGCCGAAGTAGTAGTACAGCATGCGCTTGGTGGTGTTGGTGCGCTCCGCGATCGCATCGACGCGCGCACCCGTCAGTCCCATCGCGGAGAACTCCTGCGTCGCGACGTCGAGGATATTGCGTTTGGTTTGTTCGGGATCGTACTTGCGGCGGACATCGCTACGCCGCGCGTCCTTCTGCGTCGCGTCGGACGGGATGCCGTTGATATCGGGCCCGGCGGCCTTGCTTCCCTTTTTCATTGTCTATTCGAGCGGCGGTGACGGCGCATTCTAGCATGGCGAAAACCCGCGCCGACGCGAGGTTCAAGCGCGTCGAGCGTTGCGTCGAGGGTTGCATCGCGCGTTGCATCGAGCCTTGCATCGAGCCCGCTCGAGACGGCTTGAATACAGTCCATACGCGAGCCGCCTTTAGTGTGGGCGGCGCGATAGCCGGCGGCGCGCGGCGAGCGCGTCGCGCGTTTGCATCGCGGTGTAGGTCAACTGCGCGGCGGCGAGTCCGAGCGCGCCATATGCGGGCGTCAGACCGAACGCGGCGAACGCTTCGGGCACCGGACGCTCGCCGGCAATGGCCGCGGCCAGCAATTCGCCGGAGACGGTGGTCGGCGCCATGCCGTGCCCGCCGAAGCCGACCGCGTGCCAGACGCCGTCCGCGCCGCGGCCGATTTGCGGCATCTTGTGACGCGCGTAGCTCATCAGTCCGCCCCACGCGTAGTCGATGCGCACGTCGTGTAGTTGCGGATACACCTTTAGCAGGTCGCGCCGCAGTAATCGCGCGATGACTTCAGGCGCGCGATCTCGCACTGAGATGCGTCCGCCCCACAGAATGCGCGTGTCGGGCAACGGCCGGTAGTAGTCGAATGCGAAGCGCGTGTCGTAGACGGCCGCGCGCGTATCGATTGCGTCTTGCAGACGCGCGCCGAGCGGCTCGGTCGCCATCACGTAGGTGGCAATGGGCAGCACCGCGCGCTCGACTTTCGCATGGACGTTGCGCGCATAACCGCCGCCCGCCATCACGACGTGCCGCGCGTCGATTGCGCCTTGCGGCGTATGCACGATAAAGCCCGCGCCCTCGCGCTGGAAACGCACGACAGGCGACTGCTCGTATATTTGCACGCCCGCATTGGCCGCGGCATTCGCTACGCCGAGCACGTATTTCAGCGGATGAAAGTGAAATGCGTTGCGCTCGAAGAGACCCCCGTGATAACGGCGCGTCTTCAATTGCGAGGCAAGCTGGTCTGCCGTCAGCGGTTCCCAATCGACGCCGAATGAATCGCGCATCAGGCGCCGTTGCGCGTCGAGACGCGCCGGTTCGTCGAACCAGTTGGCGAGAATCACCCCGGCGTCGGTTGCGTCGCAATCGATGCGATAGCGCGCGATGCGGGCGCGCATCAGATCCACAGCGTCGGTCGTAAGCGCGTAAAGCTCGCGCGCGCGAACCGCGCCTAACGTTTTCAGCAGATCGGCACAGTCGAGGCTATAGCCGCCGAACACGAAGCCGCCGTTGCGCCCCGATGCGCCGAAGCCGACTTGCCGCGCTTCGAGCAGGGCGACATTCGCGACGCCGCGTTCAGCCAGCCCCAATGCCGTCGAGAGTCCCGCAAGCCCGCCGCCGACGATGCAAACGTCGACGCTGTGGCGCCCGGCGAGCGGCGCGTAAGCAGAGGGGCGAGCGACAGTCGCTTCGTAAAAGTTGTCCATGGCGGCTAGCGTAGCGGCATTCGCGTGTCCGCGTCCAGCCGCTTAGCCGCTCACTTGCCGCAAGACACGGCCGCGCTTTATCTGCCCCAGCGCAACACGAGCGGATCGAGCCGCCGCGCGATCTTGAGAAGTCCTTCGCGCGTCGCGGGATGCATCGCCGGCAACGGATGACGCACCGCGTCCGAGCGAATCACGCCGCCTTCCTTCATCAACGCCTTGCACGATGCGAGGCCACCCTGGCGGTTTTCGTAGTTGATGAGCGGCAGCCACCGCTGATAATGCGCGGCGGCGGCGTCCGTATCGCCGGCGGCGTACGCGTCGACGATCAGACGAATGCCGTCCGCATAGCCGCCGCCTGTCATCGAACCCGTTGCGCCCGCATCGAGATCGGCCATCAGCGTAATGGCTTCCTCGCCGTCCCACGGACCTACGATCGCATCGCCGCCCAACTGGATGAGTTCGCGCAGCTTGTTGGCGGCTTGCGGCACTTCAATTTTGAAGTAAGACACGTGCTCGATTTCGCGGGCGATGCGCGCGAGAAACGGCGCGGACAGCGGCGTGCCGCTAACGGGCGCGTCCTGGATCATGATCGGAATGTCGATCGCATCGGACACCGTGCGGTAAAACTCTTCGATGCCGCGCTCGCCGATGCGGATCGTCGCGCCGTGATAAGGCGGCATGACCATCACCATCGCCGCCCCGGCCTCTTGCGCGCGGCGGCTGCGCTCCGCGCATTGATGCGAGCTGAAATGCGTGGTCGTGACGATCACCGGCACGCGGCCCGCTACGTGATCGAGCACGACGTGCATCAACGTGTTGCGCTCGTCGTCCGAAAGCGCGAACTGTTCGGAGAAGTTCGCCAGAATGCACAGGCCGTTCGAACCGGCGTCGATCATGAAGTCGATGCAGCGCTTCTGGCCTTCCAGATCGAGCCGGCCGGCGTCGTCGAAAATGGTGGGAGCAACGGGAAAGACGCCGCGCATCGCGGCGGCATGGGTGGTTTGGCTCATGATTCGGGCGCCTTTTAGAAGTGGTAGGGCACGGCAGTGTCGATGTCTCCACCGCCGACTATACGGCGCTGCGGCGGCCGGGTATATTGAATTGTTTCCATCCTGTGATCGCTTTTACGACTCACCGCGGCTTTCATGAAAAACACGTTGAACGTTCTGCTCGGCAAATTGCGCATGAAGCAGTTGCAATTGCTGATCGCGCTGGACGACCAGAAGTCGCTGCATAAAGCGGCCGGGCTCATGTCGATGACGCAATCTGCCGCGAGCAAAGCGTTGCAGGAACTCGAGTCGATGTTCGAAGCACCGCTTTTCGAGCGCTCGAAAAGCGGCATGATTCCGAATCAGCTCGGGCATTGCGTGATCCGCCATGCGCGCCTCGTCGCGACGGACCTCACCGCGTTATGTCAGGACGTGGCTGAAATACGCTCGGGGCGCGGCGGGCGCCTCGCGATCGGCGCGATCATGGGCGCTATTCCGCAGTGCGTGATTCCCGCCGTGAATCGGCTGCACGCGGGACATCCGAACCTGTCGATAGAAGTGGTGGAGGACACGAGCGCGCGCATGCTCGCGCAACTCGACGACGGCCGCCTCGATCTCATGATCGGCCGTGCCGCCGTGGCAGCCGATCCATCGAAATACCAGTATCGTCCGCTTGCGGATGAGCCGTTATCGGTGGTGGTGGGCTATGGTCATCCGCCGTTGCCGAGAAAGGAAGTGAAGCTCGGCGATCTGGCCGATCATCGTTGGGTGATGTATCCGTCGCATATGCCGTTGCACGCGCTGCTCGAACGCGAGATGGATCTGGCGGGGCTCACGATGCCGGATAACCCGATCTCGACGGCATCGACTTTTGTGACCGTCGCGCTATTGCAAAGCCGCGCGGATCTCGTGTCGTTGTTGCCGACTGCCATCGCCGAGATGTTCATTCGGCAAAAAATGCTGCGCGCGGTGCCGGTCAAACTGAAATCGCCTTCGCAGACTTTCGGTGTCGTGACGCGCAAAGGCGGCGTGCTGTCGCCGCCAGCGGAACGCTTTGTCGAATTGCTGCGGCAGCACATGAAGATGCGCGACGAGCCGGACATGCAGAAGCCAAAGCCAAAGCGCGCACTCACCACGAAACGAAAAGCCGCCTGAACAAGCGGTTTTTTCGACTGACACTCACACTCGCGGCCGACATCGCGCAGACCTTAAATATCGCACGGTAATTCGCACTTTGCTATGTCGCCGCAGCGGGTGTTGTAGCCGCGACACTGGGGGTTTATCCGAACCAATTGCGTGCGGGCGTCCGAGCTAAACTCCTTAAAGGGTGCCGGATTTACGAGCCTGGCGCCCGTTCGGGGAGAGCAGTCATGAATCGGCCATCGGTTCGGTTTCCGCTTCGCGCCACCGGCACCAGCCCGGTGCGCAAGTGGATCAAATGGGCGCTGGCGGCGGCGTTGTTGCTGGGCTTGGCGTGGCTTGCACGCTTATGCCAGCTCGAAATAGAAACGTCCCGGCTGCAAGCGCACTATCTGTCCGAACTGACCCGCGACGTCGGCTTCGCGGTCGACGACGGCCCCAGTCATTCCATTCGCTTCCCCGAAACCGATAAAGGTCCTTACGACACGCGCCTGGGTTACGCGTTGCTGCCGTCCATCCAGCAGCGCCTGCTGCAACGCGGCTTCGAAATCACCGCGCAGGCGCGCGATTCGGAACGCATGCTTTCGCTCGCGGACAGAAGTCTTTTTCTGCCGTATGCCGAGAAAGACCAGGCCGGTTTGCAACTCTTCGACGGCACCGGCGCAGCGCTTTTCAGCGCGAATTTTCCAGGCCGCGCCTATGCGAGCTTCGAGGCGATTCCGCCCGTCATAGTCGATTCGCTGCTCTTTATCGAAGACCGCTATCTGCTCGATCCTAATCAGCCGAACCGTAATCCGGCGATCGACTGGGGACGCTTTAGCCGCGCGCTGGCCGATCAGGGCGCGCGCGTATTCAATCATCATCAGCCGACGCCTGGCGGCAGCACGCTCGCCACGCAGATCGAAAAATTCCGCCACTCGGCTGGCGGCCGCACTGCAACGCCGCCGGAAAAGCTGCGGCAGATTGCATCCGCTTCTGTGCGTGCCTATCTGAACGGCCCGCAAACGATGCCCGCACGTCAGCAGATCGTCGTGCATTACCTGAATTCGGTGCCGTTGGCCGCGCAACCTGGCATCGGCGAAATCAACGGCATGGGCGACGGGCTCGCCGCGTGGTACGGCCGCGATTTTGCAGAGGTGAACCGCATACTCGCCGCGCCTTCAAGTGAAGAGAATTTGGCGGCGCAAGGAGAAGCCTTCCGCGAAGTACTGTCGTTGATGATCGCGCAGCGCGCGCCGTCGTATTTCCTGCATCGCGGCTATCCGGAACTCGAGCGGCTGACGGACAGCTATTTGCGCTTGCTCGCGAGTGGCGGCGTGATTTCCGCCGCGCTGCGCGATGCGGCGCTGTCGACGAACGTGCAGTTGCACCGCGCGCCAAAACCCGCCCAAAACACGGGCTCGTTCGTGTCGCGCAAAGCCGTCACGTCGATGCGCTCGAATCTGCTCGCGGCGCTCGGCATTCCGAGCTTCTACGAACTTGACCGGCTCGACCTGCAAGCCACGGGCACGCTCAACAATGCCGTGCAACAGGCCGTGAGCGAGAGGCTTGCCGCCGCCGCCACACGCGAGGGCGCGAAGGCCGCGGGTCTGGTCGGTTTCGAAATGCTGCGCGCGTCCGACGATCCGTCGAAAATCGCCTACAGCTTCACACTATTCGAGCGGCGCGACGGCGCGAACCTCGTGCGAGTGCAAACGGACAGCGTGAACCAGCCGTTCGACATCAATTCCGGCGCGCGGCTCAATCTCGGTTCCACCGCGAAACTGCGCACCATGGTGACGTATTTGCAGATCGTCTCTCAACTGCATGGCCGTTACGCCGCTCTGAGCGCGACGGAGCTGAAAGCCATCAAGCCCGATCCAAACGATCAATTGACGCGCTGGGCGCTCGACTACTTGTCGCATACACGTGACCGCTCATTGCAACCCATGCTCGATGCGGCCGTCGAACGCAAATACTCGGCGAGTCCCGGCGAAACGTTCTACACAGGCGGCGGCGCGCAGAGCTTTAACAATTTCGATTCCGACGACAACAGCCGCATTCTCACGGTTCGTCGCGCGTTCCAGCATTCGGTGAATCTCGTGTTCGTGCGGATGATGCGCGACATCGTTCACTATGAGATGGTGCAGACGACCGGGCCTTCGTCGCAGTGGCTAAACGATCCCGCGATTCGCAAGATGTATCTGACGCGTTTCGCCGATCAGGAAAGCCGCGTATACATGCACCGGTTCTATACGAAGTATCACGGCAAGACGCGCGACCAGGCGCTCGCTTTGTTGCTGCTCGGCGTGCGCAAATCGCCGCCGAAAGTCGCGACCGTATTGCGCAGCGTCGCGCCCGACGAGTCCAACGCGTGGTTCAACGAGAAGATGCGCGCTGCGCTGAGAAACACGCCGGCCGCCTCGATACTCGACGATGAAGACCTCGCAAAGCTCTACGCCAAATACGGAATCGACCGCTTCAATCTAAATGACCGCGGCTATATCGCGAGCGTGCATCCGCTGGAGTTGTGGACGCTCAATTATCTGCGCGAGCATCCGAACGCCACGCTCAACGAAATACAGAACGCAAGCGGCGACGTGCGTTTGCAGACCTATTCGTGGCTCTTCAAAACGCGTTACCACGCGACGCAGGATCGCCGCATCAAACGCATGGTCGAATTGCGCGCGTACGAGGCCATCGGCAAATCGTGGCAGGCGCTCGGCTATCCGTTCGAGACGCTGACGCCTTCGTATGCAGCGGCAATCGGCGCGTCGGGTGACAGGCCCGCCGCGCTCGCGCAACTGATCGGCCTGATTGCGAACGACGGCAACAAGGTGCCGACCGAAAGCATCACGCAACTGGACTTCGCGAAAGACACGCCATACGAAACGCATTTCCGCCGCGCGGCAACCGCGCCGCAACAGCAGCTTTCGCCGGAAATAGCGGGAACGGTGAAAGGCATGTTGCGCGACGTGGTGACGGGCGGCACGGCGCGGCGTCTCGCGCAAGGCATCACGTTCCCCGATGGCCGGACTATGGAGGTGTACGGCAAGACGGGCACGGGCGATCAGCGCTTTAACGTATTTGCCAAAGGCGCGCGCCTCATCGAATCGCGCAAGGTGAATCGCAGCGCGACGTTCGTCTTCGCTATCGGCGATCGCTTTTACGGCACGTTGACCGCGTGGGTGCACGAACCATATGCCGCACGCTACGAGTTCACGAGTGCGCTTTCCGTGCAATTGCTGAAGTCGATGGCGCCCGCGCTGCAACCGTTGCTCGAGTCCGCGCCCGCAAAGACCGCTTCGGTCTCGGTGAAGAGAGTCGCGGCGCAATGAACTGAACGCGTCGCTGCAAATCAATACGCGGGCTCGGTCGCCGGCTTGAGAAAGAGTTCATGCACCGGCGCGAAGTGCGCGTAGAGCGGCAGTATTGCGCCGCCCATCGCGCGTGCGTCGGCGCCGATTGCGCCTTCCAATAGTTGCGGACGCACCATCCCTTCCCACTCGAATCGATCGAGCACGCGCTCGGTGCGGCGAATGATTTCGCGCACCATTTGCCGGTCGAGTTCACCGTCGATCACCACTGCTTCGAGATCGAGCAGCGCTGCCGCATTCGTGAGCGCGTTGGCAATCGCGGGGCACGCGCTATCGAGCCATTCCTCGGTGTGCCGCCACATGTCCGGCGATAACGCGCGATGATCGTGCGCGGCGGCAGCCGGCTTGCCCGCTTCACTCAACAGGCGTTCGAGCACGAAGCCCGATGCCGCGTGCAGCAGTTGCCTGGCCGGCTTGCGCGCGCTGCCTTCGCGCAGCGGAATGGAGCCGACGGCGCCCGCGTTGTCGTGCGGTCCGCCATGCAAGCGGCCGTCGATCACGAGTCCGCCGCCAATGAACGTGCCCACGAACAGATACAGAAAATTGTGGATGCCGCGCCCTTGGCCCATCACGAGTTCGGCGGCGCAGGCGGCGGTGGTGTCCTTCGAGAATTCCACCGGGAGGCCCGTCATGGTCGCGATGCGCGCGCGCAAGTCGATCTCGTGCCATGCATCGAGCGCATCCAGCGCGTCGGGCGGCGCGCCGAGCAAGTCGCGCCAGCCGCCGAGCCATAATGGCGCAGCCACGCCCACGCCGACCACTTTGCTTGCACTCGCGCCGAGCGTCTGATTCACGCGCGCGAGCCTTGTTTCAAGCGCCGGAAACAGCGTGCGCGGATCGGGATACGGATACTCGAACACGTCGCGGCACACAACGCGGCCGGCGAAATCCATCGCCAGCACGTCGAGGCTGCGGCGCCCGACCTTGATGCCGATCGTATAGGCACCGTCCGCACGCAACGCAATCGGCACCGACGGCTGCCCGATCCTGCCACGCACGCGCGCCTGCTTTTCCAGCAGACCGTCGTCGATCAAACGGTCGACGATCATCGACACCGTCTGCATCGAAAGACGTGTCAGGCGGCCAACGTCGGCTTTCGGCAGCGGCCCGTGCAGGCGGATCGCCTGCAGCACGATGCGTTCGTTGAATTGCCGCATGCCGACCTGGTTTGAGCCGACCGTGCGTTTGAGGGGCGGGCGCATGCCCGTGGTATCCATGACGATGAGCCCCTCAGCGAAGTGACTGCATCATGCAATCGCCTTGACGTCGGCTTCTTTCGCGCCCGTCATGATTGCAACGGCCTCGGACATATGCACGTCTTTTGTATTGACGAGCGCGGCGCGCCGGCCGAGCCGCTGAATATGAATGCGGTCCGCGACTTCGAATACGTGCGGCATGTTGTGGCTGATGAGAATCACCGGCAGCCCGCGGTCGCGCACACGGCGAATCAGTTCCAGCACCATGTTGCCTTCCTTCACGCCGAGCGCGGCGGTGGGCTCGTCGAGAATCACGACGTGCCGCGCGAATGCCGCACTGCGCGCGACCGCGACGCCCTGGCGCTGACCGCCCGACAGTGTTTCGACGGCCTGGCGCATCGAACGAATGCCGATTTGCAGGTCTTTCATATGCGCAGTCGCTTCCTCCAGCATGCGGCGCTTGTCGATCATCTTGAAGATCGAGCCGCGCCAGCCGGGCTTCACCAATTCGCGCGCGAGAAAGAGATTTTCCGCGATGCTCATCGCGGGCGCGACCGCGAGTTCCTGATAGACGGTCTCGATGCCTTGCGCGCGTGCATCGAGCGGGCTGCGGAATTTGACGGGCTTGCCGTCGAGCAGAATCTCGCCTTCGTCGGGCACGGTCGCGCCCGACAACGCCTTGATCAAGGACGATTTGCCTGCGCCGTTATCGCCGATCACCGCGAGAATTTCGCCGGGCAGCACCTCGAAATCGCAGCCGTCGAGCGCGGTCACATTGCCATAACGTTTGACGAGCCCACGCGCCTGTAAAACGGGCAGCGGGGAAGAAGCGGAAGTAGTTGTCGACATCACGGGCTCCTGTCGGTCCGGACCTGCATGCAAGATGTTGGCGGTGCAGTGCTTAACCGCGGCGATGAGAAAGTTTGTCCGCGGCCACCGCGAGAATCACCAGCATGCCGGTGATCAATACCTGGTAGACCGAAGAAACGCCGATCAGCGTCAGGCCGTTGCGGAACACGCCGACAATCAGTGCGCCGAGCAGCGTGCCGGAAATCGAGCCGCGTCCGCCGAAAAGACTCGTGCCGCCGAGCACCACCGCGGTAATGCTGTCGAGATTCTCCGTTTGCCCCGCTTGCGGATCGCCCACGCCGGTACGCGATACAGACAGCAGCGCCGCGACGCCATAGATCGCGCCCGCCAATGTGTACACGGTGAGCAGGATCTTCTGCGACGACAAGCCCATCAGCCGCGCGGCCTCGGCGTTATTGCCGAGCGCATACAGGTGCCGCCCAGGAACCGTGTCGCGCAGCACGAACCATGTGGCCAGATACATCAGCAGCGTTAGGACCGTGCCGTACGTGACATCGGCGGGGCCGAGCTTGAACGTGTTGCCGAAGAACATGATCGCGTCGGGCAGATTCGACACGCTTTCCGCATTCGAATAGATCTGCGTGAGCGCGAACGCAATGTTCAGCGTGCCGAGCGTGACGATGAACGCGGGCAGTTTGATGCGCGTGATCAGCACGCCATTGAGCACGCCGAACAATGTGCTCGCGGCGATACCGCAAAGAATCGCGACGGCCGGCGGCAGGCCGAGCGTGACCGCGAACTTCGTCATGATGATGGAGCCGAACGCCATCACCATCCCGCATGAGAGATCGATGCCGCCGGTCAGCACGATCAGCGTCTGACCGATTGCGATGACGGCGACGACCATCGTCTGCTGAAGAATCAGCGAGAGGTTCTGGAACGACAGGAACCGGCTGCTTTGCGAAATGAAGAATGCACAAGCCAGCACGAGCGCGATGAGCGGCCCGACTTCGGCGAGCGACGGCAGACGGTCGGAGAAATGGCGCGGATGGCCCGCGGGCGCGGAGGGAGTCGACATGATGGATGACCTCGAGACATGAGCGCGGCAGGCGCCGCGCGGCGAATCGTTCGGCGGCCCGTACGTGGGCCGCCGTGCAGTGCGCGTTACTTGTTGCCCCAGCAGTTGTCGACACCGAACTTCGTGTCCTTGCTGTCGATGCCGGACATCGGCTTGTCGGTGATCAACGTCACGCCCGTGTCCTGATAGCCCGTGACCTTCTTGCCGGTCTTGGCGTAGTCGACGCCCGCCGTCACGCCGAGCGAGGCCATCTTCAACGGATACTGTTGCGAGGTCGCGGCAATCGAGCCGGCCTTCACGTTGCGCACGCCTTCACAGCCGCCGTCGATGGAGACGATCATCACGCTCTTGTCCTTGCCCGCCGCTTTCAACGCGCGGTACGCGCCTGCGGCTGCCGGCTCGTTGATCGTGTAAACCACGTTGATGTCCGGCGCTTTCTGCAAGCAGTTTTCCATCGCGGTCTGGCCTTTCGCCTGATCGCCGCGCGTGTCCTGGCTGCACACGATCGACGCGTCGCCTTCCTTCACGCCGAAGCCTTCGAGAAATCCGTTATGACGCAGCACGCCGACCGACACGCCTGGCGCGAGGTCGAGCGTGGCGATCTTCGCGGGCTTGCCGTTCAACGCGGCTTTCGCGTACTTGCCGATCAGCACGCCGGCCTTGAAGTTGTCGGTGGCGAAGAGGGCGTCGGTGGCGTCCTGCGGATCGGTCGGCGTGTCGAGCGCGACCACCATCACGCCGGCCGCGCGCGCTTTCTTGATGCTCGGCACGATCGCTTTGGTGTCGCTCGGCGTGATCAGAATCGCTTTCGCGCCGGCCGTCATCATGTTTTCGATCGCGGTCACCTGGCTCGCGTTATCGCCGTCGAAGCGGCCTGCGGCGGTAATCAGCTTCGCGCCGTCTTTCGACGCAGCCGCTTCCGCGCCTTGCTTCATCTTCACGAAAAACGGGTTCGTGTCGGTCTTCGTGATGAGGCCGACGACCGGCTGGTCGGCTGCCTGGCTCGCGCTCGCGCACCAGACCGCCGACGCCGCGACGCACATCGAGACGATTTTCCTGGCGACAGGAAGCCTGCGGGAATTCAGATTCATGGGACGCTCCTCCAGTTATTGACAACGACGTTTGAACTGCCGGCGGTTGCACATGCGAACGCTGCGCGGCGCAACCCGAACGGCGGCTGATTCGAACCGTGATGTGAGGTCAAAAGAAGCCGCCTAAATCACTTTGGTTGATTTAGTACAGCAGGCGCGAACGGGCGCGTCAAGGAATCTCGTGAGCGGGGGTGAGAGTGCGGCGAGTCACGTCTAGGCGCGCAAAGCCATACGGGGTCGGGCTCTCCGGCGGTGATGCGATGCAGCGTTGAGTGACGCCGATTGGGGAAAGTCCTGGCTGCGGTGAAAGTTGTATGAAAGCTAAAAGGCATGCGTTAGCGACTAAAAGCCGCGCATGCTTCGCTCCGTTTGCAGCGGTGCGAGGGGAAAATCAACGCGAGCGCGGCGTGCCGCTCGACGCTCGCACCACGAGTTGCGGCGCGGACGAAACGCGCATCGGCACTTTCGTTTTGCCGCGTGCGTTCTGCCCATACGACGACTCGATCAACTCGCGCAGCAGCGACACCGCGAGTCCGGCCACTTCGACGGTCGGCACCGCGACCGTGGTCAACGCAGGCCGCGATTCGCGCGCGAGTTGAATATCGGTGATGCCGACAACCGACAAATCCCCGGGCACCGCGAGGCCCAGGTCCGCGGCGGCATGCATCGCGCCGAGCGCCGGCAGATCGTTGGTCGCGAAGATCGCAGTGAGTTGCGGGTCGGCTTCGAGCAACGCGCGCGCCGCCGTGTAGCCACCGTGGATCGTATCCGCTGCATGTCGGACGCGGTTCCTGCGCACGCCGGCCGCGCGCAGTGCATCGACGAAACCTTCGTAGCGCGTTGCGTGAACGCCGGACGCCTTGCTCCCGACAATCGCGCCTATCCGCCGATGTCCCAACTCGAGCAGATGTTTGCCGGCAAGCTCGCCGGCCAGACGAAAATCGACCGCGACGCAGGGCAAACCCGGCGGATCGTCGGGCCGCTCCCACATGCATAAAACCACGGGCGTACCGCGCGATTCGGTCACATGAAGGTCGGCGAGTTCGAGGTTCGCGTTCGTCACCAGCACGCCCTCGGACAGCGTGCCGGCAATCTGATCGAGGTAGGCGCGGCCCGTCACCGGATCTTCGTTAGTATTGCAAATGATGACGAAGTGGCCGCTCGTACGCGCCGCGCGTTCGACGGCGAGCGCGAACTCCGGATAGAACGGATTGGCGATGCTCGACACCATCAACGCGAGCGTCGGCGCGCGGCCTTCGGCCAGCGCGCGAGCGGCAAGATGCGGGCGATAGCCGAGGGCATCGACGGCTTCGAGTACGCGTTGACGCGTCGCCTCGCCGACGCGGCCGCGATTGCGCAGCACGTTCGAAACGGTGGCGGGCGTCACGCCCGCGTGGCGCGCGACTTCACTGAGTGTGGGCATAGATCGTCATTATTTGGGATGGTTACCCGGCATTTGCATCAAAGCGCAAGGCACGGCACCATCTGTCGCACAGACAAAACGACATGGAGACAGGCAAGGACCGGCGATCGCATGCGGTCGATTTTTTAGGTCCTGCTGATTAAGCGCTTAATCTCCGTCGTCGAGCCGATTAAATCACGGAGTCGATGCGATGGCGAGCATTTCGTTAAGAGGCGTACAGAAAGCGTATGGCGACGGCGCGCCGGTGATTCGCGACGTCGATCTGGAAATCGGCGAGAACGAATTCTGCGTTTTTCTCGGCCCCTCGGGCTGCGGCAAGTCGACCTTGCTGCGCATGATCGCAGGGCTCGAAGATCTCACCGACGGCGACTTGTCGATCGGCGGAAAGATCATGAACGACGTGCCGGCCGCACAGCGCGGCGTCGCTATGGTGTTTCAGAGCTATGCGCTCTTTCCGCATATGACCGTGTTCGAGAACATGGCCTTTGGATTGAAGCTCGCAAAAACTCCCAAGGAAGAAATCGACCGCAAGGTACGCGAAGCTGCGCGCATTTTGCAACTCGAAGCACTGCTTGAACGCAGGCCGAAAGCACTCTCGGGCGGTCAGCGTCAACGCGTTGCAATTGGCCGTGCAATCGTGCGCGAGCCTGGCGTGTTTCTATTCGACGAACCGCTTTCCAATCTCGACGCAACACTGCGCGGTCAGACTCGCATTGAAATCGCGCGGCTGCATAAGCAGTTTGCGAAGGCGAGCGTGGTGTATGTCACGCACGATCAGATCGAAGCGATGACGCTCGCGGACAAGATCGTGTTGCTGCATGCGGGCAAAGAGACCGAGCGCTACGGCAGCATCGCGCAAATCGGCGCGCCGCTCGAGTTGTATCACCGTCCGAAAAGCCGCTTTGTGGCCGGCTTTATCGGTTCTCCACGCATGAACTTTTTGCCGGGACGGGTTGCTTCCGTCGACGCGCAAGGCGTAATCGTCACGCTCGACACGACGCTCGAAAACGTACGCGTGCCCGTGGATGGCGCCGCGCTCCAGGTCGCCCAACCGGTGACGCTTGGCGTGCGTCCGGAGCACCTTGAATTCATCGACACGTCTTCGTCTCAGGACGAAGCGGTGCTCACACGCACCGTGTCGCTCGTCGAACAACTCGGCGAACACAGCTACGTGCATCTCGATCAGCCAGGCGGCTTCACGCTGATCGCAAAGGCGCCGGGCGACACGCATCTCGCGCCGGGCGATCGCACGCATTTGCGTGTGCCGCGCCACGCCACGCATTTGTTTACCGAAGACGGCTTTGCCGCCGCTTCGCTGGAATCCGTCGAACACTACGCATAAAGGACATTCGGATGCGCCTTGGAGTCTGCTACTACCCGGAACACTGGCCAGAGTCGATGTGGGAAGACGACGCGCGCCGGATGAAAGCACTCGGCATCGAACAGGTGCGAATAGCCGAGTTCGCATGGAGCCGCATTGAACCGACGCCCGGTGAATATGATTGGGCGTGGCTCGATCGCGCGATCGAAGTACTCGGCGCGGCCGGTCTGCAGGTTGTAATGTGCACGCCGACCGCGACGCCGCCGAAGTGGCTGATCGACCGTCATCCGGACATCTTGCCGATTGGCGCCGATGGCCGGCCGCGCGCGTTCGGTTCGCGTCGTCACTATGACTTTTCGTCGCCGTCGTATTTCGCGGCGTCGCAGAAGATTTGCACTGCAATTGCCGAGCGTTATGGCAAGCATCCGGCCGTTCGTTACTGGCAGACCGATAACGAATTTGGTTGCCATCACACGGTAGTCAGTTATTCGCCCGCGGCAGTAGAGCGCTTTCGCGAGTGGCTGAAAGCGCGCTATCAAACTGTCGACGCATTGAATCGCGCGTGGGGCACCGTGTTCTGGAGCATGGAGTACCGCAGTTTCGATGAGATCGACGCACCGGTCGCAACCGTGACCGAAGCGCATCCTTCGCATCGGCTCGATTACCGGCGCTTCGCTTCCGATGAAGTCGCGCGCTATAACCGCATGCAGGTCGAGATCATTCGCGCGCATTCGCCGGGGCGGCCGATCGCGCACAACTTCATGCAGCTCTTCACCGAGTTCGATCACTACAAAGTTGCCGCCGATCTCGACGTTGCCGCGTGGGACAGCTATCCGCTCGGCGCACTCGAAGAGCAATGGTTTGCGCCGGACGTGAAAGCGCGCTGGCTGCGCAGCGGTCATCCTGACTTTGCGTCGTTCAATCACGACGTGTACCGCGGCATGTCGAAGCTGCCGTTCTGGGTGATGGAGCAGCAGCCGGGTCCAGTGAACTGGGCGATGTGGAATCCCGCGCCGCTGCCTGGCATGGTGCGTTTGTGGAGTTGGGAGGCGTTTGCGCATGGCGCGGGTTGCGTGTCGTATTTCCGCTGGCGTCAGGCGCCGTTTGCGCAGGAGCAGATGCATGCGGGTCTGAATACGCCGGATAACCGCCTCGACGTGGGCGGTAGCGAGGCCGCGCGCGTGGCCGAGGAAATCGGCACTGTACTCGCGGCGAACGCCGACGCCGACGCCGCGATTCGTTCAAAGGTCGCGCTCGTCTACGACTATGAGGCGAAGTGGCTCTTCGAGATTCATCCGCAGGGTGCGGACTTTCACTATCCGCGCTTTGCATTCGAGTACTACTCGGCATTGCGCGCACTAGGTCTCGATGTGGATGTCGTGCCGGTCGATGCATCGCTGGACGGCTACAGTCTGATCGTCGTGCCGCCGTTGCCGGTCGTGTCTGCTGATCTTGCCGCGCGCCTCGCGAAGTCGGGCGCGCAAGTGGTGGTCGGCCCACGTACCGGTTCGAAGACTCAGGACTTGCAGATTCCGGCGAATCTTCCGCCAGGCCCGCTCGCTGATGTATTGCCGTTGCGAGTATGGCGCGTCGAATCGATGCGACCTAATGTGACCGAACCTGTGCGTCTTCTCGGCACACAGAACGCGAATGCTGAGGATGGCGTCGCGCGTCACTGGCGCGATTTCATCGAAAGCAATGGCACGAATTCGTTCGACGTGCTCGCGCGTTTCGCGGACGGCCACCCGGCATATGTGCGAAGCGGCGCATTTCATTACTTTGCAAGCCTGTTCGACGACGCGCTGACGGTTCGGCTCTTTGCGCAAATCGCGCAGCAAGCCGGCATTCAAACGATGCCGCTCGGCGAAAGCGTACGCATCAGCCGGCGTGGTGCGCTGACCTATGTGTTCAACTACGGCGATTGCGCACACACGATCGCCGATGTGGCAGACGACGCGTTCATTATCGGTTCGCGCGCAGTCGAACCACAGGGCGTGGCAGCGTATCGATCGAAATGACCGGTTCGGGTAACGGGACGATTGGCAAGCCGGAATTCCATGCAGTAACGACAACGACGCAAAATCAAGGAATAAAGGAGACAGGTAGCATGAAAATGAAACCACGCAAGGTTCTGCTGACACTCGCGCTCGCTGCGGCTGCGCTCGGAACGTCCGTTGTCAGTACCGCGCAGGCCGGCACGCTGACTGCGAACATCGCGTTCAAGGGCGCGAGCCAGCGCGCGGTGTGGCAGTCGGTGGTCGACGACTTCAAGAAGGCGCATCCTGGCATCGACGTGAAGGTGTCCTTTATCGACGAAGAAGCCTACAAGGTGCAGTTGCCCGGCTGGCTCTCCACGGTCGCGCCCGACATCGTGAACTGGCATGACGGCGAACGCATGGCTTATTACGCGCAGCGCGGCCTCTTTGAAGACCTGAGCGGCGATTGGGCGAAGAACGGCTGGAACGACATGTATGCGTCGACGAAAGAAGCCTCGTCGTATAAGGGCAAGCAATATGCGGCGCCCACGGTGTACTACTCGTGGGGCATGTTCTATCGCAAGGATCTGTTTCAGAAGGCCGGCATTTCCGGTGAGCCGAAAACGTGGGAGCAGTTTCTCGACGACTGCAAGAAGTTGAAGGCAGCCGGCATTGCGCCGATTGCCGTTGCGGGCCGCGATTCGTGGACGCTCGCCGGCTGGTTCGATTATCTGGATCTGCGCGTGAACGGCAACGCATTCCACCAGAAGTTGATGGCCGGCGAGATTGCGTACACCGATCCGCGTGTGAAGAACGTTTATACGACGTGGAAGCAGTTGATCGACGCCGGCTATTTCATCGACAACTCGCTCTCTTACGATCTCGATTCGGTGCAGCCGTTCCTGTTCCAGGGCAAGGCCGCGATGATGCTGATGGGCACGTTCATTACCGCGGGCTTTCCGGCGAACGTGAAGCCTCAAATGGGCTACTTCCAGTTCCCGATCATCGACGCCAATGTGCCGACCGCTGAAGATGGTCCGGTCGAATCGCTGCATATTCCGTCGAAAGCGAAGAACAAGGCGGATGCGCATACGTTCCTCGCATTTGTCGAGACGCCGGAAATCGGCGCGAAGCTCGCCACGGGGCTTGGATCGTTGTCGGCGAACAGCAAGTCGCCGGAACCGGAAGATCCGATTTCGAAGATCGGTTTCCAGATTCTTGCGAATACGAAGGGCGGCATTGCGCAGTTCTATGATCGCGACATGACAAAGGAAATGGCCGATGAAGGCATGAAGGGCATGCAGCAGTTCATTTCCGATCCGTCGAAGCTTGATAGTGTGCTCGCGCAGTTGGAGCAGACGCGGAAGCGGATTTATAAGAAGTAGGGAAGGGGGCGGTCGGGCTGCCGCCTTGGTGTTTTTGCTTGGCCGATAACACGCGTCGACAGCTTTGTATGGGGTGGGAGTAAGAGCTTTGCATGGGACCGGAGTAACGCGCTAAAGCGCGAACTCCGGATCGACAGCCAAAGCGCTAACTCTGGTCGACAGCTTTGCATGGGGTAGGAGTAGGAGCTTTGCATGGGACCGGAGTAACGCGCTAAAGCGCGAACTCCGGATCGACAGCTAAAGCACCAACTCCCACCGACAGCTTTGCAGGGGGTGGGAGTAAGAGCTTTGCATGGGACCGGAGTAACGCGCTAAAGCGCGAACTCCGGATCGACAGCTAAAGCGCTAACTCTGGTCGACAGCTTTGCATGGGGTAGGAGTAGGTGCTTTGCATGGGACCGGAGTAACGCGCTAAAGCGCGAACTCCGGATCGACAGCTAAAGCGCTAACTCTGGTCGACAGCTTTGCATGGGGTGGGAGTAGGAGCTTTGCATGGGACCGGAGTAACGCGCTAAAGCGCGAACTCCGGATCGACAGCTAAAGCACCAACTCCCACCGACAGCTTTGCATGGGGTAGGAGTAGGTGCTTTGCATGGGACCGGAGTAACGCACTAAAGCGCGAACTCCGGATCGACAGCTAAAGCACCAACTCTCACCGACAGCTTTGCATGGGACCAGAGTAAGCGCTAAAGCGCTAACTCTGGTCGACAGGAGAATCACTTTGTCGCATTCCGTCACCCGTCACACCGTGGACGGACCCGTTCAGCCGGGCGGCTCCGCGCTGCCCGCATCGCGTGACCGCGCGCCGAATGTCCGCACGCGCGGCCGCCGTCCTTCGCCCACTGCAAGGCGCCAACGGCGCGCGGCCTTTCTGTTTCTCGCGCCGGCCTGCGTCATGGTGGCCATTTATGTGATCTGGCCGATTCTCTCGACAATACGCCTGAGCTTCTTCAACTGGGACGGCATGACGGAGCCGACTTTCGTCGGTCTCGCCAATTACGTCGAACTGTTCAACGCGCAAACGTTCTATACCGCGTTGAAGAACAACGTCATCTGGTTGCTGCTATTTCTACTCGCGCCGCCGATGGGACTCGCCGTCGCGCTCTACCTGAATCAGGCAGTGGCCGGTATCCGTATCGTCAAATCGCTGTTCTTTGCACCGTTCGTCTTGTCCGGCGTCGTCGTCGGACTGATCTTCTCGTGGTTCTACGATCCGACATTCGGCCTGCTCGCGCTGATTCTCGGCCACGGCGTGCCGGTACTCGGCGATCCGCGCTACGCGACTTTCGGCATCGTATTCGCGGCACTGTGGCCGCAAACCGCCTATTGCATGATTCTCTATCTGACCGGACTCACATCGCTCAATGCCGAGCAGATAGAGGCCGCACGCATGGAAGGCGCACGCGGCTGGTCGATGCTGTGGCACGTCATTCTTCCGCAATTGCGACCTACTACGTTCATGGCAATTGTCGTCACGATCATCGGCGCATTGCGCAGTTTCGATCTGATCTCGGTGATGACCGGCGGCGGTCCGTTCGAAAGCTCGACGGTACTCGCCTATTACATGTACGACCAGGCAATCAAGTACTACCGCATTGGTTATTCCGCGGCAGTGGCCGTCGTGCTGTTCGGCATCATGCTGGTGTATATCGTTTATCACTTGCGGCGGATGCTGCGCACCGAGCAATAAGGAGCGACCATGTTTCCAATTCCCATCGACAAATGGAAACCGGCCACGCGCCGCGTCTACAAACTCACCTTGCCGATTGCGCTGCTGATCTGGCTTCTGCCGATGATCGCCGTGCTCGTTACCTCAGTGCGGTCGACGGAAGAACTCAGCGAGGGCAACTATTGGGGCTGGCCCAAACACTTCGCGCTATTCGACAACTATCGCGAGGCGCTCACCACTTCGCCGATGCTGCATTACTTCTGGAATAGCGTACTCATTACCGTGCCCGCGGTGATCGGCTCGATCGCACTTGCGGCGATGGCCGGCTTTGCGCTCGCCATCTATCGCTTTCGCGGCAATTCCTCGCTATTCGCCACCTTTGTCGCGGGCAACTTCGTGCCCGTGCAGGTGCTGATGATTCCGGTGCGCGATCTGTCGTTGCAACTCGGCGTGTTCAATACGGTTAGCGCACTGATCCTCTTTCATGTTTCGTTTCAGACCGGATTTTGCGCGCTTTTCTTGCGCAACTTCATCAAGCAGTTGCCGTTCGAACTCGTCGAGGCCGCGCGCATCGAAGGCGCAAACGAGTGGACCGTGTTCTTCAAAATCGTGCTTCCCCTGATACGACCCGCGCTCGCCGCGCTCGCGATTCTGGTTTTCACCTTTGTCTGGAACGATTACTTCTGGGCGTTATGTCTGACGCAAGGTGATGACGCCGCGCCGATCACAGTCGGCGTCGCCGCGTTGAAGGGTCAATGGACGACAGCGTGGAATCTTGTTTCGGCAGGCTCCATTCTCGCTGCGCTGCCTTCGGTGGCAATGTTCTTTGCGATGCAAAAACACTTTGTCGCCGGCTTGACGTTTGGTGCGACGAAGGGTTGAGGGCACGAGCGCGTGCATTTTTTAATTGTCCAGTCAGACTGCTAAGTCGGCTCACGTGAAAGGGATACGGTTCCACGAACGACGTCTGCTGTCGCGCCTGATTGGAGCGTTCGTTCATTGCCGCGGCAAGACTTGGCAGGCAGACGAGGCGGGTTAAGGCGACTCGCAGAAATGCGCGTTTTCGGATTCGTCCGATTGTTCGGAAAGTACGGATGGCGATAGGTTTGAAATGTAGTACGGGCTACATTCAAACCAATCCGGCGCAAGCCATCTATCGATAAGAACGATGACGAACAGACGATCTTTTCTGAGCGCGAGCGCGCTCTCTCTCGCAGGACTCGCCGCGAGTTCGGCAAAAGCGGCACCGGCATCGCCTAGGCACGTCGCAATATCGGGGCGCAGCTATGAGCTGACTAACGGGGCGACAGCACAGAAACGCGATAACGGGGAATGGGTCTTCTGGGTCCGTATCGTCAACTTCAGCAATCTTCAGAGCGACGTTCACGCGACGCTACAAATCGCGACGGACCGGGGATTCACACAGATCATCGACCGCATTCCACTTACGCTTACCGCGTCCAAATCCTTCATTGCGCAGCCGGTTTATCAGCCTAAAGTCGCCAACGCGCAACTTTATTACCGGTACGTTATCGGCGAGAGTCCCTCAATCGCTCCAGCGCTCAGTGCGGTGGTTAATTCCATTGCTCCGTGGAACACGCAATCGAAGGCGGAATAAAAAAATGGCTAAAACCGAAATCGTTCTGCAATGGCTGGAAAATGGCTCCAATGTCATGAACACGTATCAGGCTTTCCTCGGATACAAAGAAAATCAGACCGATTCGCTTTCGATTATCGGCACCAATGCAACGGTTGTCGCCACGGTGTCTAACGTCTTCCAGATGCTTCAGCCGATCCGTATTCTCACCAACGGCCTGGCAGCCAACGCGGCGCTGACCAAGATCGTAGTGGACTGGAAAGACCCGAACAAGAAGGTACAGGCGGGCGACGTCCTAACGCTGGTGAGCGCGACGGGAACTATGGCTGCGACGCTGCTGTTCTGGGCAGAAGTGGGACCGGAAGCAATGCTTGTGATCAGCGCCTTCGCCATGACCGCCGATCTGTACAGCGCATTTACGCCCTACGTAAACACGGCGAGAATATGGCTGGCGAACGCACTCGGGAACAGCATGCAGATTACGAAGCCCGCTTCGGTCGCGACCGCTCCTCTGTATTGGGGCTGTAACGGAACTTTCGACACGCCCAGTGGTTACAACCTGCTCGGCTATGACGAGATAATGGGCACCAAGGGGCTGTTTGCTTGCCTTACGGATCAAGGTATGTCAAACGGTGCGTTGAAAATAATGGGCAATCCGATCCCGGGAAGCCTGACGCCGGTCAACGACGATAGTTATCGTAGAGACTACTGCGAATACCTGCAACAAAAGAGCGGCGGGACGGACTACGTTAGCTGGATGGGCTACTGCCCGACAAAGTACCCATGATCACGACGAAAATGCCGGGAGCGCTGCGGGCTTCGCTCGTCGCGTTCACTATCGCTGCCGCGCTGGAAGCAGTGGTCGAAATCGAGCTTGTGGTCAGTCGCGCACTGCCTCTTTGGGGCGTGTGGGCCGTCGTTGCGAGCCTGCTCGCAAACCAGTTCGCGGCGCACTGGGTGATGACCAGGCAAAGACGCGGTTATCGGCTGCTGCGATGGATCGCCGTTTTTACTCTCGTGTGGCCAGTTGTCGCGAACCCTGTCCACCATGTATTAGAGCTATGGGCCGCAGCACTCGTAACTGTCTGCGTGTGGGCTCGCCTGGTAGGGGCGGTACTGATGCGGCGCAAGGTGTGTAAAGCCTGGATCGAGACGCACACTGGATAGGTTGTCTGCCGGAACTCGGAAAACAAGCATCCATCTTGAAACGACAACGCCCGCATACTGCGGGCGTTTCCTTGTGTGCCACGGTTACGGTCGAAGCAATCTGTACGCTCTCACTGATCGCAGCCACCAGCCAATCGAACAAACATTCATCGCTACAGCTAAGAGTAACAAGACGGTCCTGTGAACACCCGATCTTTCGCTAAATGCTGTTACGGCGAATGACAGCCCGATCGCGGCTGCGAACAGGCATCGCCATAAAAGCTCACCGGGCGAATCAATCCCAAATATTTCGCCGGTTGAATGATCAAGCCACCCGATAAGCGTTTGCCAGTTGCTCGGATCGCGAAGCACGGCAGTAACGACGGTGCCGCTCTCAAGTCGCGGTGCACCGCGAATAAGGACGGCGTACTGGCGCGTTCCCTGAACGGTGACATTGAAGTTTAGGCTCTGTGTATTGCCAGATCGGCTCTTATTTGCGGTGATACCGGTGATGTCCTCAAGGGTGACGGTGACAGCGTGGTAAGTCATGCTTGGAAGTGATAGTGACCCTGACACTTGCATGCTAGACGGCACTGCACTGATGCAGGTAAAAATCTGTGGCGCTTTCGGCTCTGTCATACTGTCCAAGCCTTGCTCAGAGCGCGTTTCATGGATTGTGGAGGGTATTTAAGTTGTACCCGCTTCGACCAGGCGATCAAGTACTACCGCATTGGTTATTCGGCGGCAGTGGCCGTCGTGCTGTTCGGCATCATGCTGGTGTATATCGTTTATCACTTGCGGCGGATGCTGCGCACCGAGCAATAAGGAGCGACCATGTTTCCAATTCCCATCGACAAATGGAAACCGGCCACGCGCCGCGTCTACAAACTCACCTTGCCGATTGCACTGCTGATCTGGCTTCTGCCGATGATCGCCGTGCTCGTTACCTCAGTGCGGTCGACGGAAGAACTCAGCGAGGGCAACTATTGGGGCTGGCCCAAACACTTCGCGCTATTCGACAACTATCGCGAGGCACTCACCACTTCGCCGATGCTGCATTACTTCTGGAATAGCGTGCTCATTACCGTGCCTGCGGTAATCGGCTCGATCGCTCTCGCGGCGATGGCGGGCTTCGCGCTCGCCATCTATCGCTTTCGCGGCAATTCCTCGCTATTCGCCACCTTTGTCGCGGGCAACTTCGTGCCCGTGCAGGTGCTGATGATTCCGGTGCGCGACCTGTCGTTGCAACTCGGCGTGTTCAATACGGTTAGCGCACTGATCCTCTTTCATGTTTCGTTTCAGACCGGATTTTGCGCGCTTTTCCTGCGCAACTTCATCAAGCAGTTGCCGTTCGAACTCGTCGAGGCCGCGCGCATCGAAGGCGCAAACGAGTGGACCGTGTTCTTCAAAATCGTGCTTCCGCTGATACGGCCCGCGCTCGCCGCGCTGGCGATCCTGGTTTTCACCTTTGTCTGGAACGATTACTTCTGGGCGTTATGTCTGACGCAAGGCGATGACGCCGCGCCGATCACAGTCGGCGTTGCTGCGTTGAAGGGCCAATGGACGACTGCCTGGAACCTCGTTTCCGCAGGCTCCATTCTCGCTGCGCTGCCTTCTGTGGCCATGTTCTTTGCGATGCAAAAACACTTTGTCGCCGGGTTGACGTTCGGTGCAACAAAGGGCTAAACCGGCGATCGCCTCACGCTAAAAAAAGCCACGGCAAAAGAATAATAAGTCTCGCGAAGCACACCCAGCTTTGCCAGTACGACTGGCAAACGTTTGCGCAATTATCATCACGTTTCCCCTCATTAAAGATCGGGAAGGGCTTGTCGTTATCTAGTGAAATAAGTCAGACCGTCGAACTGACTCGTGCCTGAAAAAAAGGCACGCGCTGGACCAAAGCTCATCGGGGGTAGTAATCGTGAACCAACAACGCTCGCCATGGACTCGCACCGCGGCTCCGGGGGAAGTCATCTATTCGGAAGGCTTCTTGGGCGACGCAGTCATCTACGTTATTGCAGATGGCAAAGTCGAAATCTCCACGCAGTGCGATGAAAAAAAGGTCATTCTCGCCACGCTCGGCAAGGGTGAGTTTTTCGGCGAAGCGGCGTTGTTGCCGCCCGAGCCGCGAGCGCACACCGCCAAGGCATTGAGTTTTTGTCAATTGACGGCTATCGCAGGCGGTATCGTCGAAGAAGAACTGGAACGCGTGTCGCCGCTGCTGCGCCATATCGTTCGCACGATGATACGGCGCGTCAAGAAGAAGGACGACATTCTCGCGACGAACACACATGCCGATTTTCTCCCAGGCGTACTGTCCTACGCGCATGTGCTGTCGTTGATGGCAGGCGCCGAGGCGACTGACCGGTTCGATGCACGCGCTCGCCGTCCTCAGAACGAGGAAGTCTCGATTCCGCTTCCCGAAGTCATCAAGAAGTGCAACGCGATTGCAGGCCATTCGCGCCCGCATGTGATGGCGATGCTCAAGCGCATGGAGAAGCTCAATCTGGTCTCCATCGAATCGGGACGCTCAGAGCGGCTGAACAATACGTCGGGACGCTATTCGGCGAGCGACGGTGCAGTGGGCAGGCAACTCGTCACGTTCGATCCGGTGAAAATCACCGAGCGCGCGCAGCAGGTCGCGAATCACGATCTCGACGTTTCGATCAGCAGCGAACTCGAACTGATTGAACTCGACGATCTGGAAGCGTTGATCGGCGTCGACAAAAAGGTGATTCTGAACAAGCTCTCGCATTCGGAGATTGCCGAAGACCTCTTCGCGTTCCGCAAGACCAAGGTTCTCAACTACGTCGAAGAGAAAGGCCTCAGCTATTTCTCGCGCCGCAATGCGCGCGGTGCGGGTGAATTGAATTCGCTCGACGATCTCGAGTTCGTCGATCAGCGAACCCTGTTCGAGGCAGTGAGTGCGTTCGATACCTACGATCTCGCGAAGCTGCTGTCGGCGTCAGCCGGGCAGCCGGTGGACGAGCGCCTGCGGGCCGTCATGACCGAAGCGAGAAAGAAAGAAGTGTCGTGGGTGATGCGCCGCGAGATCAAGATTGATCCCGTCGAGATTGTGGAAATCGAGCAGCGTTTCATCGATACCGTCCGCGCACTGAAGTCGCCCGCGGCGCATGCCGCGCCGGTTGAATCCTGACGCCCGTTGCGTTCGGTCTAAAAGGCCTAATGCAACCTTTAACTGTAATTCGCAGGCTCGTGCAGCCGGTCGCGAGGACGTATGGATCTTTTGACGGTATTTGGCGTAGTGTTCGGCGTCGCGGCGATCGTCGCGGGCTTCTCGCTCGAGGGCGGCGACTTTACGTCGCTGCTTCAACTGGAGGCGTTTGTCATTGTGCTTGGCGGCACGTTGGGCGCAGTGATGATCCAGAACACATGGGCGCGGTTTTACGACGGCGTGAAGCTGCTGCGCTTCGCTTTCGTGAAGGCGCGGCAAGTGGATCGCGAGAGCCTTTCCGTTCTGCTCGAATGGGGCGATCAGGCGAAACTGCACGGCATGCTGGCATTCGAATCGATCGACGCGAAAGGCATTAGTCCGTTCGCCAAGCGAGGTCTCGAACTGCTCGCGAACGGCGTTTCCACGGCTGTACTCGAAGACGCATTGCAGCGCGAAGTCGACGCCTATGAGCGCAATTGCATGGCGGCCGCGCGCATCTGGCAACAGGCGGGCGGTTATGCGCCGACCTTCGGCATTCTCGGCGCAGTGCTCGGTTTGATTCAGGTAACGGGGCATATGCTCGAGCCGTCGCAACTGGGCAAGGGCATTGCGGTCGCATTCGTCGCCACGCTGTATGGCCTTGGGCTCGCGAACCTCGTATTTCTGCCGCTATCGGGAAAGATCCGCGCGCAGGTGGATAGCGAATTGCGTTTCAGGCGCTTGTATCTGGACGGCTTGCTCGCGATCTCGCGTAAGGAATCGCCGCATACGATCGAAACGCGTTTGGCGGGCGACGTGCGCGAACGATCTGCCGAATTGCTCGGCTAGTCGAGTCGAGAAAAGTCGTGCATCAACTGATAGCGGACTGCGTGTATGAGTACAACCACTGGCAGCAAGCGTCTCGCGACGGACAAGAACGGGCACGACGACAGCCACGATAGCGGCGAGCAGTCGGACCGCTGGCTGATTTCATACGCCGATCTGATTACTACACTGATGGTGCTGTTTCTCGCGCTCTATGTCTTGCAGCTCGCGAAGAACAGCGAGTTGCAAATACAGACGCTGCAGCATCATCCGGTGAAGGAAGCTGTCGACGTAGAGCCGCCGATCACGGCAGCGAACGCGAAAGACGCCGCAAAAAAGCAGCTTCTGTCATTGCTCGCGCCGTTGCAGGACAATCGCCAGATTACGATTTCGCACACGCCGCAAGGCGTGGAAATCGCGATCAATGCGAAAGTACTGTTCAATTCCGGCGATGCGCGTCTTTTGCCCGAATCGTTCGCGGTGCTGGAACGCATTGCAGCGGTGCTGCGCGACCGCGCGAAAAATAACATCCTCGTGGAAGGGCATACGGACAGTTTGCCGATTGCCACGGCGAAATACGAATCCAACTGGGAACTGTCGTCCGCGCGCGCGGGCGCGGTGGTGCGCTTCTTCGCGGACAGGGGCATAGAAGCGCATCGCATGGCGGCAATCGGCCGTGCCGACAATTTCCCGCTTATCATCGGCAACGATGCGGCGGCCAACGCCGCCAATCGCCGCGTGACGATACTCGTCGAGTACTGAGCATCAAACGCCGAGCGCAAGGTACTGATGAAGCGACTGAATTGCGGCCGCGCCTTCTCCAACGGCTGCCGCGACTCTCTTCACTGAGCCGCTGCGCACGTCGCCCACCGCAAAAATACCCGGCCGGCTCGTTTCGAGAAAATGCCCGGTGCGCTCGGACGTCCACTTGTGAGCGACATCGGGACCGGTCAGCACGAAGCCATTTCTATCGAGTTCGACGCAATCGCCAAGCCAGCCGGTATTAGGTTGCGCGCCCAGAAACAGGAACACATGGCGGATTGGCTTCTCTTCGATTCGCCCTTGCTGATTCCATTGAATCGACTCGAGATGCGCTTCACCGTTTAGCGCGACGATCTGCGTTCGCACATGAACCGTGATATTCGGCGCTGCCTCGATGCGTCGGATCAGGTAGTTTGACATGCTCGCTGCAAGTCCCTCGCCGCGAATCACGATATGCACATGGCGCGCGAAGCCCGAGAGAAATACGGCAGCCTGTCCCGCCGAATTGCCGCCGCCGACAATGACGAGTTCTTCGTTGCCGCAAAACGCCGCTTCCATATACGTCGCGCTGTAGTACACGCCTCGGCCCTGGAAATGTTCGAGACGTGCGAGCTCCGGCTTGCGATAACGCGCGCCTGTTGCGATCACCACTGCGCGGCCATACACATGCTCGTCGTGACTGAGACGGATGTGAAACGGCTGACCCTTGTCGCATTCAATACCGAGCGCCTCGATCGGCACGCCGACTTCAGCACCGAATTTGCGGCATTGCGAAAGGCCGCGTCCGGCAAGCGCCTGACCGGAGATGCCGGTGGGAAACCCAAAGTAGTTTTCGATCTTCGAACTCGTGCCGGCCTGGCCGCCCGGCGCTTTCGTGTCGAGAACCGCGACGCGCAATCCCTCCGACGCGGCATAGACGGCTGCGGCCAGGCCCGCCGGTCCCGCGCCGACCACGACCACGTCGAACCGTTCGCCATTCAATCTGTCGGGACTCAAACCGATTGCGTCGGCAACGGCGCGATTTGTCGGGCGCTTCAGCACGACACCTTGCAAGGTGACGAGTACCGGCAGATCTTCTTTCGTGGCGCCGTAACGTTCCAAGAGTGCTTTGGCTTCCTCGTGCTCGTCGATATCGAAGTACGCCGACGGTTGCGCATTACGGCTCAGGAAGTGCCGCAATACGAGTGTCGGAAAAGAAGCCGAGCTGCCGATCACGACCACGCCGCCGCTCTGATCCTGTATGTAGGCGACGCGGCGCAGAATGTATGCGCGCATGATCGTCTCGCTCAGTTCCGCTTCGGCAATCACGAGCGCGCGCAGCGATTCCTCGTCGATCACGATGACTTCGCAATCGCTCGTCGCGCGCGCGGACGCCACCGCGCCGCGCCCCGCGAGCGTGCCGACTTCGCCGGTAAAACTGCCGGGTCCGTGCGTGCCGAGAACATGCAGCGTATCGCCGCTGCCGCGCGTCGCCTCGATGGTGCCGGAGATGATCGCGTACATCGGAATGTGGCGATCGCCTTCGGTAAACAGCACGTCGCCGGTGTTCAGTTTGCGCCGCTCGCCATAGCGCTCGAGTACCGCGAACTGCGCGTCGTTCAGCCTGGGGAAGATCTGGTGGTGACGGCTGCCGCCTGCCAGCAGATCTTCACGCTTGCCAGAAGTTTTATCGCTCATGAGAGGTCCGATTGGAAAGACGCACGATGCAGCGTGTCGCTGCGCCGCCGGATTGGCATGCGAATGCGAACAATCGGCAGCACGGAAAGCCGGCAGACGAGCCGCTTTCGCCGAGATTGTGCGCCAGAGTCCACTCGCCAGTAAAGAGTGCGTAAGGCGGAGAACGTGCGGCCGAACAGCGCGAGCGCGCTTCTGCTCAAGTTCGCGCTTCTTTTGCCGTAAAAGACGGGAGGAATTAGAGAAATAGACAATGAAAAGGGTCTAGGAAGCATGCGCGATTTAACAGTAAAAAACAGCTTACTTGCAGTGCTGGTCGTCTTTGCCGCGATGATTATGTTCGGCGGCGTGGTCGGCGTATTCGCACTCGGCCGCTCGAATGAAAACGCCCAGCGGCTTCAGGAGATCGCCACTCAGGAGATCCTCGCCAACGACGGCTATAAGGACAGCACGCGCACGCGGGCAGCGCTTACGCGCGCTTATGCCGCGTTGAAGGAGCGCAACGATCTCGCCACGCGCGATTCCGCACTTGGCAGCGCGCAACGAACGCTCGATCGCGCGGATGCCGAGACGCGCGCTTTTGCGGCAGCGTCCCGATTCGTGGGACAGGACGATGCGTTGAAACAGCAGCTCGTCGATTCGTCGAATGGATTGGCGGCCACTTTAAAGAAAGCTTTCGACGCGCTTCAGCGTGGCGATACCGACGCCTACGTCGCCATCAACGATCGCGACATTACACTTGCCGGTCAGGTCTATTCGGCAAACGTCGAAAAATTCCAGAACCTTGCGGGTGCGCTTGCAAAGGAGTCAGCGACGAGAACCGAACGCGAATACGGGTGGATCGTCGCAATGGTTTTGACTGGTGTTGCGCTTGCTCTCGCATTGATCGTCGCCACGCACTTTGCGTTGCGCACCATTGTGATTCGCCCGTTGCAGCAGGCGTCGAAACTGCTCGACCGGATTGCGGGCAATGATCTGACCGCGTCTATTCCTGAAGGCAGCAAGAGCGAGATCGGCAAGTTGTTCACGTCGATGTCGCGGATGCAGGCCGGACTCGCGCATACCGTGTCGAACGTGCGCGTCAGTTGCGAGGCGATTCACGGCGGCGCGCGCGAGATTGCAGCGGGCAACCTCGATTTGTCGAGCCGCACCGAAGAGCAATCGGCTTCGCTCGAGGAAACCGCGGCGAGCATGGAAGAACTGACCTCCACCGTCAGACAGAACGCGGATAACGCGCGCCAGGCAAGCACGCTTGCCGCGAGCGCCGCCGACGTCGCACAGCGCGGCGGCGACGTCGTGCAGCGCGCGGTCCACACCATGACGGCCATTACCGCAAGCTCGCACAAGATTGCGGAGATCACCGGCATGATCGACAGCATTGCATTCCAGACCAACATTCTCGCGCTCAACGCTGCCGTCGAGTCCGCGCGTGCGGGCGAGCAGGGCCGCGGCTTCGCTGTCGTCGCGGGTGAAGTGCGCACGCTGGCTCAACGCAGCGCGAGCGCCGCGCAAGAGATCAAGGCGCTCATTTCCGCTTCCGTCGACGACGTGCGCAGCGGCAACGAACTCGTCACGCAGGCCGGCCACACGATGAACGAAATCGTCGGCGCAGTGCAGGGCGTTGCGACTATCATGGCGGAGATCACGTCGGCGACGGTCGAGCAAACCGCGGGCATCGAGCAGGTCGGCAAAGCCGTCAGCCAGATGGATCAGGTCACGCAACAGAACGCCGCGCTCGTCGAGCAGGCCGCCGCCGCTGCGAGCGCGCTCGAGCATCAGGCGCAGTCGATGAACGATGCGGTGTCGGCATTCCGTCTGCGATAACGCCGTCAGTCTCCAAACCAAACTAATCGGAAAACAAATATGAGCGTTAGTGCCGTCTCGCGTGCAGTCGCAATTCTGTTAGCCGGCGTGGCGATGTCCGCCACCGTGCACGCGTCCACGTATGCGTATGTGTCGAATGCGGACAGTCAGGACATTTCGGTTTTCAGCCTCGATAAGTCGAATGGCGCACTCAAGCCGGTCGAAACAGTGAGCGTTGGCGGCACGGTCATGCCGATGGCCTTTTCGCCGAATCATTTGCGGCTCTATGCAGGTCTGCGTTCAAAGCCTTTTCGCGTGGTGAGCTTCGCAGTCAGTCCGCTTGACGGACGCCTGACCGAACTCGGCAAGGCGCCGCTCGCGGAAAGCATGGCCTATGTGTCGACCGACGCGAGCGGCCGCTATCTGTTCTCCGCGTCGTATGGCGGCAACCTGCTGGCGGTGAACGGCATCGGTGCAAATGGCGTTGCCGGCGATGTTCAGCAGATCGTCAAGACGGGCCCGATGGCGCACGCTATTCGCAATGCGCCCGACAATCGTTATGTGTTCGCGTCAGTACTCGGCGCCGACGCATGGTTGCGTTTGAAGTTCGACGCGGCGAACGGCGCGCTTACTCAAGACGCGGCGCCCGCCTATTCGCTGCCGGCCAAATCGGGTCCGCGCCATTTCGTGTTCTCGCCGGATGAGCGCTTCGTTTATCTGATCGACGAACTCGACGGCAAGCTGCATGTACTCGCATTCGACAAGCAACGCGATGCGGTGAAGCCGGTGCAGACCGTTTCCATTCTGCCGCCCAACTTCTCCGGCGACAAACCGTGGGGCGCGGATGTTCACATCACGCCCGACGGCCGCTTCGTCTATGCATCGGAACGCACGTCGAGCACGCTGGCCGCTTATCGCGTGGACCGTGCATCGGGCAAGCTGACGCGCATCGGCACCTATCCGACCGAAAAGCAGCCGCGCGGCTTCAATATCGATCCTTCGGGCAATTACCTGCTCGCGGTCGGTCAGTTGTCGACCAACCTGAGCGCATACCGGATTAATCGCGAGACGGGCGCATTGAGCGCGCTCGGTCAGTATCCGGTCGGCAAGGGCGCGAACTGGATCGAGATTGTCGAGTTCAACGGATCGAACGATTGAGGTCTACGGCGAACTGCGTCCCCGCGCATGCGGCGACGCGGACGCCGGCCCGCCCGCCGACGCAGCACTGCGTCGGCGGGCGCGCACGCCGCGCCATAGTTCTTCGAGGTAAGGCAGTAGCTCGAATAGCAGAATCAACGCGAACAGAATCGCGATATAGGCGACGGGCAACGGTTCGCTTTTCGCGGTCAATCCGAATCTCGCCGGCTCGCTGCCGAGGCCGAGCAACGCCAGAAATTGCGTCCAGTGACGGGCGACGACAAGCAGTATCGCCATCAGCGGGACGAGTTCGAGAAAGCTATGAACGTGCTGTTCGAACGGCGTCACCTTGCGTCCACTCACTGCATAACTGACGTCCCACAGCGCGGTCGCTTCGTGAACGAAGAACGCGACGATCATCAATAGAATGATGCCCGCGTTGATCTCGAGAAAGATCGCGGCGAGTAGCGGCAGTCCGACTTCGGCAAACATCAACAGATGGATCACCGATTCTTTCGCGCCGGTCGTGGATTCGATTCGAGTCGCGCGATGGCACAGCCAGTCCGCGAAACCGGCCGCAAGCCACACAGGCAAAACGAAGTACATCAGGATCGTGAGGGTTGGGTCGGTCGACATGATTTCCTCGGCGAACGGCTGGCTGACCAACGCGAGCACGCGGCTTCACTCGATCCCTTCGTGTTTCAACGCCAGTTGCACCGCGGGCCGCCCGCGCATGCGTTGTGAGAACTCCGCGAGTTTTTGCGGGACCTCGATCTTTACTTTGTTCGCCCATAGAAGCATGGTGAACAGATAGGCGTCCGCGACGCTCGCTTCTGCGCCGAACAAATAGTTGCCTTTAAGCATTGTCGATATGAGCTGGAAACGCTGGCCGATCTTCTCGCGAGCGGCGGTCGCTTCCTCATTCGACGCCGGCTTGAATACGCGGCCGAATTGCTTATGAATCTCCGTTGAAATAAAGGCGAGCATTTCAATCAGGCGAGTAGCGCCGAGTTCTCCCGACGGTGCAAGCGAGGGCTTGCGTTGCGCGACCCACGAAAGGATCGCGACGTTTTCGGTGAGCCGTTGACCGTCGTCGAATTCGAGTGTCGGTACATAGCTCTTGGGATTGATTTCATCGAACTTCTGGCCGGTCTCAGTCGTCTTTGTCTTGAGGTCAACGCGCACGCGGTCGAATTGCATATCGGCCTCGTGCATCGCGATGTGATCGGCAAGACTGCACGCGCCCGGCGAATAGTAAAGCTTCATGATGCGGCCCTCCTTCATGCAGCAGTTGACGATTTTTTAAAGCAGCATCCCGCGTGCCTCTACGTGTCGTGACGGCCCGGAAGCACTGCGCCAAGCACCTGCTTCGCGGTCTGCACAATCACATTGCCTTCGTCGGGATCGCCTTTTAACAATGTCGATGCAAACGCCTTGGCCTGCGCAAGCGTGATATGCGGCGGCAACGGCGCGATGTTCGGATCGGCCTTTACTTCGATCACCACAGGGCGGTCCGCAGCAAGCGCAGCGTCCCAGGCCGCGCCCATCTGTTCGGCGTCGTCGACATAAATGCCTTTCAGGCCGATCAATTCCGCGAACTTGTGATACGGCACCGAAGGAATGTCCTGCGAAGCCTCGAACTTCGGATCGCCCTCCATCACACGCTGTTCCCACGTGACCTGGTTCAGGTCCTGATTGTTAAGGACCATGCAGATCCAGCGCGGATCGGCCCAGCCTTTCCAGTACTTCGATACGGTGATGAGTTCGGCCATGTTGTTCATCTGCATGGCGCCGTCGCCGACCAGCGCGATGACGGGCCGCTCCGGATAAGCGAACTTCGCGGCGATCGCATACGGTACTGCCGCGCCCATCGACGCGAGGCCACCCGAGAGCGAGCACATCATGCCGCGCTTCACCTTCAGATCGCGTGCATACCAGTTTGCACAGGAGCCTGAATCGCTCGTCACGATTGCATTCGACGGAACGCGTGGCGACAGTTCCCATACCGTGCGCTGTGGATTGACGGCATCCTTGCCGGGCTCGTGTGCGCGTTCGTCGAGTGTCTTCCACCAGTCGGCAGTCCAGCCTTCGATCGTCTTGCGCCACCCGCGGTCCTGCTTGTGTTCGAGTAACGGTAGCAACGCGCGCAGCGTTTCCACGCTATCGCCGACGAGGTTCACTTCCATCGGATAGCGCAGGCTCAGCATGTCGGCTTTCAGGTCAATCTGCACGCCGCGCGCCGCACCTTCCTTCGGCAGAAACTCGGAGTACGGAAAGCCGGAGCCGATCATCAGCAGCGTGTCGCACTCGGTCATCAGATCGTAACTGGGCTTCGTGCCGAGCAGGCCGATCGAGCCGGTGACCCACGGCAGATCGTCGGGCAACACCGCTTTGCCGAGCAGCGCCTTTGCCACGCCTGCACCGAGTTTTTCCGCGACGGCGATCACTTCGTCCGTTGCATGCAGTGCGCCGGCGCCGACGAGAATCGCGACCTTCTTGCCGGCGTTGAGCACGTCGGCGGCCTGCTGAAGATCTTCAGGCTGAGGCACGAGACGCGGCTCGCGATAACCGACGCCCGAATGCAGCGTGCCGTGTTTGCGCGCAGGAGGCTCGTACGGCAAGTCTTGCAAGTCGTTCGGCAGCACGAGCGCCGTCACTTTGCGCTCGGAAAGTGCGGTACGTATCGCACGATCCACGAGATGCCGCACTTGCGCGGGCACCGACGCCTGTCCGACGAACGCCCCCGCGACGTCCTTGAAGAGCGAGACGAGATCGACTTCCTGCTGATAGTGGCCGCCGAGCGCCGCGCGAGCCTGCTGACCGGTGATAGCCAGCACGGGCATATGATCCATGCGGGCGTCGTAAAGTCCCGTCACGAGGTGCGATGCGCCAGGCCCCGACGTCGCGATACAGACGCCGAGCTCGCCGGTGAATTTTGCATGCGCGGACGCCATGAAGGCGGCCATTTCCTCGTGACGAACCTGAATGAATTCGATAGGCGCCGGCTGGTCCGTGTTCTTGTGATGCTTCTTCGCTTCACTCTGCGCGCGATTCAACGCGCCGAACACGCCGTTGATGCCGTCGCCGGGATAGCCAAAAATTCGGCGCACGCCCCACGCCTGGAGTCGCTCGACGATGAAGTCACCGACAGTTGTGGACATGGACAGCTCCTCACAATAAAGATCGTCACACATGCGAGGTTGCAAACCACGTTCCGCGTTCTTTCACTCAGAAAGAATGAATTGCTTCCTTGCGAACCTGCGCTGTGAATGGAGCGGGCTCGTTTTTTGCTGGGCGCTTGTGAGTAAAACGCTGTGCATGTCGTGCAAGGGATTCGTCATGAATAAAGTCGTCGTTGTGACAGGCGCGGGCGCCGGAGTGGGACGCGCGACCGCCGAGGAATTCGCGCGACATGGCTACGATGTCGCATTGCTTTCACGCGATTTCGCGCGGCTCGAACGCGCGGCCGCCGAACTGCGTATTCGATACGGCGTGCGTGCAATTGCGATTCCAGCCGACGTCGCCGACGCCGCGCGCGTGGAAGAAGCGGCAACGCGCACCGAAACGGAGCTTGGACCTATCGACGTGTGGGTCAACGTTGCAATGGCCACGGTCTTCGCGCCGGTATCGAAGCTGACTGCGCAGGAATTCGAGCGAGGCACCAAGGTGACGTACCTCGGCCAGGTGCACGGCACGATGGCCGCACTGTCACGCATGCGCACGCGCAATCGCGGGACGATTGTCAATGTGGGGTCCGCACTCGGTTATCGTTCGGTGCCGCTGCAATCCGTCTATTGCGGCGCAAAATTCGCGGCGCGGGGTTTCACTGACTCGCTGCGTTCGGAGATCATTCACGACGGGCTCAATGTACATTTGACGATGGTCGATTTGCCCGCGCTGAATACGCCGCAATTCGACTGGTCGCTCAACAAGATGGGTAAAAAGGCCAAGCCCGTCGCGCCGATTTTCCAGCCGGAAGTGGCCGCGCGCGCGATCTATTTCGCTGCAACGCATAAGCGTCGCGAGGTATGGGTGGGTTTTCCGACGGTCAAGGCGATACTGGCCAACTTCATCGCGCCCGGACTGCTCGACAGATATCTGGCAAAGGCGGGCTACTCAGGACAGGTCACCGACGAGCCGCTTCCTGCCGACGCGCCTAACAATCTGTTCGATCCCGTACCCGGCGATTACAGCGCGCATGGACGTTTCGACCATGAGTCGAAACCCGTAAGCCTGGAGATGTGCGCGGTTCGTCACCGTGGATTTTTATGCGCATTGGCAGGCATAGGGATCGTCGGCGGCATCGGATTTTTGATCAGAAAGAATCGCGGCGCATAGATACGACGGCGTAACAAAGGGTTCTTGCCGGCCACCAGGTAAGAGTCACGAGGATAGGTGACAATACACCTATCCCACAGCCCTTAGGAAAGCCATGTCCCAGCCGCTCACCATCGATTTCGTTTCCGACATTGCATGCCCTTGGTGCGCAATCGGCCTTTCGTCGCTGCAACTCGCGTTGTCGCGCGTCGGTGACGCAGTGGATGCGCAGATCGTCGTGCACCCGTTCGAGCTGAATCCGCAGATGGCGCCCGAGGGCCAGGCGATTGTCGATTATCTGGGCAAGAAGTACGGACGCACGCCCGAGCAGATCGAAGAAACGCAGGCCATGATCCGCGAGCGCGGCGCAAGCGTCGGCTTCGAGTTCGGTCCGCGCACGCATGTCTACAACACGTTCGATGCACACCGCCTGTTGCATTGGGCAGGTCTCGAAGGCAAGCAACTGCCGCTCAAGCTCGCGCTGCTGCGCGCCTATCATTCGGAAGGCCGCGATCCGAGCAATCATGACGTGCTCGTCGAAGTCGCGCAGTCTGTGGGACTTGATGCCGATGCCGCGCGCAACGTGCTGCAAAACGGCGACTATGCCGACGAAGTCCGCACCGAAGAAGAAGAGTTCCAGTCGCACGGCATTCAGTCGGTGCCGGCAATCATTTTCAATCGCCGCTATCTGGTGAGCGGCGGGCAACCTGTCGAAACCTTCGAACAGGTCATTGAGCAGATTCTGGCCGAAGCATAATCCGGCACTTTCGTATGTGAATGCCTGCGCAATAGCAGGCCTTTTTTTGGCGTAAACGAAATACAGCCGGAGAACCCCGTTCATGGTCACCAAACGAATCCATGCCGCGTTGCTCGGCTTCGCGCTGATGGCGCTTGCATGCGTAGCTCATGCGCAATATACGACCGACTGGCTCGCCAATACCTATGGCACGCTGGCCGCGCATGTCGGCAACGGCGCGCGTTCAATGTGGGTCGCACCGGAAGGCGTGATTTATACGTCGTCGTTGTGGGACGAGAACGAGGGCGGCGTCGCGATCTATCAGAACGGTCAGAACATCGGCTCGATCGGCACGCACGCCGACTTCCAGGGCAGCGCGATAACCGGCAATGCGACGTCGATTTTCACGGCGTTGCAATACAACAGGTCGTTCGGCAGCGGCTCGGTCGGGCGCTATAACCGTGCAACGAAAGCGCTCGAACTTCGCATTCCGGTCAGCGTGTGGACCGGCATCCCTCATGCGGATGTCATCACCGGACTCGCCACGGCAGGCACGCTGCTTTATGTCAGCGATTTTTACGGCAACCGTGTGCGCGTCTATACGACTGACGGCGTGTGGCAGCAGGATATAGCGGTGTCCGGTCCCGGCGCACTCGCACTCGATGCTGCGGGCAATCTGTGGGTCGCGCGAAAAAGCGCTGGCGTCATAGCGCAATTCAGCGCGGGCGGCGCGTCGCTCAACACGATCCAGATGCCCGCCGCTTCGCGGCCATCGGCGTTGTACTTCGATGCATCGACGGGACGGCTCATGGTCGGCGACGAAGGCCCCGACATGAACATCAAGATCTATAACGTGGCGGGCGCGCCGACGTTGGCCGGTACATTCGGCATTCAGGGCGGCTACCTGGATACGACTACCGGAATCAAAGGGCAGGTCGGCGACAAGCGCTTCACGCGCGTAGCGGGCATCGGCAGGGACGCAGCGGGCACCCTGTATGTGCTCAACAATCCGTGGGGCGGCGGCTGGGACATGGGCCGCAATGGTCCGACCGATCTGCATGCCTACGACAGCGCCGGCAATCTGCAATGGAAAATGCAGGCACTGAACTTCGAAGCGGTCGCGGCACCGGACCCGTTGACCGACGGCGCGTACTTTTATAGCGGCGCGCATATTTACACGGGCACCGCGGGCGGCACCTTCGTTGCGAATACCGTCGACCCGTTTACTTATCCGTCAGACCCGCGCCTGAATATCAACGACACGCAGCGCGGGCAGCACTTCGGGCAACTCGTCGCGGTGGGCGGAAACCGCATTCTCGTCGCGTCCGGCCAGAACCCCGACACCTTCAACTTCTATCATTTCAATTCGGCGAGCGGCTACATTGCAATACCGGATGGCTCTTTGCCGGGCCCGGCGTTCAACACGACGGTGAAGGTGACGGGAGGCTTTTGCATCGACAGCAGGGGCGATGTGTGGGCGGGTCTCGACAGAACAAACCATATCTATCATTACCCGCTTACGGGTTTCGACGGAAACGGTAAGCCGTTGTGGGGCCCGGTCGTCACGATCAAGATTCCAATGAGTATCCGGCCGTTGACGCGCATCATCTATTTGCCCGAGAGCGACACGATGATTCTCGCGCAAGGCGTGGCAGGCAGTTGGGACTGGACGGCGATACAGTCGCGCATCGAGGTCTATCACGGCTGGAGCGCGGGCAATACGACACAGCCTCAGCCGGTGATCAATCTCACGAGCGCGAATCCGAAGTCGATTACCGCAGTGGGTAATTATCTTTTTGTCGGCTACGTGCATACGGTGCCGAACATCGACGCGTTCAACCTGAACACCGGCAATCTCGACGCGACGCTCATCAACAATAGCCCCGGTACTGTGGATGTCGGCAACGATGTCGATTCGATGTACGGACTGCGAGCGTTTCTGCGGGCAAGCGGCGAATACGTGATTACGAAAGACAACTACAACGGGTCGAGCATGATCGTGCATCGCTGGACACCGTAAGCGGCGTGGGCCTGCGTGAGGCTTCGCGCTAATCACGTAGGCCATCGGATAAGATACGGCCCTCGTGGCATTTTCCCGCTTAAAGGAGTGGTTTCAGTGATTCAGCCGAGCAACGTATTCAAGGAAAACCTCGCGCATATGCCTGCAATCGACGGCATTGCACGTATCGATCTGATCGACGCGCAAGGCGCCGTTGTTGCGAGCATCGAGAACAAGCTGGGCAAACAGGGCTCGCTCGCGGTGTACAACTATCTGCAACAGACGTTCGGTGCGCTCGACGCCAAAGTCGCCGAACACGGCCTCGCGGTGTTCGGCGAACATACCGCCGACGCGCGCAACCGGCCCGGCGCTCATCCGAATGTCGACCATCTTCTCGCGATTGCAGCGGGCGCGCCGGCTTTGCGCATCGACGTGATTGCGGCGGACTGAACTGCGTTCGGGCCGCCGTTAACGCGACTTGCTTTAACGACCTTGAAGGCCGTGCGCTGCGCGGCCGAATATCGCGCGGTCGGCGAGCCATACGGCGACAAGCGTTGCGCCCATCAACGGAAAGACAATGCCGAGCATGACGAGGCCGGTTTTCCAGCCGCGCATCGGCGGTGCGGCTCTTTCCCGCGAAGGCGCGCCGAGCGAGCGCTGCGGTTTGCGCTTCCACCACATCACGCAGCCGGTCAGGGCCATCAACGCGAGCCCCAACGAAATCGCGGCGCACAGAATCTGATTGGCGACGCCGAAATAGCGGCCCATATGCAATGACGTGCCGTATGACACCGCTTTCGATACGCCGCCATAGTCGGCATAGCGAATGTCTTTCCGAACGGCGCCACTGTACTGATCGATATAGATGGTGCGTTCCAGTTGTGGATCGGCTGGGAAATACGACACGGTATAGACGCCCGTCGGCGATGTCGGCAACGCGATGTTGTAGCCGCTCGTGACACCGAGCGACGCGGCTTGCGCGACGATGTGGCCGAGCGGCAACGGGGCCGCTGCTTTCGCATCGGCGGAAGCGGGCACCGGCGCATTGCCGACGGCCCACGGCGTTTGCGGCAGCGGCAAGTCGTCCATCACCATGCCGGGCATGGAGTCCATATGCGCGGCGTGTTCTGCTTGTGCGCCTGGTTTTGTCTTCGCGTCGATCTCTTTGCTCGTGCCCGCAGGCAGCACCGAGCGCAACGGCAAGCCGCCCCACGTGCCAGGCGGAGCGCCGAGATTCGCAGCGGTCGCGAGCGCCTTGAACTGCTGACCCCACGAGCCGGACCACGGCAAACCGGTCAACACGAACGCAAGCGCGCCGAGTGCGAGCCAGATGCCCATGACCGCGTGGATGCTCTTCCACAGCGGCCGGCCCTTTAACGTCAGACGCGGCACGAGTGCATCCCGCACGCGTGTCGTTTCACGCGGCCACCACAGCGCGATGCCGGTGCCGATCATCACGAGCGTCCAGCATGCGGCAAGCTCCATCAGCAATTCGCCCGGTTTGCCGAGCAATAGCTTGCGATGAAGCATGCGGTCAACCTGCGTCAAGCGACGCTCGACGCTCAATGTGCCGAGTACTTCTCCGCTATACGGGTTCAGATAGACGCTCTGCTTTTCGCCGTCCGCGAGACGAAAAATGAATTCCGTGCTGCGCTCGGGCGTGTTCGAGATCGCGGCGGTGACGGCGATTGCATTGGACGGCATGGCCGCACGCGCTCGCGCGAGCAGCGCGTCTTCTGACATGCGCGGCGCCGTTTGCGGTTCGACGACGAGAAGCCGCGGATAAAGCAGCGGCTCGATCTGCGGCTGAAAACAGTACAACGTACCCGTTATTGCCAAGACGATGAGAAACGGCATCACGAAGAGGCCAGCGTAGAAGTGCCATCGCCAGAGCGTGCGATAGCCGCTGCTGGGACTCGTCGTGCCTAATACGGCGTTATGCGGTGCGATGGTGGACATTGAATCCTCCTGAAGAAGATTGATCTGGTTCTTGCGCTAGAACGCTACGATTGCGCGCTACATGCGCAACTTCGCTTCCAGATAGAACGTGCGTCCTGGGTAAGGGTGATAGACGAAGTAGCGCGCATCGAAAATGTTGTCGACGCCAATGCCGACTTCGCTCAGCTTCGTGGGCCTGAACGTGAACTTCGCGTCCGCCACCGTGTAAGAACTCGTGCCGCCGAATACATCCGGATTCGTGTCGGTATTCGTGAGCGTGTTGTATTGGCGGCCCGAATAGCGCGCGGCAAGTGTCACTGCCGCGCGTTCGTCGAAGCGATAGGTCGCCGCCACATTCACGCGCCATAGCGGAATGCGATAAAAGTACTTGCCGACGCTCGCAGGGTTCTGCGCATTGGCAATGATCTTCGATTGCGTATAAGCGACGCTTGCCAGAAGATCGAGTCCGCGCACGAACACGTTCTCGCCGGAATAGCTCGTTTCCACGCCGCGCGAACGCACTTTGCCGATGTTCTGGAAGTTCGTCACGTTCGGAATCACGGTCGTATCCGTCTGGCTGAAAATCGTGTTCTTCACGTCGTCCTGAAACAGCGAGAAACGGAAGATGCCATTCCAATGCGCCCATTCGGCGGTGAGTTCTTTCGAAAGATCGTCTTCCGGTTTCAGGTTCGGGTTGTTGTTGACGATCGAGGAGCCGTTGATTTGCCCCTGGAACAACTCACTGACTGTCGGGAAGCGATATGCGCGGCCAACCGACGCGCGTAACGTCAGATCGTCGCTCACGTCGAATGACAGCGAAGCCTTCGGCGAAAAGTGCTGCTCACTGGCGTTAGCGAGCGCAACCCTGGTGCCTGGCAACGCTTGCGATCCGTCGTACGCGCGCCAGTCTTCGTAACGCACGCCGTAGACGAATTTCCAGCGCGGCAGGAAGCGCCATGCGTCCTGTGCGTAGAGCGCCTGAGTTTGCGTCTTGCCGGCGAATGCGTTGGCGAATGAAGTCGCGGAGCCGTCGCGCCAATTGAGCGTCGAGTAACTTTCGTTGTCGAGAAAGTAATTGTCGTAGTGGTAGCCGAAAGCGAGCGCATGATTCGCGAGACCCGCTTGCGTCGACGTCGGCGTGTAAGTACTGCGCAAGTCGAGTGTCTTCCAGCCGGTGCCGTCGCCGAAGGTCACGGTGCCCGCGCCATTGCCGGGCGCGCCGGAACTCGCAAGACGCGCGACGCTATTACTGACGTCGTAATACGAGGCGATCGCCTCGCCGTTCCAGCCTGTGGCGTTGCGCGTTTTCAGCGTCACGCCATAGAGCCAGTTCTCGCTATGGCCCAGGCTCGGCGCGAATGCGGAAGCCGGAATCGTGTACTCGTAGCCGTTGATCGAAACCTTGCCGCCATATACAGCGTTGCCGTTCGCGTCGCGCAGAAAACTCGACGTCTCGCTGTTATACGTTTGATGCCAGTAGCCGAGCGTAAAAGCGCCTTGCAGTGTCGGCGTGAAGTCGTATTGCATCTTCAGCTTGAACTGGTCCTGCACGGTGTGCTCGATGCCTTCGCCGTTAATGCCGAGTATGGCGGTCGGCGTATTGGTCTGGTTGTTGTAGAAGTACGCTCCTGTAACCGGCGTGTCGCCGGCTTTCGCGGGCGTGCCCGATTTGGCGAGCGTCGCGAATTGCAGCGGCTGGCTCGTGTTCTCCAGATGGTTCACGCCGAGCAGAAACGAGAACTTGCCGATCCGGTTGCCGATAGACGCACTCGCTTCGCTGCCGTTGAAATTACGGTTCACACCATAAAGGTTGAAGTGCTGCGTGAATGCTTTTACGTCGGCTTCGGCCTCGAATTTCTTTGGCATGCGCGTGCTGATCAATACGGTCGCGCCAAGCGAATTGCCCGGATAGAGCGCGGAATACGGGCCATAAATCACATCGACCTGCTGGATCTCGTCGGGAGACACCATCGACCAGCGCGGTGGAAAAGAAAAGTTGTTGCCAAGCAGATTGCTCAGCAGCAACCCGTCCGCATAGACCAGACCGCGCGCACTTTGCGTATTGCTCGTGCCGCGCACTGCGATGATCGAATTCAGATCGCCGATAAAGCGCTTGCGGACCGCGAGATTCGGCATGTACTTCAGCACGTCCTCGGTGTTCACGACATTCCAGTTGGAGAATTGCTCGCGCGTGACTGTTTCGACCGAAGCCGGCAGATTCGGATCGACGGCGCGGGGCGCGACGCTTTCGTTTGCGGCGCTATTCGCACTCACGCTGACGGCGGGCAGCGTCGTGTCGGCGCTCGCCGTGTCGGCGTGAGCCGGCGCGACCGCTAACGCGGTCATGGCTGGGGGAACGAAGGCGCGCAGCCTTCGCAATGAGAAGATCGACATGAGCGTTTCCTTCATGCATTGAACGGACGATCGCGCGCGCCATCGACAGATGCGGCAAATGCGGCAAATGCGGCTAACGCGGCCACATGTGGTCAATGCACGCAATGCGCGGGCGATCAGGAACAACGACGATCAGGAAACGGAGGGCGGTGCTCTAGGGCGTCCCGAAGGGAACGCGCCGAGTGGTGTGAAGCGGGTGGAGAGACTGGGCGGCGCCGTGCCTGTCATGACGATGACAACCGGCGGCTGCGCGGCCGCAACCGTGGGCATGGCCACATGATGCTGCAACAGATGACAGTAACCGCAAGCGCCGAAGGCGTCGTCGTGACTGAGGTGGACGGCCGATGTGTCGGCGCGGCTGGCGTGCTGCATCGCGCCGGGCTGAACGGTTTGCAGCGCCGAACATAGCGCGGCAATCGGCTCCTGCGCGCGGTTGGAGACCAGCGTCTGACTCACGACCGGCGCAAACACGACGAGCCACATGGCGATGAGGCCAAGCCAGGCGGTCAGACGGTTGCGGGAGTGTGGAGTCATGGCGATGAGCAGGAAAACGCGGCGATTCTAGCACTGCCACGCACATTTTTCTGCCCGATGTCCGGCATAACGACGGATTGAAGCCGGAAATCCGCTCATTTCCCGCCGTTACAACGCGGCCGCATCGCTTAATCTGCGTGGTACATGTTGGCCTTTGTGCAACATGGGCGATCCCGCGCGTGGACGCCGCACTCGCAACGTTACTGGACTCATGACTTTCACGCAGACGCTCGCCTCTTCAATTGAACAACTCAACCAGCAGGCGATAGCGCTCTACTCGGCGGATGAATTTGCCGCGGCATTATCGACGGTAATGCCCGCGATCGAGCACGACGAAAGCACGCTCGACGATGCAGCGATTCACGCAATGGCCGACGCGCTGAACATCGCCGGGGCTTCGTCGTGCCGTCTCGGTCACGCGGACGATGCAGAGCGCCATTGGCGCCGATGCCTGCGTATCGCGCCAGGTTATGTCGAAGTGTATGAGAGCTTCGGCGCGTTGCTGAAAGCGCGCGGTCGCCTGTCGGCGGCCAAAGCAATTTATCGGCAACTCATCGCGATGCGGCCCGAGCATGCGGACGCTCACAATCAACTGGGCGCAGTGCTGCATGCGCAAGGCCATCATGAAGAGGCCGAGGTGTCGTATCGGCGTGCGCTTTCCCTTCGCCCGGACCATGCCGAGGCGCACTATAACCACGGCGTCGTATTGCAAACGTTGCGACGCCTGCATGAAGCCGAGGCCGCATATCGCGAGACGCTGCGCCGATTACCGGCGCACGCGCAAGCGCACAACAATCTGGGCAACGTGTTGATGGATCTCGGTCGTGTCGACGAAGCGGACGCGGCTTATCGCGACGCGCTCAGCATCCAGCCGCATTATCCGGAGGCATTGAATAACCTCGCCGGCGCGTTGAAGGCTGCGCAGCGTCTGACCGAAGCCGAACTCGCTTGCCGGCTTGCGTTGACCATGCGCCCCGACTACGCGGAGGCTCACGTCAATCTTGGCGCGGCGCTGACCGATCTTGCACGGCTGCCCGAAGCCGAGTCCGCGTATCGCAAGGCAATCGCGCTTTGCGCCGATTACGCCGAGGCCCATTACAACCTCGGCATCACGCTTTTCAAACTCGAACGCATGGAGGAAGCCGCGGCCGCTTATCGCGAAGCGGTTCGCCTGCGTCCCGACATAGCGCCCGCTTATAACAATCTCGGCTGCGTGCTGCGCCTGCTCGACTGTTTGCCCGAGGCCGTCGAGGCTTTCGAACAGGCGCTATCCACTGATCCCGATCTGGCCGAAGCGCATTACAACCTCGGCGCCGCGCTCGCGCAATTGACGCGTCTGCCCGAGGCGGAAAGCGCATACCGTCGCGCACTTTCGCTACGCGCCGATTACGACGACGCGCGCTTCGGGCTCGCGACATTGCTGCTGAGCATGGGACGTTTCGAGGAAGGCTGGCCGCTTTATGAATGCCGCTATCAGCAGACGGGTTTCGTGCATCGGCAGACTGCTCAGCGGCTATCGTGTCCGCAGTGGCAGGGCGACGCGCTCTCGGGACGATCGTTGCTCGTCTGGCAGGAAGACGGTCTCGGCGACATGCTGCAATTCAGCCGCTATTTCGCGTTACTGAAGGCGCAGGGCGCCGCGCATATTGCGTTTGCCTGCGCGCCCGCGTTGCATCGGCTGATGACTCGCGTCGACGGTGTGGACTCTGTGCTGGATCACGAGAGGGCAGCGGCGCGTGCATCCGATTATGATTGCTGGACGAGTCTCTTGAGTGCGCCACTGCATTTGCGCACAACCGTCGATACGATTCCGCGGCCGGTCCGGCTCGCGGCCGAAGAGTCGCTCGTCGAAAAATGGCGGCCTGTGCTCGACGCATTGCCGCCGGGGCGCAAGATCGGTCTCGTGTGGAAGGGCAATGCGAAGCATCATAACGACGCCAATCGTTCGATTCCGTCGCTCGTTACGCTTGCGCCGTTGTGGAGCGTGGCCGGTCTCAGCTTCGTGAGTCTGCAGAAAGGGCAGGGCGAGGACGAGGCGCGCCACCCGCCACCTGATCAGCCGTTGCTCCACGTTGGTTCGATGGTGACAGATCTTGCCGACAGCGCGGCGATCGTCGCGCAACTCGATCTGGTGATTTGCGTCGACACGTCGATCGCGCATCTCGCTGCGTCGCTCGGCAAACCCTGCTGGGTGATGCTGCCGGAGAAAGATGTGGACTGGCGATGGATGCACGAGCGCAGCGATTCGCCGTGGTATCCGCACACGCTGCGACTATTTCGCCGCGAGCGGGGCGAGGAGTGGACGGCGGTTGTCGAAAGAGTGAGACAGGCGTGCGTCGCGCGATTCGGTGTGCGCGAGTAGCCGCTACGCGGTTACGAGCGTCATCGAAAAGCCGTCCCACCCTTTTGTGCCGACCGTTTGAATCGCAGTGGAATCGAGGCGCGGATTGCTGCCAAGCAGCCTGAAGAATTCATGCAGGCCGGCTACGTCCGGATCGCTGCTCGCGTGATCGGCAATGCGGCCGCGGCGAATCACGTTATCGCCGACGATCAGCGTACCGACGCGGCTCAATTGCAGTGACAGGCGCAGGTACTCGGGATAGCTCTTCTTGTCGGCGTCGAGAAAAATCATGTCGAACGGTTCGACGTTATCGGCGACGAACTGCGCGAGCGTTTGCGCCGCGGCGCCCACGACGATCGACGCAACGCCCGACACGCCCGCGCGTTCCAGGTTCGCTCGCGCCACTTGAGCATAGTCGCTGTTTCCTTCGAGAGAGATGAGTTGACCGGTTGGCGGCAGCGCTCTTGCGAGCCAGATCGTGCTATAGCCGCCGAGTGTGCCGACTTCGAGAATACGCCGCGCGCCGCGCAGTTTCGCGAGCAGATGCAGCAGCTTGCCCTGATTCGGCGCGACGTTGATGGACGGCAGACCCGCCTCGGCACTTGCGTGCAATGCGGCGTCGAGTGACGCATCTTCGGGTAGAAGGCTGCTTGTCAGATATTCGTCGATCGTATTCCAAAGGTTCTCGTCCATCGTTTCTCCCGCATGGTGTGAACTACTTCGCGCGCTTCGGCTTCGCCTTCGATGCCTTGCCCGATTCATTAAGCGCGATTGCCGCATGAATCAGGGCCTTAAACGCATTCGCGTCGAGTTCCTCGCCTTCGTGAATGTCGATTGCGCGCCTCGCATTGCCGTCGAGACTCGAATTGAAAAGCTTTGCGGGGTCCGCGAGCGAAGCGCCCTTCAGGAACGTCAGCTTCACCGCGGACTTGTACGACTCGCCCGTGCAGATGATTCCATCATGCGACCACACAGGCGTGCCCATCCATTTCCATTCTTCGATCACGTCAGGATCGGCTTCGTGGATGAGCTTGCGCACTCTGCTCAAAGTGGCGCCGCGCCAGTCCGCGAGATCGGCAATTCTTTTGTCGATCAGTTCCGAGGCCGGCAGTGCTTCCGACGAAGCCGATTTATTCATAGTGCTCTCCCGAGCTTGTTCGGTTCAGAGGCCGAATTGCTTCGCGTATTCGGTATTCAGACGCGGCCATTCGAAATTCATCGCATCGCCGGCGACGATACGTCCCAGCGGATCGCCCGCGAGGAAATGGTCGAGCACGTCGAGGCATATGTGCCAGCCGGCTGCGCCCATCGAGATGAACTTGCGGCCGATGTTGTGCCACAACGTCAAACGCGTGCCGTCGCCTAGCGATTCGAGTTGCCAGCGAAGATCGTTCTCGCCCCAGCGGTACTCGAGCAGATTCGGCGCGTCGGCGCGCGTGACTTGCGTCTCCGACACTTGCGGCGTGGGCGTGCCCACTGTCGAAAGCTTGACCGGACCGACCGATGCAAGGCTGTGGTCCGCATCGAACGGCGCCCATTCGCGCAGGCTCGTCGGGTCCGTCAGCGCTTGCCAGACTTTCTCCGGCGAATGACGCAGTTCGCGCACGAGGACGAGCGTCCACCGGTCTCCGTCTTTCTGAACTTCTGCGCCGGCGGCGGGGCCGGGCCTGTATGAATCGCGATTGCTCATCGCTTCTTCTCCTTGCGACGTGGTGCGGGATGAGTCTGATCGAGATGACGCTCGAGCGCGTCGAGATGAACCGACCAGAAACGGCGGAACGGAGCGAGCCACGCGTCGATCTCCATGAGCGGCTCCGGTTTGATGCGATAGACGCGCCGTTGCGCGTCGACGCGAGACTCGACGAAGCCGGCGTCACGAAGCACACGCAAATGCTTCGAAACAGAGGGCTGCGAGAGATTGAGCTGCTCTTCGATATCGCCCACGGACTGCTCCGAAGCTGCAAGCAGACTGAGAATGGCGCGGCGGCTCGGCTCGGCGATGATGGCGAAAGTTGAGTCCATGTCGTTTATATACTCCGTGAGGCATATACGTGTCAAGCCGCGGCTGTGGATGCGAAAGCCTCACGATTCGTTTGGTTGGCTCCGGTTTCGCTTCGCTTTCCGCGCCGCCTTCACGAACTCGACGAAGCATTTCACGACCGCATCGTCGCGCGCGGTTTGCCATGCGAGACCGATGCGCCAACTGGCGCCGGGTCCGCGCAACGGCAGCACTCTCGCGTCGCGCAACAAATACTGCACGCGGGACGGCAGAAACGCGGCGCCGACGCCTGCGGCCACGCCGGCCAGCACGGTCTGAATGTCGTCGGTCTGCTGGATCACATTGGGCACGAAACGATGCGCGGCACACCACTGGTCGATCTGCGCGGCGAGGCCCGGACCCCGTCCGCGCGCGAGTGCAATGAAGCCCGACTCGTTCAGTTCGTTCAGGTCCGAAGGAAGGCGTTTCCAGCGTGCGTGCTGCGGAATAGCCAGCCCGAGTGCCTCGTCGAGCATCGCGAATGCGGAGACGCCGGTGTCGGCCGGCAAGCGCAGAAAGCCCACTTCGAGCTTGCCGGAAAGAAGCCGCCGCGTTTGCTCCGCCGACGACAGGTCGTTGAGCGTCACGCTGACGTTGGGATAGCGCTTGCGAAAGTCGGCGACCAGTTGCGGGACTTCGGTCAGCGTGGAGAGCCCGAGACCCACGCGCAGAAAACCGCGCGCGCCGCTGCTCGCCTCGCGTGCCCGCGCGAGGATTTGGTCGGCATCGCGAACTAGCGCTTCCGCATCGGCGAGAAAGCCAGCGCCAAAAGTAGTGAGTTCCGCGCCATGCCGGCCACGCTCGAAAAGACGCGCGCCGAGGCTCGCTTCCAATGCCGCGATCTGCTTGCTAAGAGCGGGTTGACTCACGCATAGCACGTCCGCTGCCTGGCCGAAATGGCGCAGCTCGGTGACGGTGAGAAATGCCCGCAGTAGTTTGAGTTCCATTCTTCAAAGTAATCGAATGCACCGAAACTTTCATTTTACGTATGGATGGTAGCGCGGTCCAATGGTGCTGTTCTTACTTCACCGGGCCGTGAAAATGCTGTCTTCGTTCGCTTCGTCGTTTCGCGTTGCATCGGTGCCGCTTGTGTCGTGCCGCGGGCAAGCCGCGCAAAATGTCGCGCGTATCGCGGACTGGTTGACGCTTGCCGCGTCGCGCAACATCGACCTCGTGGTCTTTCCCGAGGCTTGTATCAGCGGATACGCGAGCATGGCGAAGCTGAACCGTGCCGAACTGAATGCGCTTGCTGAACCATTGGATAGTCCTTCCGTGCGCGCGGTCATGGATGCCGTCGAGCGCACTGGCGTCGCGGCTGGTGTGGGACTTATCGAACGCGCGACGGATGGGCAGTTGTTCAACAGCTATCTGGTGTGTCTGCCGGGCGGCGTGCGCTATTGCCACAGAAAGCTGCATGCGTTCGAGCATCCGCGCATTGGCAGCGGCGATCGCTTCACCGTGTTCGATGTGTCAGCGGGCATTCGCATCGGTATCCTGATCGGCGCCGATAACTATGTGGTCGAGAACGTGCGCATGGCGGCGCTGATGGGCGCGACGCTGCTGATCGCGCCGCATCGAACGTATGGTGTGAGCGGGGAGGGGAGCGAGTGGATTCAGCCGATGTCGATGGAGCAGGCGCTTAACCGCGCGTCGATAGCGAATGCGGCGCGTTGCGAAGCCGCATGCAGTGCCGAAAAATGGCTATGCCGCTGGCTGCCTGCGCGAGCCGTCGATAACGGAATGTTTGTCGTGTTCAGCGATGGCGCCGATATCGCCGGGCAGCCGAAACCGGCCGGCGCAGCGATGATCGTCGATCCGTTCGGCCGCACATTAGCGGACATGTCGAGCGGCGAAACGACAGGCGGCCTCGTCTATGCCGAACTCGACACGAGGCTGATAGGGGTTAGCCCTGGGCGCGAATGGCTCGGCGCCCGCCGATCGAATCTTTATGGCGCATTGAGCCGCTCTGCGCTAAACGCCGCGGACTTCGACGCGCAACGCGTGTTGGCCAAAGGCGCGGTTGCAGTGTCGTTTGCGCAGGTCCGACGCAATCGCGTCATCGGTTGATGCGACCCGCGCCAGAACACCTATTCCGCGATTGAAAAGCGCGCCGGACGGCCTTGCGTCGATTTCGTGGGGCGCTCGATTCGCGCCGTCGCGCCTCGGATGAACAGCACCGCGCACACCGCAACCATCGCCCAAATGCAGAGAATTACCGTCAAAGCGCTCATTTCGTGTCTCGAACGTTATAGAAGTGCTGTCGTTATCGTTGGCTGTACCGTGTTGCCAGCCGGTCAGTGCATCGTGGGTTGGTCGTCGCCGGCGGAAAGAATCTCGTCGATCAGATGCGTGGCCAATCCAAGCTGCTTTTCCAGCGAAGCACGCGCTGCGTGCGCCGCTCTTTCATCTCCCCGCGCCGCTGCATTGTACGTCTGCGTCGCGAGGCGCAACACATTTTGCGAAGCGAGGTGCAGGTCGTGCATGGTGCCCGTGTCGCCAGCGGACGCGGAGCTCGCTTCGGTTGCCGTCAACTCGGGCAGATTTTCGTCGAACGGGCGATCCGGGCAGTCCGGGCGATTCGGGCGATGGCGGGAAGACATCTGAGGCTCCTGGCGCGATTGGCACGAAAACAGTGTGCGCCGGGCGAGCGAACTTCAATTGGTCGAATAGAAGCCGTTTTTAAGGGCAATCGCAGGCATGGACGGGGCGAGGATTTTTGTCTGTAGAAAGCATGGCTTTCAAGTGCGCTGCACCAACGCATTGCAGCCACGTAGACAAAGCTCGTTTACACGCGCTTTGTGATCCGCAAAAACGCGTGATGCCAACCTTACCGATAACGAGATTAGATGGCTTTATGGGCCGCTTTAGGCGCTTGATCGACGCGTGCCAAATCTACAATGACAGCCACATTAGCGTTGGAGACCCGCGATGTCCGGTCGCACACAGACCCGCATTCCCTGCATGTTGATTCGCGGCGGCACGTCGAAGGGCGCGTTTTTCATGGCGTCCGATCTGCCCGCCGATCCGACCGAGCGCGACCGTGTTCTGCTCGCCGTGATGGGTTCGCCCGACCCGCGGCAGATCGACGGTCTCGGCGGCGCCGATCCGCTGACGAGCAAGGTCGCGATCGTTTCCCGCTCGTCGCGCGAGGACGCCGACGTCGATTATCTGTTTGCGCAAGTTGTCGTCAACGAGGCGCGCGTCGATTTCGGTCAGAATTGCGGCAACATTCTCGCGGGCGTCGGGCCGTATGCCATCGAGCGCGGACTCGTCAAAGCGGAAGAAGGCAGCACGCGTGTGGCCATTCACATGGTGAACACCGGTCAGATTGCAGTGGCCACAGTCAGCACGCCGGATTTTCGCGTGACGTATGAAGGCGACGCGCGCATCGACGGCGTGCCTGGCGGCGCCGCGCCGATTCCACTCGAATTCAGGGACACGGCCGGTTCGACATGCGGCGCGCTTTTGCCGACGGGTCAATTGAAGGACACCGTTGAAGGCGTGGAGGTGACGTGCATCGACAACGGCATGCCGCTTGTGCTGATGCGCGCGCGCGACCTGCAACGCAGCGGTTACGAAACGCGCGAGGAACTGGATGCCGACGAGGAACTGAAGGCGCGCATCGAAAAAATCCGCCTGGCCGTAGGCCCGATGATGAACCTCGGCGATGTCAGCACGCGCACTGTGCCGAAGATGTGTCTCGTCGCCGAACCGCGCGATGGCGGCACCATCTCCACGCGCAGCTTTATTCCGCACCGCTGCCATGCGTCGATTGGCGTGCTCGGCGCGGTCAGCGTGGCAACCGCCGCAGTGTTGCCGGGAACTGTTTGCGACGGCCTTGCAAACGTCGATGCGGAAGGCGCGCGCAAGCAGGTGTCCGTCGAGCATCCGACTGGCGAGTTCACTGTCGAACTGACACTCGGCGGCGAGCGCGATCGTCCCGTGGTGTTGAGCGCGGCGTTGCTGCGCACCGCGCGCTGGTTGTTCGACGGCGTGGTCGGCATTCCTGCTTCGGTGTGGGAACAAAGAGGTTCTTTATAAACTGAACGGCCGCTAGTTCGTCGTGGCGGCGCTGACGGTACGCGTAACGTCCACCACCGACAAACGAATCGCATCGATCAGCGCGCGAGCCGCTGGCGATGGCGTGCCCGCCGCGCGCAACGTCAAACCGATGTCGCGGCGCGTATTGTGAAGCGGCACGTCGAGCACCGCGAGCTGGCCCGTTTGCACTTCGTAGTGCAACTGCTGCGCCGACAGCGCCGCAACCATGTCGGTGCCTAGCAGCAGGCCGCGAATCACCGCGAGATCAGCGGTTTCGACGGTAGGCAGCGGCGGCCTGATCTTCATCCGCTTGAATTGCGCTTCGAATAGCGCGCGAGCCGGCGCGTGGCTGCGCGGCAGAATCCATTGCACGTCGCGCAAATCGGCGATACGCGGCTCATGCGCGCGCGTGAGCGGGTGATCGCGGCGCACGAGAAGCACCATGTCTTCCGACATCAGGCGCTCGTTTCTCAGGCCACTGGTCGCATCGTTTTCGCGCAGCGCACCGAGAATGAAGTCGATGTCGCCCGCTCGCAGACCCGCCACTAACGCTTCATAGGCGCTTTCGTCGGTGACGACACGCACTCCTGGATTTTCCGCGCTCATCTTCGCGATGGCTTTCGGCAGGATCAGCGTGCGTCCGAGCGGCAATGCGCCGACGGTCACCGCGCCCTGGATGTTGCCGCGCAATGCGGCAATATCGTCGGGTACGTGGCGCAGTTCGTTCAATGCGCGGCGCACGTGCAGCAGAAAAGTTTCGCCTTCCGTCGTGAGCAGAATACCGCGCGGGCTTCTATGAAAGAGGCTCAAACTCGAGCCGCTTTCCAGTACGCGAATCGCGGTACTCACGGCAGGCTGGCTGATGCCGAACGTCTTCGCGGCGCTCGGCATGTGACGATGCCGTGCCAGCGCGACGAAGATTTGCAGCCGCCGCGTGTTCAGCAAATACGCGGGCAACGCGCCCTCAGCAGCGGGCCGGCGACGCGTCTGGCGCGCGGCGCACCATTGCGCGAGTTCTTCGAGCTCCGCAAAAATCCGCTCGCAGCGAAGCAGGACCGCGCGCCCGACCGGCGTGGGCAACATGCCCGAAGGACCACGATCGAAGAGCGGTTCGCCGAGCGCCGATTCGAGTTCCTGCACTGATCGCGTGACCGCCGATTGCGCGCGAAACAGCGCAGCCGCCGCACGCGTCGCGCTGCCCCTGTCGGCGACGAGGCGAAACGCGCGTAGTTGCGCGAGGTTGAGGAGGTCTTTCGTATTCGCGGGCCTAGTGCGCATGGCGGCGCTTGCGGACGTAGGCGTGGTTCCTTGCGCGGTGCCCTGGTTCCTCACGCGACGAGGCGCTGCGTTCTGCGTCATGCCGCGCCCGCAATCAGGTGCAACGCCGGCAGCGACAGATTGAGGCTTTCCTTTGAGATGTGCGTGTGTTCCTTCATCAACGCCTCCACGCGCGCGCCTTCGCCTTTCTTCAACGCGTCCGCGATCGCATGATGCTGGCGGTGCGCGTACGTCAGCATCATGAACTGGCGCTCGCGCGCGGCTTCGTCGAATGCGATGGTGAACGGCGAGACGAACGGAATCTTGTCGTTCAGGCTCAGCGCGGCGCTCACCGCTGCGTTTTGCGCGGCTTCGATGATGAGCGAGTGAAAGCGCCCGTTCATGTCGGCATAACGCACGTCGTCGCCGGGTTTTAGCTGGCCGTTGCGGAAAATCTCGTCGCCCTCGCGCAGGCAGTCGTCGAGTGCGGCGGCGAGCGCCGCGCCCACGCCGCCCTCGGCAACCGAACGCGCGGCGAGACCCTCGAGCACGCCGCGCACGTCGATCGCATTCAACACGTCGCGCACGCTGAAACGGCGCACCACATAACCGCGAGCGCCGGAGCGATCGAGCAGTCCTTCGGATGACAAGACGCTAAGCGCATAACGCAGCGGCGTTCGCGACACACCGAGCCATTGCGCGAGTTGCGCTTCGACGAGCCGTTGTCCGGGCGACAGTTCGCCTGCCAGGATTTTCTCGCGTAAGGTCTGAACAATGGCCTGCTGAGTGGTTTCGTTCATCGTCGTCTACTCGTTGGACGTCGTCCAGTATAGCCACGCGAGCCGGGTTGCACCACGCTTCGAAGGCGTCTTGCGAGTTGGTTTTATGGCCATCTGTTTTGTTTATTGGCTGCCGTTCCAGAAATACGGTTGCGAAGTCAGCTTAGATCCGTTCGGGATACCAAAACGGCCTGGCATCATGCGGCTCGCGGGTCATTGCATGAAGACGGAAGGGCTCTCGCACTGCACTGGTAGCGACGATTCTGCTCATCTCGCGCGTTTACCCGTACTTCCCGAAAGCCCCCACAATTCCTATCTTCGTATCCCAAGACGGTTGCCAACGCTTCTTTCGTGTTCCCGGCAACCTATCCGATTCGCGCACAGCAATAGCGCAGCACGAAGTAACGGAAGACAAACGAAATGGCAAGGATCATTGGCGGCATCGGCACTTCGCATGTGCCGACTATCGGCATGGCGTACGACAAGGGCAAGCAGAACGATCCGGCATGGGCGCCGCTTTTCAAGGGCTATGAACCTGTGGCGAGCTGGCTCGCAGAGCGCAAGCCGGACGCGATGGTGATGTTCTACAACGACCACGCGAACAGCTTTTTCTTCGACTGCTATCCGACCTTTGCACTGGGCGTATCGGCCACTCATGAATTCGCGGACGAGGGCGCGGGCAAGCGCCCGCTTCCGGATATAGCGGGCCACCCCGACCTCGCGATTCACATTGCCGAGCAACTGGTCAACGACGAGTTCGATCTCACGATCTTCCAGGATCGTCCGCTCGATCATGGCTGCAATTCGCCACTCTCGCTGATGTTGCCGCATGCGGGCGGCTGGCCGCTTGCGCTCGTGCCAATCGAGGTCAACGTGCTGCAGTATCCGCTGCCGACCGCGAACCGCTGCTATCGGCTCGGACAAGCACTGCGCCGCGCGATCGAATCATATGAAGCGGACCTCGACGTCGTGGTGGTCGGCACGGGCGGTCTCTCGCATCAGGTGCACGGCGAGCGCAGCGGCTTTAACAACACCGAATGGGACATGGAGTTTCTGGACCTGATCGTTCACGAGCCAGAGCGTCTTGCCGCGATGAAGCATGTCGACTATGTGCGCCTGGGCGGCGCGGAAAGCGTCGAAACGATCATGTGGCTCGCGATGCGCGGCGCGCTCGGGCCAACGGTGCGCGAGCTACATCGCAACTATTACCTGGCGACCAGCACGGCAATGGCCGTCACGATTTACGAAGACGAGGTGGCGCAATGAATCCGCAATTGATCGGCGTCGAAGAACTGGCCGGCACCTATCCGTTCGACATTCGCCAGAGCATCAAGGCCATGCGGCTGAACCGCTTCTTCTGGCAAATGCGCGAGGCTGCGGCGCGCACGCTGTGGCTCGAGAACCGCGAGGCGGCTTACGACGCGGCACGGCTAACACCGGAGGAGCGCACGCTCGTCGATAACGCCGACTGGATCGGCCTGATTCGCTACGGCGTGTGCTTCTTCGTGCTGGAGAAATTCGCGCGCGTCGTGAAGATCACGAATCTTGGGATGTACGCAAGCATGCGAGGCGAAACGCTCGAAGCGTTTCTGAAGACGCGCAAGGTGCCGGAAGCCGTGTAGCGCGCTCGACACGGCGCCCGCTGCAGGCGCATTTAATTCGGATAACAGAACAAAACCCGGCTTCCATTGAAAGCCGGTACGGGAAACTATTTTCTTCGGAGACAAGCATGAAATCTGCAGAATCAGTCGACATCAAGGCGTTTATCGACGCGCGCAAGGTGTCGCCCTATCAATGGCTCGTCCTCGTTCTGTGCTTTGTGATCGTCATGATGGACGGCCTCGATACGGCCGTGATGGGTTTCGTCGCGCCCGTCATCATGCATGACTGGAGCGTGAGCCGTACCGCGTTTGGTCCGGTGATGAGCGCTGCGATGGTCGGCCTCGCGGTCGGCGCATTGGCCGCGGGTCCGATTGCCGATCGCATCGGACGCAAGAAGGTATTGATCGCTTCTGTATTCTGCTTCGGCTTTTTCAGCCTGATCTGCGCGTTCGCCGAAACGCCTGTACAACTCGTCGTATTGCGTTTTCTCACTGGCCTCGGACTCGGCGCGGCCATGCCGAATTCGACGACGCTGCTTTCCGAATACGTGCCGTCGCGCAGCCGTTCGCTGCTGCTCACCATCATGTTTACGGGCTTCAATTTCGGCTCGGGAGCGGGCGGCTTCGTCGCGGCCTCGCTGATTCCGCACTACGGCTGGCGCTCGGTGTTCATGTTCGGCGGCATCCTGCCGATCGTGAGCGTGCCGCTTTTGTTGTGGCTCTTGCCAGAGTCCGCTCGCCTGATGCTGGTGCGCAAGATGCCGAACGAACGTATCGCGGCGACGCTCGGACGCGTCTGCGGCCACCTGTTCGACAAGGACGTGCGTTTCACGTCGCCCGAACCCGTGGTTGCGGCAAAGGCGCCGGTGCGCATGTTATTCGCCGATGGTTACGCGCTCAGCACGCTGATGCTGTGGCTCACGTATTTCATGGGCCTTCTCATCATTTATCTGTTGACCGGCTGGCTGCCGACGCTGATCAAGGACGCCGGCTTGCCCGTCGAACGCGCGGCTGCGATCACCGGCATGTTCCAGTTGGGCGGCACGATTGGCGCCGTCGCGGTGGGCTTCGCGATGGACCGTCTGGATCGCAACGGCGTGATTGGCGCCGCGTATCTGCTTGGCGGCGTGTTTATCTTCGCGCTCGGCATGGGCACACTGAAGTCGAGTTTGTTGCCGGTTCTCGTCACGTGTGCGGGCTTCTTCATGAGCGGTGCGCAGACGGGGCTCAATGCACTCGCGCCAAGCTGCTATCCGACCCGCGCTCGCGCAACCGGCGTGAGCTGGATGCTCGGCTTTGGGCGGCTCGGCGGCATTCTCGGTTCGCTCGTGGGCGGCGCGTTGCTGTCGCTCGGATTCAGCTTCCAGGTCGTGTTTTCGGTGCTTGCGGTTCCCGCCATTATCGCGGCCGTGGCAATCGGGATGAACCGGCTTGCCTTGCGTTTCATTACGAGTCCGGTTGCCGACGCATAGATCTGTTTTGCAGTGAGTGGCGAGAACTTGCGGCGTTCAGCTTGCGCCTCCGTTCTTGTATCGAACGCGAACACAGCGCGCTTACTACATCTACAGCGCGTTTATCCGGGAGCAGACATGGACGGCAAGTTGAGTGCAAGCGCGAGCGAGTTTAAAAGAACAGAACTTTCGTCCCGGTGGACGTGGCCCAATCGTCAGGCAATGATTCGCGCGGGCGTGGCGGGCGGATTGCTCGGCGCGGTGATCATCTGGATTTACGAGGCGTTGATCTGGGTCGGCGCGCAGCATCTGATGCCGCTCGCCGGCATTCCGCGCAACGCAACGGGTCTCGTATTCGGCAAGGGCGTGCAGGAGTCGATCGGTATATGGGCCTACGTAGTGGGCACGGGTATTCATTTCGTGTTCGCGATTGCATGGGGCGTGCTGTTCTCCGCCGTCTGGCCATACTTTCGCCGACGCGGCATTGAAGCGACGCTCGTCGCACTCTTCTATGCGGTGCTCGCGTGGATCGTCATGCACGTGGCCATCATGATCGCTTCAGATAATCACCCGAACTACTACGACCCCGCGGTGATTATCGGCGGCTTTATGTCTCACATCTTCTTCACCGTGCCGCTTGCATTGACGGTGAAGCGCCGGTTCGAAAGAGAAGCGCAAAAAAGTATTTCAACAAAGACGTAGCAATTGGAGATCGGGAGAATGAAAAGAAGTCTCAGGGGAATTGACGTCGCGCTATTCGGCGCGGCGCTGGCGGCCTCAGTGCCGGCCTTCGCGCAAAGCAGCGTGACGTTGTACGGTATTGTCGATAACGGCCTTTCTTACACCAGCAATCAGACGTCCACGCTGGGCTCGACGAGCGGCGGCAAATCCGCTGTCAAGTTCACGCCCGGTGTATGGGCTGGCAGTCGCCTTGGCCTTAAAGGCGGGGAAGATCTCGGCGGCGGCACGAAGGTCATTTTCCAGCTTGAATCAGGCTTTAACTCGGGGACGGGCGCGCAGCAATACAGCAATGCGATGTTCGGCCGCCAGGCCTGGGTCGGCGTTACCAATCCCGCGTACGGTACTTTCACGGCGGGTCGCCAATATGCGTCGTACTACCAGATGCTTTCGCCGTATAGTCCGACGACCTGGCTCACCGGCTACTATGGCGCGCATCCTGGCGACGTCGACGGTCTCGATACGATTTACCGCGCGAACAACACGCTCGAATACACGTCGCCGAAACTATACGGTCTGACTGTGAGCGGTTCGTATTCGCTCGGCGGCGTGGCCGGCAGCACGAACCGCGGCTCGACATGGTCCACTGCGGCGCAATATGCGTTGGGTCCGATCGGCCTCGCGGTCGGCTTCTCGCGGATCAACAACTCGACGCTCGGCGGCGGCACATGGGGCGCGGATTCCACGACAACGAACGGCGGCTCGCAGATCGGCGTATCCGCGGTGACGAACGGCTATCAGACCGCGCAGGCGCAGCAGCGTTTCGCAGTGGGTGGCGGTTATACGTTTAACAGCGCGTGGGACGTCACGGCGACCTATACGAACGTGCAGTACATTCCGGGCACAGGCTCGAAATTCCACGACACGGCCATCTTCAATACAGGCGGTCTCGTGTTGCACTGGAAGCCGATGGTCGCGTGGGATTTCGGCGCGGGCTACAGCTACACGCGCGCGACACGAGCGAACGGCATTGAAGACAGCGCGCAGTATCACCAGTTCAACCTGTCCCAGTACTACTCGCTTTCAAAACGCACTGGCCTTTACGCGCTGGAAGCGTATCAACATGCGAAGGGGAAGACGCTCGGCACGAATGGGGCTGGGCAGATCATCGACGCCACGGCGACGCTTGGCGACGGCTACAACACCGCGCCGTCGACGACCGGCAATCAGTTCGCTTTCGGCGTGGGCATCATTCACCGCTTCTGACGAATGGATTGAGTTTGCGGTCGTTTGAAAAGCCGGGCTGCATGTATGTATTGCATGCGTCAGCCCGGCTTTTTTGTTGTCGCGGAACAGTAATTGCTCCCTTGTTGCACGAAATCGCCTCGCGGTATTTCAGGAGCCGCGTCGCGAATTCTTCCGCGAAAACAGCAAGCAGTTAATAAGGGAGACGATCATGACGAGCAAGCCCACGACACTCGCCACTCCGGCCACCCTGGCCGCCCCGGCTGATCCCGCCGATCCGAGCCGTCGCAAGGTGCTCGCGGCGCTTGCAGGGTCCATCGCATTGTCGGCTTGTGGAGGAGGCGGTGGAGGCGACAGCAATGGCGGCTCCGGCTCAGGCGGATCGCAGCCCGTCGGCACGATTCCGCCCGCCCGTGCGAATCTCCCGCGTCCCGCGCTACCCGATCCCGCTACCTCGGGCATCGACCATGTCGTGCTGGTGACGATGGAAAACCGTTCATTCGATCATCTGCTGGGCTGGGTCCCGAATGCGGAAACCGCGCAGACCGGTCGGAACTTCAAGGACGTGTTCGGCGAAACACACACGCCGTTCGCGCTTGCCACGAACCCCGCGTATGGCTTCCAGGCGTGCTCGTTCGCGGACCCGAATCATTCATACGATGCTGGACGCGTTCATCTCGCCAATGGCGCAATGAACGGCTTCCTGCTCACGGCCGGTACAAGCCTCACGCGCGGCGACCTGCTTCCGATCGGCTATTTCCAGTCCGCGGATCTCGACTTCTATCGCGGCGCAGTCACGCAGTACACCGTGTGCGACTACTACATGAGCGGCATTCTCGCGGACACTTATCCAAACCGCGTGTATCTGCATAGCGGACAAACGGACCGCTTGTCCGACACGCTCGACACCTCGTCGTTGCCGACCATCTGGGACCGTCTCGACGCAAAGAACATTTCGTCGACGTACTACTTCCACGACGTGCCGTTCACCGCGCTTTACGGAACGCGGTACGTGGGCCGCTCAAAGCTCTTCTCCGACTTTCTCTCCGACGCAGCCGCAGGTACTTTGCCCTCGTTCTGCATGGTCGATCCGAGCTTTGGCGGTGAAGCGCAGGGTACGTCGAACGACGATCATCCGCATGCCGACGTGCGCAACGGCCAGGTGCTGCTCGGCCAGATCTACGACGCGTTACGCACGAGCCCGAACTGGAGCAGAACGCTGATGATCCTCGTGTACGACGAGTGGGGCGGTTTCATGGAGCATGTGGCGCCGCCCGTGAAGCCGGTGTCGAGTGCGGAGGCTTCGCTCGGCAACGACGGAAGGCTCGGCTTTCGCGTGCCCTGCATGCTGTTCGGGCCGCGTGTGCGCGCCAATTATGTGTCGCGCTATCCGTTCGATCCGAGTTCGATTCACCAGTTGCTCGCATGGCGTTTCGGTCTCGATCCACTCGGTGTGCGCGCAAGCGATTCGGCGACATTCAATATGGCCTACGCGCTCGACTTTACCGATCCCGCGCGCACGCACGCGCCGGCCATCGCGGTGGCACAAGGCACGTTCGGCTCGGCATGCTCGAATTTGTCGACGGCGGGCGCGGGCGCGAGCGGCATTGCGCAACTGGACAAGAGCCAACTCATGCCGAATACGGCCATGAGTGCGCCAGGCGGCCGTTTCGCCGAGTTGCGCACGAAGGCGGACGCCCTCGGCTTCCCTGCTCCGAGGTAATGGTTGCGATTGAGAAGATCTGTTAGCCCTGAGTCGCGCGGCGTCAGAACAACTGCTTTTGACCGGACGTGAGCCGTGTAAAGTCGTCGCGCAACAGCGGCAAGATTGCATCCGCAACGGGTTGCAATTGACGCGTGAGATAGTGTTCGTAGTCGATCGCGGAACGCAGCGTTTCGAGCGGCTCGGGGCCGGCAATCGTCATCACATAGCTGATCCAGCCGCCGTTCTGATATTGCAGCGGACGCCCTTGCCGGCGATTGAATTCGTCGGCCACGCGCGCGGCGCGCACGTGCGGCGGCACGTTGCGTTCGTAGTCGCCGAGCGGTCTGCGCAGACGCTTGCGATAGACGAGCTGATCGTCCAGCTTGCCGGCGAGCGTATCGCGCACATAGTCGCGCACGTAATCCTGATACGGCTGCTGCGTGAAGATGCGTCTATAGAGTTCCTGCTGAAACTGCTGCGCGAGCGGAGTCCAGTCGGTGCGAACCGTTTCGAGTCCTTTATAGACGATCTCTTCGCTGCCATCCGCCGATACCGTGAGACCGGCATAGCGCTTCTTGCTGCCTTCTTCCGCGCCGCGAATGGTCGGCATGAAGAAGCGCCGGTAATGCCGCTCGAATTGCAATTCGAGTGCACTGTCGAGTCCGAAGCGCTGTTGTAAATCCTGCCGCCACCACGCGTTGATATGCTCGACGAGCGCGCGTCCGATGCGGCCCGCTTCTTCTTCGTTGTGCGCGTGCCGCAGCCAGACGAAGGTCGAATCCGTGTCGCCGTAAATGACTTCATAACCTTCGGCCTGAATCAGCTCGCGCGTGCGGTGCATGATTTCGTGGCCGCGCATGGTTATCGACGAGGCAAGACGCGGATCGAAAAAGCGGCAGCCGGTCGAGCCGAGCACGCCGTAAAACGCATTCATGATGATCTTCAGCGCCTGCGAAAGCGGCTTGTTGTGCTCGCGTTTCGCGGTTTCGCGACCTTGCCATACCTGACTGACAATCGACGGCAGACAATGACGCGTGCGTGAAAAACGCGCGCCGAGAAAGCCGGGTACGGACTGATCGTCGCCGGGATTCAGCATGCCCTCCACGAGCCCGACAGGGTCGATCAGAAAAGTGCGAATGATCGACGGATACAGGCTTTTGTAATCGAGCACCAGCACCGAATCGTATAAGCCCGGGCGCGAGTCCATCACGAAACCGCCGGGACTCGCGGCGCCGGCCACGTCGCCGATATTGGGCGCGACGTAGCCTTGCCGATGCATTCGCGGCATATACAAATGCGTGAACGCAGCGACCGAGCCGCCGCTGCGATCCGCGGGCAGCCCGGTCACAGTGGCGCGCTCCAGCAGAAACGGCAGCAGTTCCGTCTTCGCGAAGATGCGCGTGACGAGCTCGCAATCCTTCAGGTTGTACCGGGCGAGTGCGGGCTTGTCCTCGTCGAAGCGGCGCTGGATTTCGTCCATGCGCTGATACGGATTGTCGATGGATTTGCCTTCGCCCAGTACCGTTTGCGACACATGCTCGAGGCTGAACGAGGGAAAGCTCCAGGTGGCCGAACGCAGCGCCTCGATGCCGTCGATAATCAGGCGCCCCGCAGCGCCCGCAAAATAGTGATTCTGCTTCAGGCCGTGTTCGCGCCACTCCATCACCGCGCCGCCGCGGCCGAGTCTCAAAGGCACGCGGTATTGCTCGGCATGCTGCTGCAGCACACGCAAATCGAATTGCACGAGATTCCATCCGATGATCGCATCGGGATCATGCCGCTCTATCCATGTGTTGAGCTTTTCAAGCAACTGGGCGCGCGTTTCGCAGTATTCGAGGTCGAAGTCGAGTTGGCCCGCATCGCCATTCGGCGGTCCTAGCATGTACACCTGGCGCTGACCGCAGCCTTCCAATGCAATCGAATAGAGTTCGGCATGCACACTCGTTTCGATATCGAGCGACACGAGTTTCAATGAAGGACGATAGTCCGCGGCCGGCTTCAATTCGCCATTGACGAGCGTACCGTCGCTTTGCTGTTCGCCGCCGAACCACACTGGCGCAGTGATGAAACGCTCCATCATGTAGCGCTCGGGCGGAAAGATGTCGGCTTCATAGACATCCACGCCGCCTTGCTTCAAGCGTTTTTCCTGGCCGGTCAACTGTCGATATTGCGGGCAGTAAAGTCCCATTACCGTCCGGTGATGGAAGTCGCGCAGTTCCAGCGGACGCAGATCGAGAGGCGCCTCGCGGCGCAAGATGGATTCGACGCGCTCGCGCTGTTCCGCGGGCACGAATGCCACGGACGTTTGATGGCGCAAACGCACGTGACGAGGCCCGCCGTCGGTTGCCAGCCAGAAATCGACTTCGGTGCCGGCGGGCGCGTCCCGCCAATGCCGCGTCAAAATGAAACCCTGCTCGAGCTTTGTCAAACTCACCACCCTGGATCTTGCGAAAGGCGTGTTGTCGCCTGATGCAATTCTACCGTCGCGCGCAAGCCGCAGCGCGTGATGCCAATGGCACCGTGTCTGCAGCCGCGCGACGTAGCCGGTATGATGAGTTGGCAGCGCTTCTCTCGGCGCGATCCTGCGCCGGTCAGTCTTCTAAAAAAACGGAGTAAATGAAATGACTTTGGGCAAACTTCTGGTAGCCGCTGCGGTTGCCGCAGCGAGTTTCGGCGCGCAGGCGCAAGTTGCCGGCACGCAACCGCTCGGCGTGACTATCGAACAATCGAATGCGCTGCTGAGCGGCTGGAGCGTGAAGAAGAGCATTCTCGGCAAGGCCGTGTACAACGATCAGAATGAGAAGATCGGTTCGATCCGCGATCTGGTGGTGGCGCCGGATGGTTCTCTTTCCGCAGCGATTGTCGCCGCGGGCGGCTTTCTCGGCGTTGCGTCGCATGATGTAGCGGTGCCTATTGCGGCACTCGACGTTCGCTCGGGCAACTTCTATCTGCCGGGCGCGACGAAGGCAGCGTTGAAGGCGACGCCCGAGTTTCAGTACAGCAAGGTGCAGGCGCCGCCGAAGCCGAAGAAGCTGTCGACGCAGTGATGTAAAAGCGGCGTGCGGGCAGGCCGATTAGAAGGGCCGGCCCGCAACTGCTTTACGCCTCCAGGGCGAGCGTGGCGAACGTCCCGAGCCAATGCTCGCCCATGTAGTCTCCGGCCACATGAGGCAGCGCACTTTGCAAGTGACGCTCGGCTGCATCGAGCAATGCCGTGCGTCGTATGTCGCCTGCCGGCAGTGCGCGAGCCAGCGAGCGCTGGCACCAGGCGCGGCTCAGATTGAGACCGTCGAGATGCGCGATCTTGCCGTCGGTGCGGTCCGTTACCGTAACGGGTTCGAATAACGTAGCCGGCTTTTTTGCGCCGAGGTCGGGCAGAAAGCGCCCAAACCAGTCGACGAATTGCGCGGACGGCAACACACGCCGCATCAATTCCGCTTCCATCAGCGAGGGCGAGAGGAATTCGTCGCCGGCGGGCTCCCATGCCTGGCACGCTACGTCGTGCAAAAACCAGCGCTCCGCGGTGCTGACAATCAACGCCTCCAGCGAGCCGCGCGAAGTTTGCCGCGCGAAATCCAGCGTGAGCGCAAGCGCGAATGCCATGTTGAAATGCGTGCCGACGCGCAGCGGATAAGTGGCTTTCGGCAGAAACGTCTCGAAACGTTCGACGAAGATCTCGGTAAGCGGCGCGAAAGTCTTCGACCAGCGCGCGGCATGCGAGAGCTTCGACGAATGCAATTGCGCGCTGAGCGCGAGCAACCAAGCCCAGCCATAAGGCCGCTCGAAGCCCAGGTTATGCGGCAACTCGAGATAAGCGCGTTCCCCGGCTACGTTCGCCGCCGTCAAATGCTCGTCCACCACGGCGACGATACGTTCTGCTTCCGGCAAGTCCGGGAAGCGCTCGATAAGATGAAGAACCAGCCAGTAGCCATGCACGCACGAATGCCAGTCGTAGCTGCCGTAAAAAATCGGATGCAATGCGCGGGGGCTTTGTACGTCTTGCGGACCGGCCAGCGAATGCGTGAGTTTGTTTGGGTATTCGCGTGTGAGATGAGCGAGCGCGAGATTGGCGAATTTCGACGCGGATTCGCGAGTGAGCAGGGCGGTCATCGGCGGTTCCTCGAGGCGGAATAAGAACAGGCCATTAGTATCGTATTCGCGGCCGACAATAGCAAAGCGGCGAGCGTGGTTCTCCGCCGGATGTATGCTGGATATTCTAGTCGCAGCAGCGGGAATGCCGCGATGTTAGCGTTTGCGGCTGCGAACGACGCGCAACTGCAGCTAAAGCTGCGGCGATGGGTTTGAAGATGCCTGGAGGTGAGCGCAAGCGGACACGGCGTCCAAGCCGCGTTTCTTTCCAGTTCTTTACACCGTTATGGCCGCCTTTATGCGCGTGCTAACGTCGCGCTCCGCTACAAGCAATGCGTCTTTGCACTGACGACACGAAGAAACACGAAGATGGAGCAGTTCTTTATGCGGCGTGCCAGCGCCGTCAATTTCCTGCTGGCGCGCCGACGCCTAAGCCTCGACAAGATTGCGTCCGCAACGGACGTTGACCTGGATCAGCAGCGCGAAGCCGAATTGATCGAGCGTCTGGTACTCGACGTTCGCGCGGGGCGGCTCAGTACATTCGAATTGAAACAGGCGAAAGCCGTTGCAGTGATCGTCACGGATTGAGGCTTCGGCTTGTTGGCGGCGTTAGAAGCGATAGCCGGAGTTCTCCGCCTCTATTGCCTTCTCTTTTCTTACTGGCTGCGCACTGCGCTATAAAGAGGCAATACCCGCTCCTCGAGCATTGCAATCGCCTGAACCGCGAGTTGCGACAGCGTGTGCTTGCTGCTCGTTGCAATGGCGAGCCGGCTGAACAGAGTTGGCTCGGTAATGCGGATCACGCGAAAGCGCCGCTTGAGCGCGTCGCTCACGGTTGCGTTGAGTGGCAGCACCGCATAGCCGATGCCCTCGCTGACCAGATCGAGAATCGACGACACGGCGTCCACTTCGAGTTCGATATCGAGTCTCACGCCTTGTTCGGCCGCAACCGATTCGAGCATGCGCCGGATTGCATGCATGCGGCCCGGAATGACGAGCGGATAGCGTGGAATGTCGCGCAGTGCGATGGTTTTAACCGTCTCGCGCGCGGCCTTTGCAACTGGTTTGCCGTCATCCGCGCCGATCAGAAAGAGTTCCTCGGTAAAGACAGTGCGCTTGTCGATTAGCGGTGTGTCGAACGTGTCGTAGAGAACCGCGGCGTCCACTCGGCCCATCATCAACCATTCGATCAGATAGGTCGACAGTCCCTCGGCAACGGAAATAGTCGCGCCCGGAAACGACGTACGAAAACTGCGCACGAGTTCATGGGTGGCGACTTTCGCGAAGCTCGGCGTAATGCCGATGCAAAAGTGCCCGCCGACGGTGCCGCGCAATTCGTCGAGATCCTGTGACGCGCGCTGCACCTGCGAAAGTATCCCTTTGGAATGAGCCAGCATTCGCTGACCAGCCGGCGTGAGCGTGACGCCGCGGCCATTGCGTTCGAGCAGCGTGTGACGCAATTCGACTTCGAGTTGCCGCACGAGCCTGCTGAGTGCCGGCTGATTGGTGTCGAGCGTAATCGCAGCGCGCGTAAAGCTGCCGAGTTCGGCGACGTGCACAAACGCTTCCAACTGCTTGAGGTCCATGATGAGAGCTATGTGAAAAACACATATCAGCTAGTTTGGTATAGCGATTGTATCGAGCCGCGCGTGCCGCCACAATCCGCTTACTCCAGCTTACATACGCAGCCGCACTCAGCCGCGCCGCAGCCGCCGCACGCAGCCGCCGCACGCAGCCGCGCCGCGGCCATCAGAACCAGATAGAGACGAAGCACATATGAAATCCTGCTTGCCGCCCGATCCCCATCCTGTCCGTCCCGCGCAGCGACTGCCCGCCGGCGCCTGCGACGCGCATTGTCATGTCTTTGGTCCCGCCGACGTTTTCCCGTATGCGCCGGATCGCAGCTACACGCCGCCCGACGCGCCTTTCGAGCAACTCGTCGCGCTGCACGATTTTCTCGGCGTGAGTCGCGGCGTGATCGTGCAAGCGAGCTGTCATGGCACCGACAACACCGCGATGCTCGACGCGATTGCCCGAAGTGACGGCCGTTATCGCGGCGTCGCGATCGTCGACGGCGATGTGACCGATGCGCAACTCGCCGACCTCGACGCGCGCGGTGTGCGAGGCGTGCGTTTTAACTTCGTCGCTCATCTTGGCGGCGCGCCGGATCTCGATGTGTTCGACCGTGTACTCGAACGCATCGAGCAACTTGGCTGGCATGTCGTGTTACATCTGGACGCGCAGGACATTCTGCAATACGCGGAGCGGATCGCGCGCATCAACGTCCCGTTCGTGATCGATCACATGGGCCGTGTGCGTGCTGAAGCGGGACTCGATCAGCAGCCCTTTCGCCAACTACTCGATCTCATGCGCAATCCGCTCGCATGGGTCAAGGTATGCGGTTCCGAGCGCGTTTCGGCAGGCTACCGGCCGTTCGACGATGCGATTCCATTCGCGCAAGCACTCATCGACGCCGCGCCGGACCGGGTACTGTGGGGCACCGATTGGCCGCATCCGAACATCAGCAAGGATATGCCGAACGATGGCGAACTGGTCGACCTGCTGTTCCGTTTCTGCCCCGACGAGGCATTGCGCGAAAAGCTGCTGGTGACGAATCCCGCGCGGCTTTACGGCTTTCGCTCATCGTAGTTGACGCTGTACCGGTATCGAGAACTGCCGCATCAGATGGCAGCTCTGTGGAAAGCGACCTGTATATATATCGGCTTTCCGCTCACTATTCCCGATGGAGACAAAGATGATCAGCACTAATGCCCGCGTCATTCGAGCAGGAGCGGCTTCATGAGCGAGAGCGCCGTCATGACCTCGTCCGCGTCCGGCGCAAGGAAGCCGTTCTATCGCACGCTTTACTTTCATGTGTTCGTCGCGATCGTTATTGGCGTGCTGCTTGGGCATTTCGCGCCGTCGCTTGCCGTGAAGATGAAACCGCTTGGCGACGCGTTCATCAAGCTGATCAAGATGGTGATCGGGCCAATTATCTTCTGCACCGTTGTGACCGGCATTGCCGGAATGGGCGACATGAAGAAGGTCGGGCGAGTAGGCGGCAAGGCGCTGCTCTACTTCGAAATCGTGTCGACGCTCTCGCTCGTGGTCGGGCTCGTGGCAGGACATGTCTTTCATCCTGGCAGCGGTTTTAACCTGAATCCGGCCACCATCGATACGAAAGCTCTCGCCGGTTATACGACTGCGGCGCATCAGCAGAATACAGTCGAGTTCCTGATGCACATCATTCCCGACACCGTCACAGGCGCTTTTGCATCGGGCAATGTACTGCAAATCCTGCTGATTTCAGTGCTGTTCGGCGCGGCGCTTGCCGCCACCGGAGAGCGCGGGCGCCCGCTGATCGCGATGATCGACTATTTCGCGCATACCTTTTTCGGCATCGTGCACATCATCATGAAAGTGGCCGCGATCGGCGCTTTTGGCTCGATTGCGTTCACGATCGGGACGTACGGTATCGGCGCGGTCGTGCCTTTGCTGAAACTGATCGGCGCCTTCTATGCGACGCTGTTCGTATTCGTGATCGTGGTGCTCGGCGCGATTTCGCGGCTACTCGGTTTCAGCATTCTGCGCTTCATGAGTTATATCCGCGAAGAGATCCTGATTGTGCTGGGCACGAGTTCTTCCGAGGCCGCGCTGCCGCAGATGCTCGAAAAGCTCGAGCGTCTTGGCTGCTCGAAATCGGTTGTCGGACTCGTCATTCCGGCCGGCTATTCATTCAATCTCGACGGCACCAACATCTATCTGACGATGGCCGTGCTTTTTATCGCACAGGCATTCAACATCGAGCTCAGCCTCATGCAGCAACTGACGCTGGTGGGCGTGGCGATGCTGACGTCGAAAGGAGCGAGCGGCGTGGCCGGCGCCGCATTCGTGATGCTGACTTCGACGTTACTGGTTTTCCCGCTCATTCCAGTCTCCGGCATGGTGCTGATTCTCGGCATTCACCGTTTCATGGGTACAGGTCTCGCGATTGTGAACACGATCGGCAACGGCGTCGCGACGCTCGTCGTCTCCGCGTGGGAACACGAGCTCGATCGATCGAAGCTCAATGCAGGCATGTCGCGCCGACGCACGGATTAAGCGCAGGAATTGACGGTCTAGCCGCCGAATACATTGCAGTGTCCTGATGACTGCGAGAGCATTCGCGCACGCAGCAGGGGACGCTTGCATTCAAAAAATAGAAACTGGTCTGGAGACATGATTCATGTGGACAAAAACAAATGCCATGCGCCGCATGCTGCACGTGAACGCTGCGTGCATTGCGACGGTTCTTTCGATGGCGGCGAGCGGCACCGCGCACGCCGATTCTTCACAAGCCGCGGCGGGCGCGGCGTCCGTGTCTTCATCGTCGGTGCAGATGTACGGCCTGATCGGCATGTATGTCGACAGTTCCAAACTCAGCACGACACGCTCGAGTACGGTGCAGATGGGCGGCGGCGGAATGACGACATCGTTTTGGGGCATTCGCGGCCGCGAGGACATTGGCGGCGGCAACGCGGTGATCTTCAGCCTCGAAAGTTTTTTCCGGCCGAATACCGGGCAGATGGGACGCAATACGACTGACGGGCTATTTTCACGCAACGCCTATGTGGGACTTACCGGCGCATACGGCACGTTCAAGTTTGGCGAGCAAACCAACCCGACGTATATCAACCAGCAACTCGTCAATCCGTTCGGTTCTTCCGTTGTCTTTTCGCCGTTGATCGTGCAGTCGTACACGGCGAGCTATAGCAACACGGTGATTGGCGATACGGTCTGGCAAAACGCAATCGAGTACGTTTCGCCAAATTATGGTGGGCTCACGGGCACCGCGATTTATAGCGTAAGCAGCACGACGGGGCACCAGGGGCGCGACAATATCGGCCTGCATTTGACCTACGCAAAAGGACCGCTCACGGCGGTATTTTCCGCGCAACGCGTACGCACTGCGGCGGTTGCGCCGTCAAGCGGTCAGTACCTTTATCTCGCAGGAGCCGCGTATGACGCGAGGTTCATGAAGGTCTACGGCGCCGCGCAAATGACCAGCAATAACAATGTGGAGACCGGCTCGCACACTTATGAACTGGGCGTTTCGGTGCCGCTCACGCCGTCGAATGTGATACTCGCCGAGTGGGCACGCACCAAACACAGTGCGCCGCTGAATCACAGCAACGTGCGCAACACGGCGAGCCTTGCTTACGAGTACATTCTGTCGAAACGCACGTTCGTCTATACCGTCTATTCATACGACAAACTCACTGCGAATCCGTCAGGCAGCACATATGGCGTGGGAATGCAGCACACCTTCTAGGTGCGATGAAACAGTCCGCCTTATGCGCTGCTGCCTGGTTCCGCGCGCCGTGCGGTGTTGCACGAGAACAGACGTGCGAACAGGCCCCGCGACGTTTGCGGCGCTTCGGCGACTTCCATTGCGTTACGCCACCAACGCTCGCCACGATGCGGCGCTGTGAGGTCGAGCCGCTCGCCCATGCGTGGTGTGGAAAGCGCGACGCCGCGCGCAGCGGCGAGACCCAGCACGCGCTCGAACGGGTCATACCACCTGTGCATCGCGAGATCGAACGTGCCGTTGTGAATGGGCACAAGCCAGCGGCCACGCAAATCGACGTGTGCCTGTACCGTCTCTTCCGGCTGCATGTGGACGTACGGCCATTGCGCGTCGTACGCGCCGGTTTCGACGAGCGCGATGTCGAACGGACCGAGGCGTTCGCCGATAGTCCTGAAGCCGTCGAAGTAGCCCGTGTCGCCGCTAAAGAACACGCGCAAATCGTTATCGACGATAACCCACGACGCCCACAGCGTGCTGTTGCCGTCGAACAGGCTGCGCCCCGAGAAATGCTGGCCAGGCGTTGCGGTGAATGCGATCCCGTCGATCTCCACGCTTTGCCACCAGTCCAGTTGACGGACCTTGCCCGCGTCGATACCCCATTCGATAAGCCGGTCGCCGACGCCGAGCGGCGTGACAAAGAGCTTTGTCGTAGCGGCAAGCGCGAGCACTGTTTCGTGGTCCAGATGGTCGTAGTGGTCGTGCGAAAGAATCACGCCGGCAAGCGGCGGCAGATCTTCGAGCGCAATAGGCGGCGCATGAAAACGTTTGGGACCGAAGCGCCGAAATGGTGAAGCGCGTTCTGCGAACACCGGATCGGTTAACCAGAACTCACCGCGCAACTTGAGCAGCACGGTCGAATGTCCGAGCCGGTAAAGGCTTCTATCCGGCGCCGCATCGAGATCCTCGCGCGTCAATCTGTCGACCGGCAAGGTGGCCAGCGGCGCCGTGCCCGACGGCTTGTTGAGCAGCACATTCCACGCAATGCGCAAGGTCTTGCCGAAGCCTTCGACAGGACGCGGCTTCACGTTGCGAAAGCGCTCGCCGTCATGCTGCGCCGACAGCGCGGACAACTCGCGTCCGCGCCTCGCGGCAGCGAAACCCAAAGTCCGGCTGATGGAGTCGAGGAGCGATGTCATGTGTGGCGTCCCGAGTTGGAAAGTAGACTGAGCAGTGTACTTTATAATCTCGAAAAGTAAACTGCACAGTGTAAAATTTCCGGATGGACCCCACCGTCACTCATCAACGCCTCACCGACCGCAAGCGTGTCGCCGTGATTAACGCGGCGATCGAAGAATTTCTGGCGGCCGGTTTCGACGCCACCAGCATGGACCGCATCGCCGCGCGCGCGAATGTATCGAAGCGCACGGTCTATAACCATTTCCCCAGCAAGGAAGCGCTCTTCGCCGAAATACTGCGGCAGTTGTGGGACGCGAGTCACGCCGGCCAGACACTCGCGTATCGGGCGAGCGTGCCGTTGCGCGAGCAACTAATCGAACTTTTAATGCGCAAACTGCGGCTTATCAACGACGAAGCGTTCCTCGCGCTCGCGCGCGTTGCGATCGCCGCGGGCATTCATTCGCCCGAACGCGCGCGCGATATGGTCGCGCGTCTCGGCGAACGCGAGGAAGATCTGACCGTGTGGATACGCGCGGCCGCGGCCGACCAGCGTCTGCGAATTGCAGACCCTGTGTTTGCCTCGCATCAGTTGCAAGGGCTCGTCAAGGCGTTTGCGTTCTGGCCGCAAGTGACGATGGGACAGCCGCCGCTCAGCGAGACCGAGCAGCAGACAATCGCCGAATCCGCGGCGGATATGTTTCTCGCGCGCTACGCGTAAGCGGCGAGCGTTTTATCGCGCAACAACGCATTCAACTGCCGCGCGATTAAACAGGTTCTTCCGGCACGTCGAACAGACTGTCATCCACATTCACTTCAAGCGCACAGTCGTTCTGGTGTGGGGACGAGCTTTTCAATTCGGCAAAACGCGTCTGTACAGTCGCTTTGAGCCGCTCCTGAATCGTCCTGCGCTTGATGGTGTCCATCGCCGCATACCGGTTTATCTGCGCCTGAGAAAACCGGAGCGTCGCGGCGCAACGCGTATCGAGCGATGTATCGCCGTGCGATTGCAGAACCCACGCCAACTGCATGTAAAACGTGGCGCCTTCATCGTAGGTAATGACACTCGGCGATTTCGGCGATTCAAAGGCGCTCGCGAGCGCCAGTTCGATTTCCTCGATCCGCTGCTGCCGGTCCGTTTCGCGCATGACTGACCTCGCATAGTGTGTGTTCGTAGGGCGGCGTCGTCAAAGCGGGCGCAACTCATGCGTGCGTTCCGATTATGCGTTGCCGTCCTTACTCTGCAATGCGAACTCGCAAACATCGAACCATGTACGCGAGGATGCAGTGGACTGCGCGTTCGCGGACGCAATAACCGACGCGAGCGCAGGCCGCATACGGGTTGCGCTTTTTACACAGGATTGCAACTTGTACAGGGACAGAAGGCGGTCGCATATTGCGAAGCCGTGTCGCGTCGGCATGTCGATCATGCGTCCTGTTTCAAGGCGCTTTGTGAGGCAATCAATCGCCGGCGTCCGCACGATTTGTCGAAGCGATCGCGCGTCGCCAACGGCGAGAAGCGCGATGCCCGACGCTCACGACCCGTGAGGAGAGGATGATGGAACGAGTTCTAGGCAAGGCAATGGTCGCGGTATTGATCGCGGCGCTGGCAGGCGGCACGTTCGGATGCAAACGCTCCGGCTCGAACGATACGGCGGGAACGGCCGGCATGAGCGGGCCGGCTGCCACGAGCAATAGCGTCGCGCCGCCGATGGGAGGCGCATCCGCGGCGAGCCAGTAAGCTTGCAAAGCCGGCGTTTGGTTCGCGTCATCGCCCGGCAAACGGCGAGCACATGGAGCGGCTCCACGCCATCGCCACGCAAGAAGGAATGACATGCGCGCAATGGTGTTCGACGGAAGCGCTGCGGTGCTGCATGAGCGCGACATGTCCGATCCGCAACCGGCGGCTGGCCAGTTGCTGATCGACATTCACGCGTGCGGCGTGTGCCGAACGGATTTGCATGTCGTCGACGGAGAACTCGCGCATCCGAAGCGGCCCGTCATTCCCGGACATGAGATCGTGGGAACGGTGGCGGCATTGGGCAACGGCGTCGCCGGGTTTCAGGTGGGCGATCGCGTTGGCGTGCCGTGGATCGGCCACACCTGTGGCCACTGCCGCTATTGCACGAGCGGCCGCGAAAATTTGTGCGACGCTCCGGGCTTTACGGGCTATACGATCGACGGCGGATACGCGGAGCGCACGGTCGCCGATGCGCGTTATTGCCTGCACTTACCCGAGCGCTATTCCGACGTCGCAGCGGCACCGCTGCTATGCGCCGGCCTGATCGGCTATCGCACACTGAGCATGGCAGGCGATGCGCGCGCAATCGGCATCTACGGGTTCGGCGCGGCCGCGCATATCGTCGCGCAGGTGGCGCTGCACCAGGGCCGCACGGTGTTCGCGCTGACGCGTCCGGGCGATACCGCCGCGCAGCAGTTCGCGTTGGGGCTCGGGGTGCACTGGGCCGGCGGCAGCGACGAGACGCCGCCCGAACAACTCGACGCGGCGCTCATCTTCGCGTCGGCCGGGCCACTCGTGCCCGCTGCATTGAGGGCCGTGACGAAGGGCGGCGTTGTCGTGTGCGGCGGCATTCATATGAGCGACATTCCGTCGTTCCCCTACGATCTGTTGTGGGGCGAACGGCGCGTGTGTTCGGTTGCGAACCTCACGCGCGCCGACGGTCATGCCTTCATGCAACTCGCGGCGCGAATGCCGTTGCAAATCGAAACCACGCCTTATGCGCTCGCGGATGCAAACCGGGCCCTCGACGATCTGCGCGACGGCAGACTAAGCGGCGCGGCGGTGTTGCGCATGCGGTGATTGCGGAACGAGTTATCGACCCGGCGACGCGCGTCGATGCTTGCCGCGCGCGAGATCTTTTGCAAGCAGCATTTCCTTATCGCGAGCCAATGCCGCGCGCAGACGCGGCACGATGAAATCGATAAAACTACGCGTTTTCAGCGGCAATTTGCCTTGTCCCGCATGCATGACGCTCACCGGTATCGGCTCGGGCTCGAACTCGCGCAGCACCAGTTTCAGTTTTCCTTCACTGACCGCGCTTGCTGCCTGATACGACAGCACGTTTGTCAAACCGACGCCGGCGATGGCGGCATCGATCGCCGCTTCAACGGTATTGACCGACAGCCGCGCACGAACCGGCACCGTCTGCTGCGGGGCTTGGTGTCCACCAAACTCCCACACGTAACTCGAAGGCAACGCGTCCGAAACGATGCATGAGAAGCGCGCCAGATCGGCAGGCGTTTGCGGCTCGCCGGCTTGCGCAAGGTACTGCGGACTTGCGCACACGACGCGGCCCACGGTGCCCACCTGCGTCGCGACCATGCTGCTATCGGGCAGCTTGCCGATGCGCAGCGCGACGTCGATATGCTCGTCCAGCAGATGCAGGTTGCGATCCGCGAGCACGAGCCGCACGGTTATCTCCGCAAACGCCGCGAGAAAGTCGCTGACGACGGGCAGCATATGCAACCGCCCGAAGACGACAGGCGCTGTCACCACGAGTTCTCCGCGCGGCGCGCTGTACTCGCCCGCAGCGGCGCTTTCCGCCTCGCTCACCTGTTCGAGAATCTGCTTGCAGGCCGCGAGATAGGCGACGCCCGCGTCGGTGAGCGTGAGCTTGCGTGTCGATCGAACGAGAAGACGCGCGTTGAGATGCGCCTCCAGTTCCGCGACTTTGCGGCTTACCGTGGGCAGCGGCATGCGCAGCTTGCGGCTGGCAGCGGAGAAGCTGCCGCTTTCCGCCGCGGCCACCAGAATCGACATTGCTTCAAGACGGTCCATGAACGCGCATGCTCATCGAGTTGAATCGAAGCAAAATACCGGATTGCGCGGAGTTCTGGAAGAGCGGCAATACGATTGTGCCGAGCATAGGTGCACTGTGCCCCGCAAATGGACGCGAGCGCTACAATCGTCATCACATATAGCGCGATAAAGGAGACACAGCATGACAACGCTTCAGCCGATCAGCCGCTACCCCGTGCCCGATCCCAGCGAATGGCCCGACGACATCCGTGCGCGCATTCTCGAAGTGCAGCAGAAAGCCGGTTTCGTGCCGAATGTATTTCTGACGCTCGCGCATCGGCCGGATGAGTTTCGCGCGTTCTTTGCGTACCACGACGCGTTAATGCTAAAGGAAGGCGGCCTCACCAAAGGCGAACGCGAAATGATCGTGGTGGCCACGAGCGCGGTGAACAATTGCCCCTATTGCGTGGTCGCGCATGGCGCGATCGTGCGCATCTACGAAAAGGCGCCTTTGCTCGCGGATCAGCTTGCCGTCAATCATCGCAAGGCGGACATTACCGCGCGGCAAAACGCCATGCTCGACTTTGCATTGAAGGTGTGCCGCGAATCGGGCAGCGTCGATGAAACCGACTTCGAGCTTCTGCGCGAACACGGCTTCTCCGACGAAGACATCTGGGACATTGCTGCGATCACGGCGTTTTTCGGCTTGTCGAATCGCATGGCCAATGTCATTTCGATGCGTCCCAACGACGAGTTCTATTTGATGGGCCGCGTGCCGAAAGCCGCATCGGATACTGCTTCAAAATAGGCTTATTCTGCGCTATGCCGTTTATGCGCTCGCCGGTTCGGAACGGAGGGCGGGCGTGGGCAGCGCGGTATCGTCAATGGGAAAGTGCAGCAACGCCGCGATAAGTCCGCTCGCAACCGTTGCTTGCCACAGCAGCGAATACGAGCCGGTTAGATCGAATACGACGCCGCCTAGCCACGCGCCGAGAAACGAACCGATCTGATGACTCAAAAAGCACACGCCGAACAGGCTGCCAAGATGCCGCGTGCCGAATACTTTCGCCACGAGTCCGCTCGTCAGCGGAACCGTGCCGAGCCATGTGAGGCCCATTACCGCTGCGAATAGCACCACCGTGACGGCACTCTTCGGCAACACGAAGAATGCGCCGATCGTCGCGCTGCGAATCAGATAGAGCCAGCCAAGCACGTAATGCTGCCGGAAGCGGCCACCGAGCCAGCCACAACCCCAACTGCCGACCATATTGAACAGACCGATCAGCGCGAGTGCGGTTGCGCCGAGTCCGATCGGCATATGGCACAGCGACAGATAGCCGGGCAAGTGTGTGGCGATGAATGCGAGCTGGAATCCGCAGGTAAAGAAGCCGAGCGTGAGCAGCCGATAGCCGCGATGTCGCGCGGCCTGTGCGAGCGTATCGCGTAACGGCGCAGCGGGAGCTTCGTGCCGCGGCGCTCCTACAGGCGCGCGACGGTCCAATACGATGCCGAGCGGGGCGACCATCAGCATCACGAAAGCGAGCACGAAGAGCGACGTGGCGATACCCGCATGGAGCCTGATTCCTTGCACGAGAGGAACCATCAATACTTGCCCGACAGAGCCGCCTGCGCTGACAAGACCCATTGCCATGCTGCGTTTTTCGGGCGACGCAACGCGGCCGACCGCAGGCAGCACGACACCGAACGTGGTGCAACTCACGCCAATGCCGACCAGCAGACCCATGCCGACGATCAGCAACGGGCCGCTCGGCGTAGCGGCCGCGAGTCCCAGGCCCGCTGCAAAAGTCGTCGCGCCGAATGCAACCACCGGCGCGGAGCCGTAGCGATCCGCGGCTGCGCCCGCGAACGGTTGCGCGAAACCCCACACGAGATTGTGCAGTGCGATCGCGAATGCGATCAGCGTGACGGGCAAACCTCGATCGAACGAAAAAGGCCCGATGAAGAGCCCGAACGTTTGCCGGATGCCCATTGCCGCGCTGAGAACAAGCGCGGCGGCGAGAATGACGAGCGTCGTGTGATTGAACGCGGGCGTGAAGCGTTTGCTACTGGTGGTCGACATGTTCTGATCTCCTTTGACACAATGGTCGCAGCGAGTATCAGAAGCGGCAAAAGAAAAGTTTTTGATGACAGGTGAATGCCGCTCACCTGTGCAATGCAGCTTGCGCTTGCAATGCTTGCAATAAGCGTCGACGGAATCAGAACGACGTGCCGATCTGAAACTGGAACTTCTGATACTTGTCGGTCGCGTGTTTGACGACCGGAAAGCCGAGCGACAATTTCAGCGGGCCAATTGGCGAAATCCATTCGAGTCCCGCGCCATAGCTGTAGCGCAAGCCGTTTGCGCCGGTACTATTGCCTTCGCTGCCCCACACATTGCCGGCGTCGACGAAGGTGAAAACGCGCAGTGTTCTGTCCCATCCGGTGCCGGGCAGCGGGAACGTCATTTCGACGTTGGCCACGACCATTCGCGAGCCGCCAATCGGGTCGCCCGTGGTTTTGTCGGTCGGCCCGAGCGAGCCGGATTCGTAGCCGCGCACCGAGCCAATGCCGCCTGCGTAGTAGTTCTTGAAGATCGGATAGGCCTTGCCGGCAAACCCATTACCGTAGCCCCCTTGAAGATTGAGGCCGAGAATGAAGCCGCGCGAGAACGAGTAGTAGTACTGCGCCTGAAGGTCGGTCTTGTAGTACTCGGTGCCGCCCGCCGGCGTGCCGACTTCGCTATTGGCCTGCACGAAGTAACCGCGGCTCGGCACCAGTGCGCTGTCGCGATTGTCGCGCGCCCAGCCTGCTGTAATGGGCACGTTGTTGACCACATTGCCGAACTCGGCCACATAGTCTTTATAGCTTTGCGGCGTCGATGAATCCGTGCTCAGCCGGTTCTGCTCGAGTCCGAGGCCGAAATAGACGGTGTCCGCCTCGGAGAACGGAATGCCGAACTTCAGATCCGCGCCCACGGTGATGATGCGAAAACTCGTATCAGTGTAGTAATAGAGCGGATAGGTGGTGCGGTAGTAGACGTCGGTAATACGCTTGATGCCGTCCACGGTGAAGTACGGGTCCGTTTGTGTAAGCGAAAGCGTGCGGTACGTCTTCGCCGTATTCACGTTCACCGCGAGGCTCGTGCCGGAACCGAACACATTGTCCTGCGAAATGCCGGCTGAAAGTACCACCTTGTCGGTGGACGAAAAGCCCGCTCCCAGCGTAATCGCGCCGGTCGGCTTCTCGTTGACTTTGACATCCACGTCGACCTGATCCGGCGATCCCTCCACCGGCACGGTGGTCACGTCGACATCGGTGAAATAGCCGAGACGATTCACACGGTCCTTCGACAACATCAGGCGGTTCGAGTCGAACCACGAACTTTCGAGCTGACGCATTTCGCGGCGCACTACTTCGTCGCGCGTGCGGGTGTTGCCGGTCACGTTGATATGGCGCACATAGACACGGCGGCTCGGGTCCACTTGCAGCGTCAGGTCGACCGTACGGTGTTGCTGATCGATCTTCGGCAATGCATTCACGGTGGCGAACGCGTAGCCGTATTCGCCGAGCTTGTCGACCACGGCCTTCGTCGCGGCCTGCAGCTTTTCCGCGGAAAAGCGCTCGCCGGCCTTGATGTTCACGAGTTTCGTCAATTCACTCTCGCGGTCGAGCAGGTTGCCCGCCAGCTTGATAGAAGAAATGGTGTACGGCTCGCCTTCGTGAAGCGTGACCGTCAGGTACATATCCTTCTTGTCCGGCGAAAGCGATACCTGCGTCGATTCGATGTTGAACTCCAGATAGCCGCGATTCAGGTAGTACGAGCGCACATGTTCCAGGTCGCCGGTGAGCTTGTCTTTCGCATACAGATCGTTTTTCGTGTACCACGAGAACCAGTTCGGCGTGGACAACTGCATTTCGTCGCGCAACGTGTCCGTGCTGAATACGCTGTTGCCGATGAAATTGATCTGCCTGATCTTTGCACTCGGACCCTCGGCCACGGCGAAGAGAATCGCCACACGGTTACGGTCGATCGGCGTGATCGTCGTCGTCACTTCCGCGGCGTAATAGCCGCGCGTCAGGTACTGGCGCTTCAATTCCTGCTCCGCCTTGTCGACGAGCGCCTTGTCGTAAGAGCGGCCTTGCGACAAACCGACGGCGCGCAGCGCCTTCGTCAGGTTTTCCTTGTCGAACTCGTGAATGCCCGCGAAGTCGATTGTGCCGACGGCGGGGCGTTCCTGAACGTGCACGGTGACGACATTGCCTTCGGTGGAAATACGCACGTCGTTGAAAAAGCCGGTGGCATAGAGCGCGCGAATCGATTCGGAAGCCTTATCGTCCGTAAAGGGCTCTCCCTGCTTGATCGGCAGATAGGCGAAGAGGGTGCCCACTTCGATGCGTTGCAGACCTTCTATCTTGATGTCCTGCACGACGAACGGTTCGGCGGAATGCGCGGGGCTGCTTGCCAGCGTGATGCCGGCGAATGAAAGCGCGCCTGCCAGCCGGCTCGTTAAAGCTTGAAAGTTCATCTTGAGTTATCGATCCTGATGCAGCGCGCGCGAGCGCAGATGAGAACGCTCGAAGGCAAACGGCGCATTCGAAACGGCGGTATTGGGCTCTGGAAAGCGCGAAGTATAGGGACGTGTGCGGCGGCTATCGTTACCGGAAACTTTCCGCGCCTTATGGTCGTGCGGTGTCCAATCTATCGACGAGGCGGTGCGCGGGGGCTGTCAGCGTTGTGCGTGGAAATAATGCGTTACAGAGGCGAAGAAAGCGTAGGGCGCGTGTAACCCAATGGCGCATGGGCGCTGCTATTGTGAAATCGGCGATTGCGCTACCGGCGTAACGCGATTTGGAGGGCGGGTCATGATGGAGTTCTTTTCACCGGCGGTTCTTGCAGCGATCTTGCGCGTCAGTTCGACGCCGATCTTTTCGTTGCGCCTTGCTACAGCGTCGCTGCTCGTGCGCCGCGACGTGCCGCGCTCTGCGGTCGATGCGATCGATGCGGTCGCTATGGTCGATCCGGTCGATGCGCGGCAGCGCGGCAACCCTGCGCGAGAGGATGCGCTTCGTGGCTGACATTTCGACTTTCATGCTGGATTCGATCACCGGCATGCAATTGACGGCGGACGGCCAGTACCTGCTGATTCACGGCAATCAGCCCACGGCCGCGCTGCATCGTTCGGTACTCAACGATCTTCTGGTGGCGCTGCCCAATGCCATAGAGCATGCGGACCGCGTGGCTCACGACGGTCAGGAGAGAGGTTTCGCACTGCATTGTCAGGGTTGGGAAGTTGGCCGGCTGGAAGGCATGGGCATGGTGGTGATCCGCTTTCGCCTATCGGCGAATGCGGGCCTGTCGTTTTCGTTGCCCGCCGAGCAGATTCCTCATCTGCTGCACGCGCTCGGCGGCGTGGCGGCTGCAAACGAGGCTCGCGCGAGCGATGTGACGCTGCAATAGCCGCATTCCATTCGTGAATACGCTGCCGGCGTCGGCGTGCTTTCTTTTCGCATTGCTGCGTCCTTCATTCTTTCCTTTCGTTACCTCTTTTGAAACTACGCAGTGTATTTCAGCGCATTCGCTTAAGGCGGCTCGTTTCCCTGATGCTGTGTACTGCGGGCTATGCACCGCTTGCCGGTCACGCGCAATTGAGCGGCGCGGCTGCGCAAGCCGAATCTGTCGACGGTGTATGGGGTCTGCGGCTCGCGCCGCAGTTGACGGAGCAGCCGATGCGCGCGGGAGATCGGCCATCCGTATCGGCGATTGCCGATTCCGTCACGGCCACCGCGGACACGGACGTGTCGCTCAAGGGACATGCGCAGTTGCGGCGCGGCGTGTCCATCGTGAAGGGCGACGCATTGCATTACGACGTGGATACGGATAAGGCCGATGCCTATGGCAACGTACAACTCGTTCAGAATGGCAACGTGTTCGACGGCCCGGACGCGCATGTTTACCTGGCAGCGAATGAAGGCTATATCAGCGTGCCCAAATACCGGTTCCATCTCACGGGAGGTTGGGGCAGTGCGCGACGAGTCGATCTTCTGGATAAGGAACGCTCGGTCGTGCATCACGGCACGTACAGCGCGTGTCAATGCGAGTCGGACCCGGCCTGGTACGTGAAGGCATCGGAGTTCGACATGGATACCGGTACTGACGAGGGCATCGCTCATAACGGCGTGCTGTTCTTTCAGGGCGTGCCGCTGCTTGCGAGTCCGTGGCTATCGTTTCCACTGTCGGGCGCGCGGCGCAGCGGCCTGTTGCCGCCGACTTTCTCGATGAGTTCCACTAATGGCATCGACGTCGCGCTGCCGTATTACTTCAACCTTGCACCGAACTACGATCTCACGCTGACGCCACGTATCATGACGCGCAGAGGCGCAATGCTGACAGCCGATTACCGTTATTTGCGGCCCAACGATTCCGGTTCGATTTCAGTTGCCTGGCTGCCGCACGATGCAATAACCAACACAGAGCGCTATTCGATTGCGTTGAAAGAGAACTGGGATTTCGGCTCGGGATTCGGCGCATACGTCAATTACAACCGCGTCTCCGACTCCACGGTCGTAACCGATCTCGCGTCGGGCATTGCCTTTCCGACCGGCTCGACCACGCTGTATCAGCAGGAAGCCGGGCTCACCTATTCGAATGGACCGTGGACCGTATTGGCGCGCGAGCAGCGCTGGCAATCTTTTTCCAGCGACTCGACTTACAACCGCGAGCCGCAAGTCAATGTCCGCTACGCGCGCTACAACGTGGGCGGTTTTGATTTTGGCGCCGAGGCAGATGCGACGCGCTTCACCATCTCGTCGTCGGATATGACGCAAGGCAATCGCTTCGTTTTCAACCCGTATGTGAGCTATCCAATCGAGCGTCCGGGCTGGTTCATTACACCGAAGCTGGCGTGGCATTTCGCTGCGTATGATCTGACGTCGATCGGCTCCGACGTGCCCGCGGGCGAGCCCAAATCGTTCAGCGTGAACGTGCCGACGTTCAGCCTCGATTCCGGCATGCGTTTCGAGCGAAGCGTGCGGCTGTTCGGGCAGTCATACATACAGACGCTCGAACCGCGCCTCTTCTATGTGTACACGCCTTATCGCAACCAGTCGTATGTGCCGCTATTCGACACGGCCGCCGCGGATTTCGGACTCGCCGAATTGTTCATGGAGAACAGCTTTGTCGGTAATGACAGGGTGTCCGATGCGAATCGCGCGACGGCGGCATTGACCACGCGCTTCATCGACCCCTCAAGCGGGGATGAGCGCGCGCGCTTTGTTCTCGCGCAGCAATATGACTTTCGCACGCCGCGTGTGACGTTGCAGTCCACCGACAACATCAGCACGGTGGCGCGGACCGGCATTATTCTCGGCGCCTCATACAAGGTGGGGTCCAATCTCAGCGCGGAGCAGGCTGTCGAGTACAGTCAGGCCAATCATTACCTCACGCATGCGGAGGCCGGATTTGGCTGGGCGCCTGGCGCGCACGAGGTGTTGAATATGGCGTACCGCTACACGCGAGCCAATAGTACGCTCGACTATCAGCCGGTCAATCAGTTCATTGTCTCCGGGCAATGGCCGCTTGCGCGCAATGTCGTCAGCGTTGCGCGTGTCAATTACGACATGAGTGCGCATCGGCTGATTGCCGGTTTGCTTGGGATTCAATACGACGCTAACTGCTGGTCCCTCGGTGTCGCATTCGAAAAGTACACCAATGCGACGAGTTCGGCCACGTCGCCGAGTACTGGAACCCGCATGCTGATGCAGCTTCAGTTGAAGGGCTTTTCGCAGGTCGATAACGGTTTGCTCAATCAGTTTCGCGCCAATGTGCCCGGCTATACGCCCGCGTCGACGGTGGAAGAACCGGTGTCGCGCTTCAGCGATTATCAATAGCGTTCTATTGCGGCGTGTGGATATCGGCGCTGGCGTCGTCGCACGAAAACTGCTCGGCCTCCGCGAGTATCCATTGCCTGAAGCCGAGTAGTTCCGGCCGACGTTCGCCATTCTCCGCACTGACGAGCCAATACGCGCCCGCCGAGTCAATCGTGTCGAAAGCCGCTTCAACGAGCGCGCCGCTCTCGAGGTCGCGATCCACCAACGGCTTGCGGCCAAGTGCAACGCCGAGTCCCATGCTCGCGGCTTCGAATGCGAGCTGGATGGTATCGACACGCAAGCCGTCGTCGGGATCTATCTTCTCTGCGCCGGTCGCTTCGAGCCACGTCTGCCAGTCTTCGCTCGCGGCGTTTACGTGAATCAGCGTGGCCTTCTGCAATGACGGCGCGCCATGCGCGTCGCGCAGCGACTCGAGATAAGCGGGGCTGCAAACGGGGACGAGTTGTTCTCCAAAGAGCCGCGTCCATGCGGTGCCCGCAACCGGTGCGCGGCTCAAGCGGATTGCGAAATCGAATCCATCCACGGGAAAACCGACCTGACGATGCGATGTGTCGACCGTCACGTTGGCATTCGGCCAACGCGCCTTGAAATGCTGCAAGCGCGGCAATAGCCAGCGCGATGCAAACGTCGGCGCGCAACTCAACGCAATCGGCCGATTCGCGCGATGATTCGGCAGACGCTGCGTGCCGATCGCGATCAGCGAAAACGCCTCTGAAACATATGACAGATAGTCGGCGCCGGTCGCGGTCAGTGATATGCCGCGCGGCTCGCGCACGAACAGTTCGACGCCGAGCGCTTCTTCGAGACCGACAATGCCGTGACTGACGGCACTCGGCGTCACATTCAATTCCGCGGCGGCGAGCTTGAAGCTTTGATGCCTGCCCGCCGCTTCGAAAAAACGGAGCGCGGGCAAAGGCGGCAGACGTAGCGGCATGTTGCATCCCCATATGACGGCGCAACGCCCGCGAGGCCGCGTGCGTGCCGTTTCGCGACAGCATACCGCGACGTGGCGATTGTTTTGCAGCGGTTTTCATTGCAGTGCGGAAAGAAGTTCTTGCGCACTGTGCGATAAATTGTTTGCACGCGTTGTCGATACTCGGTGGATTCGACCGTCGTCTGCATATGGGCGGCGCGCCTTTAGCCCTTTAGCCCTTTAGCCGCTCACTTGTCCTTTCTCATCGACAGGAGATGCCAGATGACTGAACTGAACCAGGCTTCATCGACGCTCAAGCCGGCCCGCGAACTGGCCGACTCGCCGCGCCGTTTTCCCGGCGAAAGCGCCGAATACCGGCGTGCACGCAACGAATTACTCGCTGAAGAAATCGAACTGCGCCGCCATATCGAACGCGTCGCCGCCCAGCGCCGCGCGTTGCCGCTCGGCGGCCCGGTGCCGGAGGATTATCGTTTCGAAGGAGAGTCCGGACCCGTCACGTTGTCCGAAATGTTCGGCACTCACGACACACTCGTCACCTATAACTGGATGTTCGGTCCACAGCGCGAGCGGCCTTGCCCAATGTGTACTTCGCTGCTGAGTGCGTATGACGGCGAAATGCCCGACATTCTGCAGCGCGTCGCATTTGCGGTGATCGCGCGATCGCCGATAGAGAAACTCGCCGCCTTCAAGAAAGAGCGCGGCTGGCGCCATTTGCGGCTGTATTCGTCGGCGGGCAATACATTCAATCGCGACTATGCGGGAGAAGATCCGGACGGCGACGACGTGCCCGCATTCAACGTGTTCACGAGAACCAATGGGACGGTGCGTCACTTCTGGGCCGCGGAAATGGGTCCGTGGACCGCGGATCCTGGCCAGGACCCGCGAGGCGCGCCCGACGTAATGCCGATCTGGACCGTGCTCGATATGACGCCAGGCGGCCGGGGCAGCGACTGGTATCCGAAGCTGCAATACGACAATGCACCGCGTTAGCGCGGCGCGCGGCAAGGGCGATTAGCTCGCTGCGTCGTTTGCCTGACTTTGCGCGAGCGCGGCTTGCAGATAGCCTGACACGGCGCCCGAACGCATGGGCGGACTGAACAGGTAGCCTTGCACCGCGCGAGCGCCCAATGCCTTGACCACTTCGGCCTGCGACGAAGTCTCGAGCCCCTCGACCACACATTCGAGCCCGAGGTTCTTGCACAGATCCAGTACCGATTTGACGATCTTCTTCGATGCGCTATTCGAATCGACGTCGGTCATGAAGCTGCGGTCGATCTTGATCGAATCGAACGGAAGACGGTGCACGTAACTGAGGCTCGAATAGCCGGTGCCGAAATCGTCGAGCGAAACGCGGCAGCCTGCCTGCTTGATCATCGTGAGCGCGGAGCGGGCCTGCTCGAAATCGCGCGTGACCGCCGTTTCCGTGATCTCAAACGACACGCGATGCGGCGGCACGCCGCTTGCCGAAACAATGTCGATAAGACGGCGCGCGCGTGCCGACGTCGAAATATCGATCGCGGAAAGATTGAACGACAGATAGAGTTCGGCTGGCCAATGCGGAACTTCGGCGAGTGCTTTATGCAGCAGTACTTCCGTAATCCGCAGAATGATTTCGGTGCGCTCCGCGATGCGGATGAACTCTTCCGGCTTGACTGCGCCGAGCCGCGGATTGTGCCATCGGCCGAGTGCTTCGAGTCCGATTGTCCGTCTCGTCACGACGTCGGAGATCGGCTGAAACTCCAGAAAGAGTTCCGACTCGAGTTCCGCATGACGCAATTCCTGCGTGACGAGACTCGAACGCCGAATGCGCGTTTCGTGTTCCGTGGAAAAGATCACGGCTGTGCCGCGGCGGCCTTCCTTGCCGACGTAAAGCGCTGCATCCGCACGCTCGAACACTTGAGTAACGGTGTTGCCCGCGTCGGGAAATGCGGCCCAGCCGATCGTGCCCGACAGTTCCGCGATATTGCCCGCGACGCGATACGGCTGACTGAGCGCGTCGCAAATGCGCTGGCCCAATTCGAGCAGCGCATCGTTCGATTGCCGGTCTTGCGCGAGTACTCCGAATTCGTCGCCACCGAGCCGCGCGAAGAATATGCCGGGCTCGGCAAGCGCAAGCAGACGCACGCCGACTTCCTGCAGCACGAGATCGCCGCTCGCGTGACCGTAGATGTCGTTGACCTGCTTGAAGCCGTCGAGATCGATAAGGCCCACATTAAAGCCGCCGCCAGTGGCGAGCGCCTGCTCGGACAGCGCGCGCAGCGAGGCGAAAAAACTGCGGCGATTGGGCAGGTCGGTCAGGCTGTCGATGCTTGCGAGTCGAAAGTTCTCGTCGCTGAGTCGTTGAGTCTTCTCCTGACTCGCCTGCAAATCGCGCTGCGTGTGCACGACTCCCGCAAACGAGCGGTAATACAGTTCGATGATGAACGCGAGTGCGAGTCCGATAAGCGTCATGTCGATCGCCATCGCGATGAAAACCGGAGAGCCGGTGAAGACGAGGAATGTCGAAAAACTCAGGATAACGATAGACAGCAGCAGCAACGCGGCCACGCGCAAATGCATCAGGCAGAACACGCAGCCTACTACTGTCGTCGCCATATAAAACGCGACGTGCGCCTGTTCATACGGCGTGCCGTAGGGCAGCAGCATCAGCGACCAGGTAGTGAATGCAATGCCGAAGATGCCCGCTACCCAGATGAGTCGGCGCAATTCGGGTACGGCTTTCTCGTGAGTCAGTACCAGGTTGCGGCCACGCCACCATCGCATGCAGCGTACGACACACAGCGTGCAAAGCGCGCCGGGAATGTAGATGGACATCCACGCCGGCGCGCTATGCAAATGCGTGAACGTGACGGCCATCGTATTGACGATCAGGATGAAGTAGAGAAGGGGAATCTGACGGCCGAACGCCTGGACCTGCGAACGCACGAGCTCGGGGTCTCCTTCCGCAACCGACAACGCTTCTCGCAATCTGGTTATTGCAACCATTCCTGTCCTTTAACATTTGCGCCGCATACGCAGCTTGGTATATCGGCAGGGGCCGGTCGGACCTTGAGCGCAGTCGATGCGAGCTTCAGTTCGTGAGACGGTAAGAACGACCTGCATGTTGCGAAAGGGGCGTCTATTCGCGCGTCGTTCGAGTAACTTTGACCTTGGGGTTGCGGCTCAAAGCGTGGGACAGGACAGCACGCGCAAGGGTCCAAGCGTCGTACCGGGTTCGCCGTGCGTGGCGGGGCTGCCTTGCGGCGGCGTCGAAACGAGGCGCACGGCGTCCTCACCGGCATTCGCCAGAACATACTTTTCGGCGCTGTTTTCAGGCTGCCAGTAAGCGCGAAACACGCCGTTTTCGCCGAATACGAGCAGCTTGCCATGCACCGTTTTCATTCCGCTGATGAGATCCACGGGCTCGCCGTCGCGTACCTGAAAAGCTTGCGGGGTTGCCGGATGAGTGGCGCTTGCGAGCGTCGCGCAGCCGTTTTCATCGGCTGAAGCAGTGCCGCCGACGAGCGCGCCGAGCAGTGCACATGTTGCAATATGGCGAAATTTCATCTTTTTCTTTCTCCCGATTGCTGGCTTGTCGGCGCGTTGCAAGGCGAATGCCGCTGCTCGCGGGCGGCACCATAACATAGTAAAAAATCACTGGGCGATTGCGAGAGGCCGCGCTAAAGCACTGAAATTGCAACGGATTGTGATTCGACGCGTTCGCTGGTACGGCGCGAGAAACGCGTAAGCGCACGATTCTTATGGCACTTTGCCGAAGAAAATCGTCAAATCCCCAGTGGGCGGGTGAAACAAGGCTTACACGCGGGGTTTGCGCGAATGCGCGCCTATGCGTTAGTGTGTCGGTCCCGGCGCGACAGATGTAGCGCCGTTTCCATGATTACCATACGGGAAGTGCTATGAACAAACAGGAACTGATTGATGCAGTCGCCGCAGCGACGGGCGAAAGCAAAGCGGCCACGGGCCAAACCATCGACGCTATCGTTGAAGCGGTGACCAAAGCCGTGGTCGGTGGCGATACGGTGCAACTGGTCGGTTTCGGTTCTTTCTCGACTGGCGCGCGTGCAGCACGCGTGGGCCGCAATCCGTCGACGGGCGCCGAGATCCAGATCGCCGCAGCCAAGACGGTGAAGTTCACCGCAGGCAAGGCGTTCAAGGAAGCAGTCAACGCGTCGTAATGCAACGCGCTTCACACTGGAGCGTCCGCCATGCGCCGTCATGGCGCTGCGAGCGACGCCTCGAGTGTGAAGAATCGCGCGCTGCGCAGCCCCGATAGACGAACGCGTCGGCGGATGGCGCGGCGCGTGTGCGCCGGCTTTCGTCGAGCGCGCTCGACGCAGCGAGGCTGCGTCTGCAATCAGCTCGCGCGGCGCTTGCGCGTCGCTTCGGCGAGCGTCTCCAGCACCGGTTCCGTTTGCGTCCAGCTCACGCATGCATCGGTAATGGACACGCCGTAACGCAGCGGCTCGCCGGCCTTCAGATCCTGACGGCCTTCTTCCAGATGACTTTCAAGCATGACGCCGATAATGCGGCGCTCGTGTGCGGACAGTTGTTGCGCGAGATCCTGAACCACATCGAGTTGACGCAAATGCGACTTGCCCGAATTTGCGTGCGAGCAGTCGATCATCACCTGTTCACGCAGCCCCGCTGATTTAAGCGCTGCACAGGTTGCCGCCACCGACGCGCTGTCATAGTTCGGCCCTTTCTTGCCACCGCGCAGAATCACGTGAGCGTCGTCGTTGCCGCGCGTTTCGAAGATCGCGGCCATGCCCATCTTCGTCATGCCCATGAACGCGTGGCTTGCGCGCGCGGCGACGATTGCGTCGGCGGCAATCTGCACACCGCCGTCGGTGCCGTTCTTGAAACCGATCGGACAACTCAGGCCCGAAGCCAGTTGCCGATGACTCTGACTTTCCGTTGTGCGCGCACCAATTGCGCCCCAGGCGATCAGATCGGCAATGTACTGCGGGCTCAGCAGGTCGAGAAATTCCGTTGCAGTCGGCAAGCCGAGTCCGTTGATGTCGAGCAGCAATTGGCGCGCGAGACGCAGGCCCTCATTGATGCGGAAACTGCCGTCCAAACGCGGATCGTTGATATAGCCTTTCCAGCCGACGGTAGTGCGCGGCTTCTCGAAGTACACGCGCATGATGATCAGCAGGTCGTCTTTGTACGCATCCGCAGCGGCTTTTAGCTTCTGCGCGTAGTCGATTGCCTGGTCGTGGTCGTGAATCGAGCAGGGCCCGACGATCATCACGAGGCGGTCGTCGCGCCCGTGCAGAATGTCGGCGATTTCCACGCGGGTTTTTTCCACCAGTGATTGCACCGTGGGCGGCACGGGAAGTTCGTCCTGCAGCAGCGCGGGCGAAATGAGCGGACGTACCGCGCCGATGCGAACGTCGTCGATGCGGGTAGTGTCCTGGGTGGCGTCGGCCGAGCCGACTTCCTGGTCGTGCAGAGGATTGTCGATGGCGCTCAAGGTATTCTCCCGGACTTGTCGATGTGAGCTGGCCTTGCGGCCTTGAATGTGGGTGTCGTTGCGCGGTGGGTCGCGCGCAATTCGCTGCCGGGATTATGACATTCGCGCGCCACCGCGCACACCGCGCGGCTCGAGGGTGCGCGCGAAGTGAGCGAGAACTGAGCGAGAACTGAGCGAGAACTGAGCGAGAACTGAGCAAAAGCCGCTCGAAAGCGTTGCTTAAAGCCGCTCGATCAGCGCCTTTGCAGCGGCCGGATTGCGTTCCTTGAAACCGCTGATCACGTAGAGATACACATCGCGTGCGGCTGCTTTCGCGGGCGGCGCGCCACAGGTTTCCAGATCGCCGGGCGTGGTGCCCGTCGCCAGTTGGCGCGCGCGTTCGGCCCATGCGTCGAGCGCTTTCGCCGGATAACCGTTGGCCTCTTTCTCGGTTGTGCCCATGATGCGCGCGTACACGAACGGCGCGGTGATGTCGGCGATCTGCGGATATTCGCTGTCGCCGGCCAGCACCACTGCGACCTTGTATTTGCGTGCCAGCGCGATGAATTCGGGTGTCCTGAAGCTCTCGTTGCGCACTTCGATTGCATGCCTGAGCTTGATTCCTTCAATGCTCGCGGGCAGCAGCTTGAGGAAAGCCTCGAAATCTTCGCCGTCGAATTTCTTGGTCGGCGCAAACTGCCAGTTGACGGGCCCGAGCTTCTGTTTGAGCAGCAGCACGCCGCTCGCGAAAAAACGCTCGATGGTCTCGCCGGCATCCGCGAGTACTTTTCGATTCGTCGCGTAGCGCGGCGCCTTCAGCGAAAAGACGAAATCATCCGGCGTTTCCTGATACCACTTTTCATAGCTCTCCGGCTTTTGCAAGCCATAGAACGTCCCATTGATTTCGATGGTCGACAACTGGCGGCTCGCGTATTCGAGCTCGCGCTTTTGCGTTAGATCTTCCGGATAAAACACCCCGCGCCACGGGGCATAGGTCCAGCCACCAATGCCCACACGGATTCGCGGTTTCGTGCGCGTTGCCATATGCGGTTTTCCTCGTTGTTCTGGTTTGCCTCGCGGCGCCCCGGTGTCGATTCGAGCGCTGACAGCCCTACGTTGCGTCAGGCAGTAGCTTACTCGATCGTGCGTCGCGTGTAAGGAAGGGGCGGGGCATTCATCAAAACGGGGGTTATCGAGGAAGCATCCGGTAAAGCCGATGTTCCGGTAAAGTCGCAACGAGTTGCCAGCCAGCCAGTGTTTCAGACAGGCGCCGTTGCGGATCGAACACTGCCAGGTACACCTCAGTGAATCGGGTTGGCAAGTCCGGAAATGTTTTTTGCAAGTCTGCTGCCCACGCGCGCAGCATATCGTCGTTTGCGCGGAATGCCTTATCGCCGTTTTCAATGTCGTCCTGGAACTTCCTCAACGCGGCGTTTTTGGTGCGGTAAAGCACCGGCTGTTGACCCGCCTTCAAATAGAGATCCGGTACGAGAACACGATCAAGCGTGGCGAGCGCGACGACTTTATCCAGATACGGATTCCACCGGTCGGGCGCCGTTCTTGGCGACGGGTACGTCGTATCCTGTTTGTACTGGAACAGAACAGAGCCTGATTTCAACGACGCAAACGTAGCCCTGTATGCCTGAATGGCAGGCTTCGCCGCACGCCAGTCGGCAGTTACCGTCGCAATGCGGAACAGGAAGACGATAGTGAGCGCCACCGCGCCGGCACGTTGCAGACGCGGTCTCGAAGCCCGCACATCCACCAGTGCAGTCAGCAGGAACGCGAAGCTCAGCGCACATCGCTCGACAACGCCATAAGAAGCAAATGCGGAGAATGGCGCGAATAGGGCCACCAGCGGAAGCGCGATGACGGTTATCCGGCACTCAGGCTGACACGTCCACCACCTCAGTAGAAAGCCCACGGCTAACGTCAGGCCCAGGCTTGCCAGAATTGCAATGTCGGCGGGAGGATTACCGATTGCGAAGACATCGAGCCAGCGGCTCACTTTGGCGAATAGATGAATGAAACCGAAGTCGACGGAACCGCGAAGCCCGCCGGTACTGCTGTGTGCCAGCAATACCACGGGAAGTATCAACGGAACCACGGTTGCACTCGCATGCCTGAACATCGACCGGATGCGGAACTTGTCTTCCTGTAGCAGACAGCCAAGCTCCCATGTTCCCGTGACCAGTGCAAAGACGGCCAAAGGAAACAGATGGCAAAAATAGATGAGAAGCGCGCTGCAAGACGACACTGCGATTCTAGCGACCGTGGACCGGCGTAGCGTGACATGCAACGCTATGGCCCATAAACAAAGGCCGATTCCGAACAGAAAGTTGTCGTAGCCGCGAATCAGAATCCAGTTGTAGAGCAGCAGGAAACTGGTCAATGGGAACCATGACCAGCGGCCGTTCAGCGCACGGCTGAGGATCAGGCATCCCGAGCTGATCAACGCGAGTTCCACAACGATAAAGAGCCACGCAGCCCATTCCACCGGCATGAGCTTCGCGATCCACGGGACCGTCAGGTCCATCGCAAGATCGGGTAAAGGGTCCCACCGAACTACAAAGTCGCCGGCGTAGGAAACCGGATGCGCAAGAATGTCTATCCTGACGATATTATAAAAGTGCTGCCCCAACGGAGGTATCGACGAAACGAAGAGCGGCAATGAGGCCACGAGAGTGGCGATTAGCCAGACGGCCCACAGAGTCAACGGCCTGCCGCCCTGCACGGGTCCTCTTTGTGCAGTCATCAAATCCCCTTTCAGGTTGTTAAAGCGCTTTGCGTCGTGCGGGTAACGAACGAATCAAACAACCTTGAGGATCGAAGTCGCGAAAGTTCTAATCTCATCGAACTGGGTAACAAGTTCCAGGCACAACACGAATCCAAGCATCGCCGATAGTCCGGGGTAGCGCTCGATCCAACGCAATATAGGAGTTGCGTAAAGCGGTCTCACGGAATCGCGCGTCATGACATAGGTAATGACGATGCCGATCGCAGCGCCCGCCAACAGGTCCGTCGGATAGTGGAAGCCGAGGTAGGCGCGCGGAATGCAAATGAAAATCGCGACGTAGAGAAGCGCGAGAATGCCGATGCGGCGCGAGACGACGAAGAGTCCTACCGCGACCGACATCCACAGCATTGCGTGATCGCTAGGAAAGGAACTCCACGTTGACAACATGCTTTCGCTTTGCGGGACAAATGGGAAATGAAGGTTTAGCTCGGGTGAAAAGGCGGGGCGCATACGGAAGGGTAAAAAATGCGCGAGAAGCCTTCCTGCAAGAAGGGCCAACAGGCCACTCACGGCCGTTGCAATGACGACTTCACGCCTCCATTGCCGACGCTCCGCCGATTGAAACCATATCCACCACAAAGCCGGGATCAGAACCAGACCTTTGAAGGTGTACATGTTGGCAATGGCTTGCACCGCATGATTGCAGAGCGCACACGAATTGAATCCGCTAAGGAACGTCTCGATGCTCGTATCGAAGCTGTTCATTTTTCGCGTAGACAGTAAGGTTCGTACTGGGACCGGACGGCAACCCTCCGTCTTGCGGAGGGGTTCGCCCAACGAGTCGCTTTCCTACCTGCGGTACACCCAGATTATGATATTTGCCACCGTCGGAGGATCGACATCGGCTCCCGAATGCGCGCTTGCGCACGCTACGTTCCAAAAAATTTCCCGTTGTGGCCTGAAATGAAGAATGCTTTCAGATCGCCGTCACGGAACATCGGGTCACGCGCAAGCAGTCTCGCGAAGTACTGGTATGAGCAGCGAAGTTCAGGTCAGCACCACGCTCACGGCCTTGCGCTCGACGGCAGGTATAGCAACAGCACGCTTATGAGAAGGAAGCCTGCGCCTGCGACGATCCGCGGCGAAACCGCCTCGCCTGACACGACGCCAAACACAAGAATCTCGAGGATCGTGACTGCAACCATCAGCGGATAAGCGACGCTCAGCTCGACGCGCTTGAGTGCCAGCGCATAAAGGCCGAACCCGGCACCATAAGCCGCTATCGCGGCGAGTCGATAAAGTAACGGCCGGCCACCGGTCGCGAACAACGAGGGGTCGTTATCAACCCGCGCCGCAATGCGCAAAAGAATGCTCGCCGAGGCACTGCACGTGCCGCTCAGAAACAGAAAAAAGAATTGCATCGATTGAATGGTCGAGGGTCAGCTTGCCGCTATCACCGTCGCTACGCAGAGGCAGACCACGAGCAGGCTAAGGCGGTTCTTGAAGGTGAACACGATCGGATCGTCATGCATCTCGCCGCGAAAGGCCAACATCCACACACGGCTAATCCAGAAGAGAAGTAGCCCGAATAACAACCAGAGTGCGTGCGGGTGCCGATAGAGCATCCGTACATCGGATGAATTCATGTAGAGCGCGAGCACCAGTACCGCGACGTAGCCAGAAGCCGTGCCGAATGAACGCAGAATGCCGAGATCCTGCGTAACGTAACCGCGCCCGACTGCGCAAACTTTCGCTTCGCGCAATAGCGCGTCGAGCTCCGCGTAGCGCTTCACCATCGCGAGACTGAGAAAGATCAGAATAGAAAACATGATCAACCAGTCCGACAGGGGAATGTCCCCCGCGGCGCCGCCCGCCGCGACGCGGGCGGTGTAAAGAGCCGCGAGCACAAAGACATCGATAAGCACGAACCGTTTGAGCCTGAGCGAATAAGCAAGCGTAGTTGCGAAGTAGCCGGCCAATACGAGCTGAAATGTGGAAGGCAAAAGCAGGGCAAGACCCGCAGAGGCGACGAGCAGCGCACACCCGATAAGCATGCCAAAAGCGAGAGATAACTGTCCCGAGGCAAACGGCCGATTGCGCTTGCTTATGTGGCGCCGGTCCGCATCGAGGTCCAGCATGTCATTGAGCAGATATACCGATGAAGCACAGAAGCAGAAGGAAAAAAATGCGATGGCTTCGGCTCGAAGCGTGTCCCCTTCGGTAAAACGGTGCGATGCGAGCAGCGGCACGAAGATCAGGAGATTCTTGACCCACTGATAAACACGCATTTCCCTGACGGTTAGGCCGATGAGCGATCGCCGCTCCTCGAAGAAGAGAACCTTCTGATTCACCATCTCGGCCGCCTCGGCGATCGGGCGCGTTCCCACAACGATTGCCCGTCTGCACTGTTTCCAAACGGGTACGTCGCACAGCGCGTTGCCGCAATAATCGAAGCCATGCGGACCGAATTCCTCGGACAAAGCGCACGCCTTCTGGACGCCGGAGAGATTCAGAGCGTCGTTGCTCGCGAGAATACCCGCGAAGAAACCGAAGTATGAGGCTATCTGTTCCGCGAACTTGCGGTTCGCAGCCGTGCATAAATACAGATCCCTGCCACTGGATCGCTCTGCACGCAGGAACGCCACGAGGCGCGCGTTATAGGGAAGCAATGTCACATCGATTGCCGCCCGCTGGGCAATCTGCGCTTTCAGATGCGCTTTGCCGCGAAACAGCCAGCCAATACAAAAAAACGCATACAGTGGATTTCGCTTTATCAGCACGAGGAAAGATTCGACCAGAAGGTCGGTGCTGGTCAGCGTGCCATCGAGATCGACGCAAAGGGGTACGCTCGCCTGGGACATCATCACCTCGTGTGAGTCTGGGCTACATGCCTGATTCGTCAGGCAACGCGCATTGCATACACTTTCCTCTTCAAGAATAGTGCTCGATTTGCTCTGCACTGTGCGTCAGAACACACTTGTCGCGGCGTCGTTAAAAAAACTGTCACACTGGCTAAAGCGCAACTGTTCTTCAGGTTTCCTTAAGGATTTGCGCATAGCATCTGAGCGATATATGCGCCTTCGGTTCAGATGCTGATGCCGGTTGCGGACAAACCTTTTCTGCGATCTCTTGCCCGTCGCTCGAAACCGCGCAAGGCGGCGAGCCGAATGGCGGGCTCGCTGCTATGACGAATTAGCCCACCTCACGAAGTTAGCGCGGCTTCTCACTCTCCATCGGCTCGCCTAACACGAACGGCCCACCTTGAAAGCGCTGCGCCGGGTCGTCGCGCGAGTCGTCAGGCGCCGTTGCCGGAAAGCGCGACGCGAACGGCGCGGAACTGTCGCGCGGATTGAAGCCGAGGAACGCGGCCTTGGTGTTGTCCCACCACTTGGCCGGATTGTCCGACGCGCCGTACACGACAACATGCCCCACGCGATTGGTGAACAGCGAACAGCGCACGAGTTCGATGAAGTCGCGATAGCTCAGATAGGTGACGAGCATCCGCGGATTTTTGGGTTCTTCAAACGACGAACCAATGCGCATGCACACCGTTTCTATTCCGAAGCGATCGTAGTAGTAGCGCGAGAGCGCTTCGCCGAAGCACTTGGTCACGCCATACAGACTATCGGGGCGCTGCGGCGCATCGGCGTCGATTACTTCAGTTACCGGATGAAAGCCGATCACATGATTCGAACTCGCGAACACGATCCGCTTGACACCGTGTTTGCGCGCGGCTTCATAGATGTTGTAAGTGCCGGCGATGTTCGCGCCGAGCAGATCGTCGAATGGCGCGTCGATGGAAATGCCGCCGAGGTGCACGATTGCGTCGACACCGGCGACGAGTTGCATCACCGCTGCGCGGTCGGCGAGATCGACCACACTCGTTTCTTCATGCGCCGCGGGATCGCCGAGACTCGCGATGTCGGTCACGCGCACGACCTCGGCCCATTCCGCGAGTGCGCCGCGCAACTGCCGGCCCAGGTTGCCGGCGCCGCCTGTCAGAAGCAGGCGCCGGAACGGCTTGCGATCTACTGTGGACGATTCGCTGATGGTTTGGCTCATCGATAAAACTCCTGCCTATTGCGTGGTTAAATTGCAAAAACGTTTTGTGCGGCCGGCGACCGGCGGCACGCCGCAGCCTGCAACCGAATCAAAACAAACGCGCGCCAGCCCATTTCTGCGACAATCCGTTAACAGGAGAACCCGTTAACTGCGCGATGAAAAAACTTCCTCCAACTATTCGCGACGTCGCGGCTGCCGCGGGCGTATCGGTCGCAACCGTGTCCAAGTTCATGAACGGCGCGCAGCGCTTCTCGCCACCCGTGGAGGCGCGCCTCAAAGCGGCGATCGAAGATCTCGGCTACCGTTCGAATCCGCTTGCGCGATCCATGATTACGGGCCGCACACGCGCGATCGGATTGACGATTCTCGACATCAGCAATCCGCACTTCACTAACGTCGTGAAGGGCGCGAACCGCATTGCGCTGCGCCACGATTACACGCTGCTGCTCGTGGACACCGACGAAAACCAGGCGCGCGAAAAGCCGTTGATCGAAGCACTCGCGCAGCGCGTCGACGGGCTGATCATCAGCTCGCGCATGTCCGACAGCGAGTCGCAATGGCTGCTCGATCTCGACAAGCCGCTCGTGCTGTTGCGGCACAGCGAGACCCTGCCGATCCCGAGCGTGGGCATCGACAACCGGCTCGCAACCTACATGCTCGCGCGGCACCTGCTCAATCTCGGGCATCGTCAGATCGCTTATCTCGGCTTTGGGCAGGCACGCATCAACGACGAGCGCATTCGCGGCGCGCGCGATTGTCTCGAGGAAGCGGGTCTCACGCTCGACGTGTACGACGCGCATGCGCCCACTGCGCATGCCGGCGAACACGCGTGCTCGCGCGTGATGCTTGGACCGCACAGGCCGCAAGCGGTGATCTGCTACAACGACCTTATCGCGCTCGGCTTCATGAAAGAGGCGGCGTCGCTCGGCATCAAGCTGCCGCAAGAGCTGTCGGTGACCGGCGTGGACAACGTTCCGTACGGCGAATATGCGGCACCCGCGTTGACCACCGTCGATATTCAAAGCGAGAAGATGGGCGAACTCGCGATGCAAAAGCTGATCGATCAACTCGCGGGCCACGCGCAAACAGGGCATTCGATGTGCGAGCCGAGGCTCATCGTGCGTGAATCCACGGCGGCCTGCGGCTGACACATATCGCGCTTTCAACCCGTACTTCTCGCGCTTCTCGCGTTGTTGTTACGCTTCGAGTTTCGCCGGCGCCATACGCGGCGTCAGCAAGTGCATCACGCCAAACGCGACGAGATAGGCGAGCGCGCCGATAGCGAACAGTACCCAGTAGTGCCCCGTGCGTTGCAGTACCTGGCCGATCACTTCGGAGAACAGCACGCCGCCAATCGAACCGGCCATTCCGCCGATGCCCACCACCGCGCCGAGCGCGCGCTTCGGAAACAGGTCCGACGCCGTGGTGAACAGGTTCGCGGACCAGCCCTGATGCGCTGCCGCCGCTAGGCCGACGATCGCAACCGCGCCCCACAGATTGTCGACCTGCGAGACGAACGCAATCGGCAGCACGCAGCACGCGCAGATCAACATCGCGGTCTTGCGCGCGGCGTTCACCGTCCACCCTGCGCGCAATAGTGCCGACGAAAGCCAGCCGCCGCCGATGCTGCCCACGGTCGTCATCGCGTAGATGCACACGAGGGGCAGGCCGATATGCTGCATGTCCATGCCGCGCGATTCGTTGAGCCACTTCGGCAGCCAGAACAGATAGAACCACCATACCGGGTCGGTCAGGAACTTGCCGATCAGGAACGCCCATGTCTGGCGCTTGCGGATCAATACGCCCCAACCAGGCGCACGCGCGTTCACGTTGGCGGCGTCGAGTGCTTCGACTTCGTCGCGTGCCTCGTCGAGATCGTCGTCGTGTGAGCGCGGTTCGGCCGAGCGGTAGAACGCGAACCATACGACGAGCCACAGCAAGCCCAGCGCGCCGATGATCACGAACGCCGCGCGCCAGCCGAACGCGAGCGCAAGCGGCGGAATGATCGCGGGCGCGAACACGGCGCCGATATTCGCGCCGGAGTTGAAGATGCCGGTTGCAAGCGCGCGCTCGCGTCGCGGAAACCATTCGGCGGTGGTCTTGATGGCGGCCGGGAAATTGCCGCCTTCGCCTATGCCGAGCAGCGCGCGGACCATCGCGAAGCCGGTGACCGAACCCACCGCCGCATGCAGCATTGCGGCCACGCTCCACACCAGCATGGCGAGCGCATACGAAATGCGCGTGCCGAGCCAGTCGACGATACGGCCGAAGCACAAAAGCCCCACTGCATAGAACGCGGAAAACGCGATCACGATGCGGCCGTACTGCACCTGTGTCCAGCCGATGTCGTGCTGCAGCAGCGGCGCGAGCAGCCCGAGAATCTGGCGGTCCATGTAGTTGATGACGGTCGCGAAGAAGAGCAGTGCGCAGACCGTCCAGCGGTAGCGGCTGGCTGTACGGGCAAGACCGAGTACGGCAGTTTGCATGGATGTCTCCGTCGCACGGCTTCGCTCGTCGCGCCGCGCTTTTCTGTGCCGGGCGACGAGCGCCCGGGCCCGCGGCGCAGCACCCGGCGCAGTCGCGCGCGGTCAGCGATTTGGACCCAATTAGGAAAACGTTTTTCTAGAATAGAAGCTTTGCGGCCGCAATGCTAGTGCTGAGTTTACCTAGGATTGTGCGCGACGGCGAAATAGTGCGACGATAAGCGCCGTGCAATAGGTTAATCGTTTTCTCGAAGGTTGCCAGGAGCCGCCGAGCTCTATCCAACACTAATCAGGAGACAGACATGCGTTCCCCACGAAAGTCCATCGGCAGGTGTGCTGTGAGTACGTTGACGCTTCTTCTCATGTCGGCCTGCGGCAGCGGCACCGACGATGCGAACCAGCCGCCCGCGCCTACGCCCACGCCGACAGCCGCGCCGTCGCTGCATGCAATCGTTTATGGCGCGAGCGATACCAGCGTTCCGCGAGGAACCGATGTGCCCATCACGATGATGGGCCAAATGCGGGCGCTCTTCGATCTGATCAGGAAATCGCCGGACTTCACGCAGGTCGTGATGGATCTCGGCGACGGCACTCCGGTACACGTTCTCGACACCAACACGGGCGACAAATTCCTGCCCGGCAAACTCGCGCTCGGCCTTTCGTACATCCTGATCGATATGAAGGCGAAGGGCGATCCGAAATACGCGGACTATCTGGCGACCTACCAGAAGATCACCACCGCGATGATGGCGCAGCCGAGCGGCGGCAATTACACCTACGCCAATACTTCGTGGGGCGAATACTATTACCTGGTGGCGCTGAACAACTTCAAGGCGCACGGCATGCTCAATGAAGTATTCAGCGACACAATGCTGGCGACGCTGCAAAACCGTCTAACCTTCTGCGACATGTTCGGCGCGGATTCGAGCGGAAAGACGAATACATGTCCTGCGGCCGGCGTGCCGATCGACGTTGCATCGCTGAATACCGCGCAGAATTACTATGCTGTGTCGTACGGCATTGCTGGATTACGGCAGAAGCTCGGCTGGAGCAATCCGACCTTTTCGTCCACCACCGACCCGGCCGTTGCCACGATGAACGCGCGCGACGCGTTGCTGTACACGCTGACGAACCATATCCGCAACGATTCTTCAGGCGGCTTCTCCGACGAAGCATCGAACACGCACACGACCTATTACGACAAGGCGCGCTTCGACAGATACAGCACGTTGCTGATCGGCGAAGTAGTCGAGCGCACACTCGAAATGGGCAACGAGGCCAATCTCACTCCGGAATTGAAGGGCTATTTGAGGAAATCGGTCGATCTTATTCTTCCTCAATTGAACGCGGACGGCGAGGGCTTCAACTATGGACGGTCCATTGGTCCTTATGGCGATTCGGCATTCATGGAAGTTCTCACTGCCGCAGCCAATGCCGGCGTATTGACGCCGCAGGAAATGCAGATCGCCTATACGTTCATCTATAAGGCGGCTCGCCGCTATGAAACGTTCTGGTATGACCCGACGTTGCCGACTCCGTCGGTGAATATGTGGCTGAAAGGCCGCGGCACTGATACTTACCGCGGCAAGCCGCGCGTGATGGGTGAGAACTTCAGCCTGCTGCATCAGTACATGTATGTCGATGCGTGGTGGAGCAAACTGGGTTTCGGCGGCAAGGCGCCGATGGCCGACTCCGACTATCAGGCGTGGCTCGATGCAAGGCCGCGCTATACGCTGACCTGGTACAACCAGCCCACCGATACCGCCCACCCGTACAGTGCGGCGCTTCTGACCGTGCGTGACGGCAATCGTGTCATCAATCTGAATCTGAGCCAGGCGCCCGACTACAATTCATTCACGCCGTATTACCCGGTTCCTTTCTCCGACAAGCTTATCTACGGTACGACCGACCTCGGCTATGCATTGCTGATTCCGCAGGTGTCGTATAACGGCAAGACCTATATACCCGTCACGTACTATAAAAATCTCAACGTCACGGAGAGTAATGGTCAGGTGATCGTGTCATTCGACACGGCGAAGTTCAGGCAAGCCGCGAAGAACGCGGCGTTCTCGACCGACCTCGATTTGCAGGCGCATACGGTGCTCACATTCGGCCGGGGCACGCTGACGCGCACCGATACGCTGAGTTCGGCGACGCTGACCGGCAATGTGACGGTGGAAACCGACTTCACTTCATTCGCCGATTACCTGAGCACGACCGCCAACGGCGACGGCTTCTCGGTCAATTACGCCAATAACGCCAATAGCAATGCGACCGGCTACGGCACCACGGGTTTCGACAGTTGCGCGCTGTCGAACTTCGATACGACAGCGGGCGGCGCCACGAACCCCTTGTCGACGACGCCGATCGGCCAGTTGCACTCGAACTTCGCGTGCACGACGCAGCCGTTCACGATCAACGCCGGCAGTACCCGCACGTTCGGCTGGAGCCTGAAGTACAGCAGTTAGCGTTAGCGTTGTTCTTCGTTCGTCTTTGCTGCGGTGGCTCGATGATCGGATACGAGCGTCCGCAGCATCGACGGATCATCGGCAGGCTCACGATCCAGACGCCGCGATCGAACCATCTTGCGCATGGCCAGACGCGCCATCCTGGCCCAGCCGGAAGGACGCGGATCGGCAAGCATGCTGAGCGCGCGCGCATAGTCGAGCGTGAGGCCGGGCGTCCACGCCATCGTCGCCGCGCGTTTGCGTATTTGCGCCGCAACCCATAGCTCCGGCGTCGTGATCACGCGAAGAAAAGGCCGCCACCCGCCGAGGCCGCCGACGCCACCGAGGCCGCCCCATACGCGTGTCGAAGCCCCTTCGATCGCCGCCTCGAGCGCGCGCGAGACACTGCTCGAACAGTTGCGGGACGTCAGGTTATACGTGGTGTCCTGCCGATACGCGTCCCAGAAGCGGCGCAAGCGGAGCGGATCGTAATTGCGTATGCGCACCTGAACCGTCGACGGACACCACGCCTTCGATTCCGTCGCATAGTCAGGCTGGAACACGCCGGGCACATCGTTCTCGCGCGTGGCACGCAAGAGCCGCGCGAAGTCATCCGGCGAACGATCGAATTCCACCGCGGGATAGAGGCTCACGTAAATGCCGTCAGGTGCTTCGAGCGCCGCGTGTCCGGTCGAGATCACGCCGTTGCGATCCACCGCCGCGATGTAACGATCGACAATTGGCTGTCGCCGCGCCTCGCCTTTGGCCGATCCGACGGGAGTCCACACATGCACGGTGAGCGCGGCTTCGTCGGCGGCGGGCGGGCCGTCCCATTCGATGTTCGTCATCGCGGCCCGAGTCGCTGCATCGCTGTTGTCCGATCGTTCGGCATCCGAATCGACTGCGGGATTCGACACGAGGCGCCGCGCGCGCGTACTCAACAACAAAAGATTCCAGCCGCCGAATATCAAACCGAGGCCGAGGCAATACGGTACGGTGCCGACATAGTGTGTGGGATAAGGCTGATAGAAGAAGAGCGCCAACGCGATTTCCACGCCGCCGCCAATCGTAGCAAGCCGCCACGTACGGTAGCGCACGACATGTGCCGAGACGATCTGCAACAGGCCATCGGCGAGAAAGAGCGTGCCGAAAATCATCGACAGGGCGAAGTGTCCATGATGATGACCCGCGAGAATCAGCGCGGCCGCCAACGAGAACGCAATGCCCTTCGCATAGCGCAGCGTGCGCTGGCCGCCCATGCCGGTCCACGCGACTGCGAGCGTGGCGAGCCCTTCCAGCAGCAACAAAACGGCAAACGGCGTGATCGGAAAATAGAGCGCGCCGTCGAGCGCGTCGATGAACACGACGATGCCGAGCAGCAGGCTAGCCGCGCCCATCATCCTGAGCGAGCGCCAACGCGTGCGCAGGTAATCGACGCCGAGCAGAATCATGACCAGACGAACCATAACGAATCCTCCTTGACGCGTTCAGTTTGCACCGGCACCGACGCGCGTGATGTCCTGTTCGCACTCTAAAGGCGAGCCGTTCGACGACGATGCAGTTTCATGTCGGCGGCTGGCGGCGATCGATCGATGTTGAAGAGCGGCAGCGCGGATGCGCTCGGCCATGAGCGCATCCAATGGCGTGTACACGACCATGCCGAGATCCGGCCGGCCATCGACGGCGAATAGCGAATATTCCATTTCGACCTGCCCGAGCGTGGGATGCAGCAGGCGCTTTACGTTCTCGCCGTCACCGTGACCCAGCACCTGGTTTTCGCGCCACATGCGGTCGAAGTCCGCGTTGGCGCGGCGCAGATCGTCGACGAGTTCGCCCACTTCGGAAGCGAGCCCTGCGCGCGCCACGTCGGCGCGGAATGTTCCGACCACGAAGCGCGCGACGCCTTCCCAGTCGTGCTGTTTCGCGCGAACGGCCGGGTCGCCGAACAGGAAACGCAGGATGTTGCGCTGGCCGGCCGGCAGCCTGCCGTAGTCGGTCAGCACGACCGCGGCGGCCGCATTCCACGCGACCACGTCCCACGTCGCGGTCTTGATGATCGAGGGGCTCGCGTCGAGCGAATCGAGCACGCGCTGCAACCGCGGGTTCACACCATCGACGCCGCGATAGCGCACCTCGGGCGGCCTCCCGAGACCTAGCATGAAAACGTGTTCGCGCTCGGTATCGGTGAGCATCAGCGCCGCGCAGATGCGCTCGAGCACATGCGCGGACGGCGCGCCGCCGCGGCCCTGTTCGAGCCAGGTGTACCAGGTGGAACTGATGTGGGCAAGCTGGGCGACTTCCTCACGGCGCAGTCCAGGCGTGCGCCTACGGCCCGAAAAGCCGAAGCTCGCCGGGTCCAGACGCGTGCGGCGGCTGCGCAAAAAGTCACCGAGGGTTTGAGCGTCGTTCACTGACATGCAGAGCCTGTTAGTCCTTTTACCGGGATAACGTCACTACTTAAACAGGATAGCGGATGAACGCATAGTACAGGGATGACTACCTAAGGAGGCATTGCCATGCGGATCTTTGTGACGGGCGCAACGGGCTTCATCGGCTCGGCGTTGGTGCCCGAACTTATCGAGGCCGGTCATCAGGTGATCGGCATGACGCGCTCCGATGCGGGCGCGCAGGCGCTGCGCGCCGCGGGCGCCGACGTTCATCGCGGCACGCTTGAAGACGTCGACAGCGTGCGCGGCGGCGTCACGAACGCGGACGCCGTCATCCACCTCGCATTCGACCACGACTTTTCGCGCTTCGCGGCGAACTGCGAGAAGGACGCACGCGTGATCGAAGCGCTCGGATCGGCGCTGGCCGGTTCCGATCGTCCGTTGCTCGTCACGTCGGGCACGGGCGCGGGCAGCCGCGACGACGGGCAGCCCGCCACGGAGGATGTGTTCAACACGGCGCACCCGAATCCGCGACTCGCAACGGAGCTGGCCAGTAACGTTCTGCTGGACGCGGGCGTCAATGTCTCGGTGATGCGCCTGCCGCAAGTGCACAACCCGTTCCGGCAAGGGCTGATCACGCCGCTTATCCAGATTGCGCGCGAGAAGGGGGTTTGCGCGTATGTCGACGAGGGCCGTAATCGCTGGCCCGCGGGACATCTATCGGACGTCGTGAGGCTGTATCGACTCGCGATCGAAAGGGCAGAGCGCGGCGCGCGCTATCACGCGGTCGGCGAGGAGGGGGTGAGCGCGCGGGAGATCGCGGAGGCGTTGGGCCGCGGCCTGAAGCTGCCGGTCGTTTCGATCGCGCGCGAGCAGACGCAGGCGTATTTCGGATGGATGGCGATCTTCGCGGCGCTCGATATGCCCGCGTCGAGTGCTCTGACACAGGCACGTTTGGGCTGGCAACCAGCAGGCCCGACGCTGATCGCCGATCTCGACGAAGCGCGTTACGCCGACGATGTGCCGGCGTGATTCAACCGTTCGACACGCTGACGAGCTTCTGACTGTGTTCGCCCGTCCAGCGCTTCACCGTCCCCGCGTCGATATCGAATAGATCGAGCACGCGTCCCAGCGTGTGATCGATCATCGACTGCAAACTGTCGGGCCGCGCGTAAAACGCCGGCACCGGCGGATAGATGATCGCGCCGGTTTCCGTCGCCGCGGTCATATTGCGCAGATGCCCGAGATGCAGCGGCGTCTCGCGCACCATCAACACGACGCGTTTGCGTTCCTTCAGCATCACATCGGCGGCGCGCGACAGCAACGAACCCGTGTTGCCCGTCGCGACCTCCGCGAGCGTTTTCATCGAACACGGCGCGACGATCATGCCGTCGACGCGAAACGAGCCGCTCGAAATCGCCGCGCCAATATCGGCATTGGGATAGTGCTCGTGAGCCAGCGCCTGAACGTCGGCCGCGCGCAAGTCGGTTTCGTAGGCGAGCGTCATTTGCGCCGAGCGGCTCATCACCAGATGAGTCTCCACGTCGAGCTCGCGCAACATCTCGAGCAGCCTCACGCCATAGACAACGCCGGAAGCGCCACTGATTCCCACCACGATACGTTTGCGTCGGTCCATGTTCGTCGTCTCTTGTCGATCCGCTGCGCGGCGGGTTCGTAGGTTCGTATGTTCGTCTGTCTCCGCACTCAGGTTGCATGACATGGCCCCTGTCGTTCAAACGAAATCTGTTCATGCCTCGCATGAGGGCTTTTCATTGTCCGCGGATGAAATCCGTTCATGACGTACATGAGAAATCAGCGTTTGCGAGGGGAGGTCGTTGTGCGTCAGTCTGCGCTCACCGTCGTTCCCCTTGATCATTCACCGGACAACCATGAAAACTTTCCCCTCGTTCCAGACCCACTTGCAGGCCCTCGAGGAAAAGGGCCTTGTCGTTCACGTACACCGCGAAATCAACAAGGACACCGAACTCCATCCGCTCGTGCGCTGGCAATTGCGCGGCGGCATTCCCGAGTCGGATCGAAAGGCGTTCGTGTTTCATAACGTCGTCGACAGTAAAGGACGCCGCTACGAGTTGCCCGTCGTGGTCGGCGCGTTGTCGATCAATCGCGAGGTCTACTCGATCGGCATGGGCGTGCCCGTCGATCAGATCGGCAAGAAGTGGCAGCAGGCGAAGGGCAATCCGATCGCGCCCGTTCTCGTGAATGAAGCGCCGTGCCAGGAAGTGTGTTTTATCGGCGATGAACTCGATGTCGACGGTCAAGGTCTCGAACATCTGCCGATTCCCATTTCGACGCCGGGCTTCGACAACGCGCCGTACACAACGTGCTCGCAGTACGTTTCCGTCGATCCGGAAAACGGAATCCAGAACATGGGCACGTATCGCGGACAGCTCAAGGGTAAGCGCCGCGTCGGTTGCAATCCGTCGATCGAAATGGGGCAAGGCATCTATCAGCATTGGCTCAAGTACAAGGCGATGGGCAAGCCGATGCCTGCCGCGCTCGTGATCGGCGGCCATCCGGCCGTGTCGTTCTGCTCGGTCCAGAAGCTGCCAATCGACGTGGACGAACTCGGCGTGGCCGGCGCGATTCTCGGCGAACCGCTGCGCGTGGTGAAGTGCAGGACGAACGATCTGCTCGTGCCCGCCGACGCTGAAATCGTGATCGAAGGATTCGTTCCGACTGATACGCTCGAACCGGAAGGGCCTTTCGGCGAATCGCACGGTCACGTGAATTTGCAGGAATTCAATCCGTACATGAACGTCACGGCGATTACGCGACGCAAGAACGCGCATCTCGTGTCGATCATCAGCCAGGTCACGCCGAGCGAAAGTTCGCTCGTCAAGAAAGTCGCGTTTGAACCGCTGTTTCTCGACCATCTGAAGAATTCGCTGCGTATCGCAAGCGTCGAAAAGGTCGTGATGCACGAGCCGCTGACCAATCTGCGCAAGCTCGTGATCGTGGTGTTCAGCGAGAAGGCAACCGAAACCGAAATATGGCGCGCGCTGATGGGCGCGGCGTCGCTGCAACCGGCTGTCGGCAAGCTGGTCGTTGCCGTGAGCAACGACATCAACCCCGAAAACAGCGACGCGATCTTCTGGTCGATGAGCTACCGGATGAACGCGATCAAGGACGTGCAGATCCTGCATGGCCGCGATACGGGACACGGACCACGCACGTCGGGCGCGCAACGCGGCGACGATGCGGTTGACGGCGTGATCCTGATGAACGCGACACGCAAGGAAAAGCTGCCGCCGCTTTCGCTGCCGACGCGCGAGTACATGGAAAACGCGAAAGCGATCTGGGAAGAACTCGGGCTGCCGCCGCTGCGTCCGGAATGGCCGTGGTACGGCGTCTCGATGGGCGACTGGGACGAGCGCAACGAAGCGATGGCGCAGCGCGCCGTGAAGAGCGAGTACTTCGAAACGGGCGAGGAACAGACGCGTCAACGCGTCGGGCCTGAGTGGATCAATAAGGATTCCGACTGGTTCTTCGCCGAAAAGAAAGACATCTAACGCGCCGCGGATAGCGGCCACCATATCAATAGAACGACATCGATGGAGGAGATATGCACGACAAAGGAGAAGCACTTCCGGCTGTACGAATGAGTATGTTGACACGCTCGCTCGCGGCATTCACGTTGCTTGGGCTGTCGAGCGGCGCGGCGCATGCGCAAAGCAGCGTCACGTTATACGGTTCGCTCGACGGCGGCTTGCGCAATCTCGTGAACGGCACGAAGGCGGGCGGCGCGGCGTTGACGATGGCGTCGAACGGCGTCTACAACTCCAACCGCTGGGGCCTGGAGGGCAAGGAAGATCTGGGAGGCGGCTACTATGCGCGTTTCAATCTGGAAGCAGGCTTCGTGCTGTCGACCGGCGCGAATAACAACACCAACAACCAGATCTTCCAGCGCACGTCGACGGTTGGAATAGGCGGGCCATTCGGGCAGGTCGATATTGGGCGGCAATTCACGCTCCAGCATTTTCTGATCAAGGACTTCGAGCCGTTCGACTTCCATTACCTCGGCATTACGGAATCGACGGCGGTGTCGGGCGGCAACACCGGACGCGACGATAACGACATCAACTATCGCGGCATTTTCGGGCCGTGGGTGGTTCGCGGCGAATATGCGCTGGGCGGCGTGCCGGGCAGCGCCGCACACGGCTCGACGCTCGCCGGCGGCCTGAACTATCGGGGCAAGACGATCAAGCTGGGCGCGGGCTATACGCACAAGTCCAATCCGTTGACGGCGACCTCGAGCGAATACTTCAGCAATGACCAGTACACGGCAGGCGGCACGGTGAGCGTGGGCCCTGTCGATGTGATGGCCGGTTACTCGCTCGATTTGCAGGACACGCCCGCTTCGGCGCGCAGCATGACGCGCAATCAGTACTTGTGGGGCGGTTTGCGTTATCAGGCGACGCCGTTCTTCAGCGTGACCGCCGCGTATTACGACAACAAGAACAAGACGGGCGGCGTGGACGGCAGGAAAGATGTGGCGATTCTCGGCATTGACTATCTGCTCTCCAAGCGCACCGAGCTTTATGCGGACATCGACTATACGCATTTCACCGGCGTTTATGTCACTAACGCAACGTTGAACGCGTCGGGTCACGCGAAACAGACGGGTATCTCGTTCGGTATGAATCACTGGTTCTAGCCGTAGCTTCTACTGCATCTCAACTCACGCAAAAAAAACCGGTTGGAAGCCTTCAGGCTCCAACCGGTTTTTTTTTGCTTGAACAATCAGTGTTCAGTGTTCAGTGATCGTCGAGCGATCCTTGCGCATTGAAGTGTGCGCGAATCGTCTTCGTGTGATGCAGAAATGCCGGCGTTGCCATCACCTCAAGGGAACGCGGACGCGGCAAATCGATGTCGTAAATCGCGGCAATCGAGCCCGGCCGTTCCGACATAACCAGCACGCGGTCAGACAGGAATACCGCTTCGGGAATGCTGTGCGTGATGAGCAGCACGGTTTTCTTCGATTCGAGCCAGATGCGCTGCAATTCCATGTTCATGCTCTCGCGCGTCATTGCGTCGAGTGCGCCGAAAGGTTCGTCCATCAGCAGAACGGACGGCTCGTGCAAGAGCGCGCGGCAGATCGACACGCGCTGCTGCATGCCGCCGGAAAGTTGCCACGGATACTTTTGCTCGAAGCCTTCGAGACCGGCCATGCTGATCAGTTGCATCGCTTTCTCGCGTGCTTCGCGCCTCGGCATGCGGCGCATCTCCGCCTGTAACAGGATGTTGTCGAGCACGTTGCGCCACGCGAGCAGCACGGCGCTCTGGAACACGATGCCCACATTCTTTTGCGGACCGCGAATCGGCTCGCCGGACAACGTCATCGTTCCCGACGAGATCGCTTCGAGTCCGGCGACCATCTTCAGCAACGTGCTTTTGCCGCATCCGGACGGCCCCACGATCGAAACGAACTCCTGCTCGCGGATGTCGAAGTCGAGCGGTTTCAGCGCTTCCATCATGCCTTGCGCGCTGCGATAACTCTTGGTCACGCCGCGCAGTTCTATCAGCGATCTGGCGGGCGCGGGCGCGGAAAAAGACCGGTGATGCTTGTCGTCGAGCTTGAGTACGGTGGTCATAGCGGGGCGGGTTTCGGGTGAACGGAAATGAACGACGCGGCGGCGCTAGTGCGGCTCATGGAACGAATGCGCCGGTGTAGTACTTCGCGGGCACGTTCGCCGACGGATCGAGCTTGCTGTACTGCACGATCGCGGCCACGGAGTCGTCGATGTTCTTCGCGCTGACGTGGAAGATCGGCGCCTTCTCGGTTTCGGGCGTGCGGTAGAACGGGATCGTCGCCTGCAGCGTGCGGATCATCGTGTCGCGCGAACCGGCGGCGGGCAGCGTCTTGAGTAGCGCATCGACCGCGGCGGCCGGGTCTTTCTCGCTGTCGTTCACGGACTTCGCCGTCGCGCGCATGAAGCGTTTGAGCAGATCGGCATGGTCCTTGATCATGTCGTCGCGCGCGATGATGCTAAGCGTCGCCACGTTCACGTTGTAGTCGGCAAACAGGATCGCGCGCGCAGGCTTCTTCGTGGCCTGCTCGACGGAGATCAGCGGGATCGTCGCGAAGCCGACCAGCAGATCGGCCTGACCCGTAATGACCGCATTGATCGTGGTCTGCGGATTGCCGGTGATGGTCTTGAAGTCGGAGTCCTTCAGGCCGACCTTGTTCATGAACATCGTCCATAGCTGCGACGACGCGTCGCCGGGCGCAACCGCGACCGTTTTTCCCTTGATGTCCTGCGGCGTTTTGATGTTCTTGTCCGCGAGGCCGACCACGGAGGTCGGATTTTCCTGCATCAGCACGCCGATCGCTTTGACGGGTGCGCCCATCGCGGCGACCTTGACCATCGTGCTGAAGTCCGCGTAGCCAATGTCCACGTTGTGCGTCGCGACGGCCTGCACGGTCGGGCCCGAGCCGTGTCCTTCCATCAGCTTGAGATCGATGCCTTCGGCGTCGTAGTAGCCCTTCACCTTGCCGAGATAAAACGGTGCGACCGCGCCGTTGACCGTGTAGTTGAGCATCAATGTCAGCGAGTCTTTCGCGTAAGCGGCGTGGCTCGTGCAACAAACCGCTGCAAACGCGAGCGCGGCTGCCATGCGCGTCGGCTTTCGTGATTTCATGGTGTCTCCTTCCTGTGGCCCCATCTGAAAATGGGTGCCGTCTGCTTCTTGATGTGGGGTAGTCAAAGCGAATGCGGTGGGACCGCGCGAACGCCGCGAACGCCGCGAGCGCCGCGAGCGCCGCGAACGCGTTAAGCGCGTCCAAGCAGCCGCGAGCGATGCGACGCATGCCACGGAATCGCGATGCGCTCCAGCATGTCGATGGCGACGAACAGCAGCGCGCCGATCACCGACAGCACGACCAGCGCCGAGAAGATCAGCGGCTGGTCGAAGTTGCCGTTTGCACGTTGCAGCACGAAGCCGAGTCCCGAATTCGCGCCGACGAATTCGCCGACCACCGCGCCGACGACAGCGAGCGTGATCGACACCTTCATGCTTGCGAAGATCGACGGAAGCGCGTGCGGCAGGCTGATCTTGAAGAACGTTTTCACCGGCGAACTGCCCATCGACTTCGCCAGATCGGTCAGATCCTTCTCGACCGATTTGAAACCCATCACCGTCGATACGACCACCGGAAAGAAGCCGAGCAGGAAGGCAACGAGTATGCGCGGAAAGAGTCCGAAGCCGAACCAGACCACAAAAAGCGGCGCAATCGCCACCTTCGGAATGCTCTGCGAAAACACGACGAGCGGGTACAGGTAGCTCTCGATCAGCGGCGACGCGGCGACCAGCATCGCGATCGGCACGCCGATCAGCACCGAAAGCGCGAAGCCGCCGAGCGTCGCGTAGAGCGTCGGCAGCGACTCTTCCAGCAGCATCGACCATTGCGCAGCGATCTGATGGAGGATCGCTTCGGGCGTCGGCACCAGATACGGCGGAATCTTGAAGATGCGTATCACGAGATCCCACGCAAGCACGATGACCACGATAAGCAGCAGCGGACGGACCCACTGGGAACTCAGGACTTTCCTGGTGAAGTTCACGGCATTCGACCTTTATGGTTGAGAAGCGGAAGAGCGGGAAGAACTGGAGGAGACCGCGCGCGGACATGCGCCGGCATGCTCTGGCAGCAAGATTGACCGCCAGCCATGCGCCGGGCAAACGCTAATTGTTCATGCCGCATATGAGAGAAATTCATCCGCTGCGTGCGGCGGCGCGATGCGCAATAACGAAACGCGCATCGTCGTCGATGCGATGGAACGTCCGTTCGCAAGCGATGAATTGTTTTCATGCTTTACATGAAAGATCGTCGTTTGCCGGTCCAACGGCGAGCCCGCAATATCCGGCTGAGAGCTCGATGACCCGAACTCGAACGCATCCGATAGCCAGTGGAGCATGCAATGAATCAACCGATCAGTCCCGATGTCGTGTCGTCGCACGTTACCGTGCGTGACGGCACGCAAATCGGCTACACCCTCTACGGCGCAAAAGACAACACGGTGCGCGTGGTGCTCGTGCATTCGCTCGCGATGGACCGTCACTTCTGGGCGCCTGTCGTCGAGCGGCTGTTGCCGCGTGCTTCTGTGCTCGCCATCGATGCGCGCGGTCACGGCGCATCCGGCAAGCCGGCTGGTCCGTACACGGTGTCGCTGTTTGCGCAGGACGTCTACGACGTGCTGCGCGCGACGGACTTTCGCAACGTGCTGATCGCGGGCGCGTCGATGGGCGGCTGCGTCGCGCTGCAATTCGCGGCCACATGTCCTGATGCGATCGGCGCGGGCCTGATCGACACGACCGCGTGGTACGGCGAGACGGCGCCGCAGGACTGGGACGCGCGCGCGCAGAAGGCCGAGGCCGGCGGCCTTGCGCCGCTGGTCGAGTTTCAGACCACGCGCTGGTTCAGCGACGCGTTTCGCGCCGCGCATCCACAAGTGGTGCAACGTTGCGTGGACACCTTCCTGCGCAACGACGTTGCCGCATTCGCCGCGACCGGCCGCATGCTCGGTTCGTTCGACGGCCGCGCGCTGATGGCGAAGGTGAAAGTGCCGACGTGCGTGATCGTCGGTGAAGAGGACTATGCGGCGACGCCCTCAATGGCGCGCGCGCTGCACGCGGGCATTGCCGGATCGACGTTCACCGAGATTCCGAAGGCGCGTCATCTGACGCCGCTGGAAACGCCCGACATCGTCGCGCGCGAACTGCACGCGCTGCTCGATCGCGCAGGCTGCGCCCGCTAGATGCACAAGAAACCTGCAACGAATACGCGCAACAAGGAGTGCCTGGATGATTCCGTTTGAGCTCGCGAAGCCACGGTCGCTGAAGGAAGCGATTGCGCTGCTGGACCCGGAAGACCCGGATATTCGCCCGGTGGGCGGCGGCACCGCGGTGATGTTGATGATGAAGGCCGGCGTGCTGCGGCCGACGCGGCTCGTCAGTTTGAGCGATATCGAGCCGCACTATGCGCAGGTCGGCCTGGACGACAACGGCGAGTTGCGTATCGGCGGATTGACGCGGCTCGCGACGCTCGAGCATTCGCCGGTCGTGAAGGAGGGATGGCCGCTCATCGCCCGCACGTTGCGCACGCTGTCGAATGTGCGAGTGCGCAATGTGGCGACCATCGGCGGCAACCTCGGTCACGCCGATCCTCATATGGATATGCCGCCGGTGCTAAGCGCGCTCGGCGCACGCGTGACGATCACGGGTCCGCACGGCGAACGCACGGTGCCCGTCGAGCAATTGTGCACGGGCTATTACGAAACGGTGCTCGCTCGCGATGAACTGATCTCCGAAGTGATCGTGCCGCCGCAAGCCGGCCGGCCCGCTGCGTACATGAAGGTCACGACCCGCGCGGCGCATGACTGGCCAGCGCTCGGCGTGGCTGTCGTGCTCGATATAGAGGGGCCGCGCATCGGCCGCGCGAGCGTGATTGTCGGCGCGGCGACGGACCGGCCGACACGGCTCACGCACGCCGAGGCGCTGCTTCGCGGCGCGGCGCCCGACGACGCGATTCTGCGTGAAGCGGGCGAAGCGGCTGCGGCGCAACTCGATATCGTCGGCGATCCTCATGGGTCCGCGAGTTACAAGAAGCAACTGCTGAAGGTCTATCTGGGCCGCGCGGTGCGCACGGCGCTGGCCGCCGCGAGCGGACGCGCCGCTCAATTCGGGGATCATGCGTGATGAAGATCGACAAGACGCTGGAAGAACAGCCAGCACAAAAGCAGGTGGGCCGCGCATTGAACCGGCTCGAAGCGCGCTCGAAAGTGACGGGCCGCGCGGAGTACATTCATAACCTCGTGCTGCCGCGCATGCTGTACGGCAAGATTTTTCGCAGCACGATGGCGCACGCAAAGATTGTCGGCATCGACACGAGCGCCGCGCGTGAAATGGAAGGCGTATTCGCCGTCTACACCGGCGAAGATATTCGCAAGGTGATTCCCGAGCCTTACTATGGCCCGGCGTTTCACGACCAGCCGATTCTCGCGCTGGATAAAGTGCGCTACATCGGCGAGCCCGTTGCCGTCGTGCTCGCAGCCGATCCGCATATCGCCGAAGAGGCAACGCATCTGATCATGGCCGAATACGAGGAATTGCCGGCCGTGTTCAACGAAGTCGAGGCTGCGCAATCGGATGTACTCGTGCACGACTTCCTGCGCCCAGCGGGTACGTTCCCGGACCTGAAGCATCTTGCCGGACGCAAAGGCACCAATGTCGCGCTCGATTTCCAGTTGCGGCGCGGCGACGTGGAGGCGGCCTTCGCAAGCGCCGCGCATGTATTCGACGACACGTTCACCACGCAGCAGGTGATGCACACGCCGCTCGAGCCGATGGTCTCGCTTGCCGAGCCGGATATGGGCACGGGAATGCTGACGGTGCATACGGCTTCGCAGAGCCCGTCGTTCGTGCGCATCGAAATCGCGCGTCTGCTCGGCTGGGACGAGAACCGCGTGCGCGTGAAGTCGGCGCTGCTCGGCGGCGGCTTCGGCGCGAAGCTGTATATCAAGCTCGAAGCACTCGTCGTCGCGCTGGCGCTGCTGTCGCGGCGCAACGTGAAAATCTCGCTGACAATGGAAGAGCAGTTCTTCACGATCACCAAGCACGCCACCACGTTCCGCATGAAAACGGCGGTAAACGAAGAAGGCCGCATTACCGCGCGCAAATGCGAGGTCTGGTGGAACGGCGGCGCGTATGCCGATATCGGGCCGCGCGTCACGCAGAAGTCGGGCTTTACCGCTTCGGGTCCGTACGACATCGAGAACGTGTGGATCGATTCGTATCAGGTCTATACGAATCTGCCGCCTGCGGGCGCCTTTCGCGGCTTCGGCATTCCGCAGATGGTGTGGGCTTACGAGAGCCACGCCGATATGATTTCGCGCGCGCTTCGTATCGATCCGCTCGAATTCCGCCGCCGCAATATCCTGCGCGAAGGGCGTCCGCATGCAACCGGCACGCCGATGCACGACGCGGCGATCGGTCTCGTGCTCGAACGCGTCGCGCAGCGAATGAACTGGACGGCGCCGTTCGAGCGCGGCACAGGCACGCTGCGGCGCGGGCGCGGCATTGGAGTCGGCTTCAAGGCGCTGGTTGCGCCCACCACGTCGATGGCGATGGTGAGCCTCGCGGGCGACGGCAGTTGCACGGTTTATTCGAGCACGGTCGATATGGGCCAGGCGTCGGAAACCGCGATTGCGCTGATGGCCGGTGAAGTGCTCGGCATTCCCGCCGAACGCATCCGCGTGATGCGGCCCGATACGGACGTGACGCCCTACGACATGGCGACGCTCGGCTCGCGCTCGACATTCCACATGGGACACGCGGTGCGTCTCGCCGCTGAAGACGTGAACCGCAAACTCGCCGAACTCGCCGATGAACTCGGCGTGCCGGCCGCGCCCGCGAGCCGCGCGGGCGAACTGCTGCGGCGCAAGTACGGCATGCAGGCGGGCAACATCGTCGGCATAGGCAGCTTTATTCCGCCGTACAAGTCGCCGGAACACGAGACAGGGCAGTCGGAGAACATCACGCCGAACTGGATGGTGGGCGGCTGCGGCGTCGAAGTCGAAGTGGATACGGAGACGGGCCACTTCAAGCTGCTGCGCTTCGAGCATGTGGTGGATTGCGGCACGCCGATCAATCCGAAGGTGGTCGACACGCAGATCTCCGGCGCGGCCATCATGCAGCTCGGCATTTCGCTGTTCGAGCGCATGGAGTTCGACGAGGTCGGGCAGCTTCGCAATGCGTCGTTCGCCGAGTACAAGATTCCGGGCATCCACGATATTCCGCCGGTCATCGGGCGCGAGACTGTCGACTCGGTGCAGAGCAACGGGCCGTTCGGCGCGAAAGGCGTCGGCGAGAGTTCGACATTCGGCGTCGCGTCGGCGATTGCCGAGGCCATCGAAGACGCGGTCGGCGTGCGTCTGAAGTCGCTGCCGCTCACGCCCGAGCGTGTGTACCGTGCGTTGTGCGCCGCGCGCAATGAACCGCTATCCGAGGAATAAACATGAGCGCTACTTCCATCAACATTCAATTCACGCTGAACGGCGAGCGCGTGAGCGCCGAGGTCGAACCGCATCACACGATTCTCGACGTGCTGCGTCAGCAGTTCGCGCTATATGGCGCCCGCGAAAGCTGCGGTCAGGGCTTGTGCGGATGCTGCACGGTGATCGTCAACGGCGAGAGCGTGTCGGGCTGTCTCTATCTCGCCGCAATGGCCGACGGCGGCGAAGTCAGCACGATCGAAAACCTGGACGCCAATGGAGAGCTCGATCCGGTGCAGCAGGCGTTCATCGAGTGCGGCGCGTTTCAATGCGGCTTTTGCACGTCAGGCTTCATACTGATGAGCCGCCAGTTGCTCGACCGCAATCCTGACCCGAGCGAAGCCGAGATCCGTAATTTCCTGTCGGGCAATCTTTGCCGTTGCGCCGCGTATCCGGAGATCATCGAGGCCGTGAAGCTCGCCGCGCAAATGCGCAAGTCGAAGGCGACGGTCGCCGTCGTGGCCGCGTAGCGCGCCTGCAAACAACGGCAAATCAACGCAGTGACGCGCGTCTGAAGAACAACAGACGGCATGGCGCGCGATAACGACATCGAGGAGACAGTCGATGCAGCACCCTCTGGAGGAAAGCTCCGGCGGCGGCACGCGCGGCAGCCTGGGCGGCGAGCCGCGGGTCGCCCTGGACGACGCAACCCATGCCGTCTGGTATCGCTCGATCAACCGCCAGCAATGGAGCGCATTGATCGCGTCCAATCTCGGCTGGTTCTTCGACGGCTACGAAACTTACGCACTGGTTCTGACCGTGGGCGGCGCGCTCGGCCAGTTGCTGCCGGCGTCGGGCCACGCGCAGATTCCGTTCTACGCGGGACTCGTGATCGCGTTGACGCTGCTCGGCTGGGGCATCGGCGGATTGATCGGCGGCATCCTGACCGACTATATCGGCCGCAAACGGATGATGATGTTCGCGATTCTCGCGTATTCGCTGACCACCGGTTTGAGCGCGCTGTCGTGGGACTGGACATCGTTCGCGGCGCTGCGCTTCATCGTCGGTCTCGCGATGGGATCGGAGTGGGCGACGGGCACCGCAATGACTGCGGAAATCTGGCCGGACCGGCATCGCGGCAAAGGCGCGGGGCTCATGCAGTGCGGCCTCGGCACGGGCTTTTTCGTCGCGTCGCTGATATGGCTTTTCATGAGCGGCGCAGGCGAGCATGCATGGCGCTACATGTATCTGATCGGCGTGCTGCCCGGTCTCGCGACGCTGTGGATGCGCGCGGGCATTCCCGAGTCCGAGCAATGGCAGCGCGTGAACACGGAGCGCAAGGCGACGCTCGCGCGCAGGAAGTCGGGCGTGACGCTCGACGCGCGCGAACAGTCGCTCGCGCGCTTTACGCTCGTCGATCTGCTGGCCGATGCGAAGCTGCGCCGCCGCACGTGGATTGCCGTGCTGATGTCGCTTAGCACGACGCTCGGCTGGTGGGGCATCTCGACATGGGTGCCGCCCTACATCGGTTCGGTCGCGGCGCATGCCGGGCTTTCGGCGGCCTCGTGGGCGAGCTTTGCCGGCATGGCCTACAACGTCGGCGCGATCAGCGGTTATATTGGCCTCGGCTTTCTCGCCGACGCCTATGGCCGCAAGCGCATCACCTGTCTATTCTTCGCGATGGCGTTCGTGCTGACGCCGGTGCTCTTCATGTGGACGCATGATGTCGGCCTGCTGCTGGCGGTCGCCTGCGTGGCAGGCTTTTTCAGCCTCGGTCAATATACGTGGATGCCCACGTGGCTGCCCGAGCTTTATCCGACGCGCGTACGCGGCACCGCTATCGCGCTGTGCTTCAATGTTCCGCGCTTTCTTGCGTGGACGGGGCCGCTCGTCGCCGGCACACTGATCACCCGCTTCGGCGGCTACGGTCATGCGGCGGTCATAGTCGGCTTCATCTATCTGGTCGGCCTCGCGCTCGCGCCGTGGCTGCCGGAAACGCGCGGCCAACCCTTACCAGAAGAGGTTTGAACCATGAATTTCATTTTCACCGACAATGCGCCGTCTCCGGGCGGCCACTATTCGCAGGCCGTGCAGGCGGGTGGCTTCACGTTCGTCTCGGGCATGCTGCCGGGCCCCGGCGTGGCCACCGACGGCCCCGACAACTTCGAGCGCCAGGTGCGCGCCACGCTCGCTCATTGCGAGCAGGTGCTGGCCGCGGCGGGCTGCGCGCTGACCGACGTCGTGCAATGCACCGCGTACATCGTCGATGTGAAGAACTGGCCGGAGTTCAACCGGCTCTACGCGGAGTATTTCGGCGCGCACAAGCCGGCGCGCGCGGTGGTGCCGGTGCCCGAGCTGCATCACGGCTTTCTCGTCGAGTTGCAGATGGTCGCGCATCGCGGCGCATAAACGCGCCGCTTTACGGAGGACACGATGGACAGCATCGACGTGAGCGTGCTGCGCAATGCCGTCGACTGGCTCGCGCCGCGCCGCCGCGTCGTACCCGTCACGGTGACGCGCACGTGGGGTTCGAGTCCGCGCCCCGTCGGCGCGATGCTCGCGATGCGCGACGACGACCTACTCCTGGTCTTGATCCGCCTCCGGCAACTCCGGCCCTGAGCTGACGATCCCCCACCATTGCTGACGCAGTGCGTCGCGCAAGATCTTGCCGCGCGCGCTGCGCGGCAGCGCTGCAACCGGATAGATATTCATCGGCATCTTTTCACGCGGCAGATGCCGCCGGCAATGCGCACGCAGCGCCTCCACGTTCGGCGCGATGTCCGGCTGCAGCACCACGAAGCAGACCGTTTCCTGTCCATACACCGGGTCGGGCACACCGAGCGCCGCGACGTCCTGCACATGAGGATGCGTACGCATCACATCCTCTATCTCCTGCGGCACGATCTTCACGCCACCACGAATGATGAGATCGTCCATGCGAGCCGCCATGCGCACGAAGCCGTCCGTGTCGCGTGCGGCGATATCCCGCGTGAAGAGCGGCGCGCCGCGAATCGGCAGCAGCGAGCCGTCTTGCTGAAGCACGCCGAGCGCGAGCTTGTCACCGTCGACGACAACCTGGCCTTCGACGCCGGCAGCGCACGGCATACCGTCGGCATCCACGATCCCGAAGCGGATATGCGCGGCCGGATAACCGACCGTTCCGAGCTTGCGATGCTCGAGCCGGTTGCCGCACATCCATCCCGCTTCCGACGACCCATACAGATTGAGGATGCGAATGCCGTAGCGCTTTTCGAAGCGCATCCATTGAACGGGCGATAGCGGCGCTGTGCTGCAGGTCATCGCGCGCAGCGACGAGAACGTTTCGGCGCTCACCTCGAGCGGTGCTTCGAGAAGCATGTTGAGCACCGTGGGCACGCCCGCGCAAACGGTAATGCGCTGATCGCGGACCCAGTCGCCGAAGCTGCTGCGCGAAAAGCGGCGCGCGACGCATAGTGTCGAACCGAGTTGCAGGAACGGAATGAAGCTCAGTATCTGCGCCGAGTACCAGTCGAACGAACGGTATTCGAGCATGCGGTCGTCGCGGCTCGAACCGAGCAGGTCGATACTGTCGAGGCCGTTGAGCCAGTACGACTGGTGATCGTAGACGACGATCTTCGGAATGCCGGTCGTGCCCGACGTGCAGCACATCGACGCAATGTCGCGATGCGTGCATACGGTTGCGCCGTCGGGCAGCGGCGTGTCGTCGTGCGCGCCTGCTTCGAGCGAGATGATGTCGCCATAGCAGCCGATGTTCTCGCGGTCGGCCGAGGCCCACGAAGCGAAGCGCACGACCTGCACGTTCGCTGCGGCGACGGAGGTGTCGGCGGGGTCCACGGCGTCGACGGGAAACACGATCAGCTTCGGCCTGATTGTGTCGAGCAACTGCCGTGCGATCTTTACGCCGACGAAGGGCACGTCGAGCGGACACACGATTGCACCGAGCCGCCACGCGCCGAGCCACAGCAGCAGCTTGTCGGGCGCATCGCAGTCGGCGAGCACGACGCGCGTGCCTCTCGTCACGCCACGCCGCGCGAATTGTCTGGCGATCGTCTCGACCGATTGCGCGAGTTGCTCGAAGCTCATGCTCACGCGCCGCTCGACATCGACGATGGCAGGCTTGTTGGGCGTCGCGCGCCGATGCTGTTCGAGCAGGGCCGCGACAGTGCGAAAAGGCGGATCGTTCGTGGGCGGATGCGTGCTGACCATGAGCTCAGCAGGGCTCGGGCACGGAAGGCGAGGCGGCCTCGCATTGCGCCGCGGTCTCGCCGCGATCGCGGTTTTCGCCGAGCCGCGCGAGCGCCCATTCGCGGAAGGCTTCCACTTTCTTCGTGCGTGCCTTGTCGGTCGGCGACGAAACGAAATACGCGGAATTCGACGGCACACGCACGTCGAACGGCGCCACGAGTTTGCCGCTCGCCAGATCGCCGTTCACGAGCGGCGTGCGGCCGATTGCAATGCCGACGCCGTCCACGGCCGCCGCGAGCGACGTGAGCTGCAAATGGAAAACGGATTCGCCGGCGAATTCCACGGGCTCATGCACGGCCGCTTCGAGCCACGCGGGCCAATCGTCCTGGTACATCGAATAAAAGTAGGTGCGAATCTGCCGCATGCGTGCAAGCACTTCCGCGACCGATCCGAACTTGCCCGCTTCTTCGAGCACGGCGGGCGAGCACACGGGAAAAAATTCCTCGCCATGCAGACGGTCCGAGCGCGCCGACGCCCAGCGCCCGGAGCCGTAACGGATCGCGACGTCGTAGCTGTTGCGATCGAACTCGTTGAACGTCGAACTCGTTGCGACGTGCACGGTGATGTCCGGATGAGCACGCTGGAATTCGGGCAGCGCGGGGATCAGGCATTTGACTGCGTAGGTGGGCAGGCACGTCACCGTGAGCACGGTGCTGGGTTTTTTCTTGCGCGCGTGCGCCGTGGCGATGGACAGCAGATTGATCGCCTCATGCACCGAATCGAGATACTCGCGTGCCGCCGGCGTGAGTGTGAGCACGTTTCGGCGCCGCACGAAAAGCTTGACTTCGAGCCGGTCTTCGAGCGTCTTGATCTGGTGGCTGATGGCCGTCTGCGTCAACTCGAGTTCCTGTGCCGCGCGGGTGAAGCTCAAATGCCGCGAGGCAGCTTCGAATGCGAGCAGGCTCTGAAGCGAAGGGATATAGGGTCTCATCTGTTGTCAGCGCAATGCAGGAACGCCTGGGTAGTGGATCTTAGCGGGTTTCATCGGCGCGCGAGGCGCCTCGCACGGGCGCGGGAATACGTGTCGGCGGCCCTGCGGAGGGCCGCCCCGCGGAAAGCCGCACCGATGCCTGGATGATCGGCTGGTTACGGACCCCGAGGAAATGAAACTTTTTCATGCAGGCATGAGAAAAGTTAGTTTGCGCGCGTGGAAAGCGCTCATGCACTCTTGGTCCGGTCGAGCGAAGCGTCGTCTATCGGCGCACATTAATCAATCGTTACAAACCCGGAACGTCAATGTGCCGGGCCGCGCGCGAAGAACCGAAACGTTGGGCAGTCAGGCCCGTTCACGCGCGGATAGGGAGAGAACAACAGTGGATATCGATGTGCTGGAAAATCCGTTTCTTGCCAGCCTCGGCTTGTCGCGCACGGCCTGGCGCGATGGCTATGCGGAGTTTCGCCTGAACTTGCAGCCCGAATTGCTGAACCGGCAACGCGTGCTGCAAGGCGGCGTGGTGGCGACGCTGCTCGATGCGGCCTGCGGTTATGCGGGGCTTTATAGCGCCGATCCGCTGCGGCCCATACACGCGGTGACGCTGTCGCTGACGCTCAACTTCCTCGACAAGGGAGTGGGCGAGACACTGATCGGCAAGGGCTTTCTCGAGCGCAAGGGGCGGTCGGTTTATTTCGCGCGCGGCGAGGCGTGGATCGATTCGAAGACGCTGATCGCCACCGCGCAGGGCACCTTCAAATATGCGGGCGGTTACGGCAGGCGCGAGCCGTCGAGCGCCCCGCCTGGCGAACTCGACTGAACTTAACTTTACTTAACTGACCTGCGGCGGGCCGCAGCGCCGCGGTCACTTCGTCACGATCGCATTCGCACGATCGCATTCGCGACCATCGCATGAATCCTTCTCATCCCTGTCATGAAGGATGGTCGTTTGCGTGTGCCGCTGCATTGCCTCATTGTGGCGATCAACAAGTGAAGCGGCGCCACGTGACGACGGCGTTCGCCATCCCGCATACGAATACGAATACAAATCGCCAAACTATCGGAGACACACGACGTGACAGACAGCTCGACTTCCCATCCGCTCGATCTGCGGGCATGGCTCGACGAGGCGCGCGCGCTCGGCGAACTGACCGACGTTTCGGGCGCGGACTGGAATCTGGAACTCGGCGCGATCAGCGAGTTGAACGTGAAGAAGGAGCGGCCCGCCGCGCTGCTTTTCGACGATATCCCCGACTATCCGCAAGGACATCGCGTGCTGACATGCAGCACCGCGAGCCCGGCGCGATTGTCGTCGATCCTGCGCGTCGGACATCAGCCGACGCACCGCGCGCTGGTCGAGACATTGCGCGGCAAGCCGAAGCAATGGCAGGCGCATGCACAGGAATACGATCCGGTGACGGTGGCGGACGGCCCGGTGTTCGACAACGTGCAGACCGGCGGCGACGTCGATCTCTTTTCGTTTCCCGCGCCGCTGTGGCATGAGAAAGATGGCGGCCGTTATATCGGCACCGGCTGCATGGTGGTGACGAAAGATCTCGACTCGGAGTGGATCAATGTCGGCACGTACCGCGTGATGATTCACGACCGCAACCATGTGGGCCTCGACATGATTCCGGGCAAGCACGGCGCGATCCAGTACGACAAGCACATGAAGGCAGGCAAGCCGTTTCCGGTGGCGATCGTGATCGGCTGCGATCCGCTCGGCTACCTGATTTCAGGTATCGAAGTGCCGTTCGGCATGTGCGAGTACAACTATATCGGCGCGATCCTGAAGAAGCCGGTCTCGGTGGTGAAAGGGCAGTTGACGGATCTGCCGTTCCCGAGCGCATCGGAGATCGTGATCGAAGGCTATGCGCATCCGGGCGACGTCAGGATCGAAGGGCCGTTCGGCGAATTCCACGGCTATTACCCCGGCAAGGCGGAGACCGCGCCGGTGGTGACCATCGAGCGCATCTACTATCGCAACAACCCGATCATCATGGGCAGCCCGCCCGCGAAGCCGCCGAACGACTACTCGTATTCGAAGGCCGTGATGCGCTCGGCGTTGCTCGTCGATGCGCTTCAGGCGGCCGGCGTGCCCGATGTCGCCGGCGTGTGGGCGCACGAGATCGGCGGCGCGCGCATGTTCAACGTGGTGTCGATCCGTCAGCGCTATGCGGGACATGCGCGGCAGGCAGGACACATTCTCAGCCAGTGCGGCGTGGGCGCATACATGTCGCGCTATTCGATCGTGGTCGACGAGGACATCGATCCGGCGAATCTTCAGGAGGTGATGTGGGCAGTCGCGACGCGCACCGATCCGGACATCGATATCGACATCGTCAAACGCGGCATGGGGTCGAAGAACGATCCGATGTCGATTGCGAATCCGTACAAGGCGCCATTCAACTCGAAGGCGATTATCGACGCGTGCCGTCCGTTCGATTTTCTCGCGGAGTTTCCGCAGGTTGCCGAGGCGAGCAAGGAACTGCAGGACAAGACGCGCGCGAAATGGGAACACATTCTCGGCTGACGGACGACAAGGAGAGTTGCACATGGAACTGACAGGCGAACAGATTTTGCCGCTGCCGCGCGAACGCGTATGGGCCGCATTGAACGACCCCGAAATCCTCAAGGCTTCGGTGCCCGGCTGCGAGTCGTTCGAACGCGTCGACGACAACCAGTTTCAGATGGTGATGGCTGCAAGCGTCGGCCCGATCAAGGCGCGCTTCAAAGGCAAGATGGTGCTGACTGATTTACAACCGCCGCAGTCGTATTCGATGACGTTCGAAGGATCGGGCGGCGCGGCGGGCTTCGGCAAGGGCGGCGCGCACGTCGATCTGCTTGCCGACAACGGCGGCACGCGGCTCGTGTACCGCTCGCATGCGCAGGTTGGGGGGCGTCTCGCGCAAGTGGGCGCGAGACTGATCGACGGCGTCGCGCGAAAAATGGCCGAGGACTTTTTTGGGCGCTTCACGGCGGCTGTGATTGGGCCGCAGCAGACGGCGGAAGATGAAGCACGCCCGGCGACCGCTTCTGCCGACGCTCACGCAGGCACGCTCGCCACTTCGCAGACAGCGGCAGGCACGAGCGCAAGAAACTGGACGTGGGCACTGGGCGTGGTGGTCGTCCTTGCGCTCGTCGCGGTGTACGCATTGCATTGATAACAACGACGGGATGCGTGAACGACGTATCGGGCGCCGCAGCCCGAACGCCGCTCGCGGCACCCGCAACAGGAGACGACGATGCAGGATGGCAATACGCTACAGGGCGCAGTCACACGCGACGACACGCAGACGGCGGCCGTCGAAGCGGCTGTCGACGCTGCAAGCGCGGCGCTGATTCGCCGGATAGAGAGCGTGCCGTTTTCGCGCTGGCATACGAAGGCGCGGATCATCGTCGGCAGCGCGACGTTCTTCGATGCGTTCGACGCGCTCTCGATCGCCTTCGTGCTTCCGGTGCTGATCGGCCTGTGGCATATCGAGCCGCTGGAGATCGGCGTGCTGATCGGCGCGAGCTACATCGGTCAATTCATCGGCGCGCTGACGTTCGGCTGGTACGCGGAGCGGCGCGGCCGAATTCGCAGCGTGACGATCGCCATCGCGATCATGTCCGTGATGAGCATGGGCTGTGCGCTAAGCGGCAGTTTCGCGGTGCTGCTGGTGTGCAGATTCATTCAGGGAATCGGCGTGGGCGGTGAAATGCCGGTCGCAGCGACGTACATCAGCGAGTTGTCCAACGCTCACGGCCGCGGCAAATACTTTCTGCTATACGAACTGATTTTCCCGGTCGGTTTGATGGCGACCGGACAGATCGGCGCATGGCTCGTGCCGCTCATCGGCTGGAAGATCATGTTCTGGATCGGCGCGGTGCCTGGGCTTCTGATCGCGCTGCTGATCGCGCGCTTGCCCGAATCGCCGCGCTGGCTGATTTCTAAAGGACGATTCGACGAAGCGGAAGCCGTGATCCGCGACATGGAAGCGAGCACGGATCGCCGCATCGAACCCGGCCGGCGCCAGCAGCCGAACAAAGGCGTGATGAATGCGCGCGCGGGCTGGCGCGAACTGCTTTCGCCGTTCTATCGCGGCCGCACGCTCGTCGTGTGGGTGCTGTGGGCGACCGCGTTTTTCATCGCGAACAGTTTGAACAACTGGCTGCCGACCTTGTATCGCTCGGTTTATCACCTGCCGCTGCAAACCGCGCTGCGCGCTGCGTCGATGACCAACGTCGCACAAGTCGCGCTGCTGCTGATCTGCGCGTATGTGATCGATCGCGTTGGCCGCCGCAACTGGACGGTGTCCGCTTTCTGTCTTGCGGCGATTCTGTTCGCATGCCTCGGGCTCTTTGCCGCGCACGACGTATGGAGCGCAATGGTGCTCGGCACGCTGAGTTATGGACTGATCGGTTCGATCGCGGCGGTGCTGTACCTGTACACGCCCGAGGTTTATCCCACCAGAATGCGTGCGACGAGCACTGGGCTCGCCACTTCCTGGCTGCGTCTTGCGTCCGCGGTCGGACCGTCGCTTGCGGGACTGCTGCTGCATAAGCGGGGCATCGGCTCGGTGTTCGTGATGTTCGCCGTGGTGGCGGTGGTCGGCGCGATTTGCGCACTCAGAATGACAGAGACGCGCGAACGAAGCCTCGAGGAAATCGCGCCGTGACAAGGCTGCGGGTTGCGATGAGCGCGCTCACTCATTAGCGAAATACGCCGGCAACCTGAAGCCGTCATAGAAGCGGTTGCCGCGAATCGCCTGCTGAAACTCCACCGACCGATACGCGTCAACGATGTCCTGCGTCGCGCGCGCATTGCGGTTGCCGGCCTTCACGACGACCTGGTTGATATACGGCGGCGTCATCTCTTCCAGCGCGAGCGCATCGGCCAGTTTGTGGCCGCTGAAAATCGCGAAATTGCCCTGAATTGCGGCGTAATCCACATCGTCGAGCGCGCGCGGCGCTTGCGCCGATTCCAGCGGAACGATCTTGATGCCGGCCGGATTGGCGATCACGTCCCGCTCGGTCACGTCGACGGGATTCGGGTTCGGCTTGATCCTGATCCAGCCGATGCGCTGCAGAATCTTCAGCGCGCGTTCGAGATTCACCGGATCATTCGGCACCGCGACGCGCGCGCCGGGTTTCACTTCAGCCAGCGTTCGGTGCTTCTTCGAATAGAGACCCATCGGCGGCGTCGGCACCTGCACCACGCCGACGAGGTCGGTCCCGTTGCGCTCGTTATACGACTTCAGATAGACCTCGTGCTGCATCACGTCGGCGACGATCTCGCCGCGATATACGGCCTGATTTGCTTCGAGCCCTGTACTGAACTCGACGTACTTGATCGCATAGCCTTTCTTGCGCAGTTGCGGTTCGACACCCGCTTTGAATTCGTCCGCGTAAGGACCAGGCACGAAGCCGACGCGCAATTCCTGCGCGGTGTTCTTGCTATCGGCGGCATGCGCGCTAATGGACGTTAGCGCGGTGAGAGCGCTGAGCGTGGTGGCGAGCAGCAGCGCGCCGGCTGCGCGTTTTTTGAAGGGTGACGGGATAGTGATTGTTCGGAACATGACGATGAAAGTAGTGGCGATCGCACCGGCAACCGTGCAGCGTTGCTAGAGAACTTTGAATTCGAAGCAGTAGATCACGCGCCGTTTCGAACGCCAAACAACTAATTCTGCTTATCAATTGCGAGTTCTCACTCGCATGCAAGGCGCGATAAAACTGCCGGGAAATTGCAATTTAAAGTTCCCCTGAATTTCAAATGCACGGAGCAATCCGTAGCAAACCCGACTTCGATGTTTGTCTCCCGCATTTCGCGATCCTAAGATTGGACCCCTTTCAGCCGATGATGTTAACCACGACAACAAGGGGTAAAGATGAAACGAGTCGCTCTCACCAGCGCCGCCGGTCTGCTTGCAATCGCTCCACTCGCCGCTCAGGCGGAAAGCTCGGTCACGTTGTACGGGCTCGTGGATGCGGGCATCACCTACACGAACAACCAGAAGGGCGCGAGCAACTTCCAGCAGACGAGCGGCAAGCTAAGCGGCAGCCGATGGGGCCTCAAAGGCAACGAGGATCTGGGCGACGACTGGAAGGCCGTGTTCACGATCGAGGGCGGCTTCCGTCCCAACGACGGTACGCTGGCTCAAGGCGGCCGCGAGTTCGGACGGCAGGCGTTTGTCGGCGTCCAGAAAACGGGCATCGGCACATTGACGCTTGGACGCCAGTACGAGCCGCTCGCCGATCTCGCTGCGCAATACGCGGGCTCCGGTTTCTGGTCGCCGTCGACCCACATCGGCGATAACGACAATCTGAACCAGACTTTCCGCGTCAATAACGCCGTCAAGTTCCGCAGCGACACGATTGCCGGATTCACGGTGGACGGCCTGTATGCGTTCAGCAATCAGGCCAGCGGCGGCAGCGGAACAGGGTTCGGCAACAACCGCGCATGGGGCATCTCGGCGAACTACGTCAATGGACCGTTGTCGATCGGCGGCGGCTACGTAGTGCTCAATCATCCGGATACGACGTCGAATACGAGCGGTGCGGTCGGCGGCGCGTCGACCACGAGCGGCGACGATTACAGCGGCGCGTTCTTCTACGGATTGAACGGCGGCGTGGTGCGCCAGCAGATCGCCGTGGCGGGCACCAACTACGCATTCGGCCGCGCGACGGTCGGCTTTGCATGGAGTCACACGCAGCTCGACTACAACGACGGCTCGTCGCGCAAGTTCAACAACTACGATCTGAATGCGCGCTACCTGTTCACGCCTGCGCTGACGCTGATCGGCGTCTACACCTATACGGATGGCCGCGCGACGAATCTGCCGGGAACCAGCGGCGCGAATCTGAAGCCGCGCTGGCATCAGTTCACGCTCGGTGTCGACTATGCATTGTCGAAGCGCACCGACGTGTATCTGTCCGGCGTGTATCAGCTTGCCGTCGGCGATGCGTCGACGCGGGTCGGCTCGGGCTACCGCACCATCGCGGCGATTGCCGATGCCGGCACGGCTTCGTCGACGAACCGTCAGGTCGCCGTGCTTTCAGGCTTGCGCGTGAAGTTCTGACCGGAGGCCGCGACGGCATGGCGCATGCATGCCGTCGTGGCTTATACGCGATACGTGATACGTGATACGTGATTGAGTTGCTGAGCCGTTTCAGCCGCGCGCCGCTTCGGCGGCTTCGCGCGTCTTGCCGTGCTGAAGCCCGCGTGCCAGCAAGCGCACCGAGGCGACACGTTGCGCGGCTTCCGTCACCGGATTATCGATGATGAATTCATCCACGCCATAGCGGTCTTGCAGTTCACTGAGCGCATCGTGCACCGCGTCGGATGTGCCATGCACGATGTGGTTCTCGCGTTCGTCGATGCGATGAGCGCCGCCGCCTGCCTGACGAACGAACTCTTCGGCCTGCGCGATGCTGCCCACCGTGACCGGCTGCTGGTCGCCGACCTGTACGCGAAAACGCCGCGTGTCCGATGCGAGCCGCGCTGCTTCGTCAGCGCTTTCTGCTGCTATGACGGAGAGAGCCAGCAATGCCTTGCGTCCGTTCGATGCCGCGCGATAGCGCTCCAACGCGCGCTCGATCTCGTCCGGCGCGCCGTTGATGTGAGCCGCGTACACGAAGTCCCAGCCAAGCCGCGCCGCAAGCGCCGCGCTCTCGACGCTTGCTCCGAGCAGAAAAGGGCGCGCAGGCGAAGGCGGCAGCGGCGTGGCTCGCAGCACGGAACCGAACTGCTCGTCGCCGTCGGCAGCATCGTGTTCGCGATTCGCGGCGAGAGCATCGGCGAGATAGCGGTCCAGCTCGAACGCGAGCGCAGCGAAATCGGGCTTGTGCGCAGGGTCGCGCGCCGATTGCAGCGCGCGCGTCGAAAGCGGCAAACCGCCAGGCGCCTTGCCGATGCCGAGATCGACGCGACCGGGCGCGAGCGAGGCCAGCAGATTGAAATTTTCCGCGACCTTGTAGGGACTGTAATGCTGCAGCATCACGCCGCCCGAACCGACACGTATGCGATTGGTGCGTGCAAGGATATAAGCGATCAGGATTTCCGGCGAAGGGCAGGCGAGCTGACTCGTGTTGTGATGTTCAGCGAGCCAGTAGCGCCGGTATCCCCATGACTCCGCATGGCGCGCCAGTTCGACCGTGCGCCTGAGCGCCTCGGTCGGCGTTTCGCCTCGTGCGATCGGGCTCTTGTCCAGCAGGCTTAAAGCGTAGGCGGTCATGTGAGGTTCTGGAAGTACGGCATGTATCGGGCTTGCGCGGCGCGACGAGCCGATCATTAGTACGGCGATGGTATTTCTCGATGAACGGCGCGGTCAAACAATCTAGAAGAATAAGTAAAGGCAAAAAGATTTGTTCGATGCGAAGACGCCGGCCGATGTTTAATGAGGCCAACGCGTCGAATTGCCGGCACTTTCCTGAGAACTGTCATATGCACCTGAATCCAATCGTCAGCGAGGTCGACTTCGACCTGGCCGGCCGGCACACCGGTTATCTGCGTTTGCCGCACTCCGTGCATCGTTCCGCATACGGCTGGCTGCCGTTCCCTGTCGTGTCGATACGAAACGGCAGCGGGCCTGTCGTGCTCGTGATGGCCGGCAATCACGGCGACGAATACGAAGGACAAATTCTCGCCGCGCAACTCACGCGCGAGATCGATCCGGCCCATCTAACGGGACAAATCATCGTGTTGCCGGCCGCGAATGCGCCCGCGGTCGAGCAGGGTCTACGGACTTCGCCGATAGACGACGGCAATCTCAATCGCGCGTTTCCCGGCGACCCGCGAGGCTCGCCCACGCAGATCGTCGCGCATTACATCGAGCATGAATTGCTCGCGCGTGCCGACTATCTGATCGATCTGCATTCCGGCGGCAGTTCACTGCTCTATCACGGCGGCAACATGCTCGCGATCGAGCCGCGCGACGAGGCCGGGAAAGCGCGGCTAATCGACTTGCTGAATGCCTTCGGTTTGCCGAACGCATTCATTCATCGCGAGAACCCCGTGCATGCGGCAGCGGCGGCGCGGCGTCAAGGCGCGGTGTCCATCACGACCGAACTCGGCGGTGCGGGCACGGTCAGCTCCGCGCTGATTCGCGAAGCGCGCCAGGGGCTGCTGCATTTCCTCGGGCACGTCGGTTTGCTGCATGGCCCGCTCGTCCCCGAATCGCCGCCTGCAAGCGTGCGTTTCAGACGCGTCGCCGGTGCGCGGCACTACGTTTATGCCTACGACAGAGGCGTTTACGAGCCGCTTGTCGAACTCGGTGAACGGGTAAGTCAGGGGCAACCCGCTGCGCGAATCCATTTCCCCGATACGCCGTGGCGCGAGCCGGTGATTCGCCATTTCGACAGCGACGGAGAAGTCGTTTGCAAGCGCGTGCCCGCGTTGGTCCGAAGAGGCGATTGTCTGTTTCACCTTGCAGAGGACGATCCAACGTTCTTTACGCAGCTCGCGCGCTGACGATGTTCTATTGACGGATACGCTGCGCGAATAACGCAATGCGATGCGCGAGCAATCGAACGGACAACAAAAAACGTTCGCCGCCGCGGCACCATATTCATATACCAATTGCTTGTTTAGCCGTCGAACGACTGCGCGCTATCGTGTGAATTCCACAAGACGAGCCGGCGCGTTCCGGTCGATCATCATGAGCTTTAGCGTTGTCGATACCAGTCCGCTCGATCCGCTTGCCCAACCTCTGCTAAGCGCATTGCAGCGCGAATATACGACGCGTTACGCATCGTTTCACAAGGACAACGGCGAGTCGGCCGCGCAGGAAATCGCGCGTTATCCGGCCGAGGCGTTCGCTCCGCCGGAGGGCGCATTCATTCTGCTGCTGCGGGAGGGCGCGGCGATCGGCGGCGGCGCGTTCAAGCGCTACGACGCGCGCACCGCGGAACTCAAACGGGTCTGGACACGCGACGATGTGCGCCGTCAGGGCCTCGCGCGCCGCGTCGTGCAGGAACTAGAACAGCGTGCGCTCGCCCAGGGTTATACGCGCGTTTATCTGACCACCGGTTTCCGGCAGCCCGAAGCTTGGGCGCTGTATGCGAATAGCGGCTACGTGAGCCTGTTCGATACGTCATTGCCTCCCGAGGTGCATGTTCATCTGCGCTACGGAAAGGACCTGCTCGATCCGGGCCGCATCGATACCCTCGAAGACCTTCGCGCGAAACAAACCGATCTCGCGATCCGCTAAGCCCACCTGACATTCCAACGGAACACATGACGATGAGATTGCGCGCGCATCTTGCAACGCTTCTATTGGCGAGTATGGCCGGCATGACGGCCGGCAGTGCCCCGGCGCTCGCCGCGGCGCCGGGTTTCGATTTGAGCCCGGCGCAACAGAACCGCATTCGCGGCGCGGAGGACCCGACCGCCATCAAGGCCATACCTTCGAACTTCGCCTTTGTCGCGAAGAATGCGTTGACGGTGGGCATCGTTGTCGGTCATCCGCCGATCAGCACCTATGCGAGCGATGCGAGAACCGTAGTCGGGTTCGACCCGGACCTCGCGCAACTGATTGCGGACAGTCTCGGCAAGCATCTGAATGTCGTGATTCTCGCGTGGCCGGACTGGCCGCTGGCCCTTGCGTCCGGCAAGGTCGACGCGGTGATTTCCAACGTCACGGTGACGGAAGAGCGCAAGGCGAAGTTCGACTTCTCGACCTACCGGCAGGATCAGATCGGCTTCTATGTGAGGACCGATAGTCCGATCAGGCAAATCGCCGAGCCGAAAGATATCGCCGGTCTGCGGATCATCACCGACGCCGGGACCAATCAGGAAAAGATCCTGCTCGAGTGGGACCGGCAGAACGTCGCGCGTGGGCTCAAGCCGGTTTCCGTGCAGTACTACGACGACGATGCGGTGAGGTCGGTGGCGTTGCAGTCGGGGCGCGCGGACGCGATCTTGAGCGTGAATGCCGCGCTTGCCTACGATGCCGCGAGACAAGGCAAGACGCGCCAGGTCGGCACCTTGAGCGGCGGCTGGCCGCGCACGGCGGAGGTCGCGGTGACGTCGCGCAAGGGCAGCGGTCTTGCCGAGCCGCTCACCATCGCGCTGAACAATCTGATCCAGAACGGACAGTATCGCTCGGTGCTCGCGCGCTGGCATCTCGAGTCCGAGGCGATCGCGAAGGCGGCGACCAATCCGCCGGGCTTGCCGAAGTCGTGACGCGGCGGTCGAAAACGCATCACCGGCTTCGATCTTTCCTTCTGTCTGGCGAACGACATCATGAGCAAGAAGCACATCCCATTCGGCATCATGCTGCAAGGTGCCGGCAGCCACATGAACGCGTGGAAGCATCCGGCGGGACCGGCGGATGCCAGCGTCAATCTGGACTTCATGATCCGCACGGCGCAAAAAGCGGAAGCGAACGGCATTGCGTTCGCGTTCGTCGCGGACGGTCTCTACATCAACGAGAAATCGATCCCGCACTTTTTGAATCGCTTCGAGCCCATTTCGATCCTGTCGGCACTCGCCACGGTCACGTCGAAAATCGGTCTCGCGGGTACGGTCTCGACGTCGTATAGCGATCCGTTCACGGTCGCACGGCAGTTCGCGTCGCTGGATCTGATCAGCGGCGGCCGCGCCGGCTGGAACGTCGTCACGACGCCGCTCGAAGGCACCGCGAAGAACTACGGCGGATCGCATCCCGAGCATGCGTTGCGCTACGAAATCGCGGATGAATACCTGAGCGTGACGCAAGGGCTGTGGGATAGTTGGGACGACGATGCATTCGTGCGCGACCGCGCGCGCGGCGTGTTTTTCGATCGCGACAAGTTGCATCCACTCGATCACCAGGGGAAATTTTTTCAGGTAGCGGGGCCGCTCAATATCCAGCGCTCGCTGCAAGGACAACCCGTGATCTTCCAGGCCGGCTCGTCGGATGCGGGCATTGCATTGGCCGGTAAATATGCGGATGCCGTGTTCACGCATTCGGTCTCGGTCGAAGAGACGCGGCTTTTCGCGCAGCGCGTGAAGGACAGCGCCGAGGCGCATGGGCGCAGCCGCGAAGACGTGAAGATATTCCCCGGTATCGGCCCGATTGTCGGCGCCACGCATGAAGAAGCCCAAGCGAAGTACCGCGCGATTCGCGATCTGCTCAATATCGACGAAGCGCTCGCGTACCTCGGCCGCTTTTTCGATCATCACGACTTTACGCAGTACCCGCTCGATGCCCCGTTCCCCGAACTCGGCGATCTTGGCCGCAACAGCTTCCGCTCGACGACGGACCGCATCAAGGCCAATGCCCGCAGCAACGGACAAACCTTGCGCGAAGTCGCGCTCGAAGTCGCGACGCCGAAGACGCATTTTCTCGGAACGGCCGAACACGTGGTCGATGAACTGATTCGCTGGATAGAAGCGGGCGCCGCCGACGGATTCATTCTTGGCTTCGCGGTGCAGGCGCAAGGCCTCGACGATTTTGTCCGCTACGTGATTCCCGAACTGCAGCGGCGCGGCCGTTACGAAAGCACGCTCAGCGGCGCAACGCTGCGTGATCACTTAGGTTTGCCGCGCAAGGAAAGCCGCTACACACTGACCGAGACTGCATGAACACACGCGAACGGACACCACAACGGACCGAGTACGAACGATGAACGAAGCCGCTAAAGTCGCCGTCCAGGCGCCAGGTTCCGCGCAAGCAGAATCGCAACGGGACCGCAACCGCTATCACGTCGTGCCCGCGAAGCATCGCGCGCGCACTGCCGGTGCTGCCCTCGCCGCTATCGTGATCGCGCTCGTGCTCGACTCCGTGCTTGGCAATCCGCGCTGGGGCTGGGGCGTATTTGCCGAATGGTTTCTGTCGGAACCGGTGCTCTCGGGACTCGGGCGAACACTGCTGCTGACGGCGCTCGGTGCGTCGATCGGTTTTGCGCTCGGCATGCTTATCGCGCTCGCAAGAGTCTCGCGTTCTCCGCTTCTTGCAGGCAGCGCCTGGGTGTTCGTGTGGTTGTTCCGCTCGATCCCGCTTATCGTTCTGCTGCTGATCCTGAACAACCTCGGCTATCTGTACGAGACGATCAGCGTCGGCATTCCCTTTACCGGCATCGCGTTTGCAAACTGGCCGACCACCGAGGTCGTGAGTCCTTTCTGCGCGGCCGTTCTCGGCCTGACGCTCCATCACGCCGCTTTTTCGGCGGAAGTGATTCGCGGCGGCATTCTGTCCGTCGATCAGGGGCAACTCGAAGCGGCCGCCGCGCTCGGACTGCCGCGGCTTCGCCAGGCGCGGCGCATCGTGCTGCCGCAGGCCATGCGGGCCATCGTGCCGACCGCGTTCAACGATCTCATCTCGCTCGCGAAGGGATCGGCGATGGTTTATGTGCTCGCCATGCCCGAGCTGTTCTACACGGTGCAGATCATCTATCGGCGCAATCTCGAAGTGATTCCGCTGCTGATGGTGGCAACCGTCTGGTATCTGATCATTCTCTCGGTGCTCTCCGCGATTCAGGTGTACGTGGAGCGCTATTTCTCGCGCGGCGCGACGCGCAGCACAACGTCGTCGCCATTCGACGAGGCCATCAAGGCGCTTGCACGATTTGCGCTGCGTCGGCGCGAAACGGCATTTGCCGGCGAGTCGCGGCTTGCCGCCGCCATCGCGCCGAGCGAGTCGAAAATCCCCGGCGCTGCGAATCCGTGGATCGACCAGCGCACAGGCGGCGAGATCGTCATCCAGAAGGTCTCGAAGAGCTTCGGCGCACTCAAGGTGCTCGACAACGTCTCGCTCACCATGCGTCCCGGCAGCGTCACGGTGATCCTCGGTCAATCCGGCTCCGGCAAGTCGACGTTGCTGCGCACGATCAATCATCTGGAACGCGTCGACGACGGTCTGATCGATATCGACGGCGAACTGATCGGCTATCGCCGCGACGGCATGACGCTCTACGAACTGAAGGAGCGCGACGTGCTGCGGCGTCGCGGCGACGTCGGCATGGTGTTTCAGAACTTCAATCTGTTCCCTCATCTGAGCGTGCTGGACAACATTGTCGAGGCTCCTGTCGCGCTTGGCCGCTTGCCGCGCAAGGAAGCGGAGCAACTCGCGCAGGGTCTGCTTGCGCGCGTCGGACTCGCGGACAAGGCGCACGCGTGGCCGCGGCAATTATCGGGCGGACAGCAGCAACGCGTCGCGATTGCCCGCGCGTTGGCGTTGAGGCCAAAGGTTCTGTTGTTCGACGAGCCGACATCCGCTCTCGATCCCGAACTGGTGAATGAAGTGCTCGACGTCATCAAGGAACTGGCGCGCTCCGGCACCACGATGGTCATCGTCACGCACGAGATCGGCTTTGCGCGCGAAGTGGCCGACACCATCGTGTTCATGGATCGCGGCCGGGTGATCGAAGCCGGTCCGCCGGCGAGCGTGCTGAACCATCCACAACATTCCCGCACGCGCGAATTCCTGTCGCGTGTGCTCTGACCACTCCTTCTTCGCAACACGATGATCAACAGGCGCAGATTCGTCATGACGGGCATCGCGGCGGCGTTGGCGACGATCGGCCGCGCACATGGCGCGCAGACCGGCATCGACCTCAGTCCGCAACAGCCCGGACGCATACGTACCGGCAAAAACGAGCAGGCGATTGCGGCAATCGCGAATCGCTACCGGTTCGTGAAGGAAGGGCTTTTCACAGTCGCCATCTCGCCGCATGGTCCGCCGACCGCGACTTACGCGACGGATGCGCGGACCGTCGTCGGTTCGGATGCGGACTACGCGCAACTGATCGCCGACGCCCTGGGACTCAAGCTCGACATCGTGCCGATCACGTGGGTCGACTGGCCCCTGGGTTTGACGTCGGGTAAATACGACGCGGTGATCTCGAACGTCGGCGTGACGGAGCAGCGCAAGGAGAAGTTCGACTTCACCACTTACCGTCAGGGCTTGCACGGCTTCTATGTGCGAACCGCCAGCCCGATACGCCACATCGCGGAGCCGAAAGACATTGCGGGCCTGCGCGTGATTACCGGCTCGGGGACGATCCAGGAAAAGATCATCCTCGAATGGAACCGGCAGAACATCGCGAAAGGACTGAAACCCGTCGAGCTCCAGTATTTCGACGACGATGCGGCAAGCCGCGTTGCGCTGCTCTCCGGCCGGGCGGACTTGGAGTTCAATCCCAATGCGCCGCTTGCCTACGACGCCGCGCGAAGCGGCGCGATTCGCCAGGTGGGAACCGTGAATGCGGGCTGGCCCGCGAGAGCGGACGTGGCGATTGCAACGCGCAAGGGCAGCGGACTTGTCGACGGCCTGACACTTGCCACCAATGGCGTGATCGCCGACGGCACGTACGCGCGCGCGCTCGCGCGCTGGGGGATTCAGGCGGAAGCGCTGAACCGCTCCGAAAGCAACCCGCCGGGCCTGCCAAAATTCTGATCCAATTCCAATGACCTTCCGTTCCGTTTTTCCCGGCGCGTCGCTGCGGCACGCCCTGTTTCGTGGTTCGCGCCTTGGCGTGTCGATGGTGCTAACCGGCGCGCTGCTGATGAACGGCGCTTCTGTCCACGCCGCGCCCACCGGCACACTCGTGTTCTGCTCCGAAGGCAGCCCCGCCGGCTTCGATCCGGGCCAGCATACGACCAGCACCGATTTCGACGCGAGCACCAATACCGTCTACAACGGACTCGTGCAGTTCCGCCGCGGCACGCTCGATCTCGAACCCGCGCTGGCGACGAGCTGGGACATTTCAGCGGATCAGCGCACGTACACGTTTCATCTGCGCGGCGGTGTGAAGTTTCATACGACCGCATGGTTTCGACCGACGCGCGACTTCAACGCCGACGACGTGCTGTTCACGTTCAACCGGATGCTGCATGCCGACGATCCGTTCCGCAAGGCGTATCCAAGCAGCTTTCCGTATTTCAGCGACTTGGGCTTCGACAGGAACATCGAGAGCATAGAGAAGATCGATGCTCTGACCGTGCGCTTTCGGCTCAAGGAGCCGGACGTGATTTTCGTGCGCAATCTCGCGATGAGCTTCGCGTCGATTCTGTCGGCGGAATATGCGGAGAAGCTGAGCGCCGCGCATCGCGAGGCGGACATCAATCAGTTGCCGGTCGGAACCGGGCCGTTCGTGTTCCGCTCGTACCAGAAGGACGCGCTGATCCGTTACGACGCCAATCCCGTCTACTGGCGCCCGGACGACGTCAAGCTCGCGCATCTGATCTTTGCGATCACGCCTGATCCGGCGGTACGCATGCAGAAGCTGGCAAGCGGCGAATGTCAGGTGTCCGTGTTTCCACGTCCCGCCGATCTCGAGGTTGTGAAGCGAAACGCCGCGCTTACCGCAGTTTCGGGCGTCGGCTTCAATGTGGGCTTCGTCGCCTACAACACGCAACATGCGCCGCTCAATCGCGTGGAAGTGCGCCGCGCACTCGATATGGCCATCGACAAACCCGCGATCATTCAATCGGTGTTCTCGGGCAATGCAACCATCGCGTCGAACCCGATGCCGCCCGCGCAATGGTCGTACAACAAGCAGTTGAAGGACGCACCTTACGATCCCGCAAAAGCCAAAGCGCTGCTTGCGCAGGCGGGCTTTCCGAACGGCTTCGAGGTTTCGCTATGGGCGATGCCGGTGCAGCGTCCCTACAATCCGAATGCGCAATTGATGGCGCAACTGATCCAGCAGGACTGGGCGAAGATCGGCGTGCGCGCGAAGATCGTGAGCTACGAGTGGGGCGAATATAACCGCCGCGCGAAGCAGGGCGGCGAACACGATGCGATGCTCTACGGCTGGTCAGGCGACAACGGCGATCCCGACAACTGGCTCGGCACGTTGCTCGGGTGCGATGCGGTGCACGGCAGCAACGTGTCCAAGTGGTGCGATCCGGCGTTCAACGCGTTGATCGACAAGGCGCGCGCAGCCGCGAACGTCGACGAGCGCACGGCGCTTTATCAGCAGGCGCAGGTCATCTTCAAGCAGCAGGTGCCTTATACGCCGATTGCGCATTCCATCGTCTCTCTGCCTGTGTCGAAGCGTGTGAAGGGGATGGTGTTTTCGCCGCTCGGCAGTCATCGCTTCGAGGGCGTGTGGCTGGAGTGATTGCGTCTACGTTACGGCGAGTGCGGGACGACGATGCGATGGCATCGCATCGCATCGCCCCGGCGGTCGGCTCGAACTACGCCGTTGCGGCCGCTTCACGCCGCAACAGATGGCGGCTGAACGGACGCGGCAGCGCGAAGTGGTCGCGCAGCGTACGTCCTTCGTAATCGGTGCGGAAAATGCCGCGTTGCTGCAGCAGCGGAACCACGCCGTCGGTGAAGTCTTGAAGCCCGCCCGGCAGAACATCCGGCATCAGATTGAAGCCGTCGGCGGCGCCGCCTTTGAACCAGTGCTCGATGTCGTCGGCGATCTGTTCCGGCGTGCCGACGACGACACGATGTCCGCCGCCGCCCGCCAGCGCGCGAATCAATTGACGCGCCGTGTAGCCATGCGTGCGCGCCTGCGCGAGCGTGGCGTGGAAGAACGTGTGATTACCATTGCCGCCGCCGGGCAATGCGAGATCGTCGGGCAGGCGTTCGTCGAGTTTCAGGCGCTCGACAGCGATGCCCAGTATGCCGGCCAGTCGCGTGAGGCTATACGTCCACGGAATCAGATCGACCAGTTCATCGCGACGGCGCAAAGCCTCGGCTTCGGTTGCGCCGATGATCGTCGTGAGCCCCGGCAGCACGCGAATCGCATCGCTGCCGCGGCCCCATGCTGCCGCTCGCGATTTCAGTTCATGCGCGTAGGCGGCGGCTTCATCGAATGATTGCGATGCGGAAAACACGGCTTCGGCATGGCGGGCCGCGAGCTCGCGTCCGTCGGCCGAGCCGCCGGCCTGGATCAGCACGGGATGACCCTGTTCGCTGCGCGGCAGATTGAACGGGCCGTCGACACTGAAGTATTTGCCGCGATGATCGATGCGGTGCACCTTCGCCGTATCGATGAAGCGGCCGCTCGCCTTGTCGCCGATAAAAGCGTCGTCTTCCCAGCTATCCCACAACGCCTTCACGACCTCGGTGAATTCGGCCGCGCGCTCGTAACGTTGCGCGTGATCGGGCACCGCGTCGCGTCCGAAATTGCGCGCCGAACCGAGATCGGCGGTCGTCACGATGTTCCAGCCGGCGCGGCCCGCGCTGAGCTGATCGAGCGTGGCGAAGCGGCGCGCGATGTTGTACGGCTCGTTATAACTCGTCGACGCCGTGCCGATAATGCCGATATGCGTGGTCGCCGCGGCAATGGCGGCGAGCAGCACGGTCGGCTCGAGTGCGGTGATCGGGCGGAAGTCGATCTGATCTGCAATCGACGCGTTATCCGCGAGAAACACCGCATCGAACTTCGCGGCCTCGGCGATCTGCGCGACGCGAACGTAGTGAGCGACATCGACGAAAGCGCGCGGATCGGCATCGCGCGTTCGCCATGCGGAAGGGACAAAGCCGGAGTGAAGGATGTTGACGTTCAGATGAAGCTGGCGAGGCGGATCGGTTCTCATGGTCGTGTCGAATGCGGGAGAAGTCAGCACGAACGTGCTGACCGATTCGATCATTGTCGATGAGCGCGGCGGTCGCGACCACGAAGGAATTGTGGCATCGATATGTATGAGGCGACTAAGCGGGCGACGTCAGCGCCATTGACACGCGCGCTCGCAACGCGGGCAAAACATCGGCTTCGAACCAGGGATTGCGCTTGAACCATGCGATGTTGCGCGGCGACGGATGCGGCAGCGGCATGACGCGCGGCCCGTATTCCTGCCACCGGGTGAGCGTGTCCGTCAACGTTGGTCCGCGTGCGTCACCGAGTCCGAATTGTTGAGCGTATTGTCCGACCAGCAGTGTGAGCCTGACCGCACCGAGGTGTTGGATCAGCTCCTCATGCCACCGGGGCGCGCACTCTGGCCGTGGCGGCAAATCACCGCTGCGGCCGCGGCCTGGATAGCAGAACCCCACGGGAACGATGGCAAATTTCGAATCGTCGTAGAAGGTGGCGTCGTCGACGCCAAGCCATGCGCGCAGGCGCGCGCCGCTCGCATCGCTCCAGGGTATCCCCGACGCATGCACCCGTGCGCCGGGCGCCTGACCCACGATGAGAATGCGCGCCTGTGCCGACGCGGCCAGTACCGGTCGCGGTGCATGGGGCAGCTTCGACGCGCAAAGCGTGCAGCTGCGAATGTCGCTTAGCAGCTTATCGAGCATGATGATTCCGTAGTTGTTTGCCGGGGGCACGGCGCTGTCGGAACGAACCGACTGGTTCGACGTGGCCGCATAGTCTTATGCCCCCGAAGAGCTGCGCCGTGGGTGGTAACGGCCGGATAGCTTAGCATCTGCTCGCAATCGACTACTGCGATCCCGCCGACGAAGCCTGTCGAACCCGCACCGCTTCACGCCTCGCCCAGGCCGCGATACATTCCGATACCTCGCCGACACACGTGGGATACATAGCGCGCTTCTAATCGCTGCATGGCGCCGGGCGCGAGCGTTGTCAGCTCGCCTGAAGGACATTGAACACGTGTCGTCAGAGTCCCGTCGATAGATCAATTGCAAACGATAAGGAAGCTCGCAAATGACTGGCGACAAAGTGTGGTTTATCACCGGCTGTTCCGCGGGGCTGGGGCGCGAGCTTGCCGAAGCCGTGCTCGCGAGCGGTCATCGGCTCACCGCTACGGCGCGGGACGCGGCACGGCTGCGGGCTCTGGCCGACAGGTACGGGGATCGCGTTCGCGTGATCGCGCTGGACGTGACCGATCCGGTCGCGGCGCGGGACGCGGTCAGTCTCGCCGTCGAGCAGTTCGGCCGTCTGGACGTGCTTGTGAACAACGCGGGCTACGCCGACCTGGCTTCAATCGAAGACGCGACCGATCAGGCGCTGCGCGAACAGATGGACGTCAACTTCTTCGGTGTTTGCAATCTCAGCCGCGCAGCGTTGCCGGTGATGCGCAAGCAGCGCGCCGGTCACATCATGCAGATTTCGTCTGTCGGCGGACGCGTCGGAGGACCGGGGCTCGCGGCCTATCAGGCGGCGAAGTGGGCGGTAGGCGGCTTCTCCGAAGTGCTCGCCAAAGAGGTCCGCGACTTCGGCATCAAGGTCACGGTGATCGAGCCAGGGTCGATGCGGACGAACTGGGCCGGTTCGTCGATGACCATTCCCGAGATCAGCGAAGCCTACCAGCCGGTCATCGGTCCGGTGGCGGAGCGCCTGCGCCGCAGTGACGGCAATCAGCCGGGCGACCCGGCGCGCATTGCCCAGGTGCTGCTCGATATCGCCGAAGTGCCTGCGCCGCCGTTGCGCCTGCTGGTCGGCAGCGACGCGGTAGCGGTAGCCGCCGATGCCGCGAGGTTTCGCGCCCAGGAGGACGCCGAATGGCGCGCGGTCAGCGAATCCGTTGCGTACCCGCCCGCTGACACTGCACACGTCGCGCAAGCCACGCAAGCCGGCGGTGCGGATTGATACGGCCGCGATCCGCCGGACCGCTTCACGTCGTCGTTCATCTCCGATCCTGATTTCGCCATGCGCCCATTCAGCGCTTTCTTCGTGCTCATCGGCACCTTGCTCACCGCGAGCGGGTACGGGGCGACGTTTTTCCTGTCGATGCATTTCCGGTCTCTCGGGGGCAACGATCTGGATACCGGACTCGCGCTTGCGGAAGCCACGGTCGGCACACTGGTAGGCGTGCTCGTGGTGGGCCGGTTCGCGCGGCGTATCGGCAGCGCGCGCACCACCGCGCTAGCGGCCCTGTGCATTGGCCTCGGCGTGATCGGCTTTGCTGCGGTCGACCGGATGAGCGCACCTGGCATTCTCCCCGGCTTTCTCGTGGGCTTCGGCTGGGGAGCGTTCTGTCTCGCCGCGCCCATGTCGTTGACGGAACGCACGAGCGACGCCGATCGCGGATTCTGGTTCATGCGCTTCGGCACGATCCAGATGGCGGGCATAGGCGGCTGTCCCGCGGTGGCCGCAATGGCGATCCGTTCGTGGCACTGGCCGCTCACCAGCGTGTTCTACGTGGTCGGCGGCTTATGCGCGGTCGCCGCGCTGATGCTCGAAGCGTTCGGGCGGGTATCGCCGCACCGGGACGAAGCGCCGGTGCAGCAGGACTGGCTGCGCGAGTCGGGTGCTGTCTGGCGAACGCGCGCCGCGTATCCAATCGTGATGATTTCGCTGTGCGCGTGCGTCTTTTCGGGGTCGATGACGTTTCAGATGTCCATCATTCGCGGCACGCATGCGCAAGCCGGCACGTTCTTCAGCCTCTATGCGGTGACGGTCGTCGTTGCGCGATGGCTGCTCACGCGCGTCGTAGTCAGGCTATATCACGGAGTCGCGACCAGGCTTCTGCTGGCGATCATGGTGCTCGGCACCGCGGCCATGTTCGTCGTGCCGTACCAGCCGGCTTTTCATTCGATAAGCGCAGTACTGCTGGGCATCGGCTACGGTCTCGTCTATCCGACCATCCAGGCGCAGGCCGTGAACGACTGCGCGGCGACGCACCGGCAGCCCGCGCTCACATGGTTCGTCGTGGCGTACTTCATCGGCACGTTCGGTTTCCCGGCGGTAGCAAGCTGGGTGCTGGTTCATATAGGCACGCCCGCGTTGATCGCATTGATGGCGGCCTGCGGTGTCGGCGCGCTTGTCCTCGCGGTCATGCGGGACAGGCACGCGATTGCGCCGTTGTCCAACGCGTGACGGAGCACGGCTTGCTCGTGGCGTGCCGCGACTTCTGCTGTAGCTCATTGGTATGCCGCATGAAGTGGCCGTCGCTGACGATGGCCGCAAGCGTTCGATGGGCCGGATACATTTCGATACGTCGCCGAAACACCGCCGATACATTGCGCAGTTCTAATTGAAACACCCCTGATTCGCAGCGGCGCAACGGCGCAACGGCGCAGCGAAAGGCGTCGCAGTCGCTGCGGCGAAGCAGGTGCGCGGCGTCACGTCGGTGAGCAGCAAACTGACGCTGCGCGAGCAAGGCGGCGTTAAGCACCAGCTTTGCTCTTCCCCCTACGAACATACCGGCTTCTGGAGATCAGTCGATGAGAGTGCTATCCGACGACGACATCGTGGTTCGCACATTGCTGAATGTCCTCGATCCTTCCGCGGAACAACTGGACGCCTGCGCGCGGAAGAAGCCCGTGCGGCTCAAGCGGTGCCGCGTAGGCACGCGTTCGCCGATGGCCGACGCATCCCACCATCGCGCGAGCCGGCCGGCCCGGATTGCGGTAGTGGAATGGTTGTCGCCGGCGACCATCAGCGTATCGTGGAGCGACTCGTGCACCGGGCGCTACGCCGAGCAGATATGGTGCAGCGGACTCGCGCGGGTCGGTTCCGTATGCGCGCTGACAGGCCGCGCAGTCAGACGCGGCGACCGGATATTCCGCCCGCGTATCCGGCAGATGCGGGTGCCCGGCAATCGCGATCAGGTGATCCTCGCGGAGGCGATCGGACAGCGCACCGATCTGCCAATAGAAGGCGCTGCCGGCTGGCCGTTTTGAACCGCTACACGTGCGACTGGATGCATGCCTGCATACGGTTGGCATCGACACTGGAGGCTACATGAGTGAACTATGGCAATTGTCCGCAACTGAACTGGCGAGGCGTGTGAGAACGCGTGAAGTGTCCGCTCGCGAAGCGGCGCAGTCCGCGCTTCTACGTCTCGATGCGGTCAATCCGCTCATCAACGCGGTGGTGGCCCACCGGCCCGACTGGGTGCTGGAGCAGGCGGACAGCGTCGACCGCGCGATTGCTCGCGGTGAAGATCCGGGGCCGCTGGCGGGCGTGCCTGTCACGACCAAGATCAATACCGACCACGCGGGTTTCGCCACCACCAACGGCACGCGTTTGCAGGAGAACCTGGTGGCCGAGGTGAATAGTCCCGCTGTCGATAATCTGCAAAAGGCCGGCGCCGTGCTGCTCGGCCGCAGCAATTCGCCGACTTTCGCTCTGCGCTGGTTCACCTCCAACCAGATTCATGGACGCACGCTCAATCCGCGCGACCCATCGCTCACGCCGGGCGGGTCGTCGGGCGGCGGAGCAGCGGCAGTCACCGCGGGTATCGGGCAGATTGCGCTCGGCACGGATATCGGCGGCTCGATACGCTATCCGGCCTACGCATGCGGCATCCACGGACTCAGGCCGACGTTCGGACGCGTGCCCGCGTTCAACGCGTCGTCGCCCGAACGCCCGATCGGTGCGCAATTGATGTCGGCCACGGGTCCGATGGCGCGCACGGTGGCGGATCTTCGCCTCGGCCTCGCCGCACTGGCTGCGCCCGACTTGCGCGATCCCTGGTATCTGCCGATGCCGCTCGAAGGACGCGCGGTGCCGTTGCGTGCCGCGCTTTGCCTGCGTCCGGGCGGCCTGCAAATCGTCAAGGAAGTCGAGCACGCGTTGCTGGACGCGGCCCAACGCCTTCGCGACGCAGGCTGGCGCGTCGACGAGATCGACGACACACCGTCGATGCGCGAAGCCGCGCAATTGCAGGAACGTCTGTGGCTCGGCGACGGATTCGAGGCGCTGGCCGACTCGGTGGCGCGCGACGGCGACCCCGGCGCGCAAGCGGTGGTGAACGCGGCTCGCCTGAAAGTGAAAGACCTGCCGGCCGACGTAATCAGCCGGTCGCTGGTGCGCCGCACGACCTTGCTACGTGAATGGCGGCTGTTTCTCGATCAGTATGCGGTCGTGCTGATGCCGGTGTCGGCGGAGCTTCCGTTCCCGGACGATCTCGATCAGCAAGGCGCGGCGGGCTTCGACCGCGTATGGGAAGCGCAACTCACAATGCGTGCGCTGCCTGCGATGGGTTTGCCGGGTCTTGCCGTCACGACGCAACTGGTGAACGGCGTGCCGGTGGGTGTGCAGATCGTGGCCGCGCATTACCGCGAGGACTTGTGTCTGCTCGCGGGTGAAGCGATCGAAGCACGCGGCACACCGCTCTCTCCGGTTATGCCGGTCACTCCGCTTACGTCGCTTACGCCGCTTACGCCGCTTACGCCGCGCGTCTGAGCCGGCATCGCAGGGCTTGCATGAAGCGCACAGGCGGCGGTTGCCGGCTGTGCGAGCGTATGCGTCGGTTAGCTTACCGGTGCCTGATACGCTGCCAGCGCCTGACCGAGAATCTCGCCGGCCCTGCTTTGTGCAATGTGCCGGCCGATTGCCGCGAGGTCGGTGTCGCCGGAGGTGGCGATCAACGCGTAGCTCTGCTTCGCCTGTCTCCAGGTCACCACCTGCATCGTGTTGACGCCCTGCTGCGCGAGCGCGGCATCCGGCTTGTCATCTGTCATCACGCATAGCGAAACCGGCAAGCCTTTCTCCGGCAGGTAGACGATCTGCACCAACGGCTTGTTGTTAAAGCGCAGCCGTTGCACGCGCTTGAACGTCAGTCCGAGCGAACGCAGGTCCGGCACGTGGATCGACAGTCCGTCGTCGCGGCGAATGTCTTCGACGATGTGCGCAAGGCCGGTAATCGGCAAGTCGGACGCAACGGTTTCCCGCGTATAGAGCCGTTGATAATTGACCGCTGCGATGATCCACGGCGATACGCCTGCCGGCATAGCCTGCTGTGAAAGCGTTTGCCCCACACCGCCGGGGGCGCTGCTTCCCGCCAGGCGCAGCACGACGGCGCCACAGAACGCACCGGTCACGAATGCGAGCGCGGCCAACGGAACCGCGGCGCGAATGCGTGCGCGCACCGGCCGGGCCCACTGAATACCTGTGTCGGAGCCTGAAGCCCCGGACGGCCCGCGCATACGCAAGGACCACGGGCTGCGGCCGCTCGCGCGCGAAGCCCACGCCGCGGCACGATCGTTCCTGCCCACGGCTCTCATGCCAGGAGCCGGCGTTTGCGCTTCTATCAACTGCGCAACGTTGCGCGTGAGGCTTTCCGGAACCGGTGGCAGTTGCTGATGCTGGAACGCCCGCCGATACGGCAACGCCGACGCCCTGAGCAATGCGACGCGTTCGGCGACATCGGCCGAGACGACGATTGTGCGTTCGACTTCCTTGCGCTCGCGCGGCTGCAAATTGCCGTCGACGTACGCCATGAGCAGGATGTCGTCCATAGTCAAGCCCCCTGGTCTCTGCTATTACTCATTACTCGCGCGAGCCACGCTTTTTTGTTTTTCGCTGAACAGGGCCCCGATGGTTTGACGGGCCCGCGAGAGGCGGCTCATGACGGTCCCGATAGGGACTCCCAGGGTTTGAGCCGCTTCCTGATAGCTGAGGCCCTCGACCGCTACCAGCAGCATCACCACGCGTTGCGCGTCGGGTAGCCGCTGCACGGCTTCGACAATCTGTCCGTCCATCGCGTGTTGTTCAGGCGTGCGCGCGGCGGGGTCGGCGACTGTTTCGAGAAATTCGTCGTCCCAATCCATGCCCGAGCGACTGCGCACGCTGCGCGCACGCAACTCGTTTATCCATGTGGACTGCACGATCGAAAACATCCAGCTAAGCGGCGCGGTGTCCGGCTGAAGCTGATGCGCGCGTTCGAGCGCCCGCACGCAGGCGCGCTGCACGAGGTCTTCGGCGTCGTGCCGGTCGCCCGAAATGCGCAGCGCGAATGTCCACAGGCGTGGAAGCATCGACGGAAGCAGGGCGGACAGATCTGCCGCGGTCATCGAATCGGTCCATCGCCGGATGTCATGCGGCCGCCGTCCTCCGGCGCAGGCGTACGCGCGGTATGTTCAGGCAGGTACGCGACCTTCGTTCGCACCGCGGGTCGCGGTCGCGCCGCACTGCGTTTCGATTCGTGCGTGCCGCATGCTGCCGGCTGCGATGTCTGGTCTGTTTCCATGGAACGATGCGGATGCGCTGGCTAGTCGACATCACATAAACACGCGTAGCGGGTGATCTATTCCATCGCGGCAAGCGATGCAGGATGACAAGGACTGAACACGCGTGCTCTAGCCGTTTGCGCGCGAACGTGATTACGAACGCCAATGCCAATGCCAATGCCAATGCCAATGCCAATGCCCACGCCGCCCGTTCACGGCCCGCAAGCGTCAGCAAGCCGCTCGCTCAGCGCACGAAGAAACGCGGTTCTGTCGACGGTGGCGGGAAGTGCATCGGCGAGCCGGTTGTGAAAGGTCGCGGTGTCGACGCCCAGCGCAGCCCGCTGCGCGACGATGCGGGCGACGGGCCCAATATGCGTTGCAAGCTGCCGTGCGGCTGCTTCGATATGCGCGGCATCGGGCACGCGTGCCTGGGTGGAAGCGACGCGTGCCGCAGGTTGAATGCTCTCGCTCACCGGCCGCGAAGACGCGCTTCCCTGCCCGGCAGTATGCCGTTGCAACAGCGTGTCGAATTGATGACGTGTCGCTTCGTCGGGAAGATGACGCGCGAGTTGTGCCGCCAGCATGCGCGGGTTCGTTGCGTGTGCCGCCGCCCGCCGCACGAGCAGCGACGCAACCGGCCCAACGTGGTGCGCGAGCCGCTCTTCGAGCTGCGCCAGCAATTCCGGAGGCCAGACGACAGAATCGGCGGATACCGCGTGAGCAGTAGCGGTGATGATCGGTGGTGCAAGCGCCGCGCGATTCACCGGCGCCGCGACCACCGTCTCGTCCGGATCGCGTTCTGCCGCGAGCGTATCCAGCAGGCTCAGCAACTCCGCGCGCCAGCTTTGCGCGGACAGGTAGCGTGCCTCGGGCTCTTTTGCAAGCGCCTTACGCACCATCGCATCGAGCGAGGCGGGAAGGCCAGGCGTTTCGCTCGACGGCGCGGGCGGCATGCCGTTCAACACCTGTTGCATGACAGCCGCCGATGAGCCGGCGAACGGGCACTTGCCGGTCAGCATCTCGTACAGCACGACGCCCGCGGAAAACAGATCGCTGCGTGCGTCGATCGGTGCGCCCGTGTACTGCTCGGGCGACATATACGCAGGCGTGCCGATCATCATGCCTATCTGCGTCAGACGGCCCGTGTCGAGTTGCGCGATGCCGAAGTCGGCGATCTTGCATTCGCCACGCGGCGCGATCAGCAGATTGGCGGGCTTGATGTCGCGATGGATCACGCCAGCCTCGTGCGCATACGCCAGCGCGTCCAGCAACTGCGCGAACCACGCGAGCGTGCGCACGAGCGGCAATCTCGTGCCATGCAGGGCCTCTTTCGCGAGCCGCGCGGCGAGCGTTTCTCCGCGCACATATTCGAGTGCGATAAAGGGGACGCCGTCGGCCTCGCCATAGTCGAACACACCGACGATATGCGGGTGCACGAGCCGCCCGGCCGCCCGCGCCTCGTTGATAAAGCGCGCGGGCAGTTCCGCGTCGGCTGCGCTGCTCCCTTGCTGCGAGTCGCGCAGCAACTCGGGGTTGATCGTCTTGAGTGCGACTTGCCGCTGGATATGCGGGTCGGTGGCGAGATAAACGGTGCCCATCGCGCCGCGGCCAAGCACGCCATCGACCAGATAACGGCCGATCTGCCGCGGCGCTCCGCTCGTCGCGGTCATGGTTGCAAGCCGTGCGGCACGGTTGCGGCCGCACCGGTCTCGTCGAGTATCTCGAAGGCCGTCACGAGACTGGTCCGCATTCTTCCGAACGACACCGCGAGCGAAGCGATCTCGTCGCTACCGCGTGTGGGTAAGTCCACTTCGCCGAGTTTGCCGAGGCTGACTTCGTCGGCGGCACGCGAGAGAGCCTGCAGGCGCCGCGTGACGAGCACATGCACCATCACGTTCAGGACTACCAGCACGACCGCGAACACGACGCTCAGGGCGGTCATGAAGCTGCGCCACAGCGCCCGGCCGCGCGCGATCGATTCCGACATCGGCACCGACACGAACTCTGCGCCGATCACGTCGTTCATGGTCCAGCCGAAACCGTTCGCCGGCCCGTACTTGTCGAGCATGGTGCGCGGCGCCGCCGACGGCGTGCTGTGACACTGCATGCAGGCGGCGTCCGTGATCCGGCTGGGACGCGCCAGAAACAGCAGATGTTCGCCGCCGGGAGTGCGCCGCTCGCCAGTCACCTCTTTCAACGCGGGCTTGTCGTGCAGATGCGCAATCACTTCTGTTTCCCAATCGGTTGGGCGATCGCGTAGGTTGGTCGGATTGAGCATCGTCGAACGATACGAGAAGTTCGGGAACGCGCCCTGCAACGTATTCAGCATTTCAATCGCGGAGAACGCGGGCACGGACTCAGGCACGAACGAGTATTGAATCTGTGTCGAGAGTAACGGCGTGATGTGCTGAGCGGTGTAGTTCTGCATCGCTTCCGCGGCGCTCATCAGCACATTGGCGTCGTGCCGGGTTTCGTCGAGCGACTGCTGCTGCAGCACATGATTTGCGACGATGCCCGCCGCGCTCAGTCCAATCGCGAAGATTGCGATGAACACGAGATTGAACTTGATGGCGAGTGACAGCTTCATGGTCGAGCCCATACGGATGAGTAGGACGAGTAGGCAGAAACGGGAGCGGCTGTGCCGGCCCGCGAGCCGGGTCGCGGATGTGGCTGCACGAGCGGCCGCCAGTCCGGCAGATCGCGCAGGTGTTGGCGGATGTCGCGGCGGAACGCCGGATCTGACAGGCGTGCGCCGAAGCGTTGAGTAAAGCGCGTGGCCGGGTCTGTTCGCACCGCAAGCGCGCTGCCGAGCCAGTCGGACACGTCCGCGTAGGTCACGGGGCGCGAGCCGGCTGCCGATGGGCTCGCCGGGCGCGACGCGGCCGGCTCGGGTCGCAGCGGCAGCGGGCGCAATGCGTCGCGGAACGCGAGTGGCATCGCGGCCACGAATGCGGGGTCAAGGCGTGCCGAAACGATAACGCCTGCGTTGGTTTTGGAAAGCCGCGCGAACTGATGAGTTGGTATCGCCGTCTGCGCCGGCTTGTCATGCGGCTTGCCGAGCGTGACCAGTTGTGCGGACCCGCTTTCGCAGAACACAGCGTTCGCGTCGTCGCCGGCATAAGTCGGCGTGGACGCGGCAATCACGAGCGCGCTGGGGTCGGCCGGCGTGACACGCATACGCTCAGTCTCAACGACGGGCACCGCGCAATTGGCCCCGGCGCAAACATGCTGCACCTTCAGCCAGCCGCGTAGCAGCGCGACATGGCCATCGCGCGCAAGCAACACCCGAGTGTCACTTCCCAACGCAAGCACATTGCCCGTTTCGTCCTGCATCTGAACGATGCCATTGGAATCGGGCGGAGTTTCGACGATATCGTCTGGCGCGAGCCGTTGGCCTGAGCCGGCCCGATACACAGTGCTTTCGTGGATCGTCGTCACCGGTGCGCCGGTTTGCACGATCGTCCAGCCGGCGTGCGCATACGGTGCGAGCGCGAGCAGGCAGAGGGGTAAGAGCCGCATCGGTGCAATTGCAATTGGGCACAAGCGTGTGGGATCTTCGGATGATGTCATTGCGTGCCGTGTACTGAAGCCACTGTTCGATAACCACTGTTGCTGACTGAACAGCCGGCTGCCCGGATTTATTCCGGCACGTCACGACGAATGTCGCGACGTCGCGCGCTCGCGTGGGTTCCCGCGAATTTTCAAAGCAATCATTCGAGCGACGGAATATTCACGCCGGCCCAGATGTTCTGGTTGCGGAATGCGGTTGCGTCGATGGACGAAAGCTCTAGCAGATCGATTCACAAATCACGGAATAGATCGCGAGTCTGCGCTGTTGTGTGAGCGTGGACGACGGCCGGGCACCAGCACCCGGCTCATTCGAATCCCGAACCTGAATGCATCCAGAGGAACGAGCGTATGGCAACGAGACAGAGCAGTCAGAAATTCATTGCGCGAAATCGTGCGCCGCGCGTACAGATCGAATATGACGTCGAGCTGTACGGTGCGCAGAAGAAAGTGCAGATACCGTTTGTGATGGGCGTGATGTCGGACCTCTCCGGCGCGAACAGCGGCGATCTTCCGCCAATAGAAGAGCGCAAGGCACTGGAGGTGGATGTCGATAACTTCGACAACCGCATGCAGTCGATGAAGCCGCGAGTGAACTTCAACGTTCCCAATACGCTGACTGGCGAAGGCAGTCTCGAAGTGGACATGACGTTCGAGAGCATGGACGACTTTTCGCCCGCGGCAGTCGCGCGCAAGGTCGATGCGCTCGCCAAGCTACTGCAGGCACGCACGCAACTGGCGAACCTGGGCACTTATCTCGACGGCAAGGCCGGCGCGGAAAAACTGATTGCCGAGGCGCTCAAGGACCCGGCGCTGCTGCAATCGCTAAGCGCCGCTCCGAAGCCCGTTGACACCGAACCCGGACAGGAGTGAGCGCGATCATGGAAAGTCAGAAGCAGTTTGACACGGCCGCGCAAGGCACCCTGAGCGAAACCAGCGACTTCGCCGCGCTGCTCAACAAGGAGTTTCGCCCGAAGAACGAACGCGCGAGAGAAGAAGTCGAGGCGGCGGTGCGCACGCTCGCCGAGCAGGTGCTGCAGGATTCGAACATCGTCTCCGATGACGTGACCCAAACCATCAATGCGTATGTCGCGGAGATCGACCGCAAGCTCAGCGAGCAGTTGAACCGCATCATGCATCACGAGGAATTCCAGAAGCTGGAAGGCGCGTGGCGTGGCCTGCATCATCTGGTCACGAACTCGGAGACCGATCCGATGCTCAAGATCCGCGTGCTGAATGTGTCGAAGAAGGAGTTGGGCAAGAACCTCAAGCGCTTCAAAGGCGTTGCATGGGATCAGAGCCCGGTGTTCAAGCGCGTTTACGAAGAAGAGTATGGTCAGCTTGGCGGCGAACCATACGGCTGCCTGATCGGCGACTACTACTTCGATCACAGTCCGCAGGATATCGAACTGTTGCGCGGCATCTCACAGGTGGCCGCCGCGGCCCACGCACCGTTTATCTCCGCCGCCGATTCCACCTTGCTCGGCATGGAGAACTGGAGTGAGCTCGCCAACCCGCGCGATCTGTCGATGATCTTCACGACGCCGGACTACGCGGGCTGGCGCTCGCTGCGCGAAATGGACGACGCGCGCTACCTCGCGCTGACGATGCCCCGCACGCTTGCGCGACTGCCTTACGGCGCAAAGACCGACCCTGTCGACGAGTTCGATTTCGAAGAAGACACGGAAGGCGCCGATTCGTCGAAATACACATGGCAGAACGCGGCGTATTCGATGGCGGTGAATATCAACCGCTCATTCAAGCTATATGGCTGGTGCACGCGCATTCGTGGCGTGGAGTCGGGCGGTGCGGTCGAGAATCTGCCGGTTCACACTTTCCCGAGCGACGACGGCGGCGTGGATATGAAGTGCCCGACTGAAATTGCGATCACCGACAGGCGCTCGGCCGAACTCGACAAGATGGGCTTGATGCCGCTCGTGCACCGCAAGAACTCGGATGTCGCCGCGTTCATCGGCGCGCAGTCGGTGGCGAAGCCGGAAGAGTACGACGATCCGTCGGCGACCGCGAATTCCAATCTCTCGGCGCGGCTGCCGTACATGTTCGCGTGCTGCCGCTTTGCGCACTACCTGAAGTGCATCGTGCGCGACAAGATCGGTTCGTTCAGCACGCGTGAGCAGATGGAGAGCTGGTTGTCGAACTGGGTGATGAATTACGTGGACGGCGACCCGGTGAATTCGAGCGAAGAAACCAAAGCACGCAAGCCGCTCGCCGCCGCGCAGGTCGTGGTGGAGGAAGTGGAGGGCAATCCCGGCTACTACACGTCGAAGTTCTTCCTCAAGCCGCATTACCAGTTGGAAGGCCTGACCGTGTCGCTGCGGCTCGTGTCCCGCCTGCCGTCCGCGCTCGCGGCGTAGGCGTCCCGCACCGCGTCACCATGCAGAAAACCCGTCCGCGGCGCAAACGCCACGGGCTCCACGTTCGCCGCACCGGCGAGCACACTCATTAGCAACGGGAAGAGGTCAATATGGCATTCGATATGCACCTGAAATTCGGCGCTGGTTCGGTCACGATCCAGGGCGCGTCCAACCATTCGAAGCACAAGAACGAAGTGCCGATCATCGCGTGGTCCTGGGGCGTCAGCAACACCGGCAACCTTCACACTGGCGCGGGCTACGCGTCCGGCGGCAAGGCGAACATTCAGGACATCACCATCACCAAATACGTCGACAGCTGTTCGAACGCGATTCTCAACGCCTGCTGCACGGGCGCGCGACTCGACACTGCCTATCTGTACGTGACCAATGCGACCGGTCAGCAAACGGACTTCCTGACAATCGAATTGAGCGAAGGCGTGCTGATTACGTCGGTGGCGACCGGCGGCAGCGGCGGCGATGAGCGTCTGACCGAAAACATCACGCTGCACTTCGGCAAGTTCAAGTATTCGTTCCAGCCCCAGGACGACGAAGGCAAGGCGAGCGGCGGCACGAAGGACTTCACGTTCGACATCCAGCAGGTCGCGAAACAGTAAGCAAGCTGAGGTGCGCGACGACAAGGTGATTCTTACGATCAGGATACCGAACGGATGGCGGAGCTAACCCCTCAGGAGCGCTTGCAGCCCTCGTTGCTCGACCGGCTCACCGACATGGCGCCGGACGAGCCCGACGAGAGCCGCGAGCAGCGCGTGATCACGGCGGCGCGCCTGCGCGAGTATGTGACGCGTGACATTGCCGCGCTGCTGAACTGCACGCGGCAGTGGGACAGCGACGGTCTTCCGGGACTCGATCACGTCGCTAACTCCGTGCTGAACTTCGGTATTCCGGATCTGGCGGGCGCACCGTTGTCCGGCATCGACGCAGGCATGTTGCAGGAGCGTATCCGCACAGCGCTGATCGACTTCGAGCCGCGCCTGATCGCGGACACGGTGCAAGTGGCCGTGAATATCGACGACGCGGTAATGAACGCACGCTCGCTGAGTTTTCGGATCGAGTCGCAGATGTGGGCGCAACCCATGCCGCTTGCGCTCTATCTGCATACCGACGTCGATCTCGAGACCGGTGAATTCCGGGTCTCGCAACATTTCGGTTGACTATCATGGACCCACGTCTTCTCAGCTACTACAACCGCGAACTGCAGCATGTTCGCGAGATGGGCGCGGAATTCGCGAGCGCCTATCCGAAGATCGCGGGGCGCCTCGGCATGGAGGGCTTCGAATGCGCCGATCCCTACGTGGAGCGGCTGCTGGAAGGCTTCGCGTTTCTGGCCGCACGCGTGCAATTGAAGCTCGACGCGCAATACCCGGTGTTCACCCAGCATCTGCTGGAAATGATTTATCCGCACTATCTGCTGCCGATTCCGTCGATGGCGGTGGTGCAGATGCATCCGGACACGACGCAAGATCTGCCCGCTGGCGGCCACACGGTCGCGCGCCACACGGTAATGCGCAGCCTGAAGGGTTTCGGCGACCGCACCGCGTGTGAGTACCGGAGCGCGCACGAGGTCACGCTGTGGCCGCTCGAACTCGCCGAGGCGCGCTATTTCGACACGCCGGCCGCGCTTGCCGCCGCCGGTCTCGTGCCGCCGCCAGGGCGCGAGGTCCGGGCGGGGTTGCGGCTGCGCTTCTCCACCCTCTCCGGGGTGCAGGCGAACATGCTGGCGCTCGACAGCCTTCCGATCCACTTGGCGGGAGCGGACGAACTGCCCAACGTCGTGTACGAGCAGATGCTCGCAAACGGTGCGGGCTACACGATCAGGGCGCGAGGCGCGCAGGAAGGCCAATTCGTGAGCGAGCATCACGACGCGGCGGCGCTGCGCGCAATCGGCTTCGGCGAACAAGAGGCGATGCTGCCGTACGGCGACCGTTCGTTTAGCGGCTACAGACTGCTACAGGAATATTTCGCGTGCCCGGAGCGCTTTCGCTTCGTCGAATTCACAGGACTGCGCTCCGTGCTCGCACGGGCTCAGGGCAATGAGTTCGAGATCGTGGTGTGGCTCGACCGCGGTGCTGCCAGGCTGCATAACGCGCTCGACGCCGGCAACTTCCGGCTGTTCTGCACGCCCGCGGTCAACCTGTTCGAGCAGCGGGCCGACCGGATTCATCTTCAGCAAGGCAAGACCGAGTATCACGTGATCGGCGATCGCACCCGTCCGATGGATTTCGAGGTGCATAGTGTGCTCGACGTGCAAGGCTACGGCGACAGTCAGGAACCGCAGCAAAGCTTTTTGCCGTTCTATGGCGGCACGTCGCGCACCTGGCATCACGCGCAGTCGGCGTTCTATACGTTGCGCCGCGAGCCGCGTCTTCTTTCGGGCCGGCAATTGCAGAACGGCGCGCGCTCCAGCTATGTGGGCAGCGAGACGTTCATTGCACTCGTCGACGCAAACGACGCGCCGTACCCGACCACGCTGCGTCAACTCGGCTTGCGGGTGTTATGCACCAATCGCGATCTGCCGTTGCATATGCCGGTCGGCAAGTCGTACACCGATTTCACACTGGACACCGACGCGCCGGTCGCATCGATTCGCTGCATCGCCGGTCCGACCCGGCCGCGCGCGCCGACCGCTACCGGCGAGACCGCGTGGCGGCTCATCAGTCATCTGCAATTGAATTACCTGTCGCTGTTCAACGAGAGCCGCGACGACAATGGCAGCAAGGATGGCAACGACGAAGCCGAGCAGAACGCCGCCGCATTGCGCGAGATGCTCGGCCTCTATCGCGACGAGTTCGACGCGGCGGCGCGGCGGAGAATCGAGGGCATCAAGCAGGTCGCCGCGAGAGCCGCCACGCGCCGGGTGCCGGTGCCCGGACCGATCACCTACGGGCGCGGGCTCGAAATCACACTGACGTGCAGCGACGCAGCCTTCGAGGGCAGCAGCGCGTTTTTGCTCGCGTCGGTTCTCCAGCATTTTTTCGCGCGCTACGTCTCGCTGAATTCGTTCACGGAGACCGTCTTGCGCACCTTCGAACGTAACGAGGTAGCCCGATGGCCCGCCACACCCGGCAAGCGTCCGATCCTTTAGCGCCCGATCCTCTGGCACTCGAGGCCGCGCTCAGTGAGCGGCCGTTCGACTTCGAATTTTTCGAGGCAATGCGCCGGCTCGAATGCGTGTATCCGGACCGTCCGCGGCTCGGACATTCGACGAAGCCGGCCGACGATCCCGTGCGGCTTGCGCATGCGGCGACGCTCGAGTTTGCGCCGCGCGGCATCGAGCGCTTCGAGCGCGGAGCGGCGGGTTCGCCTGGCAAGCTATACGGGCTGTTTCTCGGCCTGTTCGGACCGAACGGTCCGTTGCCATTGCATCTGACCGAGCATGCGGTCGAGCGTCAGCGCAACGCGAAGGACACGTCGCTGGTGGCGTTCGCCGACATCTTTCATCACCGGATGCTAAGCCTTTTTTACCGCGCGTGGGCCGATGCACAGCCCACGGTTCAACTCGATCGTCCCGACGAAGACCGCTTTCGCACGTATGTCGGCGCGTTGATTGGAATGGCCGCGCCGCAACTGGAAGGACGCGATGCGCTGCCGGATCGGTACAAGCGCTTCTTCGCCGGCCGGCTGGTGCCGCAGGCGCGCAATGCCGAGGGGCTCAGGGGCTTTCTCGCGCATTACTTCGGCGTGCCGGTGGCGGTGCTCGAGTTCATGGCCGGCTGGATGCAGTTGCCGCGCGACGCCCATCTGCGCATGGGCATTGCGGTGGCGTCATTGGGCCGCGACGCGACGCTCGGTGCACATGTGCGCGGCGCGCAGCAGCGCTTTCGCTTGCGAATCGGGCCGTTGCCGCTTGGCGAGTTCAAGCGTTTCTTGCCGGGCGGCGATGCGCTCGCCGAACTGGTCGCCGCGGTCAAGCTCTACGTGGGCGGAGAAAAACGCTGGGACGTGCAGATCGTGCTCATGAAAGAAGAAGTGCCGGCGACGCATCTCGGCCAGATGGGTCGCATGGGTTTCAGTACATGGATGGGTCACTACACGAAGCCCGTCGATGCCGACGACGTCGTGCTGACGCCAGTCGACTGAGGCCATGCGAATGCATTGCACCGACGCACTCGCGTCCTGACTTTCAACCGGCGGCATCACGCCGATCACCCCATTTCAAAGGATCGCCATCATGGCCGAGATCAGTCGCGGCGCGCTGTTCGGCAAGCTCAATTCGCTTGCCTACCGGAGCATCGAAAGCGCCACCGTGTTTTGCAAACTGCGCGGCAACCCGTACGTCGAAATCGCGCATTGGGTGCATCAGATCCTGCAATTGCAGGACTCCGATCTGCACCGGATCGTCAGGCGCTTCGACGTCAACCCGTCGAGTCTCGCTCGCGATCTCACCGCAGCGCTCGAGCGTCTGCCGCCCGGCAATACGACGATCAGCGATCTGTCGGCCGACGTCGAGGAAATGGTCGAGCGCGCCTGGGTCTTCGCCACGCTGATGTTCGGCGAGGCCCAGGTTCGCACGGGGTATCTGCTCGTCGGCGCGCTGCGCACGCGCCATCTGCGTAACGCGTTGCTCGCGTTGTCGGCTGAGTTTGCGAAAGTGAAGGCGGAGGCGCTTGCCGACGCGTTCGGTGAGATCGTCGCGGGATCGCCCGAAGACCGCCTGGAGGCGACCGACGGCTTCCGTCTGGGCACGGCGCCCGCGCCTGGCGAAGGCAGTGGCTCCATTGCGCCGGCGCAGATGGGAAGACAGCAGGCGTTGCAGCAATTCACGGTCGATCTGACGGCGCAGGCGCGCAAAGGTGCGCTCGATCCTATCGTTGGCCGCGACGGCGAGATTCGCCAGGTCGTCGACATACTCATGCGCCGCCGGCAGAACAATCCGATGCTGGTCGGCGAGGCGGGCGTCGGCAAGACCGCCGTCGTCGAGGGCTTTGCGCTGCGGATCGCGCGCGGCGATGTGCCTCCCGCGCTGAAGGACGTGGTGGTGCGCACGCTGGATGTCGGTCTGCTGCAGGCCGGCGCCAGCATGAAGGGCGAATTCGAGAACCGGCTGCGCCAGGTGATCGACGAAGTGCAGGCGTCGCCCAGGCCGGTGATTCTCTTTATCGACGAGGCCCACACACTGGTTGGCGCGGGCGGCGCGGCCGGCACCGGAGACGCCGCAAACCTGCTCAAGCCGGCGCTCGCGCGAGGCACGCTGCGCACGATCGGCGCGACGACGTGGGCCGAGTATCGCAAGCACATCGAAAAGGACCCGGCATTGACGCGGCGGTTCCAGACTGTGCCCGTCGACGAGCCGGATGAAGAAAAGGCCATTCTAATGATGCGCGGTGTCGCCAGCGTGATGGAGCAGCATCACCGCGTGCAGATTCTCGACGAGGCGCTCGAAGCGGCCGTCAGGCTGTCGCATCGTTATATCCCTGCGCGCCAGTTGCCGGACAAGTCGGTGAGCCTGCTCGACACCGCTTGCGCGCGGGTGGCGATCAGCCAGCATGCGACGCCCGCTGAAATCGACGACATGTCGAAGCGGATCGAGGCGCTGGAGACCGAACGGAACATCATCGAGCGCGAAAAGAGCGTGGGCATCGACGTGACGGCCCGCGAAGCGCGCGTCGCTGTTTCGCTCGACACGGAACGCGCGCGCCGCTCGCAACGCGAGTCGGAGTGGGCGAGAGAGAAATCGCTGGTCGAGCGGATTCTGACGCTGCGTGCGCAACTGCGCGGCGATAGCGCGGTGGTCGATGGGGCGAGTGACGACGTCGCGCAGCCGGCAGAGGCCGAGCCGGATCGGATGACGCAGACGGGCGCGGCCTCTGCGCCCGACCATTCCGCGCGCGCGGACATGCTTGGGCGTCTCAAGCGCCTGCAAGCCGAACTCGCCGAACTCCAGGGCGAGGCTCCGTTGATCCTGCCGAGCGTCGACTACCAGGCGGTCGCGTCGGTCGTCTCCGATTGGACGGGCATTCCCGTAGGGCGGATGGTGCGCAGCGAACTGAAGACCGTGATGAATCTGGCGACTGTGCTGGGCGAGCGCGTGATCGGCCAGGATCATGCGATGGAAGCGATCGCGAAGCGGATTCAAACCTCGCGCGCGGGCCTCGACAATCCCGATCGTCCGGTTGGCGTGTTCATGCTCGCGGGCACCTCGGGCGTCGGCAAGACCGAGACCGCGCTGGCACTGGCCGAGGCGCTGTACGGCGGCGAGCAGAACCTCATCACGATCAACATGAGCGAGTTCCAGGAGGCGCATACGGTATCCACGCTCAAGGGTGCGCCGCCGGGCTATGTCGGCTACGGCGAGGGTGGCGTGCTGACGGAAGCGGTGCGTCGCAAGCCGTATTCGGTCGTGCTGCTCGACGAGATCGAGAAGGCGCATCCCGACGTGCACGAAGTGTTCTTTCAGGTTTTCGACAAGGGCGTGATGGAAGACGGCGAGGGCCGCTCGATCAATTTCCGCAACACGCTGATTCTGCTGACGACCAACATCGGCACCGAACTGATAGCGCAACTCTGCAGCCGCCCGGCCGCCATGCCGGATGCCGACGGGCTCGCGAAGGCGCTGCGCGAGCCGTTACTGGACGTGTTTCCCCCCGCGCTGCTCGGCCGGCTCGTGGCCATTCCGTACTTCCCGCTCAGCGCGGACATGCTGGCGCGAATCGTCACGCTGCAGTTGAACCGCATCAAGCGGCGCGTGGAGGAGCGCTACCGCGTGCCGTTCGACTATGACGACGCGGTCGTTCGCCTGATCGTCGGACGCTGTACCGAGAGCGAATCCGGCGGCCGGATGATCGACGCAATTCTCACCAACACGATGCTGCCCGCAATCAGCCGCGAGTTCCTTGCGCGCTTGATCGACGGCGGCGAGGTGCGGCAGGTTCGCGTGAGCGTGGAGCAGGGCGATTTTGCGTATTCGTTCGACTCCGCTGCGTGCCTCGATCAACCTGGTCTCTATGAGGAGGTTTGAAAGTTGAGAGCCATTCCAAAGGTCATTCATATCATCTGGATCGGCGGCGATATCCCGCAACGGAATCGCGATTGCATCGTCACGTTTCCGAGGATGAATCCCGACTGGGAAGTCAATCTCTGGATCGACGCCAACCAGTTGCTGACCGGCGAACGCCGCCGGCAGATCAGCGACCAGAACGGAGCGCAAGGCCTTGGGCGCGTTTCCGCGGCGCAATGGCAGGAAGTCGCACAGGTGCTGGGAAAAAAAGGAGGCGATGCAGCCACGATCCGCTATCTGGAAGAGTATCTGAATCAGCGCGGCGAGACCCTCCGAGGCATGCGCGCGACGCAGGTCAACTCGATCATCAACTTTTGCGAGGAGAACAGGATCAAGCTTCGCGAAGTGCAGCGCGACCTGAAAATGGGCAAGAACGCAGCGATTTATCGCAGGGAACTCGTCAATCGCGGCGCCAACTTCGGTTCGGCCAGCGACATTCTGCGCATCGAGATTCTTCTTCAGTACGGCGGCATTTATGCGGATACGGACGTCAGTTGCGTGAGTCCGCTCGGCGACATCGTCTGCCATCAGTCTTATCCGCGGTTTTCCGCCGTGAATCCCGTGTGGCACAACGGCGTAAGCGAAAACGACTGGACCAGCGCGGACTGGTGGCAAGCGAATATTCGCGGAGATCAACCGCCTCCCATCAGCAACTCGATCATTGCAAGCCACGCCGGCAGCAATGGCCTGAAGTCGTATAAAGCGCTGATACACAGCAGGTTCCGTTCGCTGAAAACCAACGACGAGCTGCGCACCGAGTACATGGAGGACGTGCGCCGCAGCACGATCAGGATGACCGGCCCCACGGCCGCGGCCGAGAGTTCGGGCTTCACGAAACTGCGCGACCGGATGTTTGAGGACCAGGTCCACTCGCAGGTTCCGGCACAGAGTCTGGAGAACAAGATGTTCATGCGCGACAACTGGTATTTCCCCATGTACAAGGTCAGAGACAGCTACTTCCACGACTGGCTTTGACGATCGAGCCGCAAGTCGCCCACATACAACCAGCGTCCCCCGCCGCGCGCGCCGATTTTTTTACTTCACGAGGAAGGAATAGATCGCGAGACCCGGCTGTTGTGTTCTTCGAGAGACGAACCAACCGCGTCGGGAGATAAGGCGATGCCAGCAGCAAAGAGCAACGATGGATTCGCGGAACTGTCGACACTGAGCGACAAGAATGTGGTGCAGTTCGTGACGAGGCTGATCCAGAACTTCGAGCACGGATCGAATCCCCGCTTCACATACAGGAACGTGCTGGCCGACGACGCGAAAGACAACAAGTCGAAGTCCGTGAACCTGATTTCGAACGCCGTCGTGATTCCGTGGACAGTGAGCGAAGAAGACGGTGCGCAGGACGTTCTGTTTCTGTCCGCGCATGTGAACGCCACGCTGAAAATCGGTCAGCTGAAAAAGACCTCGCCGCTCAAGATCAATGTCAGCAAGTTTCATCTGACGGTGCGGCGCAAGCGTGTGCAGGACACCATCGAGGACAGCGGCGTGACGGTCGATGTCGGACCCGAGTCGATCCACATCGGCGGTGCGAGTGACGGCGGCTGGGACAAGCGTAGCGACAACCTGGAAACGCTGCGCAAAAAGCTGATAGAGGATTCGGCGCTGCCCGCAAAAGAAACCTTGATCACAAAGGAAGCACTCAAAGAGATGCTTGACGGCTGGGTCTCGGTGTCGCGTTTCAAAAGCGAGATTCGCGAGAACTTCAGAACGTCGCTCGAAACACAGGTCGAGAAAAACGTGAAGTCCGCGGCGAACCTGCCGAGGTTCAGCGTGGACGTCGTCCTCTAGCACGCATGGACGCACGCACCATCGCACAGCTTCGCGCGCCGCACTGACCGGCTCCGCACACAACCCCGCTTTCGTCAATCACATGGCTCACGCAATCACGCTTGCCTCGAACCTCGGCACCAGTCTGCTGTTCTCGAACATGACCGCGACAGAATCGCTCGGCCGTCTGTTTTCATACCGGATCGAGGCGATCAGCAAGAACCCGCAGGTCGATCTGCGCGCACTGCTCGGCACGCCGATGACCGTCAAGCTCGTCACCCCGCAGGGCTATACGCGGTACTTCAACGGCATGGTCAACGAGTGCGAGCAGGGCGGCTTCGTGAACATCGACAACGTGCGTTACGCCGTCTACACCTTCGGAGTCGTGCCGAAGGCGTGGTTGGCGACGCGCCGGCGCGACTGTCGCATCTATCGAAGCATGAGCGTGCCGCAGATCGTCAAATCGGTGCTCGCCGATGCCGGCTACGCGGACGTAAAACTGAGCTTGAGCGGCATTTACGCGCCGCGCGATTACTGCGTGCAATACCGCGAGAGCAGCTTCGATTTCATCAGCCGCCTGATGGAGCAGGAGGGCATCTACTACTTCTTCACGCATGCGGACGGTGTCCACACGATGGTGCTTGCCGACGCGCTCGGCGCGCATTCGCCTGTGTCCGGTTTCGAGCAGATTCCCTATGCGCCGCCGACCGGGCGCGGCAAACGCATGAAGGCGTCGATCAGCGACTGGACCACTGCGCGCGCGATGAATGCAACGCGTGTGCAACTGGACGACTACGACTATCTGAAACCGAAAGCGTCGCTGCTCGCCACCGAGGATGTCACCGATAAGGACGATGCCCACAGCGTGAGCGGTCTCGACATCTACGACTACGCGTACGACTACGTCGGCCACGACCAGCGTCTGCAGGACGGTCAGCGCTACGCGCAGGTGCGCGCCGATGCGCTCAACGTGCCGATGCTGACGAGCGCCGGGCACACCGACGCATGCGGCGTCACCACGGGTGCGTTATTCAGGCTCAAGGACTTTCCGCTTGCGGACGCCAACCAGGAATATCTCGTGATCGAAACCGAGATGCGGCTCGTCGAGCCGGACTACGTGACGGGCGGCGGCGCGGACGAAGGCGAGGAACCGTTTCGCTGCGCGTTCAGGGCGATTCGCAGCCGTCAGCCGTTTCGCACGATGCCGCTCACGCCGCGCCCTGTGATTGCCGGCCTGCAGACCGCGGTGGTCGAAGGCAACACGCCGGAGGACATCGCAGTCGACAAGTACGGTCGTGTGCAGGTCACGTTCTTCTGGAACCGCCCGGCCAAACCGAACGCGCAGAGTTCTTGCCCGGTGCGCGTCGCGCAGATGTGGGCGGGCAAGCGCTGGGGCGCGCAGTTTATTCCGCGCGTCGGACAGGAGGTGGTAGTCAGCTTTCTCGACGGCAATCCGGACCGGCCGCTGATTATCGGCAGCGTCTATAACGCGGACAACATGCCGCCGTACAGCCTGCCCGAAAACCGCACGCAGAGCGGCGTCAAAAGCCGCAGCCACACCGGCTCCACCGAGGACTACAACGAAATCCGCTTCGAGGACAAAAAGGGCAGCGAAGAGGTGCTGATTCATGCGCAGAAGAATTTGCGCGAGGAATCGGAGCATGACCACGACGTGCAGGTGGCGCGCAATTACACGCTGACGGCCGGCAAGCAGATCAGGCTGGTGACCGGACTCGCGAGCATCACGTTGAACAGCACGGGTGAGATCGCGATCGAGGGCACCAACGTTACGGTGAATGGCGAACTGAACGTGGCGATGACGTCGGGGCTCGCGATGGAACTCAATTCCAAGGCGAATCTGAACATCAGTTCGATTGCCGCGATGGAGATTCTCTCCGAGGCCGACTGCCTCGTGCAGTCCACCAACCTGCAACTGATCGGCACGGCCACCGCGATACTCGGCGGCGCGGCGCCGATGATCCTGCCGCTATGACTACGCTTTTCGACGCTGCCCGGCAGATGCGGCTATCCGCGCCGGCGAACGCCCGCCTGGAACCAGGCATGACGCCGCGCGCCGCCGTACAGACGCTGCTCGACGACGGACTCGCCGCCGACGCACTGAGCCTGCTCGCGCGCCTCTTGCCGCGTCGCTACACGGTCGCGTGGGTATGTCAGTGCGCGAGCCGCCAGCCCCTCGGCGCGCACGACCGCGAAGGTGTCGCGCTTGCCGAAGCGTGGGTGCGCGATCCGGGCGAAGCGCAGCGCGCCGCCGCGGCGTCGTTTGCCAACGAGCACCGCTACCGGACGATCGGCGCATGGGCCTGTGCCTCCGCCGGCTGGACCGGCGGCAACCTGAATCCACGATACGGGCAGCCGACGCCGCCGCCCGAGCACCTGAGCGCGATTGCCGCCACGGCGGCCGTCAGCTACATGGCCGCGCTGGTCCCGGCGCAGATCGACGCGCGCCGCACCGCGTTCGTGCGCGACGCGCTGAGCCTGCTCGGCATCCCTAACGATATGGACGGAGCGACGCAATGAGCACCGCGCACAATCTGATTCTCTCGGTGCAGGGCGAACGGGCCGAGCGTCTCGGCGGCCGGCGCGAGCACGTGTTCGACTGTCGCGACGGCAGCATCGGGCGCTCGGAAGACTGCGACTGGGTGCTCGGCACCGAGGGTGTGTCGCGGCTGCACGCTCTGGTGCGCTATCTGAACGGCCTCTATTTCGTCGAGGACCGCAGTACCAACGGCATGCTGCTCAATGGCGCCGCGCTGCAAAGGGGCGATCCCGCGGCGCTGAAAAACGGCGACCGGCTGCAGATCGATACATTCGAAATCACGGTGCGTCTTTCCGGCGCGACGGCCGGGCAGGACGATACCTCGCGCGACGTTTCGCGCGACGTTTCAACAGATGCCCGCAAAGCGGCGGTGCCCGCGCCGTTGCCGCCAGCGTCGGCACCGCCGTTGCCGGCCTCTCACGTGGGAGCGGCTCGCGCGCAGAACGCCGAGCCGCTCGATCTGCGTCTGCTGCTGCCGTCCGCGCGTGCCGGCGCATCTGGCGGCGCGGGGTTTGCGGAAGGGCTGATTCCCGGTGCAGCCGATGCCGCAGCGGCGGGCGCGAGTCTCGATCCGCTCGCGCTATTCGACGCGCCGCCTTCTTATTCCGACGAGGCTGTGCCCGCAGGTCCGCCTGCGCCGGACTGGAACCACATGCCGGCGGTCGCGGAGCGGTTCCGCCCGCCGCAAGTCGAACTGCCGCGAACAAGCGGCCCGCTGCTGCCGGACGACTGGGACGCAACCGGAAGCCGGGTCGAACCGCGTTCCGGGCCGCAACGGGAGCCGGTCGATGTCGAGCCCGTCGCCGGGACGTCGGCGGATGTAGCGCAGGCGACGGACTCACGGCAGCCGGCGGATTTGCGGCATGCGTCGCCGGCTATGGTGGATTTTCCCGCTCCGGCTCCGGCTCCGGCCGCCGCGCCGGTCTCATCGATTCCGACGGGCGCAGCGGTTCCGTCGGTCGATCCGGCGGCAGCGGCTCCGCTCACCGATTCGTCACCCACGCCGGCAACGTCGCCATCGACATCAGCATCAGCCACGCCACCGACGCCACCCACGACCCCCGACCCAACCCCCGCCACAACCAGCGCGTCCCCGCCAGCATCCGCCGATGCCGATGCCGAGGCGCAAGCGCAACAATTGACCGACATGCTCCACATCGCGGTCGACGCGATGATGGACGTGCTGCGCGCCCGCGCCGAGTTGAAGAACCGCTTCCGGCTGCCCGCAACGCTGATCCAGCGTTCGGAGAACAATCCGCTCAAGTTCGCGCCGACCGCGCAGGAAGCGGTCAGGCGGCTGTTCGCGCCGCCGGACGGCGGCTTCCTGTCCGGCAACGCGGCGCTCAACGATGCCGCCGCCGACATCCGCAATCACCAGATGGCCATGCTTGCCGGCGTGCGTTCGGCATTCCAGTCGATGCTGGCCCAGTTCGATCCCGCGCGCATCGAGGAGTCCGGAGGCCGCGCGCGACGCTTGCCGCTCGGCGGCCGGCCGCGCCACTGGGAGCGCTACAAGGAGCAGTTCGACGCGCTAACCCGAGACCCCGACGAATGCTTTCGGCGCCTGTTCGGCGACGAATTCGCGCGGGCCTACGAGCAACAGCTCGCGCACCTCAAAGCCCGCGCGGCCGACGACCCGCAATAGTGACCCCAGCCACCGCGTCAGCGCACCGCCCGCAGCCGGGCGGCGCACACAGAACTCTTGATCGAACCGACGACATGACCCACCGCAACAAAGTCATATGGAGCGAAGGCCTGTTTCTGAGGCCGCAGCACATGCAGCAGCAGGAACGCTACTTCGAGCGCTACGTGGAACTGCGCGCGGGCGGGCTGCGCCCGCATGCGTGGGGCTTCCAGGAGCTCGAACTCGAACCCGACCTGCTCGCGATAGGCAAGCTCGGCATCAAGCGCGCGCGGGGCGTGTTTCCCGACGGCACGCCGTTTTCGATGCCGGGCGACGATCCACTGCCGGCGCCGCTCGACATCGATTCGAACTGGCGCGATCAGGTCGTTCACCTGAGCTTGCCGCTGCGCTCGTCCACGGGGGCAGACAGCGGATGGACCGGCGCGGGCGCCGCCGACCAGCTATTGCGCTATCGGGTTCGCGAGACGGAAGTGCACGATGCGTCCGGCAGCATGGAAGGGCTTATCGTGCTCGAAGTCGCGGGCATGAGCACGCGGCTCATGCCGGAGTCGCAGCCCGCCGAGGGACTGATGCAGATTCCGCTCGCCCGCGTGATCGAGTGCCGGGCCGACCGGCGCGTGACGCTCGACGACGGCTTCATGCCGAGCGCGTTGCAGACTCAGGCTGCCGAGCGTCTGGTGACGTTTCTGTCGGAACTGCTCGGCCTGCTTCACCAGCGCGGCGAAGCGCTCGCGAGCCGCGTCACGCAAACGGATCGGGGCGGCGCTGCGGAGATCGCCGACTTCCTGATGCTGCAGGTCATCAACCGTTACCAGCCGCTCGTTGCGCATCTGGCCGAAGCGCCGCTGCTGCATCCCGAAGCGCTGTACCGGCTGCTGCTCGAACTGGCCGGCGAACTGGCCACCTTCACCGCGCCGGCCAAGCGCGCGCAGAGCTTTCCGGCGTACCGGCACGAACTGCTGCGGGAGAGCTTCGAGCCGGTGATCGCCGCATTGAGGATCGCGCTGAGCGCCGTGCTCGAACAGAGCGCGGTGCCGATTCCGCTGCAGCAACGCAAGTACGGCGTGTGGGTCGGCGTCGTGCCGGATTCGACGCTCCTCGACACGGCAACCTTCGTGCTCGCCGCGCGAGCCGATATGAAAGCCGAGGACATGCGCCGGCAGTTGCCCACGCAATCGAAAATCGGCCCCGTGGAGAAAATCCGCGACCTCGTGAATCTGCAACTGCCGGGCATCGGCGTGTCGTCGATGGCGGTCGCGCCGCGCCAGTTGCCTTATACGTCCGGCTTCGTGTATTTCGAGTGCGACCGCGGTTCGGCGATGTGGCGAATGTTGAAGACATCCGGTGGCATCGCGATGCATTTCGGCAGCGGCTTTGCCGGCCTCGATCTTCAACTGTGGGCGGTTCGCGCATGAACACCGCCAATCGCAACGATGAGCCGGCCGGGCGCTTCGACGCCACCGTGATCCGTCCGCAGCCGCAAGCCGGCGCCGACGACGCAACGCGCATCATGCCGCGGCATGCGCCTTCGCGCGGCCACGAGCAGGCCGCTTCTGCCGCGCCGCGTATCGAACTTCGCGAATTGATGAGCGGCGTCGTCAATCCGCTCGTGCGCGCCGCCAATCCGCTGCTGCTCCTCAGCGTGCAGTTGCGGCACAGCGTGGCGGCGCCCGCCGATGTCGCGCGGCTGCGCGAACAGGCCGTCGCGCACGTGCACAGCTTCGAGCGTCACGCGCAGGATGCCGGTGTCAACACGCAAACCGTGATGGCCGCGCGCTACGTGCTGTGCACCATGCTCGACGAAGCCGTGAACAACGCGCCGTGGGGCGACCTGAGCGGATGGGCGCAAAAGACGCTGCTCGTGACGTTTCACGGCGAGACCTACGGCGGCGCCAAGTTCTTCCAGATTCTCGACCGGCTGAGCGTGGACTTCTCGCGTCATCTGGATCTGATCGAGACGATGTACATCTGCCTCGCGCTCGGTTTCGGCGGACGCTATCTGGTGGAGCCGGGCGGCCTCGGCCGTCTGGCCGACATTCAGGACGATCTGTACCGCCGGATTCGCGGCTTGCGCGAAGCGCCCGCTGCCGAACTGGCGCCGCACTGGCGCGGCGTCGATGACCGCCGCAATCCGGTCATGCGTCATGTGCCGCTGTGGATCGCCGCTGCCGCGTCGGCGCTCATCGTGATCGGTGCGTTCCTGTACTTCTTCACGCGGCTGAATGCGCTCGCCGAACCCGTCGGCGCGCAGCTTGCCGCGATCGGCACAGGCAGCGCGCCGCCGCCCGCCGGGGCCGCTGCGCCCAGGCCCGCTCGCCCCAGCCTGAAGGCGCTGCTTGCGCCGCTCGAGCAATCGGGCGCGCTCGCCGTGGACGAGCAGGCCGACGGCCGCGACACGATACGCCTTGCGGCAGGCGCGCTGTTTCCTTCGGGCGGAGCGGATCTTTTACCCGACGAGATTCCGCTGCTGCGCCGCGTGGCCTCGGCGCTGAACCAGGTGCGCGGGCGCGTGATCGTGGTGGGCCATACCGACGATCAACCGGTGCACTCGCTCAGATTCAAGGACAACTTCGCGCTGTCGACGGCGCGCGCGCAGAACACGCTGGCGGTCCTCGCACAAGGACTCGACGATCCGCGCCGGCTGGAGGCAAACGGCGCCGGTTCGTCACAGCCGATCGCGACGCCGGCCGATCTGCCGGCGAACCGGGCGCGCAACCGTCGCGTGGAAATTCTGTTTATCCCGGAGAACTGAACCCATGAACACGCTGAAAACCTGGGTCAAGTCCCGGTGGTTCACGCACGCGCTCGGCCTGCTGCTGATCGCGGCACTGATCTGGCTCGGCGGCCCTTACGTGGGCATCGGCGAGCGCGAACCGCTCGCGAGCGCGGCGGCGCGGGTCGCATTGATTCTCGCCGTGGTGCTCGCATGGGTGATTGCCTTGCAGGTCCTGCAATGGAGAGCGCAGCGCAAGACTGCACGGCTTTCCGGTGACCTCGCGGGCCAGGAAACGCAGCTCGCCGCCGCGGAGCCCGGCAGCGAGGAGCGCGCGCAACTGCTGCAGCGCTTTCGTGAAGCAATCCACACGCTGCGCAAGACACGCCGCAACGGCAACAACCTGTACGCGCTGCCGTGGTATGTCGTGATCGGGCCGCCCGGCTCGGGCAAGAGCACGCTGCTGCAAAACTCCGGTCTCGACTTTCCGTTGTCCGAGCGCTTCGGCAAGGACGCGTTGCGCGGTATCGGCGGTACACGCAACTGCGACTGGTGGTTCACCGACGAGGCCGTGTTTCTCGACACCGCGGGCCGCTACACGACGCAGGATTCCGACGCGCAAGCCGATGCAAGCGCATGGCAGTCGTTTCTCGCGCTGCTGCGCCGCTATCGCAGGCGCCGGCCGCTGAACGGCGTCATCGTGACGATGAGCGTGTCCGATCTGCTCGGCTTCGACGACGCCGCGCGCGAACAGCATGCGCGCGCCGTGCGCCGTCGTCTGGACGAACTCGCGCAGCATCTGAAAGTCGCCGTGCCCGTGTATCTCGTGTTCACCAAATGCGACCTGGTAGCGGGCTTCGGCGAGTTCTTTGACGACCTGGGCGCTCAGTTGCGCAGCCAGGTGTGGGGCGTCACGTTCCCGCTGGGCGCGAGCCTCGACGGCAGTGCGTCCAGCCGTTTCGCCGATGAATACGATCTGCTGCTCAACCGCCTCAACACGCGCCTGATCGAGCGCCTGCACGGCGAGCGCGATCGCGGCCGGCGTGCGTCGGTGCTGAGCTTTCCGCAGCAACTGGGTGCGTTTCGCGAGATCGCCCGGCAGTTCGTCGAGGCCGCGTTCGGGCGTCACGAGTACGGCACGCCACCGATGCTGCGTGGCGCTTACCTGAGTTCGGGCACCCAGGAGGGCGCGCCGATCGACCGGATACTGGGAGCGGTCGCGCGTACCTTCGGCGTCGACGCCGCGCGAGTGCAGGCCGGCGCCGGGCAGCGGCACACCTACTTCGTCGAGCGCCTGCTGAAGGATGTGCTGTTTCGCGAGTCGGGTCTCGCGGGCACGAATCCGCGCTTCGAGCGGCAAAAGCTCTTCATGCAGGCCGCCGCCTATGCGGGCCTCGCCGTCGTGACCCTCGTGCTGGTCGCGGGATTCGCGACCAGCTATGCGCGCAACCGCGCGTTCGTCGCGGAAGTTCAGGGCGCGCTGAAGGACTTGCCGGACGCCGCTACGCTTGCCGGCGCGCCTGACCTCAAGTCGTATTTTGCGCGGGCGCTCGCGCGGCTCGAGGTGATCTCCGCGACGCAGGACGCCGCGGGTCAGTACCGCGCGCATGTGCCGTGGTCGATGCGCTTCGGGCTGTATCAGGGCAACGCGCTCTTCGCGCAGGCGCACAGCGCATATCTGCGCGAGCTTGACGGCACCTTGCTGCCGGGCGTCGACCTGCGGTTTCGCGAAGGTCTCGTCGAGAACGCCAGCAATCCGCAAGCGCTCTACGACGATCTGAAGGGCTACCTGATGCTCGGCGAGCCGCAGCATCTCGACGCGGACGAACTGGCCGCGCTTGCGCGCGTCGAGTGGCAGCGGCTGTTTCCGCAGGACCCGGCGATTCGCACTGCGCTCGACAAGCACTTCTCGGCCCGGCTCGGCGACGCGCAGAAGCCGCGCGCACTGCCGCTCGACAACGCACTGATCGCTCAGGCGCGCTCGACGCTGAAGACAGCGGACGTCGCCACGCTGATCTACGGCAGCGTGCAACTGGACGCGGGCCGCTCGGGTGCGTCGCCGGTGCGGCTCGACCAGTCGCTCGGGTTGCTGGGCAACGTGTTCCGCCGCAAGAGCGGTGCGCCGCTGTCCGAGCCTTTGCCGGTTCTTTTCACGCGGCCGTATTTCCAGTCCGAGGTGAGCGGCGGGCTGGATCAGTCCGTCGATCGTTTCGTGAAGGACTACTGGGTGTTCGACAGCGGGCGCGTCGATCCGCTAGCCCGCTCGCGCTACGAACAACAGGTGCTGACGCTCTATGAGCAGGACTACATCCGGAACTGGGATGCCTTGCTCGCCGATCTGCAATTGCAGCCGGTCACGAGCATTCAGGACGCGAGCGCGATGGCCGCGAAACTGTCCGGACCGAGTTCGCCGCTAAAAGCGCTGCTCAACCTGGTTCGCGACAATACGAGCGACATGTTGCGCGCGCCGGCAAGCGCCGCGGCGGCGGGCGCCGACTCGCTGGCCTCGCAGGCGCGGCTTGCGGGTGAAAACATCGCGGCGAAGCGCGCGCTGAACACGCGCCTCGCGGGCGAACTGCGCAACGCAGGCGCGCCGCTGCCCGTCGGCGTCACGCTCAAGGCGGGCGATGCGAACCCGGCCGGCTCGCGGCAGCCGGGCGCGGCCATCGAAGAACATTTCGCGCAGATCGATCAACTGGGCACGGGCACGGGCACGGGCACGAGCGGCGCGACGCCGCTCGACCATACGTTGGCCGTCCTCGATCAGCTTGGCAAAACCCTGCTGACCATGAACGACCTGAGCGACCCTGCCGCGCAGAACAGTCCGGCGCTGCTTGCCGCGCGCCAGGAAGCGGGGCAACTGCCGCCGCAGGTGGCCGGGCTGATTCAGGGGCTCACCGGCAAGAGCGCCGATCTGGTTGCGAGCGGCAGCAGCGCGGCCCTTGCCGATCAGTTTCGCGCGGCGGCGGGCAGCGACTGCGCAAACTTCGTCGATGGACGCTATCCGTTTGCGGCAAGCGGCGGCTCGGATATCCCGTTGCAGAATTTCGCCGAACTGTTTGGCAACGGCGGCAGATTCGACAGTTTTTTCAAATCGACGCTTGCGCAGAGAGTCGATACGGGCGGCCGTGCATGGCGCTGGAAACCGGGCTCGCCGCCGGGACCGCAATCGGTACTGGCCCGCGCGCAGGCCGCCGACGACATCCGTCAGATGTTCTTTCGCAGCGGCGCTCAGGTGCAGGTCGGCTTCACGCTGCTCGCGCCGCAGTTCGAGGCGCCCATCGCGCGGGCCGTGATCGAGATCGACGGGCAGAAGTACGACTATTCGGCTAACGGGGCGTCGAGCGTGGCAATGGCATGGCCGGGCCCGCAGCCGGGCCATGTGTCGGTCAGCGCTTTCGATGTGGCCGGCCGTCCGCTCGGCACGCCGTTGCGCTTCGACGGCGAATGGGCGTTCTTCCATGCGCTCGACGCCGCTCGCCTGCAAAAGCAGGGCGACCTTCGCTATCTGGCGACGTTCGATTTCGACGGCCACGCTCTGAAGCTGCCGATCCAGCCGGCGAGCCTGCGCAATCCGTTCGACAGCAATGAAGTGCGGCGCTTCAGGTGTCCGCGATGAGCGGCGCCGTCGGCTTCTACGGCAAGCTGCCCGGCGCAGGCGACTTTGTGCGGCGCCGGCTGCCGCCGGACTTCGTCGATGCATGGGATCGCCACTTCCAGCGCGCGGTCGAGATCGGGCGGCGCGAGACCGGCGAGCGATGGGCGTCCGCCTGGCAGCACGCCGCGGCATGGCGGTTCGTGCTTCCGTCACAGGTATGCGGCAACGGCTCGTGGTGCGGTGTCGCCGGTCCGGCCGTGGACCGTGTCGGCCGTGCATTCCCGACCGTGCTGGCGGCGCGCTGTTCCGGCGAAGTCGCGGAGCTGTTCGGCAATCCCGGCTGGTTCGACGCGCTCGAGCGGGTGTACCGCGGCGCTCAAGGCGAGGCAGTCAGCGTCGAGACGTTCGACGCGCGTGTCGTGACGCTGCCCCGGCCTTTCAGCGACGCGCGCGATTTGTCGGCGCTTTGGCGCGAGTTGCCGTGGGACAGCGGGCAATGGGGACTCGGCATAGCGGACAGCACGTGCGCCGGCCTGATTCTGAGCGAGGCATGGCGCCAGCTTTGCATGAGGCCGGGGCCGTGGTGCCTGTGGTGGACCGCGGGCGCGGCGCGATTGCTGGCGACGCGCGGGTTGCCGCGCAGTTATGCGGCGCTGCTTGCGCCTTCATGCCTGCCGGTTCAGGACGGACCGCATGGAGCGTATCGACAGTATCAACCGTACGAGCAACCCTTGCGCGCTGACGATACTTTTAGCTCGTCGGATATCGATGCAAGTGGCGCCGCGTCGATGACGGCAGTCTGCGCCTTCGCAAGCGAGCCTTTGATCGCGACCTCAAGCAGTCCCGACCTCGTCCCTCGCACCGCCCCGATCGGCAGCACGACGATGTGGCTGGACAACGGCCGGACTTTGCTCGTGAGCGCCGACGACGGTCCGCCTGACCCACGCCGCGTGGCCGCGCGCGGCATCCGCGAGACGGTGCTGCTGAACGCGCCCGACGCCCGGATGCTCAGGGCCGGGCTGATGTCGCTCCATGCGCGGCTGCGTGATTCAAACAGTGAAGCAAGCCGTGAAGCAAGCGGGGCGGCTGCCGAAAACGGCGCGGCTGTCGTCGTGTGTTTCGAGGGCGCGTCCGCCCGCGTGATGCGCGTCGGCGCCGCGGCGCTGTGGCACTGGCGATCCGGCCAGTTGCTCGCGCCGTTCGTCGAGCGCGCAGCGGGCACGGGCGGCGAGCTGGACGATCTGCTGTTCGGCGACGCATGGCTCGACATGCCCGGCATCGGCGCCCACGGCGATCCGAACTGCGAGGAAGCGGCGCTTTCGCTCGAACGCGGCGACCGTCTGCTTCTGCTCGCCACACGCGAACTCACGCGGCTTTCGCGCGACTGTCTCGCCACGGCGCTGGCGCTGCCGACCTGCGACGACGCGCGCGCCTATCTGGCGAATGCGGCCGGGCTTCGTGCGCCGTCCGCGGAATGGCCGCTCGCGGTCGTGGAGATAGACGCATGAGGACGGTCTGCCGCTCAGCCGGCCACACGGAAACGGGTAACGTGCGCCGCCGTAACGAGGACGCGATCCTCGTGCGCGACGACCTCGGACTGTGGGTCGTCGCCGATGGACTCGGCGGCCACGCGGCCGGCGACTACGCCAGCACGCTGATCGTCGAGCGGCTGGGTGCGCTGACTCGCGACGCCGACGTGAACGACTTCATTGCGGCCATCGAAGATACGTTGCAGCAGGTCAACGCCGAGCTGCGCGCGGCAGCCGCTCAGCAGCAGGTCGACGTGATCGGCTCGACGCTCGCGCTGCTGGTCCACGCCCCGGCATTCGTGCTGTGCGGCTGGGTTGGCGACAGCCGCGTCTATGTGCACGAAAACGGCGCGCTGGTTCAGCTCACGCGCGATCACGTGCACGGTCAGCCAGCCGACATCACACAGTTCGGCACGCGCGCGCCGGCAGCGGGGGCGGGGGTGCTGACACGCGCAATCGGCGTCGAGGACACGCTGTTCGTCGACTGGGCGGTGGCGGGCAGCCGCCCAGGCATGCTGTTCCTGCTGTGCTCGGACGGGATCAACAAGGAACTGAGCGACGGCGAACTGGCCGACGCATGCCGCGATCCGCACACCCCGCAGCAACTGGTGGACCGCCTGTTCGCGCTGTCGCTTGCGCGCCGCGCCCGCGACAACCTTTCCGCCGTGATCGTACGGCTTGAAGCAGCCTGATAGACCTTCGATGAACGACATCTACTCACGCCTCGGCGCCGGCGGCGCGCGCGCACGGCAACTGTTCCTTCTGATCGAGGCCCGCGCACGGCGGTTGTTCGCGCGGCGCGCCGCGCCGGTTTCGTCTTCTTCCGTGTACCGCCGCGAGCAAGTGGCGCTCGATGCGAGGCCCGCTGACGCCGACGACGGCCTCACTGTCGTGCAACCCGCAGTGGGGGTTTCATCGCACGCATCGTGGGACGACGCGACCGTCGTCAAACCCGCGAGCCGTTCCGTCAGCCACGCGGGATCGGAAGAAGTCCGAAGCAACGATGCGAACAACAGCGATGTGAACGGCAGCAGCGCCAGCGATAGCAAGTCCAGCGACAGCAGCCTGAACCGCGATAGCTGGCAGCGCGTAGCTCAGGCACAAAGTAGCGATCATGCATCGGTGGGCAAGCTGCTCAAAGGACGTTTTCTGCTCGAGCGCGAACTGGGGCGCGGCGGCATGGGCGTCGTCTATCTGGCGCGCGACGAGCGCAAGGTCGAGGCCCGCGACCGCGATCCCTACGTGGCCGTGAAGGTGCTCAACGACGAGTTCCGCCGCCACCCGGATTCGCTGATTGCCTTGCAACGCGAAGCGCGCCGCGCGCAACGGCTTGCTCACGACAACATCGTGCACGTCTACGACTTCGACAAGGACGGCACGATCGTTTTCATGACGATGGAGTACATCGACGGCACGGATCTGCGCACGCTGATTCGCGAGCGTCCTTCGGGAATGCCGTTTCGCGAGGCGTGGCCGCTGATCGACGCGATGGCGCGCGCGTTGCAGCGGGCGCATGCGAGCGGCATCGTGCACTCGGACTTCAAGCCGGGCAATGTCATGGTGACGCGCGACGGCGTGCCGAAGGTGTTCGACTTCGGCATCGCGCGCGCGGGGCTCGCTGCCGCGGGCGCGGCCGGTGAGCAGACCGTGTTCGATGCCGGCACGCTCGGCGCGATGACACCGGCCTATGCGAGCCTCGACATGATCGAGGGCGCGGCGCCGTCGGTGCGCGACGACGTGTACGCGCTCGGCTGTGTGGTTTTCGAGTTGCTAACCGGCCGCCATCCGTTCGACCGGCACAGCGCCGACGTCGCGTTGCGCGAGAGTGCAGTGACGCCGCCCGTGCCGGGTCTCGGGCGGCGTCAATACCGGGCGCTGTGCCAGGCGGTGGCTTTTCGCGGCGGCGAGCGGTTGCAGGCGGTGGGCGCGCTCGTCGAAGGGCTGCGGCCGAGGAAAATGCGCGAGCGCCTCTTGCCATATTGCGCGGGCGCGCTCGCCGTGGCGGTGCTCGCCGCAGGCGCTTCCGCATGGCATAGCCAGCATCGCCATCGGCAACTGGAGGCGACCATCGCGCGCTTTGCCGGTAGCGATCCACGGCACTACGCGAACGAAGACCAGGCCGTCGCGGCGCTCGCATTACTGGGCGTGGACGAGCGCGAACGCCTCGTGCTGAACCAGAACGATCTGATCCAGCGCTTTCTCGCAAGCCGGCTCGACGCGTACTGGAGCCCGCCGCTCGGGCGAATCGATTATGCGGCCGCCCAGCACGTGTTTCAGATCCGCGACCAGTTGAAGCTGTTTTCGCCGGAATTCGACGTGCGGCGCAAGCAGATCGACGATGAGCGCGCCGACATGCTCGCGAAGCTCGCGAGCAGCCTCGACGAAGCGCTCGATCGCGACGCGTTGTTCGACGACCAGCCGGGCAGCGCGGCGGACATCCTGCAGCGGATTCGCATGCTCGACCCGGGCAGCGCGTTGCTGAAGAGTCCGCAGATCGAATCGCGCTACGACGCCGCGATCGGGCAATCGCTCGACTCGGCCAGGTTCGACGAAGCGCGGGCGCGGATCGCGCTGGCCCTGCAACTGTTTCCGGACTCCTCGCGCTTGCAGCGGCGGCGCGGACAACTGGCGGCCGCAGCGGCATCGGCGACACAAAATCATGGGACGCCTGCCGCCGCGATGAGCGTGCCCGATGCGCGCCGCTCGCTCGTGGAACTGGCGGCTAATCCGTCAGCCAGTGCATCGTGGCTCGACGGCGTGAGCCGGGCGATGAGCGCGCTGCAAAACGACGCTTCGCCGGAAACCGGCACCGCAATAGACGCGCTCGCCGACGGCATCGTCGCCGCGGCGTCTCGCGTGACCGATCCGCTGCTGGCGCATCGGACGCTGGACGTCATCGAGGTCGGCTTGCGTTATGCGCCGCATTCGCCGGGTCTTTCCGCTCAGCGTGACCGGATGCTGCAGTTGTTGCAGCAGCAACGCATCGACCAGTTGACGGCGAGCGGCGACGCCGCTGCGCAAATGGACGCGCTGCGGCTCGCCGCTGCCGCCAACGACGGAGCGCGTGCTCTCGCGGCACTCAACCGGATGCGCGCGTTGGAACCCGGCAACGCGTTCCTCACGAGCGGCGCGCCGCAGCTCGTTGCCAACGCGTATCTCGGCAATGCTCGCGCGCTTGGCCGCGCGGGCCATCTGCAAGACGCCGCTCGCGTCGCCTCGCAGGGTGCCGACGCGCTTTCCGGCGATCAGAAACTCGGCGACGCGGCGCAACGCTATCTGCTCGCGGCGGCAATCCTGGCCGCGCGCGATCAGCCGATGGCCGACCCGGATCTGCAGGCGCTGCAGGCACGCTTCGATACCGCGCAGGCAGCCGACCCTGAAGCGATGAAGCAGATGGAGCGCGACATCGGCGCGAGCATCGCGTTGCCGCCAGGCGGCTTGAGCGCGCTGCTGGACCAGATCAAGGCGCGGGTCGAAAGCGGCGACGCGGCGAGCGCGGCGGCGTCGGTTTCGATGACGCTGCCCGCGCGCAGCGACCGGCACAGCCAGGCAAACGCATGACGGGCAGCGAAATGCGGCGGGCAGGACAGCGCAGACGGGCGGCGCGGCGCGACCTGCAGGCGGAGCTTGCGGTGACGACACATGAGGAGCCGGGCATGCGCGAGCAGCAGGTCAACGACGCGTTGCGGGCGCTCGATGAAATGCATCGGCTTGGCCGCATCGAACGCGATGCATATCGGCAGCGGCGGCGACGCTTGCTTGATTCGCTCGTCGGCGAAGCGCCCTCCGATGGGCGCGATACGGTGCGTCGAAGCGTCCCTGCGGGTGCCGCACGGCGCCAGCCCGTGCCGATTCGGCGGCTCGATGCCGGCAGCGCGCAGATGCCTGTGAAGCGAGGCCGCTCGTCCGCGCTATGGATGCTGCTGATGCTGCTGCTGGTCGCGGTGGCCAGCGCGCTTGCCGCCGGGTGGTTGATGCTGACTCGTTGATGCTGGCGTCATGATCGCCGTTGAGGGCCGCGATGCGGTCTGCTGAACGCGCCTCCGCGGCCGCACCTCGCCGGCCGCACCTCGCCGGCCGCGCTTATTCGCTCTCGGAACCCGACAATGTCTGAAGCTCCGACAGCCCGCCTGGCGCGATGTCCCTGAGCACCTCGGCGAAACTCTTGCCGACGAGGCGCCGCGCGCGTTTGAGCAGAATCGGTAGCGGGCTCGAAGGTTCGACGCGCTCGTAGTAGTCGCAAATCTCGTCGAGCCGCCGGATCACATCGGCTTGGCCGGAGATTCTCGCGTTGGCCGGCTCATGCGTGGCGCCCTCGTGCGGCGACACAGGCGAAGACGAAGACAAGTCCAGAAGCGAGCCCGACAGCGAGGCCGGCGACGCGCCGACGCTCGCTTCCGGTCGTCCAGGAAACCGGCGCTGCACTTGCGTATCGACGAATTTTTTCAGCTCCGCGATATCGCCGCACAACAGCGCCAGGTCGGGGCTCGCCGTGCCGAGTTTTTCCCGCACCAACGCAACGATGGCTTGCGCATGTTCCTGTGCTTCTGCGAGCGTTGCGGCCGATTGCGGCAACTGATCCTCCGGGCAGTCCATGCAACATGCTTCGAGATCGACGAGCGTCGGAGCCGGCGCGCCGTCCTGCGACGGCGACGCGTTGATCGCGCCCGTCGCGACGCGCAGATCGCGCAGCGAAAAGCGGCCGAGACGCGGCGACTGCACAAACGGAGCAAGCCTGAACATGCCGAGCGCGCTTTGCGGATCGCCAAGCGGCATCAGCGCATTGGCGCGGGCGGTGGGGTCGTTGTTATCGTCTGCGTCCAGTTGCGGATGCACATGGTCCCAGTAGCGTTCGAGCAGCCCGCGCACGAGGCCGAGGCCCGCGGCCCATCCGGACAGACCTTCTCTACGGGTTCGAGCAGAACACAGGTGAACCGCGACGCGCAGATCTTTCGTGCGCGCGAGCAGTGCGCCGGCGGCGCTTGCGACTTTGTCCCAGTCGGGTTCCTGAGCCGCTTTCAGACTGTCGCCCATGGCGCGCTCGGGCGTCGGTGTCGCCAGCAGTTCGAGTTCGGTGAAGGCGGGATCGTATTCCAGGTTGAGCCCGGCCGGCGCCGCATCGTCGATAGGGGAAAGCAGGGCATTCGTCGTGGAGGAGTCGGTCATGTCGGACTGGAAGATGAGAGCATGTGCAAGCGCAAGCGAAAACGGCGGACGCGCTCGCGTGATTTCGTTCGGTGTTTCCGGTCCATGACAGAACAACTGACGGCGAGCGGTTATTCCACCTGAGGCGGCAAAGAGGCGTGGCTGCCCCGAAGCAAACGTTTGACGCACGCTGTACAATCCGCGAACTCCTTCACCCGCAGGAACGGTCAGTCAGCAGCCGGCGCGCCGGACGGTAACCCTGCTTCGAGCCAGTCAATCATGTCAACAGCAGATGTCGAGAATCTGCCCAGTCTTCTACCGGGCATGCTGCCGCGGCTCTGGGCATTCTCTCTGCGCCTGTGCGGGAACCAGCACGACGCCGAGGACCTGCTCCAGCGCGCGTGCGTGCGGGGGCTCGAACGTGCTCATCAATTGCAGCCCGGTACCTCGCCTCTGAGCTGGATGTTCTCCATCGTCCATTCCACCTGGCTCAACGAACTACGTGCGCGCAACGTGCGCAGCCGCTCGAGCATGGAGTGGGACGACAACTTTCTCGAAACCGTGCCCGACCCAGGGGCGCGCAATCCTGCCGACAGCGTGAGCGAGATCATCGCGGCGGTGGAGCGTCTTCCCGACGCGCAGCGCACCGTGATGCTGCTCGTGGCGGTCGAAGGGTTCAGCTATGCGGAGGCGGCCGAGGTGCTCGGCGTGCCGATCGGCACCATCATGAGCCGGCTCTCCCGCGCGCGCCAGACAATCGGCGCGCAATTCAGCGACCACGATACGTCTTCGGCACGATCGTCGAAAACCCAGCGAGCGGCGCAATGAAGATCGATGATGCCAGCCTGTTGGCTTATGTCGACGGTGAGTTGTCGGGCCCCGAGCGCGAACAGGTGGAAAAGGCGATCCGCGAATCGGAAGATCTCGCGTCCCGCGTGTCGATGCTGCGCGCCTCGCAACTGCCTTATCGGCATGCGTTCGAACAGCAGGCGTTGCCGCCCATGCCGGAATCCCTGGGCCGTAGCGTCGACGCGTTGATCCGTCAGCATGTGGAGCGCGAGAGCGCCGAGCGGAGCGCGAGCGCTGACGCGGCAGAAGTGGCCCAAGCGGCCGAAGCGGCAGAAGCGGCCGAAGCGGATAACTCGCGCGGCACCGAAGAACAGCATGGCGACAATGTGCGGCCGCTAAGGCCTCGGACGAAGTCGCGGCAATGGCTGTCGCTGCCGCAGTGGCCCACGTGGCCGAAGCTCGCCGTGGCGTTCGTCGCGGGCGCGTTCTGCTGCGGCCTCGCGCTGCGGCTCGTGCCGCAACTGGCCGGTGGCGGCGCGCTCACCACGGCCTCTGACGACTCGGGCATGACGCCGTGGATCAAGGCGGCGGCCGGTTATCAGAAGCTGTACACACGGGACACGGTCGCTCTGCTGCAACCCGACATGAGCACCACGGCGACGACCGTTGCAGACATCCAGCAGGTGGATGAGCTGCCCGTACGGATTCCCGATTTGCGCAGCCAGGGGCTGACTTTCAAGCGCGTCCAGCGGCTGCGCTTTCATGGCAAGCCACTGGTGCAGATCGTCTATTTGCCGGAGAAGGGCGACCCGGTCGCGCTGTGCGTGCTGAAAGAACCGAAGGCGGATGCAGCGCCGTCGAACGCGAAAGTCGAAGGCATGAAGGTGGTCGCGTGGCGGCGCGGCGAGGTGGGCTATGCGCTGATCGGCACGCCAGGTGCAGTCGATCTCAATGCGCTCGGCAGGCAGCTTTACGATGGCCGGGTATCCGCGACCGTCGGCGACAACCGCACCGGCACCGATGTCCAGCAGAGTTGAGCGCAACCTTAGCGGTTCGATGTGCATGACGAGTCGCGCCGCATTCGCTGGTCACGAGCCGCTCGCGTACGCCGCGTTGAAGCGCACGCGCCGCCGGCCGCATAACGCATGAGGTTCGGCCACTTGCGCGATCAGCCGGCGCGTCAGCGATCATCGCGTCGCACGTTGCGCACATTGCGCACGTTCGCCGTATGCGCGATACCCGCGGCGCTCGCCGCTGTGTTCCTTTCGTGCGTGGGCTGGCTTTCTCCACGGCTGAACGCACGGCGCATCGTCAATGCGTTCGAGGCGACGACCACGCCGCACCCCGGTTTCAGGCGCAATCATGCGAAAGGAATTTGCGTGACCGGCCACTTCGACAGCAACGGAGACGGCGCGCTGCTCTCACGTGCCAGCGTGTTTGCGAAGGGGCGTTATGCGGTTGTCGGACGCTTGTCGATACCCGGCGGCGATCCCGGCGAGGACGACGCCGCGGCCACGGTGCGCAGCCTCGCGCTGCGCATGGCGCTGCCGCGCGGCGAGGAGTGGCGTCTTGCGATGAACTCCACGCCTGTCTTCCCGGTGCGCACACCTCAGGCGTTGCTCGATCAGTTGCAAGCGGATGCGCGCGATCCGCGCACGGGCCGCCGCGATCCGGCGAAGATGCAGGCGTTCCTCGACAGTCATCCCGAGGCCCGCGCTTTCAGGCGTTTTATCGAGCAGCATCCGCCGTCGTCGGGCTACGACAATGCCACGTACTACGGCATCAGCGCGTTCCAGACTATCGACGCGCACGGTATCCGTCGCTTCGTTCGGTGGGAAGTGGTGCCGGACAAGCCTTATCGTCCCGTCGATGCCGGCGATCTGCGCGATCCGGATTTTCTGTTCTACGATCTGTCGAAAAGTCTGCGCAAGGGGCCGTTGCGCTGGCATCTGTTTATGAACGTCGCCATGCCCGGCGACACGACCGACGACTCCACCCGGCAATGGGTGAGTTCGCCGCGCCGGCCGAGAATCGACGCAGGCACGCTCGTGATAGATCGCGCGCAAACGCAGATCGACGGTGCGTGCCGCGATCTTGCTTTCGATCCAACGGTTTTGCCGGACGGCATTGCGCCTTCCGCCGATCCGCTGCTTGCCGCACGATCCGCCGCCTATGCCGTGTCCCTGCAGCGCCGCACGAGTGAAGAAGCGGCGGCGCGGGCCCGCGCACATTGACGCGCGCACTGCCTCGGGTGGGAACGCACCGCCAGTACGGTTATCATGGAAGCCTTCGGCAGCACGGGCGTTCGTGCCCGCCGTGACGCCACTCACTCATTCACACAGCCCTTTCTCTCCTTAGCCTATCGTCCAATGAAGCCCGACGACAGCCAACTGATCGCGTATGCCGACGGCGAACTCAGTGCTCGCGAAGCGGCATCGGTCGAGAGCGCGCTCGCGCAATCCGCCGATCTGAGAGAGAGCGTGGCGTTGCTGCGAGCGTCGCGGCTTCCTTATCGCGAAGCGTTCGCGGCGCAGAAATTGCCGCCGCTGCCTGACGAACTCCGGCGCCGGATCGAGTCGATGGCGCAGGCCGCGGGGCCGCAGGCATCGAGCACTCCCGCGCCGCAAGCACAGCGTTCGCAGCGCCGCCTGTGGCTTGCCGCCGCTTTCATTGCGGGCGCTTTTTGCGCGGGCCTCGTGCAGCATCTTGGCGGATGGCCCGGCGCGTCCGGCAATCGCGGAGTCTCCACGGCGGCCGTTCAGACGCGCTCGTGGATCAGCGTCGCGGTCGACTATCAGCGCATGTACACGCGCGAGACGGTCGCCAGTATCGTTCCCGATGGCGCCGCTGCCGCCCGCACTGTCGATGCGATTCGCAAGGTCGACGGCATCCGCTTGCGTATGCCCGATCTGCAGGCGGCGGGGCTATCGTTCAAGGCGGTGGAGCGGTTGCGCTATAACGGCAAGCCGCTCGTCCAGATGGTGTATCTCCCCGAGCGTGGCATGCCGGTGGCGCTGTGCGTGATGAAGGATTCGCGCCCTGACGAGTCCATCGCCCAGCGCGAGATGGACGGGATGAACGTCGTTTCGTGGCGGCAGAACGAACTGTCCTATGCGCTGATCGGCAAGCCCGATTCCGCCGACTCCGCCGACTTGCCGGCCATCGCCCGGCAGATATCGAACGGCAATGTCGACGATATGTTCTCCGGGCTCGACGCATCGTCGCAGCACGGGCGTGGCACGCGGCCATTCATCCAGGCACGAACGGGCTGAGTTGAGCCGCCGCGGCGAACATCCGCGTGAATTGATCCAGCGCGGGCAGCGTGTCGCGTCCGCTGCGCGTGATCCGGTAGAACGAAAATTCCACCTCTGGCCGGATCACGTCGATGCGCACCTGATAGTGCCGGCAGATGTGTTCGCAGAACGACGGCATGATCGCAACGCCCAGTCCTTCGTGAGCCATCGCGACCGCGGTCTGCAAATGACCGACGACCGTACGCCGGCCCGCCGTCACTTCTTCTTTCGACAACGACGCTTCGATCAGCCGCTGCAACGGGTTCTCCTTCGGCAGGGTAATGAGCGGCAACCCTTCGAGCGCGCGCCATTGCACTCCGTCGCGCGGCACCTTGCCGATGCCATGCGCTCCTTCCACGGGCGACGAGACCACGACGAGCCGCGTCGGAAAGATAGGCACGCGGTCTATCCCGGACAACTGCGAGAAGAAGATGCCGTACGCCGCATCGAGATCGCCGTCCTCGACCATCTTCAGAAGCTCGCCGGGAGGACGGTCGACGAGTTCGATCTGCGCTTGCGGACTCGTCTCGGCGAAACGCGCAAGCACTTGCGGCATCAGACTCGCGGCGATCATCGGCGTGCAGCCGAGCAGCAGCGACGCCTGCTTCTGCCGGCCGAGTTCGTTGAGTTCGACGACGGATTTTTCAAGCGTGTCGACGATCTTCATCGCCGTTGGATAGAACAGGTGACCCGCCTCCGTGAGCGCAACCGTGCGCGTGGTGCGTTCGAACAGCCGGCAATCGAGCTGGGTCTCGAGCTCGCGGATGATCGCGCTCAGCGCCGCCTGACTCAGATGCAAGCTCTGCGCGGTCTTCGTGAAGCTCGACGCGTTCGCCACGCCGAGAAAGACCTTCAGTTGTTTCAGGGACAGATTCATGCGGCGGTCCTGTGGGAAGGGCACGAGAGGGCTGCCGGGATTCTATCGCCGCGCTCGGGTATCCGCGACCGGGACAACACCCGATCGCCCCTTACATGTCCATGACGATGCGACGGCGCCGTTGCGCCGCACCTGTCATGCAAACGCGTATCGCCCCTCCTCGTCGCGGACGATGGCGCGGGTTGCCGCCGTGTCTTCGAGCCAGCGCACGATCTCGCGGCCATCGCGCGTTCCTGTCGCGGACATGAGTTCGGTGAAACGCTTCGGACCGTGCTCGAGTGCGGCTTGCAGCGAATCGAAACGCGCGCCCGTCAGAACCGGCGGCGTGGGAACGCGATGTTCGAGATCGCGCTGTTCGCCGGGGCGCAAGAGCGGCAGTGTCAGGTCGAAGCCGAGCTTGGCGGTGACCGTTGCGCCGGCGAGCGACGGGTCCAGCGGCATCGCGCGCATGCCGCCATGCATCACCATATCGCGGTCCGCCTGGAAGCGCGTGGCGAGCGCCCAGTCCATCTGCTCGTCCGAGAAGATATCGATGTCGGGGTCGACCACGAAAACATGCTTGACGTTGGCAAGCGACGCGAACACGGCCGCGATCGCGTTGCGCGCTTCACCAGGCACACGCTGTTGCATCGCGATCCGCACGTTGAACATGCCGCCCGTCGCGGGACTCGCGTACACCGCCCTGATCTCGCGCACGGCCGTTTCCAGCGCGCGCCATACGGTGACTTCGGTGCGCAGCGCGGCCAGTTGCGCGGTATCGGTGCGCGCCATCGTGCGGCCGCCGATCGTGCAGGTCTGGAACACGGCGTCTTTGCGATGCGTGATCGCAGTCAGATGAAACACCGGGTTGGTCTTGATGCCGCCGTAATAGCCGAGGAATTCGCCATACGGTCCTTCGGGCTCCGCGTGGCCGCGCTCGTCGAGATAGCCTTCGAGAATGAACTCCGCGTCGGCCGGCACCAGCAGATCGCTGGTCACGCATTTGACGACGCCCATCGGCGCGCCGCGCAACGCGGCAACGAGCTCGAGTTCGTCGGCGGGAATGCGCATCGTTGCACCGACGTGATCGATGGGGTGCGTGCCGACGGCGAAAGCGATCGGCAGCCGCTCGCCGCGCTTCGAATGTGCGAGCGAGATCGCGCGCAGATCGGACGGCGCCACGAGATCGATTCCGGCGGTGCGGCGCCCGCGCAGCATCAGCCGGCGAATGCCGACGTTGGTCCAGCCCGTGTCGGGGTCGACCGCGAAGTCGATCGACGCCGAGATATACGGCGCGCCGTCCAGATCGTGTTGCAGATGAACGGGCAGCGCCGTGAAATCGCAATCGTCGCCGGTCAGGACCACTTGCTGAACGGGTGCCTGTGCGCGGCTCACTTCGACGAGCTTGCCCTTCGTGCGCAAACGGTCGCGCACGACTTCGAGCAACTGGTCGGGTGTCGTGTCGAACGCTTTGGCAAGGCGCGAGCGGCTCGCCGCCACGCTGCCCGCGAGCGGCACGCTGCCGCCCGCCGGTTGCGCGAACCAGACGGCGCGCGGATTGCCTTCCATGATCGCGGCGATATCGGCCAGATCGACGGGCTCGCTGCGTCTATCGAGTTCGGTTTCGTCGAGCGAGTCGAGAAAGCGGCGCAGCCGGAAGCGCTCCAGGTCGGGCAGTTCCGCGCCTTGCGCGGTGGAAGCGATGGTGGTCTTCGGTCTCAATGTCGTGTCCTTGTGCGAGGGGCGGCGCGCGGCCCTCAGAAGCGGGCTGACAGCGCAGTGGCTGCAAGATGGGCGGCAAAGCCGCTCGAAGCCGCGGCGGGCATCTCCGGAGCGAGATGCAGGAACTGCTTGACGGCGCGCAGCGTGACGGCGCTGCAGCCGAGCAGCGTTTCGGTGAGCGCCCCGGCTTCGGCGTCGAGCGAGGCGGATGCAACGACGCGGCTCACGAGCCCCGCCGCCAGCGCTTCGTGCGCGGAGAGCCGCGCGCGGCTCAGCACCATGTGTGCAACTGTCTTGACTGGAACGCGTCCGATCAGCGCCGACATGACGAGCGTCGGCGGAATGTCGCGCTCCATCTCGGGGATCTGAAACACGGCGTCCTCGGCGGCAAGCGCGACATCGCAAACGCCCGCGAGCGCGCAGCCCACGCCGATCGCCTCGCCGCGCACGACCGACAGCACCGGCACACGCACCGCCTTCAGCGCATCGTAGAGCGCGAGCGGCGGCGCGGCGACGACGCGGCGCAGCGTTTCCGCCGACGGCTTCGCGCCTGCCGGCGGCATCGGCGACTGGCGTCCTTTGCAGAAGTCCTTGCCGCTCGTGACAATGCGCACGAGCTTGGTGTCGTCGTCGATCGTGGTCATGGCGGCGATGATCGCATCGCTCATCGCCTGGTCGATCAGGTTGCCGTTCTCAGGACGGTCGAGCACGACTTCGAGCAACGCGCCCTCACGGCGGATAGTCACGGATTCAGTCGACATGAGCGCCTCCTTGCGCGCGGTGTATGTATTCCCAGATCACCCTGGGCGTGGCCGGCATCGCGAGTTCGTCGCTGCCGTAGTCGCGCAGCGCGTCGGCCAGCGCGTTGAAGATGGTGGCCGTAGCCGGCGTGATGCCGCTTTCTCCACCGCCTTTCACTCGCAGCGGATTGCCCTGCGTCGGATCTTCCGTCAGCTCCACGTTGAGCGGCGGAATCACGCCGGCGCGCGGCACGCCGTAGTCCATGTAGGAGCCGGTCAGCACCTGGCCGGTTTGGCGATCCATGTAGAAGCCTTCCGAGAGCGCCTGGCCGATTCCCTGCGCGAGGCCGCCATGCACCTGGCCTTCGACGATCAGCGGATTGATCGGCTGCCCCACGTCGTCCACCGACGTGTAGTTCACCAGCTCGACCGCGCCGGTGTCGGGGTCCACTTCGAGTTCGCAGACGGCCGCGCCGGTCGGATGGGCGGGCACGCGCGTGCTGACTTCCGCGTGGGCGTGCAGCTTTTTCGCCGATGGGTCGCCTGGCAGGCCGTCTTTCGCCACATGCTGCGCGATCCCGGCAAGGCTCACTCGACGGCCGCTCGCGGGCGCGGTGAATTGCGCGTCGGCGAATTCGACGCTCGCTGCGTCCACATCGAGCAAGACCGCGGCGACGCGCTTGCCGGCCGCAATGATCTGTTGCGCGGTATCCACGAGCAGCATGCCGCCGAGCCGCATCGTGCGGTCCGAGTGACTGCCGCCGCCGACGCTCACGAACGCGGTATCGCCCGTGCGCAGCTTGACGGCTTCCATCGGCACGCCGAGATGATGCGCGACCACCTGCGCGAACGTGGTTTCGTGTCCCTGGCCGGTCGACTGCGTGCCCGACACGATATCGATGCCGCCGTCGGCGCGCACCGTCAGTTCGATGCGCTCACGCGGCGCGCCCACCGGCGATTCGATGTAGTTCGCAAGGCCGATGCCGCGCAGCCGTCCCTGCGCGCGCGACTGCTCGCGGCGCTCCGCGAAGCTGTCCCATTGCGCGAGCGTCAGCGCGCGCGCCATGTTGCGCGCAAAATCGCCGCTGTCGTATGTGAGACCCATCGGGCTGCGATACGGAAGCCTGTCTCGCGGCACCAGATTGCGCCGGCGAATCTCCGCGCGATCAATACCTAAGCCGGCGGCCGCAAGATCGAGCATACGTTCGATCACATGCGTCGCTTCGGGGCGGCCCGCGCCGCGATACGGCGCCGTGGGCACGGTGTTGGTCAGGACCGCGCTCACATGCACGGCGGCCACCGGTACGTCGTAGACGGTCGTCATGATGCGCGTGCCGTTCGACATCGGCACATACGAGACCGTGTGGGCGCCGACGTTGCCGATCCACTCGTTGTCGATGGCGAGCATGCGGCCGTCTTTCGAGAAACCGATCGTCGAGCGGATGATCGCGTCGCGCCCCTGGTAGTCCGACAGAAACGCTTCGCTGCGATCGCTCGTCCATTTGACCGGGCGTCCGATGCGGCGCGCGGCCCATACGACGGCAAGCTGTTCGACATAGATGAACGAGCGCGGCCCGAAGCCGCCACCGGTATCCGGGCAAATCACGCGCACGTTCGCCGGCGGCACTTTCAGCGCCGCGGCGAGGCAAAGCTGCTGGCGCACCGCGCCCTGACTGCCGGAGATCAGCGTGTAGACGCCGGTTGCCGCGTCGTACGCGCCGATTGCGCTGCGCGGCTCCATCTGGCAATTGACGAGCCGGCTGTGATGAAACTCGCGGCGCACGACATGATCCGCTTTGGCGATGATCGCGCGCGCGGCGTCACGATCGCCGATCTGGGTCTGAAAGCACAGGTTGCCCGGCGCGCCATCCCAGAGTTGCGGCGCACCGTCCTGCATCGCGTCGTTGCCGTTGATCACGGCGTCGAGCACGTCGTAGTCCACGTCGATCAGTTCGGTCGCGTTGCGCGCCTGCAGCGGCGTCTGCGCGATCACCATCGCGATCGCTTCGCCCACATGGCGCACCCGGTCGACCGGCAGCGGGAGATGGGGCTGATTGAAGATCGAGCCGGTCAGCGACGTGAGGAAAGCCTTCTTCGTCGCGTCGATGGCATCGACGGGATTCGGCACATGGTCCACCCCCTTGAAGCCGTCGTCGAGATAATCCTGGCCCGCCAGTACCGCGATCACGCCGGGCGCTTCGCGGGCGGCGGCGATGTCGATCGAACGCAGCACGGCGTGCGCATGGGGCGAGCGCAGAAACGCCGCATGCAACTGTGCGTCGACGTGAATATCGTCTGTGTACTGGCCGTTGCCGGTGACGAAGCGCTGGTCTTCGACGCGAGGTATCGGTTTGCCGATCATGACGAGTGAGCCTCCGTCCTGGCGAACGGCGCATCCGGATACATTTCGCGAGCCGCGTGGCGAACGGCCTCGATGATGTTCACATAGCCCGTGCAGCGGCAGATGTTGCCCTCCAGCGCATGAGCGATGCTCGCCTGGTCGAGCGCCGGCTCTTGGCGCAGATAGAAGGCGCTTGCCATGATCATGCCCGGCGTGCAGAACCCGCATTGCAGACCGTGGCACTGAACGAAAGCAGCCTGCACCGGGTGCAGTTTGCCGCCGCACGTTGCGTTGAGACCTTCGACCGTGACGACCTGGCCGCCGCTCGCCTGCGCGGCCAGCACGGTGCACGACTTGACGGCCTGACCGTCGAGAAGCACGGTGCACGCGCCGCACTGGCTCGTATCGCAACCCACGTGCGTGCCCGTGAGGCGCAATTGCTCGCGCAGGAATTCGACCAGCAGCGTGTTGTCGGGCACGTCGCGCGCGACGTCCGCGCCGTTCACCTGCAATTGGACATCAACCATGATTCACCTGTGTTTCCGGTTCTTGCGCTCATTGCGCGGCCTGGCTCGCTGCGCTCAGCGTCGCGTTGAAGCGTTTGAAGAATTCGGCGGCGAGCTTGTTCGCCACGGACGTGACAAGCCGCGAGCCGATCTGCGCGAGCTTGCCGCCGACCTGCGCGTCGGCCACGTAGGTGAGCAGCGTGCCGTCTTCGGCATCGGCGAGCGTCACGGTTGCGGTCATCTTGCCGAAGCCCGCGATACCGCCTTCGCCCTGGCCTACGATCCGGTAGCCGCTCGGCGCATCGCGATCCGACAGTTCGAGCGTGCCCTTGAAGCGCGCCTTGACGGGCCCGACCGACGCCACCACCACCGCCTTGTAGCGGTCTTCGCTTTCGGCCTCGAACGATTCGCAACCAGGTATGCATTCCTGCAGCACGGCTGCGTCGTTGAGTCCTTGCCAGACCTGTTCGCGCGATGCCGCGATGGTTTGCGATCCAGTAAATTCCATTCTTGTCTCCTCGATGAGCGTCCGCTGTGACGACGCAGTTACGACGCAAGCAGCGCCTGCAGTGCGCGGCGGGTATAGGTTTCGATCAGATGAGCGCGATACGGCGCGGACGCGTTGTCGTCGTCGGGGAGCGTATTGCGGTCGATGCAAAGCGACGCGAGCGCCGCGTGCGAAAGGTCCTGCTGCAAGGCGTTTTCCGCATCGAACCAGCGGAACACCGACGCGCCCGCGCCCGTCACCGCGACGCGGATCGTATCGTCGTACTGGGCGATGAAGACGCCGGCCACCGCGTAGCCGGACGCGGGATGCCGGTACTTGGCGTAGGCCGCGCGCAGCGGAATCGCAAATTCGATTGCGGTCACGAGTTCGTCCGGGCGCAGCGCGGTCTCGAAGGTATCCACGAAGAATTCGTCGGCGGGAATGCGCCGTTGCGACGACGTGACGACGTGCGCATTCAGACCGAGCACGGCGGCGGGGTAGTCGGCGGCGGGATCGTTGTTGGCGACCGAGCCGCCCAGCGTGCCGCGGTTGCGCACCTGCGGATCGGCGATCACGCCAGCCAGGCTGGCAAGCGCCGGAATCGCGCCGCGCACGACGCTCGACGCCGCAACCTCGGCGTGTTTGCTCAGCGCGCCAATGCGTAAAACGCTGCCGTGCACTTCGATGCCACGCAGCGCGTCGATGCGCGTGAGATCGATCAGATGCGAGGGCGCGGCGAGGCGCTGCTTGAGGGTGGGAATCAGCGTCATGCCGCCCGACAGCGGCCGCGCTTCTTCATGCTCGCGCAGCCAGCCGACGGCTTCGTCAAGCGATGCGGCGCGCAGATAGGTGGTCTCGTACATGGTGTCTCCTGCATCGCGCCGGTTGTGTTGGCGCGCGTGCCTGACTGCTTAGCGCGGTCCGTTAAGGCTCCGAGAGCCAGTTTTCGAGTGCGGTCGCCAGCGCCACCGGCACTTCGTTCATTGCGTAATGCCCTGCATTGGTCAAGGTTTCCACGGCGGCATTCGGATACCACGTCAGCCACGTGCGCGCCGTCAGCTCCGCCGTGATGGCCGGATCGTGTTCGCCCACGAAGAGTTTGACCGGCGTGGGATTGCCTTCCACCTGTGCGGCAAAGTCGCCGGTGGCCCAATGCGGCAGATAGGCCGCGAAAGCCTCGCGGCGCGATTCGCGCTCCGATTGCTGCGCGAGGTGCGCGCTCCATCGTGCGGCGAGCCGGCTGCCCGTCGAAAAGTGAATGATGCCCGCGCGCTTCGTCACGTCGCCGATTGCGGCGGCAAACATCGCGAGACGCGCCTCGTCCATCCGCGAGCCGCACGCGGGAACGGCCGACACCCCCGCCATCTTCACGATGCGCCTGGGCGCCGCCAGCATCACCCGCTGCATCGCCATGCCGCCCATCGAGTGGCCGATCAGGCTGAAGCGCTGCCAGCCGAGATGGTCCGCGAGCGCAAGTACGTCGCTTGCCACTTCGTCGAAGGTGAATTCGCCGTCTTTGTCGCGCGAAAGCCCGTAGCCGCGATAGTCGAAGAACGCGTAGCTGAAGCGCTCGGGATCGAGTGCGGGCGTGAGCGCGTTCCAGTCGGCCGAACTGCCGAACCAGCCGTTCAGCGCGATGACTTTATGCGGGCCGCCGCCGAACTGCGCGAAGCCGTTGAGCGTCGTCATGGTTCAGTGTTCTCCGTGCGGCAGCGCGTTTGGCGCCTGCGGATACGGCGCGTGCGGATACGGCAACGCCGGCGCGATGCGCGCGCGGCACTCGCCGAAGCCGATCGACACTGCGCCGGGCGCGCTCGCACGCGCACTCAGCACGATCTCGTCGCCGTCTTCGAGCGCGATGCGCGATTCGCCGCTCGGCAGCGCAAGCGGCTTCTTGCCCGCGTCGGTCAGTTCGGTCAGACAGGCGCGCGATTCATCGCTCGCACCGGAGATCGTGCCGCTGCCGAGCAGGTCGCCCGTGCGCAGGTTGCAGCCGTTGCTCGTGTGATGCGCGACCATCTGCGCAAACGTCCAGTAGAGATTGTCCAGATGCGTGTGCGTGATTCGCACAGGCTCGATGTGGTCGCGCCGCATCGCAGCCGTGGACAGTTGTGCGAACAACTGCAGATCCAGACCGCCGCTTTGCTGGTCCTGCACGCCGCGAAGATGCGGCAGGATCGCCGGATCGCCGGCGGCGCGTGCGGGCGCCGCCTTGCGAAACGGGGCGAGCGCTTCGTCCGTGACGATCCAGGGCGAGATGCTCGAATGAAAGCTCTTTCCAAGGAACGGCCCCAGTACCTGCTCGAACCATTGAATGCTCTTCGCCGACCAGTCGTTGAGCAGACAGTAACCGAAGATGTGCGCGCGGGCGTCGTCGATCGGAATGGCTTGCGTCAGCGGGTTGCCGCGGCCGATCACGGCAGCCAGCTCCAGTTCGAAGTCGAGCATCGGCGCGGGCCCGAAACACACGCGGCCTTCCGCGTCGCGATACTGGCCGTACGGGCGCCGCACTTCGCCGCCGCTCACGCGCAGCGACGAAGCCCGGCCGTGATACGCGATCGGCAGCGATTTGAACGCGGCCGGCAGCGGATCGGCGAGGCCCTTGTAGCGGCCGTGGCGCTCGGTGTGATGAAGCGACGTCAGAAAGTCGGTGTAGTCGCCGATCGTGCACGGCAGTGTCAGTTGCACATCGTTCATCTGCGGCAGCACGGCGTCGATCGACGATTCGAGCCGCGAGCGTGCGGGCGCGTTCTGCGCGAGCAGCGCCGACAGTGCGCCACGCAACGCGCTCACATGGCGGGCGTCGAGCGCCATTAGCGCGTTCAGCGTACCGTCGCGAACCGACGCGCAGGCGAGCGCCGCGTCGCCTTCCAGCAGCGCCGTGTCGTGCAGCGCGCGCAAATCGACGATGCGATCGCCGATTGCGACGCCGGTGCGCAATTCGCCGCCTCGCACGAATGCGCCGAACGGCAGGTTCTGAATGGGGAAATCCGCGTTGCCGGCGTTCGCCGATTCGATCCAGCTGCGCCGCGCCGGATCGTGCGTGGAATTGAGCGCGCTCATGCGGGGCGTGTCTCCGACACTGTCTTGTTCTTTTCAGCGGTCCAGGCGTCGAGCACCGGCCGAGCCCGCATTCTATAACCCGCGAGTTCTTCGGCGGGCGCGACGGGCACCGTCAGTTCGACACGCAAGCCGTTCGGGTCGAAAAAATAGATCGAGCGGACGAAGTGATGATCGGTGACGCCGAGCACCTCGACGCCATTGTGGGTCAGCCGCGCTTTCATCGTTTCGAGCTGTTCGAGCGTTGCCAGGCGCAGCGCGATGTGGTTGACCCACGCGGGCGTATTCGGCGAGGCAAGCGCGGCGGTTCCATCGCCGAGATCGAAGAAGGCGATGTTCGAGCCGTCCGCCATTTCGAAGAACAGATGCACGTAGGGACAATATTCGCCGGTGCTCGGCACGCGGTCCAGGCGGATGACGTGCACGAGCGGCAGACCGAGAATGTCTTCGTAGAAGTGACGCGTTTCCTCTGCGTCGCGGCAGCGCCACGCAAAATGATGCAGGCCGAGCACCGGCGCTGGAGGATCGAGATGGATGGACACAGTGTCTCCTGGTATTGCTGGATCGTACGGGGCAGCGTCGCGCGAAAACCCGGTGCGGGTCAGACTTCGATCGCGTCGACGTTGTATTCGAACAGCCAGTTGTAGCGCTCCTTCACGCGCTCCTCGCTCCACTCGCGGTCCACATAGGCGGCCGCGCCTTCCGCATGGGCAAGCTGCGGATTGTGAAAGCGCGTCGCGTTGGCCGCCGAACCGCGCACGACTTTCGCGGTGCGTTCGAGCCGCAGCGCCTCATAGCGTTGCAGTGCCTGCGGCACGTCGTGCGTATAGCGTTCGAGACAGCGCGCGAGCAGATAGCCGTCTTCGATCGCCATGCCGGCGCCTTGCGCGAGAAACGGCAACGTCGGATGGCAGGCATCGCCGAGCAGCGTCGCGTGGCCCTGGCTCCAGCGGGCCATCGGCTCGCGCACCATCAATGCCCATTTATACGGAATGTCGATCGCGGAAATCAGCGTGCGCACATCTTCGTGCCAGCCTTCGAAGTCGGCGAGACATTCGTCGAGCGTGCCGCGTTCGGACCATGATTCGACTTGCCAGCCCGACTTCTCGATCGCCCCGACGAAGTTCACCAGACCGTTGCCGCGCAGCGGATAGTGAATGACGTGCGCGCCGGGGCCGACCCAGTTCGCGCCGTAAGGCGAACGCAAGTGCTCCGGCAGCTTGCTCGCGTCGATCACGCCGCGCCATGCCATCACGCCGGAAAACACGGGCTCGTCAGGGCCGAAGAGCGCGTGCCGCACACGCGAATGCACGCCGTCCGCACCGATCAGCAGATCGCCTTCGCAGGTTTCGCCATTGACGGCCTGCACCAGCACCTTGCCGTTCTGTTGCGAGAAGCTCTCCACCTTATGGTTCAGGCGGATCGCGTCGGGTTTCATGGAGCGCACCACGTCGGCGAGTTTCTGATGCAGGTCGGCGCGATGCAGTGTGAAGTAGGGATAGCCGTAGGTCTCGCGCGATTGCGCGCCGAGATCGAACAGGCGCCATGTCTGGCCGGTGTTCCATAGACGCACGCGCTTGCCGAGCGGTTCGCACGCAAGGCCCTCGAGCGCATCGCCCGCGCCGAGCCGAAACAACACGCGGGTGGCGTTCGGGCTCAGTTGCACGCCGGCGCCGATCTCCTTGAGCGCCTGCGCCTGCTCGAACACCGTGACATCGAAACCTTTTTTCAATAATGCGGCTGCGGCCGTCAATCCGCCGATACCGGCGCCTGCAATAACTATCTTCATTCGACGATTCGACCTTTTTCGTAATGAGCGCTTTTATCGATCTTCGTTATGAATCGATCGATAATCTTTATAAGTAGCCAACGCGGTGAAATCGGGAATCACTTTAATTCAGCGAATCGCGCGAAAGAAGCAAATTAATCCGAATGGATCATCACTGAAATTTGATAATCGGAACAGGCGCTGTGACAAGGGCGCGGTGGCCCTGAACGGCAGAGACGGCGGCGCGCCTACATGCCCCAGCGCTGCACCGTGGCAGCGTCCAGCCCGAACAGGTCGAGCACGCGGCCGAGCGTGTGATCGACCATGTCGGTCAGCGATTCGGGGTTCGCGTAGAACGCGGGCACGGGCGGATAGACGATGGCGCCGGACTCGGTTACCGCCGTCATGCTGCGCAGATGGCCGAGGTGCAGCGGTGTCTCGCGCACCATCAGCACGAGGCGGCGGCGCTCCTTCAACGTGACGTCCGCGGCGCGCGAAAGCAGGCCGCTGGTCATGCCCGTGGCGATTTCCGACAGCGTCTTGATCGAGCAGGGCGCGACGATCATGCCCATCACCGGGAACGATCCGCTCGAGATCGACGCGCCGATATCGGTGTTGGAATGGCAGACGCTCGCCATCGCGCGGATGTCGGCGACGCTGAAGTCCGATTCGTGAGCGAGCGTCACCTGCGCCGAGCGGCTCATCACCAGGTGCGTTTCGATTTCGAGCTTGCGCAGCAGTTGCAGGAGCCGCACGCCGTATATGACGCCCGACGCGCCGCTGATTCCAACCACCATGCGCCGCGGCAGCATGCCTCTTATATCCATACGAGTCTCCAGACGCAGGTTCTTAATGCCGACGCGGCGGATGGTAGCACCGGGTTCTGGCTAATAGAAGCGTGGGCGCCAATTAATCGCGCTTACCTGGTATTTTCACCGACCATTAAAAGCTTTATTCGTTTTGTTCGATGAGTTGATAAATAATTCACGATTCAAAAGCCTAAATCCATTCGCTACACTCCCGGCAACATCTGGAAGACGGCAGCGAACCGCGCAGCAGACCGGCGCCTGTCACCCACATGAGGATCGGTCAGCAGACATGCGGCCGGCGACAAAAAAGACATTGGAGACATGGGTTGAAAACGACGAGTCTGTTCTCAGGTGCGTGCGCGTTGGTGCTGGGGTGCCCCGCGTTCGCGCAGTCATCGGTGACGCTCTACGGGAGCGTCGACGTGGGTGTCGATTTCGTGACGAACTCGCGCGGCGGGCATCTGTATCAGGAGTCGGCCGGCAAGCGCACGCCGGACCGTTTCGGCTTTCTCATCAAGGAAGACATTGGCGGCGGCAACATGGTTTTCGCGCGGCTGGAGTCGGGTTTTCTCACCAACACGGGCACGCAGATCAATCCGGCCAGCTTCTTCAACCGGGACGCGTACGTGGGCATCACGAACAGCCGCTTCGGCTCGCTGAGTCTCGGCCATATCCCCGACTATGTGTACGAGTACGTGGGCGCGTTGAACAATTCGGTGCCGGGTATCTCGTCGTATTACACCGTGGGCAATCTGGACGGCCTCGCGAACACGCGCGCGCTCGACAACTCGGTGAAGTACGAATCGATCGACTACCGCGGCTTCCAGGCCGGTGCGATGAACGCCTTTGGCAACCAGACGAACTTCAGCGAAGGGCGTCAGTACAGCGTGGGTGCGCGCTACCAGAACGGCAGAGTCAAACTGGGCGCGGCGTATTCGATGTCGCACAACCGCACGGCCGACCTGTTCGGTATCTTCGGCGTGACCTCGGTACTCGGTCAGCGGCTCAAGCAGGGCACCCTGTTCAACGCCGACCGTTACAGCACGATAGCGGTCGGCGGCTCGGTGGTCGTGGGCGACTTCATTCCGCACGCGACCTTTACGGACGTGAAGCTCGAAGATCCGCAGGGCTCGGTGACGGAGCGCAACTATCAGGTGGGCGTCAACATCGACCTGAGCGGCGGCAAGCGCTTCTATGTGATGGGGATTTCGTACAACCGCTCCGTGTTCGAGGGGCTGACGTACAACCAGTACAACCTGTTCATCACGCACTATCTGTCCAAGAGCACGCAGATCTATGCAGGCGTCGGCCTGCAACGGGCCTCGGGCACGAATGCGAAGGCGGAGCAGTTCGGCTATCAGCCGTCGAGTTCGAGTGCGCAGACGGTTGGACGTATCGGTATCAACCAGATGTTTTGACGTGACGCGGATGCCGTGTGCCGGGTAACGCGGCGGGCTTTGTTCACTAATTTCGATTTCATCATCGGGATTTTTTGATTCTGTCGCCCGCTGCCGGGCCGTATATTGAGGCTCCCGGCGCAGGCGCCAACGGGAAACAGAACGAAGCGGCGTGCGCGGCAACTGCGCCCACCGCCTGATCGGCATATTGGGACGCACATGCAAGCAGAGCGCACATTCAACATATCGACACTCATCGAAGAGCAGAAGACAGGACGTTTCGCGGTCGGCTTGCTGTTCTGGTGCTTCCTCATCATGCTGATGGACGGTTACGACCAGACGGCCGTGTCGTTCGCGGCGCCCGCCATCATCAAGGAGTGGCACGTCGCACGCGGCGGCTTTGGACCGGTCTTCGGCGCGGGTCTGTTCGGCACGTTGATCGGCTCGTTCATCTTCGGCTATTTCGGCGACCGCTTTGGCCGCAAGCGTGCGATCGTGTCGGGCAGTCTGTTTTTCGGTCTGCTGACGCTTCTGTCGGTGTGGGCAACTTCGCTGCACGAACTCATGCTGCTGCGTTTTATCGCCGGTCTCGGCATGGGCGGCGTAGTGCCGAATTCGGTTGCGCTCGTCGCCGAATACGCGCCCAAACGGTTGCGCGCCACATGGGTGACGCTGATGTTCTCGGGCTTTTCCATCGGCGCGGGGTCCGGCGGGCTGGTTTCGTCGGCGCTCATTCATCGCTATGGCTGGCCGGTGATGTTCGTCGTGGGCGGTATCGGCTCGCTCGCGGTCGCGTGCCTGCTGATCGTGACGCTGCCGGAATCCGCGAAGCTGCTGGTAGTGCGTCAGCGCAGTGTCGAAACGGTGCGCAAGCTCGTTGCGCGTCTGCGCCCCGAACTGGCGCTTCCCGCCGACGCGCAGTTCGTGCCCGGCGAAGTGCAGGAAAAGAAGCGCTTTGTGCTCAAGCTGATTTTCTCCGACGGCCTGCGCGCAATCACGCCGTTGCTGTGGATCGTATTCATCGTCAATTCAATGGCGCTGTACTTCTTGCAGAACTGGCTGCCCATTCTGATGGAAGGTGTCGGCATCAATCCGCAGAGCGCCGGTGTCATCACAACGATGTTCTCGGTGGGCGGCGTGCTCGGCGGACTGATCCTGTGCCGCTTTGTCGACCGTCACGGCGTGCTTGCGATCATCTCGTTGCCGGCGGTCGGCTGCCCCGTGGTCGCCTTCCTCGGGCATGGCATGTCGGAGGCGTGGCTCATGTTCGCCGTGTTCGCGACGGGTTTCTGCGTGGTCGGCGCGCAGTACGGGCTGTACGCGGTGGCGGGGATGATTTACCCGACCTCGTTCCGCTCGGCGGGCGTGGGCAGTGCAATCTCCGTCGGCAAGATCGGCTCGGTATCGGGGCCTGTGATCGGCGGAATTCTGCTGTCCATGCATCTGCCGATCTCGCAGATGTTTTACGCGGCGTCCGGACTCTTTCTCGTCGCCGCCATCTTCTCGACCGTGCTGGCGGTGTTGTACAAGGCGCGATTCGGCGAACAGCATAAACAGGACGACGCCCGCATCAAGGAGATGCGTTCCGCGCTGGGCGACTCCTGATCCGGACCAGACAGAAGCGTTCATACAATTAGCCGGCCGGCGCCGCAAACAGGCGAACGGCCGCAGCCACGGAGACCCGATGAGCCCGTACTTCGAACGTGCTTCTGGATGCGCGTCGGCGCGCGCCATGCGCCGCGCCGATGGGAGATACACGCGATGACTGTGCTTCCCGAAAGCGCTTGCGCTGTTGCCCCGGCCGTTGACATCACCGCGCTCATCGAGCGGCAGAAGTTGCGCGGCTTTTCGCTGGGCCTGATTGCATGGTGCTTCGTGATCGTGCTCATCGATGGCTACGATCAGGTCGCCGCTGCCTATGCCGCGCCCACGCTCGTCCGCGCATGGCACGTGAAGGCCACCGAGTTCGGTCATGTGTTCGGTTACGGCCTCGTCGGCGTGCTCGTCGGTTCGTTGCTGCTGGGCTTTCTCGGCGATCGCATTGGACGGCGTCTCACGATCATTTACGGCGTGTTGTGGTTCGGCATCCTGACACTTGCGTGCAGCCGGGCGGCATCGCTCGATCAATTGACCGTGCTGCGTTTTGTTGCGGGAATCGGCATGGGCGGCGTGGTGCCCAATACGGTCGCGCTGGTGTCGGAATATGCGCCGAAGGCACGCCGCGCGACATGGATCACGCTAATGTTCTCGGGCTTTTCGATCGGAGCCGGCGGCGGTGGCGCGATCGCTTCGTGGATGCTGCCGCGCTTCGGCTGGCCGGTTCTCTTCGAGGTGGGCGGCGTCGCGGCCATTGCGGTCGCCCTCGTGTCTTTCGCCGTGCTGCCCGAGTCCGTCCGTTTCCTGATCCTCAGGGGGCGGGCGCCGCGCGAAGTCGCCCGCATCGCTCGCCGTCTCGGTTCGGACAGGGTTCTCGACGACGCGGAAAACCAGGCTGCGCGCTACATCGTTCAGGACGAAAAGCGTATCCGCGCGACACCGCTCGCGTTGTTCGGCAACGGTCTTGTCCGCGTGACGCCTTTGCTGTGGGCGCTCTTTGTCCTGAATTCGCTCGCACTGCATTTTCTGCAGAACTGGCTGCCGATTCTGTTCAGCATGAGCGCGTTGCCGGCGGCGCAGGCAGCGAAAGCCGCGATGATGTTTCCGGTCGGCGGGACGGTCGGTGCGCTCGCGCTGTGCCGATGCGTGGACCGTTACGGCATAGCGGTGATTCTGTTGCTCGCTTTGGTCGGGCTTCCGGTTTGCATCTCGCTCGGCATGCCGATGCCCGCTCTTTGGCTCTACGGCGCGTCGTTCATGAGCGGGGTATGCGTGATCGGCAGTCAGTTTGCGCTCTATGCGGTGGCCGGCATGCTGTATCCGACGATGTTGCGCTCGGCCGGAGTCGGCTCGGCTATCGGCATCGGCAAGCTCGGCTCGGTAATCGGCTCGGTGCTCGGAGGCGTCCTGCTGGCGATGCATTGGCCGGTTGCCGATCTTTTCATGAACGTGTCGGGCGTTTTCATCTTCATTGCGCTGTTGTCCGTCTGGCTGGGCTTGAACCGGCGCCGCGCAGCGAGCCAGTCGATCGCGTAACTCAACGCCGCTTGCCGCAACCAGGCGCGGCATATACGGGCAAGGCCGTGCGCGAGTCGACGCGTCATAGCGTCCACGGCATTTACCCGATTTCAAAAGCAGAGGTTCGCATCATGCTGTCCTTTTCCAACGCCTCCAACGCTTCCAACGCTTCCAACGCTTCCAACGCTTCCAACGCTTCCAACGCCGACATGGCCACACCGGTCTCCGAACCGGACCCGGTTAGCAACGCCGATGCGTTCGGCGCGACAGATCGTGCGGCGGCACCGGCCGGGCTGCGCAAGGCGATTTCGTTGCAGCAGCGCATTGCGTTGACGATGGCGTTGCTCGCCGCGCTGATGATCGCCATCGGCGTGCTCGGACTGGCGGGCGCATGGCGTGCGAACCAGGCGACGCGCGATACCTATGAGAACAAGCTGACGGCTGCGGTCCACATCGGTAACGCCGAACTGCTGATGGCGCGTACCCGCCTCGTGCTCGGCGGTGCAATGGCCGCGACGGACACCGCGCGCGCGGGGGAGCAGATTCGCCATGCCGCCGACTTCCTCAAGCAATCGGACGAACAGTGGCGCAGTTTCGTGAACGAGCCGCACGAAGCGGGCGAAGCGTCTCTTATCGACGCCGCGGGGCAGCGCCGCGACGCAATGCGTGTCGCGATGCGAGCGTTCCTCGACGCGCTGCAGTCAGGTGACCGGTCGACTGCGCAGCGGATCGGCGTATCGCAGTTGAGCACGCTGTTCAACGACATGAGCGCGGCGAACGACACGCTCAAACGCTCGCTGTATGCCAATGCGAAACGCAGCTACGACGACGCGGAACACTACTTCAAGCTTTTCTTTGCGGGATCGACGGCGATGCTTGCGTTCGGCGTCGCCGCGGCGGCGTTTAGCTGGCTGGCGCTGCGCCGTGCGATCGTTGCGCCGCTTCGCGACGCGCTTGCGCACTTCGACGCGATCGCGGCTGGAGATCTGAGCCGCACGGTTGCCCGTCACCGCACCGATGAAATGGGGCAACTGCTCGACGGACTGCATCAGATGCAGGCGCGGCTCGCACAAACGGTAACGGCGGTGCGCGACAGTTGTGAATCGATCGGTACGGCCGTTGGTGAGATTGCTGCCGGCACGCTGGATCTGTCCGCGCGGACGGAAGAACAGGCGGCGTCGCTCGAGCAGACCGCCGCGAGCATGAGCGGGCTGACGGAGACGGTGCGCCGCAATGCGACGCGGGCGCAGCAAGCATATGGCGTCGCGCAGGAGGCGGCCTCGGCCGCGAACCAGGGCAATCATGCCGTCGAGGAAGTGAGCAAGACCATGGCCCGCATCGACGCCAGTTCGAGGAAGATCGCGGACATCACGGGAATCATCAAGGGCATCGCGTTCCAGACCAATATCCTCGCCTTGAACGCTGCCGTGGAAGCGGCGCGGGCCGGCGTGCATGGACGGGGCTTTGCCGTCGTCGCCGCCGAGGTGCGCTCTCTCGCGCAGCATGCGTCGACGGCTGCGAAGGACATTGGCGTGCTGGTGGCGGATTCCGTCGGCGCGGCGGCGGACGGCTCGACGCTCGTAACACATGCGGAGGGCGCGATCCGGGCCGTGCTCGACGCAGCCGGACGCTTTCGCGAAGTAATGAGCGAGATGACTGCCGCGGCCGAGGAGCAGCGCGTCGGCATCGAGCAGGTCGACGCCGCACTGACCATGATGGATTCGATCACGCAGCAGAACGCGGCGCTCGTCGAGCAGGCGAGCGCATGCGCCCAGTTGCTCGACGAGCAGTCCCGGCAGTTGAGCCGGCAAGTCGCGGTGTTTCGCATCGGCGCAGCATAGCGATGCCGGTGCGGTGCGGCCTTGCCTCAGCGCACGGCTCTTACGACCTACGACCTACGACTGTGACGACACCTGCTCGCGCCACCGATACGCCTGCTGCCATCCAAGCAAACGCTTGAGCTTCTCGTTACTCAGCAAGGTCTCGAACTCGCCGAGCGGCTTTTTGACCGGCACATTCGGGTAGTAGGTCTTCAGCAGTTCGGCAACCGGGCGGTCCGAAGAGACGTCGTCGGCGGCGACATTCATCACCGTGTAGCCCAGCCCGTCTTTTTCAATGCCGAGACGGCAGGCCGCCGCGAGATCGCGGCCGTCGATATAACTCCATGCGATGCGCTTTCTCAACGCAGGGTCCTTCAGCCAGACGGGGAATTTCCGGTAGTCCTCGGGATCGAGTACGTTGCCGATACGGAAGCAGTAAATGTCCGAGCCCGTGCGCGCATGAAACGCCTTGGCCGTCACTTCATTAATGACCTTCGACGTGGCGTAGCTGTCCATCGGGTCCACCGGGTACTCCTCGTCGAGCGGAAAATACGCCGGGTCGCGATGGCGATGCGCGAACACCACGCCGTATGTCGTCTCGCTGGAAGCCACGATAACCTTCCTGATGCCGAGCTTCGCCGCCGCGTCCAGCACGTTGTAAGTGCCCATCACGTTGATGCGGAACACCTCGTTGTCGGTCGTGACGAGAATGCGCGGAATCGCCGCGAAATGCACGACCGCGTCAATCGGCTTGGGCTCGATGTCGTCGTCGAATTCCTTCGCCGTTGTAGTGGATGCGAACGCATTGAATACCTGTCCCGCATCGGTGATGTCGGTGATCAGGGTCCGCGCCGTGCCTTTGGCCATCGGTACGCGGTCCACATTGAGCACTTCATAGCCGTGCGCCACCAGATCCTCGACGACCCATTTGCCGGCAAGTCCGCTGCCGCCCGTCACTATCACTCGCTTGGTCATGCCTTGTCTCCTTTACAGTTCATAAAGCCGTCCGGTTGTGCCGCGCCGTTGATCACACCACTCGCATCCTAACGCCGCGCCTCGCGCGAATGCTGTGACGCGCGTCATAGGCACGGGGCCTTTCGTCGCGCTATCCGCAGGCAATCTACGGGTGAATCCCGATACGGATCTATGACGGGCGTCACAGATTTCCGCGGGCCGGCGCCTCTATGATCTGTTCCGGGCTTGCAAAGAGGAGCGATGGGTGACCGCAATATCGTCGAATAAGGAACCCCAGCCTGCGCCGTCGCGTACCGCGGAACGGATCAAGGCGTGTCTGCGGATACGCGAGCTGAACGTGCTGTCGGTGCTGCTGCTGGTCGGCTTGCTGATCAGCGTCTTCTCGCCGTACTTCCTCACGACCAACAACCTGATGGGCGTGTTCCGCTCGTTTTCGCTGATCGCGCTGATGTCTATCGGCATGATGCTCGTGATCATTACAGGCGGCATCGACCTGTCGGTGGGCTCGGTCATGGGCTTGTCGTCGCTCGTCACCGCGCTTGCCTTCCAGCACGGTTACAGCGCGCCGGTGGCGATCGGCGCGGGGCTCGGCGTGGGAATCGCCGTCGGCGCGTTCAACGGCTTCATGATCACGTGGATACAGTTGCCGCCTTTCATCGCGACGCTGGGCACGCTGTCGATCGGCCGCGGCCTCATGTACATCGTCACCAAAGGCGTGCCCGTCACGCCCGACGTGCCCGACAGTTTCACCTTCATCGGTCAGGGCTATATCGGTTTCGTGCCCTTTCCGGTCGTCATTCTTCTGGCGATGACAGCCGTCTTTTCCATCGTCATGCGGCAGACGCGCTTCGGCCGTCATGTCTATGCGACGGGCGGCAACGAAGTGGCCGCGCGCCTGTCCGGCGTGCGCACGGCCCGCGTCAAGTTCTCGGTCTATGTGCTGTCCGGACTGATCGCGTCGATGGCGGGCGTCATCGCGTTCTCGCGCTTCGTATCGGCGGAGCCGGCCTCCGGCTTCGGCGCCGAACTCGACGTGATCGCGGCGGCTGCCATCGGCGGCGCAAGCCTGTCGGGCGGCGCGGGCAGCGTGGAAGGCGCCATCATCGGCGCGGCGCTCGCGGGAATCATCACGAACGGCGTGGTGCTGCTCAATATCGATACCTATGCGCAGCAGGCCATCACCGGCTGCGTGATTCTGATTGCCGTCAGCATCGACATCTGGCGCGTGCGCCGCAAGGAACGCTAGAAACGCTAGAAACACGAGTCATACCGAATGCCGCGAACACAACATCAGGAGACATGCATGAAACTCACGCAACGTATTACCGCGGGCGCGTTGGTCGCGCTGGCCGCGTCGGTCGGCACAACGGCTCACGCGAAGGACGCAAAAGATATTTCGGTGGCCGTCATTCCCAAAGTCGCCGTGCCGTTCTTCGACGACTGCAACAAGGGTGCGAAAACGGCGGCCGACAAAGCCGGCGTGAAATACCAATGGGTGGTGCCGCAAAACACCCAGGGCTCCACGCAGGTGCAGATCATCGAAGATCTGATTTCAAGGCACGTGGATGGCATTGCGATATCTGTCAATGAGCCGAAGTCGGTCGAGAGCGTGATGAAGCGCGCGGAGCAAAGCGGCATCAAGGTGCTGACGTACGACTCGGATTCGCCGAAAAGCGGCCGGTCCATGTATATCGGCACGAACAACGAACAGGCGGGCGCCACCATGGCCGAGACAATGGGCAAGGCGCTCAACGGTCAGGGTGAAGTCGCGATCATCACGGGGCAGCTCGGCGCGGTCAATCTGAACGAACGCATTGCCGGCATCAAGAAGGGCCTGGCGAAGTATCCGGGCATCAAGGTGGTCGAGACGCAAGGCACCGACGACGACCTGGCGCGCGGCGTGTCGGTCGTCGAAACCACGCTGCGCGCGCATCCGAACCTCAAGGGCATTTTCGGCGTGAGCCAGGTCGGCGGGCCGGCGGTCGCGAAAGTGCTCAACACGCGGGAATTCGGCGCGATGAAGGGCAAGCTCGAAGTGCTCGCCTTCGACGATCTTCCGGACACGCTCAAAGGTCTCAAGGACGGCTACATTCAGGGCATCATGGTCCAGCGCCCGGTGACGATGGGCTCGCTCGCGGTCGACCATCTCGTCGCGCAGATCCAGGGCCAGGAGGGCCAGCCGAAGGACATCGACACGGGCGTGACCGTGGTCACGAAGGACAACATGACCAGCTATACGAAGTGATGAGCCCCGTGACAGGCGTTCCGTTTCTGGAGATGCGCAACATCTCCAGAACCTTCCCCGGCGTCAAGGCGCTCGATCGCGTGAATCTCGAGATCCGCGCGGGCGAAGTGCTCGCGCTTGCCGGCGAGAACGGCGCCGGCAAAAGCACGTTGATGAAGATACTCACCGGTATCTATGCGCCCGACGCAGGCGGCACGATTCTCATCGAAGGGCAGGAAGTCACGCTGGCCGACAGCCATCACGCTCGCGCGCTCGGCGTGAACATCATTTACCAGGAACTGGCGGTCGTGGGCAATCTCACCGTCGGCGAGAACATCTTTCTCGCGAGGGAACCGCGCACGCGGCTCGGGCTGATCGACCGTCCGCGCATGTATCGCGAGGCGCGCGAGGTGCTGGCCACCATCGACATGGATATCGATCCCGCCACGCGCGTCAGCGAACTGAGTGTCGGACAGCAGCAGATGATCGAGATCGCCAAGGCATTGTGCGCGCAGTCCAGGGCCATCATCATGGACGAGCCGACAGCGTCGCTCAGTCATCACGAAACGGGCATACTGCTGGGGATCGTCAAGCGCTTGCGCGAACGGAACATCGCTGTGGTGTATATCTCGCATCGTCTTGAGGAAATCTTCGAACTCGCGGATCGCGTGACCGTGCTGCGCGACGGACGCACGGTCGGCACGGCGCCGATTGCCGAGATGACCCGCGAGACGCTCGTGCGCATGATGGTGGCGCGCGAGTTGAGCGAACTCTACGGCGAGCCGGATTCTCATGCGAGCGGGGAGGCCGTGCTCGAAGTGCAGGCGCTGTCGCTCAAACCGGTCAGAGGGGCGGCGCCCCGCATTCGCGACGTGAGCTTCACGCTGCATCGCGGCGAAGTGCTTGGCATTGCCGGCCTCGTCGGTTCCGGGCGCACAGAAATAATGGAAATGATCTTCGGCATGCGGGCATGCACGGGATCGATCAGGATCGACGGCAAGCCGGTGGAGATCCGCAATCCGCACGATGCAATCAGAGCCGGCATGGGCTTCGTTACCGAAGACCGCAAGGCCCAGGGGCTCGTGCTCGGCATGAGCGTGCGCGAGAATTTCAGCCTCACGCATCTCGAGCGCTATTCGCCGTTCCAGTTCGTCCAGCATGCGCGAGAACGCGAGAGCTGCCAGCATTTCGTGCGCATGCTGGGCATCAAGACGCCGGGCGTGGAGCAGAAGGTCGTCAACCTGAGCGGCGGTAATCAGCAGAAGATCGTGATCGCCAAGTGGGTCGCGCGCAGTCCGAAAGTGCTGATCGTCGACGAGCCCACGCGCGGGATTGACGTGGGAGCCAAGGCGGAGGTGCACGCGCTGATTGCGAGGCTCGCGGTCGAGGGCATTGGCGTGATCGTCATCTCTTCCGATCTTCTCGAAGTACTTGCTGTCAGCGACCGGATTCTGACGGTGCGGGAAGGCCGCATTAGCGGCGAATTGAGCAGGGCGGAAGCATCGCAGGAAAAGGTGATGGCACTCGCCACCGCCTGAAAACCATTCAACGAAGTAACGGATACGAACATGACCACGATCGTCGTTATACATACCGGCCCAGTCACGGTCGACCCGCTCAAGGCGCAATTCGCCGCGCAATTAGCCGATGCGCGGGTCGTCAATATCGTCGACGACAGCCTGCTCGCCGATGTGCGTTCGGCGGGACACCTGACGCCCGAAGTAACGCGCCGCCTTTATAGCTACATGGCGAACGCGGAAGCGCTCGGCGCGGACATCATTCTTAACGCGTGCTCGTCGGTGGGCGAGGCGACCGATCTGCTGCGCGGCATGATCCGCACGCCAATCGTCAAGGTGGACGAAGCGATGGCTGACGAGGCCTGCGCGCTCGGACCGCGGGTCGGCGTGGTCGCTACCGTGTCCACGACGCTGGAGCCCACGGTGCGCCTCATTCGCAGGAAGGCTGTCGAGCGCGGCGTTGAGATCGAGGTGACGGAATGCATCGCGCAAGGCGCATTCGAAGCGCTGCTTGCCGGCGACGCCGCGAAGCACGACGACATCCTCAAACGCGCGATTATCGAGCTTGCCGGACAGGTGGATGTGATCGTGCTCGCGCAAGTCTCGATGGCGCGCCTCGTGCCGTCGCTCGGCTCGCTGCCGGTGCCTGTGCTGTCCAGTCCGCAGAGCGGCGTGGCGTCGGTCAAGCGCGCATTAGCGGCGCTCTGAACTCGCGCGGCGCCTGGCTTGCGCTTGCCGGTACGGCCGTAAAGCTGGGCGCTCTTGTGATGTAGCGCGTGACGAACGCAGGCGTCAGCACGATCTTGCGCTCGTGCATGTCGACGAAGCCTTCCGCCTTCAGGTCGCTGAAGTGCCGGTTGACGGATTCGCGCGACGTGCCGATGAATTCCGCCAGCTTGTCCTGTGCGATCGGCAAGTCGATCAGGATGGTATCGCCGTGCTCCGGGTGCTCGTGGGCCGCACCGACCTGGCCGGCGAACATGACGAGGATATTGACGAGCCGCTTTCTGACATCGTGCAGCGAGAGATTCTCGATCAACTGCTGTGCTTCCTGCCAGCGCAGATAGTGATTGCGCAGCACGAACTGATTGATGACGTCGTAACGCGCGAGCAGTTCCTTGAAATCGGCCTTGCGGATATAGCAGACCATGCTCGGCGTCAGCGCCTGCGCGTGATGGGAATAGTTCTCTTCGTTGAGCACGTCGCCGTCGCCGAAAATCATGCCCGCCTTCACGAACGCAAGCGTGATTTCCTGGCCGTCCTCGGTCAGACGGTAGAGCCTTACGCTGCCCCTCTTGAGCAGGTACACGTGCTCGCTCGATTCGTCCGGCCGATAGATGACGGCGTTCTTACGCAGCGTGCGATGGTCGCTAAAGGCGGGCATTACCTCGTCGAGGCAATGACATTCGATCAAAGAGAGCAGTTCGCTCTTGCCGACAAACCACATTGTCGTCTCCTTAAATTTGCCTTGCGAATGCAGCGCCCATTCAGGCGTTTGTAATAGCGCGGCGTTGTGCGATTCATTCTACACACCGACCATAAAAACGCGCTCGGCACAGCGCGTTCAGCACTTTGCAAGGCATCGCCGCGCAAGCCCGATTTTGCGCAACGCAGCGCGGCGAGAAGCGTGCATCGACAAGGATGAGCGTCTGGACTTGCTGCGCGTGCGACGCAATTCGCGGCTCGTGAAGGGCGGCAGACGCGAGAAAAAACCAAGGGAAACTCCCTACAAAAACATCAGATGTCTGATGTATATTGGGCGCAGTGACGAGCGAGAGACAACATGCGCCTGAGCGTAGAGCGATCGATGAGCGACAAGATTCAGGAGTCGCTGCTGACCATGATTCGTGAGCGCAAGCTCAAGCCGGGTGACCAGATTCCTACTGAACTGGAGCTCTGCGAACTGCTTGGAGTCGGCCGTTCGAGTTTGCGCGAAGCAGTGGCGCAAATGATCTCGCATGGACTGCTGTCACGGATTCAGGGGCGCGGCACCTTCATCAGACAAATTTCGTTGAAGCTGCAAGGTGGCCTCGATGATCTGATGTCTGTAACTGACATGATCAGGAGCGTGGGCGCCGTACCTTCCACGAGCCGTATTCAGATGGACAGCATTGCCGCATCGGAGAGTCTTGCCGAGAAGCTTGGAATCGCGCCGGGCGACAGTTGCATCCGCATCGAACGGGTGCGCCGCGCCGACGATGCAATTGCCGCTTATTGCATCGACACGATTCCGAAAACGCTTTTCGACGAGGCGCAGGGTGAATTGGGCGAATCGCTATTCGGCATGTTCGCGCGGACTGGCCGGCGTTTGTCGCATACGCACACGTCGATACAGCCCACCATTCTCACGCCGCGCGATCTGCCCGAGTTGGGCGATGGTTTCGGCATGTTTCTGCTGCTGGACGAAGTGGATTTCGATCAGAGCGGCGAGCCGCTTTGCTATAGCAACGACTACTACAACACGAGCATCTTCAAGTTCGACCTGGTGCGCAAGCGTCGCTAAAGACGTCTTTGGTCGATGAGCGCCGGAAGCAACATCGGAGGAGGCACCGATGGAGTTTGAAGCCTTTACCGCAAGCGAGCTCGCAGCGTATCTCGGCGCCATTCCCAAGGTGCGCGCGCTGCTCGGCGAGCCGGACGATCTGGACGTCGCCGAAGTCGGCGACGGCAATCTGAATTATGTGTACTTCGTGACGAATGCGAAGACGCCGCAGCGCAGCGTCGTGGTCAAGCAGGCTCCGCCCTTTTTGCGGCTGGTCGGCAAGACGTGGCCGCTGTCGTGTCAGCGCATGGAGCACGAAGTCGCGGCCCTGCGCCGCTTCGGCGCGCTTTGCCCGCAGCATGTGCCCAAGGTGTATCACGCCGACAGCCAGCGTTTTCTGATGGTCATGCAACGGCTCGCGTCGCATTGCATTTTGCGGCAAGGGCTGATGAGCGGCATGACCTATCCGAAGCTCGCGGCGCATCTGTCCACCTATCTCGCGCAGACGCTCTTTCATGGCTCGGATCTGTTCCTTGCGCCCGACATCAAAAAGCAGGCGGTGAGCGCAGCCGTCAATGTCGAACTGTGCAGGATCACTGAAGATCTGGTGTTCACGTTTCCTTTCGAAGATCATCCGTCGAATATTTATAGCCCGGCCTTGCCGCTATCCGCGCTCGAACGTTTGAGAACGAACGAAGCGTTGCGCATTGCCGCGGGCGACATGAAGTGGGCATTCATGAACCGCGCGGAGACCTTGCTGCACGGCGATCTGCATACCGGCTCGATCATGGTCAACGAGGACGAGACGTTCGTGATCGATCCGGAGTTCGCTTTCTACGGGCCGATGGGTTTCGACATCGGCGCGGTGCTGGCCAATCTCCTTCTGGCCTATTTCTCGCGCGACTGGCATGGCCGTGCTGACGGAGGCGACCCGGCGGCTTACGAGGAATGGCTGCTGGCTCAGGTGATCGGCATATGGAACGGCTTTAGCGAGCAGTTCGTTGCACTGTGGCGCGATCATGAAAGCCGCAGCGAGCGCCGCTTCATCGGCGGACAGGGGCAGACACGCGCGCTCGAAGGCTATTGCGCGCATTTCATGCGCCGCCTGCTTGCCGATACGCTCGGTTTTGCCGGCTGCAAGATGATCCGCCGCATCGTCGGCATGGCGAAGGTCGCCGACATCACGCGCATACCGGATGCGCAGGCGCGGGCGCGGATCGAAGTGCGTTGTCTGCGCTGCGCCGAAGCCTTGCTCGTCGAACGCGAGACGCTCACCGACATCGAGCAGGTCGCCATGCTCGCGCGCGAGATTCGCCGCGAGACGCCTGTACACGTTTAACGCACACGGAGCTTTCATGGTTGCGCAGTCCCTGTTCCCCGCGCTGGCCCCTACGATCGAATGGCGCGACGGCGATCTTCTGCTGCTCGATCAGACTCGCCTGCCGCATGAGATCGTCGTGGAGCATGTCGCCGATGCAGCCGCAGTGTGGCGAGCCATTCACGAATTGCGGGTGCGCGGCGCGCCGGCCATCGGCGTCGCGGCGGCGTATGGACTATGCGTCGCTGTTCAGGATGCCCGCGCATTGCCGCTCGCGCAGTTTCGGGCGGAACTCGAACGGCGCGCACGCTGGCTCGACACCGCGCGTCCCACTGCCGTCAATCTGAGCTGGAGCCTCAGACGCATGCTGCAACGTGCGCTCACGTGCGGCGCAAGCGATACCGCTGCGCTTTACGCTGCGCTCGTCGACGAGGCGCAGCAGATCCATGCGGAAGACCAGGCGCTGTGCGAAGGCATCGGCCGTCATGGCATGCCGCTCATCGGACAGGGCAGCGGCGTGCTCACACATTGCAACGCGGGGGCGCTTGCCACGACGGGCCTCGGCACTGCAACCGCGCCGATTTACGCAGCGCATCGCGAAGGCGTGACCTTCAAGGTATTCGCGGACGAAACGCGGCCGCTGCTGCAAGGCGCGCGTCTCACCGCGTTCGAATTGCAGCAGGCGGGCGTCGACGTGACGCTGATCATGGACAGCGCGGCCGCTTCGATCATGTCGCAGGGACTCGTGGACCTGGTGATCGTCGGCACCGACCGCGTGGCGGCCAACGGCGACTTTGCCAACAAGATCGGCACGCTCGGGGTTGCCATTGCAGCGAAGCATTACGGCATACCGTTCTACGTGGCGTGCCCGTCGTCGACGCTGGACTTTCGCACGCCGAGCGGCGCGCAGATCGAAATCGAGGAGCGTTGCGACGAAGAGGTCACGCATATCGCGGGACAACGCACGGCGGCGCCGGGCATCAAGGTCCGCAATCCCGCATTCGATGTGACGCCGCAAGAACTCGTCACGGGTTTCATTACTGAACGCGGCATCGTGAGGGCGCCGTTCGAACGATCGCTCGGCAGTCTCTTTCCTGCGGCAGGGAACGCGGCATGAGTGCGGCAACGGAGCGCGCGTTGCGCCGGGACATCGTCGAGACCTCGCTCGAGATGGAGCGGCTCGGCATCAACCAGGGCACTTCGGGCAACGTGAGCGCGCGCCTCGGCGATGGTTTTCTGATCACACCGAGCGGCGTGCCGGCGCGCGAGCTGCGCGAAGACAGCATCGTGTGGCTATCGCTCGACGTGGCCGACGACGCGGACGTGCTGCGCGACAAGCGTCCGTCGTCCGAATGGCGCATTCATCGCGACATTCTTCGCGCGCGGCAGGAGATGCATGCGGTCGTGCATACGCATTCGATCGCGGCCACGGCGATGGCAATTCATGGACGCGACATTCCGGCGCTGCATTACATGGTGGCGGCAGCGGGCGGCGATTCGATTCGCTGCGCGCCATACGCGCTGTTCGGCACACAGTTGCTTTCGGATCATGCGCTCACGGCGTTGCAGGACCGCCGCGCGTGCCTGCTTGCGCATCATGGCGTGGTCGCGCTGGGTGTCGATCTGGCGCGCGCCGTCTGGCTCGCGCACGAAGTGGAAGTGCTGGCACGGCAGTATCTGCTCGCGTGTCAACTGGGAGCGCCGCCGCTTCTGTCGGGTGAGCAGATGGACGAGGTGCTCGAAAAGTTCAAGACGTATGGCAGGCGCAAGGAAGCCAAGCATTAGCACGCTTGCTTGAAGGAAGTGGTCGTTCGCATCGCAGTGAAGAAATCCTACAACGGAGACAGCTATGGCCTGGAGTTCAGCAAGATTCGACGGATGGGACGTATTGGGTAAATCGACCTGCGCGGTGTTGCTGTGTGCGGCAGCCGCGCTTGCCGGGTGTTCGAAAAGCGACAACAGTTCGACCAGCAGCAGCTCGACCGGCAGCGCGAGTGAAGCCGCGAGCGCGCCGGCGAGCGCGCCCGTGGCGAACGCAGCGGGCGGCAAGACGAAGATCGGCTTCTCGGTCTCTACGCTCAACAATGCGTTCTTTGTCGGCCTCAAGGCGGGCGTGGAGAAGGGCGCCAAGGAGCAAGGCTTCGATCTCGTGCAGACCAATGCGAACGGCGACGCGCAGCAGCAGGTCAACGACGCCATCAATCTTCTGAGCCAGGGCGTGACAGCACTGGTACTCAATCCGATCGATTCGAAGGCCATCATTCCCGCTGTCGAAAAAGCCAATGCGATGAACATTCCGGTGTTCACGCTGGATCGTGGTTCGGATGGCGGCAAGGTCACGTCTTTTGTTGCATCCGATAACGTTGCGCTAGGGCAGACGGCCGCCAAATGGATCGCCGACCAGTTGACGAAGCGTTACGGCTCGGCGAAAGGCAACGTGGTCGACCTGATCGGGCTCGTCGGCACGACGGCCGCCACCGATCGCGAGAAGGGCTTTAGCGACGAGATCGCCAAGTATCCCGACATCAAGGTGGTCGCGCGTCAGGAAGGCGCATTCGATCAGGAGAAGTCGCTCAACGCGATGACCAATATCCTGCAGAAGTATCCTCAGATCGACGCGGTGTTCGGTGCTAACGACGACAACACGGTCGGCGCGGAAAAGGCCATCGACAATGCGGGCCGCTACAAGCCGCTCGACGACAAGCAGCACATTCTCGTGATCGGCGCGGACGGCACGGCGCAGGCACTGTCGGCGATTCGCGCGGGCAAGCAGGACGCGACCATTTCGCAGAACCCGATTCAGATGGCCGCCAAGTCGCTGCAATTCGTCGCGGATTACACCGCGAAAAAGGACGTGCCGGCGAACTATGCGTGGCCGACCCTGCTGATCGACAAGTCCAATATCGATTCGGATGCGACGAAGAAATATGGGCTGTGGTCCGAGGAAGTCAAACAGTAAGACGGGTCGCGGGCTGCGTTGCAGCGGACGGTGCGCGCAGCCCGCAAACGGAATGAGGCGACATGACAGTGCAAGCCGAAGAACGGGAGCGCGTGCCCGTCGAGACACCTGTGCCGCTGCTGCGCATGCAGGGCATCGTCAAAAGTTTTCCGGGCGTGAAGGCGTTACGCGGCGTGAGTCTCGAATTGCAGGCCGGGCGTGTGATGGCGATCGTCGGCGAAAACGGCGCGGGCAAGTCGTCACTCGTCAAAACGCTGTCGGGCGCGTATGAGCCCGACGAAGGCACGATCGAAATAGACGGCGTGCCGTTGGCGCGCGGCACTCATGCGGCCATCGACGCAGGCGTCGCCGTGATCTATCAGGAACTCTCGCTGATCAACGACATGACGGTGGCGGAAAACCTGTTTCTCGGCCGCATGCCGGCGCGCAAAGGTTTCCTCGTGCAGCGCGAAGCCAATCGTCTCGCGCGGGCGGCGCTCGCGCGCGTGGGCCTCGACGATGTGCCGCCGTGGATGCGCCTCGGCGATTTACCGCTCAACAAGCGCCAACTGGTCGAAGTCGCGAAGGCCATTACGCGCGATGCGCGCATTCTCGTGATGGACGAACCGACCGCCGCGCTGCAAAGCCAGGACATCGTCAATCTGTACGCTGTGGTGCGCAGGCTGCGGGCGGCGGGCATGGGCATCATCTTCATTTCGCATCATCTCGAAGAGGTGTTCGAGCTGGCCGATTCGGCGGTCGTGATGCGCGACGGCGCGACTGTCGGCGCGCGTCCCATGTCGCAATGGACCGAAGCCGAACTCGTGCAGGCGATGGTCGCGCGCAATCTCGAGTCGTTCTATCCGTGGGAGCCGCGCGATTACGGCGATGTCGTGCTCGAGGTGCGTGATCTCGCCAGTGCGCCGCTGCTGCGCAATGCGAGCTTCAAGGTGCGCGCGGGCGAGATTGTCGGCATTGCGGGAATCGCAGGCGCGGGGCGCACCGAACTGCTGAAAACGATCTTCGGCGCGCTGCCTGCGACGGCCGGCGAGATACGCGTCAAGGGCAGGAAGATCTCGAATCATTCGCCGACCGAAGGCGTGCGTCATGGCCTCGTCTATACGTCCGAGGATCGCAAGCTGGAGGGGCTCGTGCTCGATGCCAGCATCGAGGAAAACATCGCACTGTCCAGTCTGAAGGCGCTGGCCACGGGCGGATTCGTCAGCCGCGTCAGAAAGCGGAAACTGGCACGCGACGCCAGCACGCGCTTTAACGTGCGTTCGTCGTCGGTCCTGCAGGTCACGGGCACGCTGTCCGGGGGCAACCAGCAGAAGGTGATTCTCGGGCGCGCTACCGCAACACAACCCGTTGTGATCATGCTCGACGAGCCGACGCGGGGCATCGACGTAGGGGCGAAGACGGAAATCTACGCGCATATGGTGTCGATGGCGCGCGCGGGCGCTGCGGTCGTCATGGTGAGTTCCGAATTGCCGGAACTGCTCGGCATGTCGGATCGCGTGCTCGTGATGTATCGCGGCAGCATCGTGACGGAAATTGCGCGCGACAACGCGCATTCCGAAGCTGTCATTCAATGGGCTACAACAGGAGCAGGCGCATGACCTCCACGGCAGCCAACCGCGCGGATACGGAGGCGCTGTCGCGCCGCGTGATTCGCCAACTGAGGAGCGGAATCGGGCCACTGTTCGCCGCGCTCGTGCTGATCTGCATCGCGTTGTCGATCGCATCGCCCGAGTTTCTGACGACTAGCACGTTGACCAACATCATGGTGCAGGTGTCGGTGGTCGGCATAGCGGCGGTGGGCGGAACCTTCGTGATCATCACGTCGGGGATCGATCTTTCGGTCGGCTCGCTCGTCGCGTTGACCGGCATGGTCGCCGCGACTGTGATGGCGGGGTCCACGCCGGGCGCGGTCGGCCTCGGCATTGCGGGGCTATGCGTGGCGCTCGCGGTCGGCGCAGCCGCGGGAGCGTTGAACGGCCTCGCGGTGGCGTGGCTGCGGCTCGTGCCCTTCATCGTCACGCTCGCGATGATGGCGATGGCGCGCGGCCTCACGCTCGCCATTTCGGACGGCCGCACCAAATTCGATTTCCCGAATGCCTTCACCGCGTTCGGCGCGAAGACGGTCGCGGGCCTGCCCATGCCGATGATCGTCATGCTGGTGATCTTCGCCATCGGCCATGTGTTGTTGCGCAAGACGACGTTCGGCCATCAGGTGTTCGCAGTGGGCGGCAATCAGGAAGCCGCGCGTCTTGCGGGCATCCCCGTGCATCGCGTCGTGTTCCTCACTTACATGCTGGCCGGCGTGACGGCCGCGATTGCCGGGATCGTGCTGGCGGGGCGGCTCAATTCCGCGCTGCCTTCCGCGGCCAACGGGCTGGAGTTGCAGGTCATCGCGGCGGTCGTGATTGGCGGAACGTCGCTTGCCGGCGGGCGCGGGTCGATCGTCGGAACGTTTATCGGCGTCGTGCTGATCGGCGTGATCAATGTGGGATTGTCGCTGCTCGGCGTCAATCCGTTCTGGACGCAGTTCATACAGGGCGGCGTCATCTTCGCGGCGGTCCTGCTGGATGCGCTCAGTCAGCGGCGCAAGCAGTAAGCGCCTTATTGCATCTGTGAAAGCACCCCAAAACCGGAGGAGCAGCACGTGAAGAAAATCATCAATGAACCGGATGTCTTCGTCGACGAGATTATCGAAGGGCTGCTTGCCGCCCATCCGGCGTGGATCAAAAGCGCAACGGCCGACAAGCGGGCGCTGGTCCGCAAGGACGCGCCGAAAGAGGGGCGCGTGGGCATCGTGACGGGCGGCGGTTCGGGTCATCTGCCCGGCTTTCTCGGCTACGTGGGCGAGGGTTTGTGCAGCGGCGTCGCGGTGGGCAACGTGTTCTCGTCGCCGTCCGCCGAGCAGATTCTGGAGGCGACCAAGGCGGTGAACGGCGGCGCCGGCGTGCTCTACGTCTATGGAAACTACGGCGGCGACGTGCTGAACTTCGATCTCGCCGCCGATCTCGCCGAGCCGGAGGGCATCGAAATTCAGACAGTGGTGCTGACCGACGACGTCGCTTCCGCACCGAAAGAGCGCGCCGCGGACCGCCGCGGCGTGGCGGGCATGCTGTTCGCGTTCAAATGCGCGGGAGCGGCAGCGGAGCGCGGCGATTCGCTCGACGACGTGGCGCGTCTCTGCGGCAAGGCGAACGCCAGTTGCCGCACCATGGGCGTCGGCCTGTCGCCGACGATCCTGCCCGCCGCCGGCAAGCCGACCTTCACGCTGCCTGAAGGCGAGATGGAGATCGGTATCGGTATTCATGGCGAGCCCGGCACGCACCGCGGCAAGCTCGAATCCGCGGATGCCATTGCAGAGCGCATCACGCGCGAAATTCTCGACGACCTCGACGCGGAGAAGGGCTCACGCGTGGCATTGCTCGTCAACGGCCTCGGCGCGACGCCACTAGAAGAGCTGTATCTGCTCTATCGACGTTCGGCGCGCCTGATCGCGGATCGCGGCCTGAAGGTGGTGCGCTCCTATGTCGGCGAATACGTGACGAGCCTCGAGATGGCGGGCGCATCCATTACGGTGATGCTGCTCGACGACGAGCTTCAGGCGCTGCTCGAAGCGCCGGCGAATTCGCCGTTCTTCCGCGACGGCACGGCATCCTGAAGAGGTCCGGCAATGACTGTATCCAGCAAGGAAATGCGTGAGGTTTTGACGCGCGCACTGAATGCGGTGCCGGCCCACGCCGACGAACTGCGCGAACTCGACGCGGCATTGGGCGACGGCGATCTCGGCATCACGGTACGCGCAGGATCGGCAGCGGTGGTGAAGGCGCTTTCCGCACTGCCCGACGAAGCATCGGTTGCGGATGTGCTGCTGGCTGCCGGCAAGGCGTTCTCGACCGCCAACCCGTCAACGTTCGCGGCGCTCGTGGGCGGCGGCCTGCTTGCTGCTGCCAAGGCGACGGCCGGGGTACAGAGCGCCGGGCGCGCCGACGCGCTGACGATCGGGCGCGCGGTGGCGGCTCGCATCGTCGAGCGCGGCAAGAGTCAGGTCGGCGACAAGACTGTGCTCGATGCGCTTGTTCCGAGCCTCGACACTCTGGAGGCATCGGAAGGCAGCGCCGTCGAACTGCTCGACGCGATGATCGCGACGGCGCAGGCGCAAGTCGCCGCCACGGCCTCGATGCAGTCGCGAAAAGGCCGTGCCGCCTGGGTGCAGGAACGGAGCATCGGCCATGCGGACCCCGGTGCGACCGCTTACGTGCGCTTTCTGGAGGCGCTGCGCACGGCGTTTGCCGCCTAGGACGTTCATTGACGGTGCGGGCGGGTTCGCAGCCGCGCTGCCCGCGCCGGAAAAAGCATTCGCGGACGCGGCGATAGGTGTCGCCTGTCGCCGCGTCCGCAGGTTATCGCCCTTCCCGGTAACCGAAGCTCATGCCCCCGCACGTCCATAGGCAGTCCACGCTACTCCCGCTTGTCGACCTACGCGGAGCATGCGCGCCTGCGCTTTGCTGGCGGCTTGCTCGCGCTCGAATGCGTGCCGCGCATGATTAGCGACACGCCGCCGCCCAGACCCCTAATTCCCACTCTGCCGTTTTGATCACTTCGATCATAAAAATGAGCGATTTGCGCAAGTCTGCCGACCGCAGTACACTTGGACATGATCGTTTCAATCAAAGAAGTGACCGATCCGATCAAAACCCAATCAGAGCGGAGACTGGCATGGCCCAAATAAACATCAAGCGCGGCATCGAACGCGTACCCGGCGGCATGATGATCGTCCCCCTGCTGTTAGGCGCGCTCGTCGCGACCTTTCTGCCGGGCATGCCGAAGTTTTTCGGCTCGTTCACGAATGCGCTTTTCACTGGCGCGCTGCCGATTCTCGCGGTGTTCTACGTCTGCATGGGCGCGAGCATCGATGTCAAAGCGACCCCCTATCTGCTCAAAAAGGGCGGGGCGCTGTTTGTCACCAAGGTCGGCGCGGCAATCGTCGTGGGCGTCGTGATGGGCCATTTCCTCGGTGAACAGCCGATTTCGTCCGGGCTGTTCGCCGGCCTGTCGACTCTTGCCGTGGTCGCGGCGATGAACGACACCAATGGCGGGCTCTACATGGCGTTGATGGGCCAGTACGGCCGTTCCGAGGACGTCGGCGCGTACACCATCATGTCGCTCGAATCGGGACCGTTCCTGACGATGGTCACGCTGGGCGTCGCCGGCCTGTCCGCGTTTCCGTGGCCCACGCTCGTCGGCAGCATACTGCCGCTTGTTTTCGGCATGCTGCTCGGCAATCTGGACCGCGAAATGCGGGCGTTTCTCGGCAAAGCTGTCCCGGTCATGATTCCTTTTTTCGCGCTGGCGCTCGGGGCCAGCCTGGACCTGCATAAGGTTTGGCAGGCCGGCGTCCTCGGCATTGGTCTTGGCATCGCCGTCGTGATCGTTACCGGCATTCCGCTCTATCTCGCCGACCGTCTGACGGGCGGCACGGGAGTCGCGGGCACCGCCGCGGCGAATACGGCAGGTAATGCGGCCGCCGTGCCCGCGCTGATCGCCGCGGCCAACCCGGTCTACGCGGAAGCAGCGAAAAGCGCGACGCTGCTGGTGGCCGCCTGTGTGGTGGTGACCGCGATCCTGTCGCCGATCCTGACGGCCGCCGTCGCAAAACGCGTGCAGGTACGGCGCGAATCGAGGGAGCTGGCGCGATGAGCATGCTGATCATCGCCGACGATCTGTCCGGCGCGGCGGATTGCGCGATCGGTTTCGCGAGCGCGGGCTATCGCACGGTCGTCGCGCTCGAGGCGTCGGCGCAAGCGCTCGACGCCCATGCGGCCGACGTGATCGCCGCCGATACCGACACGCGCCGGCTGACGGCCGCCGAGGCCGCGCGGCGCACTGCGGCGGCGTGGCAGGCGTTGCGCGTACCGGGCCGGCGTCTGTACAAGAAGATCGACTCGACGCTGCGCGGCAATTGGGCCGCGGAAGTCGCCGCGCTGCAATCGCTCGCGGGTCTGGCGATCGTTGCGCCGGCATTCCCGGCGACCGGCCGGACGTTGCGCGGCGGTCGTGTGTTGGTGCACGGCAAGCCGCTCGAAGGCACCGATACCTGGAAGCTTGAAAACGCCGGCCGCGCCGCTGACCTGCATGCGATGCTGGCGGAGGTCGGCCTGTCGACGGCGCAACTGAACGTGGATGCGTTGCGCGAAGGCAGTCAGGCGCTCAGGGCGCGGATCGCGGCGGTGGCGGCGAGCGGCACGCAGGCCCTGATCGTCGACGCAGAGACCAGCGAAGACCTGCTGACGCTCGCGCAGGCCACCACCCAAATGGATCAGGCGTTGTTCTGGGTCGGCTCGGGTGGCCTTGCTCGCGAGATCGCGAGCCTTGAAGGCTTGTTCGGCGCGCGAGCGGCAGAAGAGACCACAAGCGCTTCCGAACGGCAGCGAGAGAAACAGCAGAAACAGCAGAAACAGCAGAAGCAGCAAGACCATTCGCCGGTGCTGGTGCTGGTAGGCAGCCTGTCGGCGGTATCGGAGCGGCAGTGCGCGATGCTGCGCGATCGCGCCGGCATGGCGGAACTGACGGTGCCGCCCGGTGTGCTGCGTGACGGCGAACGTCACGCGGACTGGGCGGCATGGCAGACGCGCATTGGCGAGGCGCTCGATACGCGCGCCGATCTCCTGCTGCGCATAGGCCGCGACGATGCGTTCGATCCTGCGGAAGGCGCGTTGCTGTCCGCGGCCCTTGCTGCGCTCGTCAAGCCGCACTTTGCGGCGCTCGGCGGCCTGATCGCCACGGGCGGCGAGACGGCGCGAGCGATGCTGAGCGCAGCCGGCATCGGCAGTATCGAACTGATCGCGGAGATCGAAGCGGGTGTGGCAGTCGGCAAGCCCGTCGCAACGTGCGCTTTGCGGCCGCATTTGCGTATCGTCACGAAGGCGGGCGCCTTCGGCACCGATCATGCGCTGTTCGCCGCCTGGCGCTATCTGCACGAAGCGCCGGCAGAACCGGCAGCATCCGCAGCACCGGCAGCCGCCGGAACCGGATTACACGACTCGGCCTGATCGCCGCGTTGGCGTAATCAGGCAGGCAGGACTGGCAGGACTGCACAGACATCAAGGACCAGGCAAAACACCATGAGCAACTACCTTCCCGTAATCGGCATCACGATGGGCGACGCAGCGGGCGTCGGCCCGGAGATCGTCGTCAAGAGCCTTGCGCACGACATCGTTTACAAGCAGTGCCGTCCGCTCGTGATCGGCGATGCGCGCCGGCTCGAACGCGCGACTCAGATCGTTGGCGGCACGGCGAAAATCCGCCGTATCAAGGAAGCGGCCGAAGCGCGCTATGAGCCGGGCACGATCGACTGCATCGACCTCGATCTGATTCCCGACGATCTGCCGTTCGGCCAGCTGTCGGCAGTCGCGGGCGACGCCGCGTACCGGTTCATCGCGCGCGCGGTCGAACTCGCGGAGGCGAAGCAGATCGACGCGATCTGCACGGCGCCGTTAAACAAGGAAGCGCTGCACGCGGGCGGCCACAAGTTTCCCGGCCACACTGAAATGCTTGCGTACCTGACGGGCGTCGATGAAGTGTCGATGATGCTGGTGGCGCCGCAACTGCGCGTGATCCACGTGACGACGCACATCGGCATCATCGACGCGATCCGCAAGATCGAGCCGGGCCTCGTGCAACGCACGATCGAGCGCGGCAACGCGACACTGGTCAAGGCCGGCATTGCGAAGCCGCGTATCGGCGTGTGCGGCATCAATCCACACGCGGGCGAGAACGGTCTGTTCGGTTACGGCGAGGAAGAAGAGAAGATCGTTCCGGCAGTGAAAGTGTTGCAGGAGCGCGGCCTGGACGTGACCGGCCCGCTACCCGCGGATACGCTGTTCTTCCGCGCGGGCCGGGGCGACTTCGATCTCGTCGTCGCGATGTATCACGACCAGGGACATGGCCCGGTGAAGGTGCTGGGTCTCGAAGCCGGCGTGAACGTGACGGTGGGTCTCGAAGTCATCCGTACCTCGGTCGATCATGGCACCGCATTCGACATCGCGGGCAAGGGCATCGCCGACGAGCGCAGCCTGCTGGAAGCACTGCGCCAGGGCGCGGAACTCGCGACGCGGCGCGGCTGAACCCGCGCAATTAATGCGGAAGATGGCGTGCGAACCGTGGTGTAACATCGGCAGCCTTGTTACAGCAGAATCACACCCATGAAAGCGTCCGAGCGCCATCGCGCGATTCTCGAACTCGTCCTGACCGGCGACGCCAACGTAGAGCAACTGAGCGCCGCGCTCGGCGTGTCCGAGGCAACCGTCCGGCGTGACCTGACGACGCTCGCCAATCAGCGGCGGCTAGTACGCACCTATGGCGGCGCGACCGCGCTTATCGGCTCGCATGAACCGGAGGCGTCGCTCGAGGAGCGCAAGGCGACGCAGCGCGATCAGAAGGAAGCGATTGCGCGTGCGGCTGCCGCGCACGTGCACGACGGCGATACGGTATTGCTTGACGGCGGCACCACCTGTGCAGCGCTCGCGCGGCATCTTGGCTCGCGTGCTGATCTTCATGTGGTTACCAACAACCTGCTTGCCGTCATGACGCTTGCCAATGCACCGGGCGTGCATCTGACGCTGATCGGCGGCGATCTGCGCAACTCGAGCATGAGCACGCTCGGGCCGCTCGCCGAACTTTCGCTGAGCCGTTTGAGCGTGGACAAGGCGTTCCTGGGCGCCGACGGCGTGGTTGCCGGTTTCGGGCTTTGCGAGGCCAGCGCGCAGCAGGCGTATCTGAAGGACTGCATCATCCGGCGCGCGGCGCAGGTCATCGTGCTCGCGGACGCCGACAAGCTTGGCCGCTCGCGGCAGCAGCATTGGACTCCGCTCGAGCGCGACTGGCGGCTTATTACGTCGAGTGTCGCGGACGAGGCGTGTCTCGCGCCGTTCAGGGCGCTTCAGCGCGTCGTGGTGGAGACGGCCGATCTCGAGAACGCGCCGCTTGTTGCCGCGCCCCGCGAAGCGGCGGTTCGAGGTACTGGAGCCGCTCGGGATTGAGCAGCGACGGCTGGTTGTCTGTATGGGCCAAGCCGCGCAGCAACAAATCCAGCAGGAAACCGGAGGTCGCCGTTGTTTTGCTCAACGATGGCGCGACTCCATACGTCATGGCCGCGTTACTACTGCGATTGCATTAGCGCACGACGTGAGCGGATGCCGCGTGGCCTCTCACGCGAAGCACGTTGCCTTCCGGCGTGGTTTGCCGCGGAATCTCGGACATGTCTGGTTCTTCGTTGCGCAAGGTCTTTTGCGCAATACCTTGCTTCGCCACGAGCCGTGGAGCAGTTGCCAGCGCGCGCGGCGAACGCAGCTTTTTCGCGTGCAAGGCCACATGGCGTCGTACTGCGAGCCTGTGTGCGGTAGCCACCCGGTGCGGGGCAGTCGCGCGCGCCTCAGGCGGATTCCACACCTCCGAATAGGTGCCGGCCCCGAAAGCCATCGGCGCGAACGCCGCGGTCAGTAACGCAAGTCCAAGTTTTCTCACGATTCCCCCTGCCTGCCTGTCATTGCTGCCACTTTTTGCAAGCCATCGGCTGATGCATGCATCAGCCGTGGCAGCCTGCGCAATAGCGGCGGTTCGGTGTGGGATACTGTACATCCATACAGGTTTTATCGCAATGGGATCTGCTTGGGCTGGTCATGTCGGCAGCACGAGCAGCAATGGCCCTGCGGGCGATGTGGCCCGTGACGAAGTCCTCGCACAGTTTCCGCTCCGTGTATGATTCCGGCGGCGAAGCTATCACAGGCTGATTTGGTGCCTTGCGAGCAAGAACGGGGGCGTCGCCAGCGTCGTGGCGCGTGCGAACGTCTTGCCACTCGCCCAGCTTTTGCCGACGCATCCGGCCGTCGTTTTAGCTGTTTCGCGGCCTTGGCATCGAACCTCATGGTCGGCGCAGGTTTTCGGCTGGCGAGTGAAAAAAGCTACGCTAACGTCTTGAACTCAGCAACCTGCAGACGACCGACTACTGATACGAAAAGCCCTTATTTCAAGGGCATTTGACAAAGAAGCACCCCGCGCGACACGCCTCTCGCGGGAAGACGAAGGAACCGTCCTGAATGCTGGCAGAACAACGTCATCAATACATCCTGGCGCAAGTCGCCAAAACCGGCGCGCTTTCGGTCGCCGAACTGGTGCGCGAATTGAACGTGTCGCGGGAGACGATCCGCCGCGACCTTAACGCGCTGGCCGGGCGCGGCCTGCTCGTCACCACGCATGGCGGCGCGCTATCGAGCGACCGGCGCGAGCCCGATCTCGACACCCGCGAAGCCGCGAATGCGGGCGCGAAGCGTGCGATCGGCGAGCGCGCGGCGCAGTTCGTTCCGGACGGCGCGTCGCTGATCGTCGACTCCGGCAGCACCACGCAGGCCGTCGCGCGAGCCTTGCTCGACCGCCACCGCCTGTCGGTCTATACCAACGACTGGCGCATCGCGCTCTTGCTCGGCCGGCGCAATGACAACCGCGTCACGCTGCTCGGTGGCGAGCTTTCCGACATCGAAGACGCGACGTTCGGGCTCGATACCGTGCACCAGCTCACGCAATATCACGCGGACTTCGCCTTCATCGGCGCAGGCGGCATCTCGCCCGACGGCTATCTGACCGACTACAGCCGCATGGCCGCCGAGGTGCGCAGCCGCATGATCGCCGCCGCCGACACCGTGGTCGTCGTCGCCGATCATTCGAAGTTCGGCCGCGTGACGCCTGTGCGCATCAACGGTATCGAGTCGGCGCGCTATCTCGTGACCGAGCTGGCGCCCGAGCGCTCGCTCGGCAAGGCCATCACCGATCATGGTCCGGAAATCGTGATTGCCTGAGCGACGCGCGCAAGCAGGCAGATGCCCAGGCCGCCGCGCCGTACGACGCGCGGCGGTTGCAAAAAGGCGCATGCAACACGCCCACACAACCGCCCGGTCACGCGTCCGCGCAATTCGTTCGCTGATACCCGCCACGCATCCGGCGGCAACGTCGGAATTCCCCGGCATGTTCTCCTGGCACTTCGTTGCAGCTTGGCTATTATTGGCGAATTGTGTCGTTTTTTGGAATTCGACAGAATGGTCATGGCGTTGTCATCGAAACCTGTGATCCTTGCCGTGCCCATGCAGGCGCGGCAGGCAGCGCGAAGGTCGTAAGCAGCTGTATGCCGGGGCAAACATCACGCGTTCGGGTTGTCGGCAATCTGCAATCCACACGGGACAGCGGCGCCGCCGCCGGGCAACATGCAGGCAAACGAGCAGTCGACACGCACGCAACGGTTACGCAAACAGCAAGCAAGCAGCACGCAACCAGCAAGCGAGAGCACGCAGCGGACACGCAAGCAGCACGCAGGCAACAGATAAAAGCGCAAACGGCGCGGCCCAGGCGCCGTTCAATCACAACAGGTATCGGGTTTTCCCGGCCGTCTGGTTTTAAGCCTTTCGGAGAAGCGACATGACAAAGACCAATTCCTCTCAAGCCACGGGCCTCGCACGCAAGCTGTTGCCGGCGCTGCTGGCCGCCACGTTGTTCGGCGGCGCGGCGATACAGGCGCACGCGGCCGACGCCGTCGTGCTCTACACCGCCGACGGCCTCGAAAATCTCTACAAGGACGTACTGCCGGCCTTCGAAAAGAAGGAAGGCGTGAAGGTGAACATCGTCACCGCGGGCAGCGGGGAAGTGGTGAACCGCGCGACCATCGAGAAAGATCAGCCGAAGGCCGATGTACTCGTGACCTTGCCGCCGTTCATCCAGCAAGCGGACCAGAACGGTCTGCTGCAGGCTTATCAGAGCGCGAACTACAAGAACGTCCCGGCGATCGCGAAGGCATCCAATGGCGCGTGGGCGACCTTCGTGAACAACTACTTCTCGTTCGCGATCAATCCTGAAGTCACGAAAAACGCGCCGAAGACTTTCGCCGATCTGCTGCATCCCGACTACAGCGGCAAGATCGCGTACTCGAATCCGGCGACGGCCGGCGACGGCATGGCCGTGATCATCCTGACGTCGTCGCTGATGGGCGAGGACAAGGCGTTCGAGTATCTGAAGAAGCTCGAGCAAAGCGCCAAGTTCCACACCAAGGGCACGGGCTATCTGGACGTGCTGCTCTCGCGTAACGAAATCGCATTCGCAAACGGCGATCTGCAAATGGATCTCGACGACGCGGCCAACGGCGGCTTGTCGCTCAAGCCGGTGTTTCTCGCGGCGGCGCCGGGCGGCCAGCCGACCACGTTCCAGTTGCCTTACGCGATCGGCCTCATCAAGAACGGTCCGAACCAGGCGCAAGGCAAGAAGCTGATCGACTATCTGATGTCGACGGAAGTGCAAGCCAAAGTGCCCGACATCTTCGGCATTCCTGGCCGCACCGACGTGCCGCTCGCCGGCAAGAACGGCGAAACGGTCAAGCAGGCCATCGCAGGCGTGAAGCTGATTCCGGTGGACTGGAATCAGGTCATGGCGAAGAAAGCCGATTGGACCGCGCGCTGGAAGAACGACGTCGTCGGTTCGTCGGGCAAGCAGATCGAAGTCGTCAAGCCCAAGTAAGTTTGCATACGAAGTAAGCCTGGAACATGCAGCGCCTGCGCGATCTTTTTGAGCCGCCACGGCGCTGCACGCGCATCAATCTTGTTGGAGGATGAACCCGGTGAATACCGCCAGTCTTGCTGATCCAGGCGCGCTCGGCGCGTCGCCGGACGCCCTCGGCGCGGCGCGTTCGGACGCGCCCGGCGGCGTCCAGATCGACCATCTGACGGTGCGCTTCGGCTCGCGCACCGTGCTCGACGATCTGTCGCTGACGATCCAGCGCGGCGAGTTGCTGACCGTGCTCGGCCGCAGCGGCTGCGGCAAGACCACGCTGCTGCGCTTCATCGCCGGTTTCATCGAGGCGGACGGGTTGTCGGGCACGCTGACCGTTGCCGGTCACGATCTCACGCACGTATCGCCGCATAAGCGCAATCTCGGTCTGCTGTTCCAGAGCTACGCGCTGTTTCCGCATCTGTCGGTGTTCGAGAACGTCGCGTTCGGCTTGCGCGCGCGGCGCATATCGGCGAAAGACATCACGCGTCGCGTCGCCGATGCGTTGAAGCTCGTGCAACTCGGCGACGCCGGGCATGTGATGCCCGCGCAGCTTTCGGGCGGCATGCAGCAGCGCGTGGCACTCGCCCGCGCGCTGGTGATCGAGCCGGACGTGCTGTTGCTCGACGAGCCGCTTTCGGCCCTCGACGCCAACCTGCGCGCGTCGGTGCGCTCCGAACTCAAGGCACTGCACGAGCGCCTGCCGCATCTGACGATTGTCTGCGTGACGCACGATCAGGACGACGCGCTGGTGCTCTCGGACCGCACGCTGCTGATGCGCGACGGACGCATCGCGCAGCTCGGCACGCCGCAACAGTTATACGACGCGCCGGCCGACGCGTTCGTCGCGCGCTATCTCGGCGCGGCCAATCTGCTGCCGCCGCAAGTCGCTTTCAGCATGGACGACGCGCGCTATAACGAGCGTGAGCGCGTCGCTTGTCTGCGGCCCGAGGCGCTGCGCATCGTGCCGCTCGGCGAAGGGCACTTGCATGGCGCGATCGCGTCGGTGGAATGGTATGGCGCGGTGTTGTCGGTTTCCGTCATGCTCGACGCAATGCCGAACGAACCGGTGCTCGTCACGATGCAGCGCGGCCACGGCATGATGCCGGAGAAAGGCGCGCGTGTTTCCCTGCGTTATGAGGCTGACGATGTCGTCCTTATCAAGCCCTGAGGCGCCGGCTTCGCTGACCGCATCGGCGTCGGCTTCCGCAGCCGCCGACGCTCGCCGCAGCGCGAGCGCCGCCTCGCATCGCGCCGCGGTGAAGCGTCGCCAGCGCGCGGCGCAATGGCATCTGCTGTTCATCGCGGTGGTCGTGCTCGGACCGCTCGTCATCTATCCGCTCGTGCGGCTGGTGGCGCTGAGTTTGAGCGGGCCGCATGGCTTCGGTCTGCAAGCGTACGCGGCATTCTTCGGCAATCCGGAAACGCGCGGCGTGATCGGCACGACGCTGTGGATTCTGTTCGCGAGCGCAGGACTCGCGTCGCTGCTTGGCGTGGCGCTTGCCTCGCTGCTGTTCTTCAAGCCGTTTCCCGGCGCGCGCCTCGTCACGCGCTTTCTCGAACTGTTCGTCGCGTTCCCGTCGTTCCTCGTCGCCTTCACGCTGATCTTTTTGTACGGCTCGCAGGGCTCGGTGAGCATCGGCTTGCAGCGGCTCTTTCATCTTCAGGCGCCGCCGCTCGATTTTCTGTTCGGCGTGGGTGGCGTGATTCTCGCGGAAGTCGTGTTCTACGCGCCGTTCGTCGTTCGCCCGACGCTGGCCTCGTTCGCGACGCTCGACATGCGCCTGATCGAAGCCGCCCGCAGCCTCGGCGCGAACGGCTGGATGGTCGCGTTCAAGGTGATCGTGCCGCTCGCGTGGCCGGGCATCGCGGCGGGCACGATCCTGTGCTTTCTGCTCACGCTCAACGAGTTCGGCATTCTGCTCGTGCTCGGCAGCGCGCATCTGATCACGTTGCCGGTCGCGATCTACAGTTCGGCCACCGTCGATCTCGATCTGCCGACGGCTGCCGCCGGCGCGGTCGTGATGCTCGTCATGTCTTTGTCGCTGTACGCGTTGTACCGCCAGGTCAATCGCCGCAAGGTGAAAGGAGCGGGTCATGGCCGATGAACTCGATCCGACCGTGCTGCCGGTCATGCACATGAAGGCGCGGCCCGTGCGCCGCAGTCTCGTCGTCAGAATGCTCGGCGGATTGTTCCTCGGCTTTGCGGCGCTGTTGTGCTTCTGGCTTTTCGTGTTGCCGGTGATCGTGGTCGCGCTATCGAGCGTGGCGGCTCACTGGTCGGGCACGATCCTGCCCGACGGCTTCAGCACGCGCTGGTTCGAACGGCTCTCGTCGAGCGACTTCGACGCGCTGACGACGAGCCTCGAAATCGGCATGGGCGTCGCCGTGCTCGGCACGATTCTCGGGCTCTGGCTCGCGCTTGCGCTCGAAGGACGCGACCGGCGCGGCCTCGGCGCCTTCGTCGACACCATCGCGATGATGCCCAACGGCGTGCCGAGCGTCGTGCTCGGGCTCGCGGTGCTGATCGCGTATCACAAGCGGCCGGTGGATTTGTCGAGCTCGGCGGCGATCGTCGTGTTCGTGCAGCTCGCGCTGGTGCTGCCGTTTTGCTACCGATGCGCGGCCGCCGCGCTGCGCCCCGAATTGACGGTTCTGCGCGAAGCGGCCGCGAGCCTCGGCGCGCCTCCGTCGATGGTGCTGCGCCGCGTCGTGCTGCCGCAACTCGTGCCGGCGATCCGCGCGAGTCTCGCGCTCGGCTTCGCGTTGTCGCTCGGCGAACTGGGCGCGACGCTCACGGTTTATCCGCCGGGCTTCGCGACGGTGCCGATCGTGGTCGTCGGTCAGGTGGAGCGTGGTTATTACCTGCCGGCGTCGGCGCTGTCGCTGATCTTGCTGCTCGTTTCGCTCGCCGCGCTGCTCGTCATTGCGGCGCGCGTGCCGCGTCGCCGGATCGACTGAGCCCGCATTCACGATTTCCCTGCTTGCGTTGCGCGTCTGGCTCACGAGACGCCGTCGCGCAAATGTCCTTTTCGATGTGGCGAAATTTGTCAAAATGACCGAATATATGCAAACTGCTTCTGTCGATCCGATTGAGGTTGTGCGCAGGCATTCGCTGACGGCGCTGGTCCGCGACGAAATCGAAAGGCACATCGTCGAGGGCGAGCTTGCGCCGGGCGACAAGCTCAACGAAGCGGAGTGGGCCGCGCGTCTGCGGGTGTCGCGCGGGCCGGTGCGCGAGGCGTTTCGGGCGCTGGAGCAGGCGGGGCTCGTGCGCACCGAGAAGAACCGCGGCGTGTTCGTACGGACGGTGTCGCTCGCCGAGGCGGACGAAATTTACGCGGTGCGCGCCGTGCTCGAGGAGGCAGCGTGCCGCATGCTGGCCGCGAGCATCGACGCGCAACAACTGGCGGTGCTGCGCGACTGGCTCGACGCGATGCGCGCCGCGCTCGACACGCAGGACGCCGACGCGTATGCGCGTGCCAACGTCGCGTTTCACGATGCGATCGTGGCGGCGGCCGGCAATGTGAAGCTGTATGAGACGTATCGAAGGCTGGTGAGCGAGCTGAGTCTCTTTCGTCGTGCGGCGCTGGTCGTGCATGCCGACGCGATGGAGCGCTCGCTTGCCGAGCATCGTGCGATTCTGACCGCGCTGGCTTCACGCGACGCCGCGCGTGCCGCGGCGCTGATGCAGGCTCATGTGCACGGCGGCTTGCAGCGCGCGCATGCGGCGTGCGAGGAAGGCGGCGCGGCGGCAGGGCAGTTGGATGCGGCGCGATTTACGCCAGCGTCGGACGAGTGAAGCGATGAGGTGGGTTTAACCGATTGGCTCGAGCACGCGTGCGCGGCACGCAGGGACGGGAACAATGGCAAGCACGAACGAAGAAACGGTTGGGCGGATGATCGAAGTCAACGGCCGCCGCTACAGGCTGCCGTCGCGGCCGACGGTCGTGGTGTGCGTCGACGGCTGTGAGTTCGATTATCTCGAGGCGGCGGTCGCGCCCGGCGTTGCGCCGTTCATCGGCAAGATGCTGAAGGGCGGCGCGGCGTTCAAGGGCGATTGCGTGATCCCGTCGTTCACCAACCCGAACAATCTGTCGATCGTGTGCGGCGTGCCGCCTTCGGTGCACGGCATCTGCGGCAATTACTTCTGGGACCCCGACGCGAACGGCGGCGCGGGCGCCGAGGTGATGATGAACGATCCGGCCTATCTGCGCGCCGGCACGTTGCTGGCTGCCGCGAGCGAAGCCGGCGCGGCGGTCGCCGTCGTCACCGCGAAAGACAAGTTGCGCCGCTTGCTGGGCTGGCAGTTGAACGGCATCTGCTTTTCGGCGGAAAAAGCGGACACGGTGACGCGCGCGAAAAACGGCATCGACGAAGTGCTCGATCTGGTCGGCTTGCCGCTGCCCGACGTGTACAGCGCGGCGCTGTCGGAGTTCGTGTTCGCGGCAGGCGTGCGACTCGCGCAAACGCGCACGCTCGACCTGATGTATCTGTCCACGACCGATTACATCCAGCACAAATTCGCGCCGGGCACCGAAGGCGCGAACGCGTTCTACGCGATGATGGACGGCTATCTCGCGCAACTCGACGCGCTCGGCTGGGTGATCGGACTGACCGCCGATCACGGCATGAACGCGAAGCACGATCCGCAAACCGGCGAGCCGAACGTGATCTATCTGCAGGACGTGCTGGACGAATGGCTCGGCGCTCGCAAGGCGCGCGTGATTCTGCCGATCACGGACCCGTACGTGGTGCATCACGGCGCGCTCGGTTCGTTCGCGACAATCTATTTGCCACGCGATGTGAGCGCTGCGCAGGTCATTGAGCGCATTCGCGGCCTTGCGGGAGTCGAACTCGCGCTCGATAACCGCGCCGCGTGCGAACGGTTTGAGTTGCCCAACGACCGCGTCGGCGACATTGTTGTGATCGGCACGAAGCATGTCGTGCTCGGCACACGCCGCGACGAGCACGATCTTTCCGGATTGACCGTGCCGTTGCGCTCGCATGGCGGCTTGTCGGAACAGGAAGTGCCGCTGCTTTTCAATCGGCGCGTAGAGGGATTGCCGACCGCGGACAGTGGCCGGCGGCTGCGCAACTTCGATATCTTCGACGTCGCATTGAACCGCGTGTCGGCATCATGAACACGACGCTGCGGGACCATCCGGCCTTCCGGGCGGAAACGCTGCGGCTCGAAGGCGAACGCGCGGCGCGTCCTCGCTCGTTCGACGTGTTCGATCCGTACACGGGTACGCGCGTGGGCACGGCGGCGCTTGCAAGCGTCGACGACGTGCGCGCCGCGTTCGAGTACGCCGCGGCTTATCAGCCGAAGTTCACGCGCTATGAACGCTCGCAGATTCTCGAGCGCGCGGCCGCTTTGTTGCGCGAGAGAACCGAAGAGGCGTCGGATCTGATCTCGCTGGAATCGGGTCTGTCGAAGCAGGACTCGCGCTATGAAATTGGCCGCGTCGCCGACGTGTTCAAGTTCGCCGCGATGGAAGCATTGCGCGACGACGGGCAGAGTTTTGCCTGCGATCTGACGCCACACGGCAAGCGGCGGCGCGTGTTTTCGCAACGCGAGCCGCTCGCCGGCGTGATCGTCGCCATCACGCCGTTCAACCATCCGATGAACCAGGTCGCGCATAAGATCGCGCCGGCAATCGCGACGAATAATCGCGTCGTGGTGAAGCCGTCGGAGAAGGTGCCGTTATCGGCGCTTTATCTCGCCGACATTCTGTACGAGGCCGGTTTGCCCGCGCCGATGCTGCAAGTGCTGACCGGCGACCCGCGCGAAATCGCCGATGAACTGATCACGCATCCGCTGGCTGAACTCGTCACCTTCACGGGCGGCGTGGCGATCGGCAAATACATCGCGGCGAAGGCGGCGTATCGGCGTGTCGTGCTCGAGTTGGGCGGCAACGATCCGCTGATCGTGCTCGACGACGCCGATCTCGAGCGCGCGGCGACGCTCGCCGTGCAGGGCTCGTACAAGAACTCGGGTCAACGCTGCACGGCGGTCAAGCGGATGCTCGTGCAACAACGCGTCGCGGCGGATTTCGCCGAGCTGGTCGTCGAGAAGACGCGGGCCTGGCGCTTCGGCGATCCATTCGATGCGGCCAATCAGATGGGCACGGTCATCGACGTCGCGGCGGCGCAGCTTTTCGAATCGCGCGTGAACGAGGCGATTGCGGGCGGCGCGCGTTTGCTTGCCGGCAATCGGCGCAATGGCGCGCTGTATTCGCCGACGGTGCTCGACAGAGTTGAGCCGGAAATGAGCGTGGTGCGCGAGGAAACCTTCGGGCCGGTGTCGCCGATCATCACGTTCGACACGCTCGACGACGCTATCCGCATCAGCAACGGCACGCGATTCGGTTTGTCGTCGGGCGTGTGCACGAACCGACAGGACGCGATCACGCGTTTCATCAACGAGTTGCGGGTGGGCACGGTCAACGTGTGGGAAGTGCCGGGCTATCGGATCGAGTTGACGCCGTTCGGCGGAATCAAGGATTCGGGCCTCGGCTATAAGGAAGGCGTTCAGGAAGCGATGAAGAGCTTTACCAATCTGAAAACTTTTTCTTTACCGTGGGAGTGACGGCGTGGCACTGAGTGTGAGCGACATCCGTTCGCTATTCGAGCAATATGGCGGCATCGCTTATAGCGGCGAACCGGTCACGCAACTCCAGCATGCATTGCAAAGCGGCGCACTCGCGGAAGAAGCGGGCGCGAACGACGAACTCGTCGCCGCTGCGTTTTTGCACGACCTCGGGCATTTGCTGAACCTCCAAGGCGCGACGCCGACGGAGCGGGGCATCGACGATCTGCATCAGTACTTCGCGTTGCCGTTCCTACGGGCCGTGTTGCCGGACGCGGTACTGGAGCCGATTCGCCTGCATGTGGACGCAAAGCGCTGCCTTTGCGCCATCGACGACGCGTATTTCGACCAGCTTTCCGCCGATTCGGTGCGAAGTCTGCAGTTGCAAGGCGGGATCTTCAGTCGCGACGAAGCCGAAGCGTTTCTCGAGAAGCCATACGCACGGGACGCGCTGCGTCTGCGTAAATGGGACGACCGCGCAAAAGAAGAAAATCGCGCGACGCCGGGTATCGATCACTACCTCGCAGTAGTGGAGCGCGTCATGCGTAAGCGCGCGATTGCGGGAGGTTGAACGGTCCGGTTTTCATTGCTCGTGACAATCGTTTTGGGGCAATTTCCTTATGTGGAAATAACGCTTGCAAGGCGCCAGCCGGCTCGCTAGAATCTCGCTCTTTCGTGCTCCGGACGCCGGGGCACGGGAAGCGGGAGAGCCAATAGCGGCAAGGCTTCCAGCGGTGGCGGCAGGTTCAGGCAGTAGCAAAAACCTGTTGACGGCGCGACGGAAGTTCTTCATAATCTCGCTTCTCTGCTGCTGATGCAGCGACGCAGAACGAAGCAGTGCCGGGTGGTTGCAGTGGGCGCTGTGAAGTGTGCGAACCGATCTTTAAAAACTAACAGCCGATAAGTGTGGGCGCTTGATGCGCGACGCGCGCCGGGTTGCGGGGTTTACTCCGGAGCCGGGCGAAAAGCGAAAGTATCAAGTCTCACACAGTAATGAAAGGAAGGTTTGGTCATCGAGAGATGGTTGAACACTTCGTCAGTACGTTGAGTGAGCGACCGGGTTCGAAAGAGCCCGAAAACAGTAACAGGTTTGAACTGAAGAGTTTGATCCTGGCTCAGATTG